>NZ_LPUS01000035.1:0-48472 GCF_001563515.1 Bacillus sp. JH7 | reverse complement strand
TTCGCTCGACTTGCATGTATTAGGCACGCCGCCAGCGTTCATCCTGAGCCAGGATCAAACTCTCCAATAAAGTTAGTTTGTCTAGCATCTAAAATAAAAATTGACGTTTCACGTTGTTTGTTTCGTTCAGTTTTCAAAGAACTACTTTGTCGCTCAGAAGCGACTTTATCAATATAACATTTCGTTACACTTTCGTCAACAACTTTTTTCAATAAGTTGTTTTTCGTTTGTTTTGTTTGTTACCTTTCGTGGCAACGAATATAAATATACCAGTTTGATTATTAAAATGCAATAGTTTTTCTAATAAAATTTTTAACTTAGTAAAAAAGTATAAAAACAGCACATTTCTTCTATATAAATATAATTTCTCGCACTATCAAGATTTACTATACCCACGCAACTCATGCTCAAATAAAAAAAGCTTTGGAGAAATCTCCAAAGCTTAGTCTTGTTTATGGCGCATAGCAGGGAATAATAATACATCACGAATAGATGGTGCATTTGTTAATAACATAACTAGACGATCAATACCGATTCCTAATCCACCCGTAGGAGGCATACCGTACTCAAGAGCTTCAATATAATCGTCATCCATCATGTGAGCTTCGTCATTACCTTGTTCGCGCTCTTTTAATTGCGCTTCAAAACGTTCTTTTTGATCGATTGGATCATTTAACTCAGTGAATGCATTTGCATGTTCACGCGCAACGATAAATAATTCGAAACGATCTGTAAATCTTGGATCTTCATCATTCTTTTTCGCAAGCGGCGAGATTTCTACCGGATGACCGTAAATAAATGTTGGTTGGATTAATTTATCTTCTACTTTTTGTTCGAAGAATTCATTTATAATATGACCAACTTCCATTGTATCTTTAATTTCTACATTATGTTCTTTTGCAAGTTCACGCGCTTCTTCTACACTCATCGGATTCCAGAAATCAGCTCCAGAGTATTGCTTAATCGCATCTACCATATGAAGACGTGTCCATTCTGGTTCTAGATTAATTTCATAATCACCATACTGGATTGTTGTTGTACCCAGTACTTTTTTCGCGATATGAGCAACCATATCTTCTGTTAACTTCATAATATCTTTATAATCAGCGTATGCTTCATATAATTCAATCATCGTAAACTCAGGATTATGACGAGTTGATACACCCTCATTACGGAATACACGGCCGATCTCATATACTTTTTCTAAACCACCCACAATAAGACGCTTTAAATGTAGCTCAATTGCGATACGCATATATAATTCCATATCTAACGCATTATGGTGTGTAGTGAAAGGACGCGCAGAAGCTCCACCTGCAATTGCATGCATCATAGGTGTTTCCACTTCAAGATAACCGTTGTCATCTAGGTATCTTCTCATCTCACGAATGATTTTACTACGAGTAACGAACGTTTCACGACTTTCCATACTTGTAATTAAGTCTAAGTAACGTTGACGGTAGCGTTGTTCAACATCTTTTAATCCATGGTATTTATCTGGTAATGGACGAAGAGATTTCGTTAATAGCGTAAAGCCTGTTGCTTTTACTGAAAGTTCTCCAACGTTTGTTTTGAACACTTTACCTTCAATACCTACTAAATCACCTAAATCTGCTGTTTTAAATAATTCGTACTCGTCATCTCCAACAGCATCTTTACGAACATAAATTTGAACTTGTCCATGTAAATCTTGAACATGTGCAAATCCAGCTTTCCCTTTTCCGCGTTTTGTCATAATACGACCAGCGATAGAAACAGCGATTTCCTTCTCCTCTAATTCCTCTTTAGAGAACTCTCCATATAGACTCACTAAGTCAGTTGTTGAATTTGTGCGTTCAAATCTTTTACCGAACGGGTCAATTCCTTGTTCACGTAAATTATGTAGCTTTTCACGACGAACAATCAATTGGTCGTTTAATTCTTCGTGGTTCATGTTATCCATGATATTGATATCACTCCAGCTCTATTTAATTTTACAATATATACAGTATAGCATTTTCTACTCAACTAGAAAAACTGCCAGCAACTAACTGGCAGCTCTTCTTTCTTTCACGTAATTATAGGAAGTGTATAGAAGAATGTCAATCTCCTATGTCCATTATTAACCAACGTAAATTGTTTGTTGTTTCGCTTCCACTTCTTCTACAAATGTACCTAACACATTCGCAAGGTCTTCCCGTGTGTTACAAGCATTAATACCATTACGTACACTCGCATTACCACGAACACCTTTTAAATACCAAGCTGCATGTTTTCTCATCTCTCTTACAGCGACACTTTCATTCTTTAAGTCGATAAGACGATCTAGATGCAACATACATACATCAATTTTCTCGCGCACTGTTGGTTCCGGCATTAATTCACCTGTCTCCAAATACTTTACCGTACGATAAATCATCCACGGATCTCCAAGAGCAGCACGACCAATCATAACACCATCTACACCAATTTCATCAAGCATACGCTTTGCATCTTGCGGCGTTGCGACATCACCATTTCCGATAACCGGGATATTTACAGATTGTTTTACTTGTTTAATAATATCCCAATCCGCTTTTCCTTCATACATTTGCACTCGTGTACGTCCGTGAACCGCCACAGCTTGGCCACCAGCACGCTCAACAGCCCTAGCATTTTCTATTGCGAAAATATGTTCTTCATCCCAACCGATACGCATTTTAACTGTAACCGGCTTTTCAACAGCATCTACAACCGCTGCTACCATTTCATATATTTTATTCGGGTCTAAAAGCCACCTTGCTCCAGCATCACATTTAACGATTTTCGGCACTGGACAACCCATATTAATATCAATTATGTCTGCTGTCGTATATTTATCTACATATTTCGCAGCATCTACAAGAGTTTCTTTCTCTCCACCAAAAATTTGTAAACTTAATGGCTTTTCTCTCTCGTCGATATATAACATATCTAATGTTCTTTTATTATTAAGCAATATTGCCTTATCACTTACCATTTCAGCACAAACTAAGCCGGCACCAAATTCTTTTACTGTTAAACGGAATGCAGAGTTACACACTCCCGCCATCGGTGCTAGTACAACCGGATTTTTCATCTCGATATTTGCAATCTTTAACAATCAATCTACTCCTTCCTGTACAATCACTTTGGCATTAATTCCTCTATCGAAACATTTAATGCCTTAGCAACTTCTACTACAAAATCTTGAGAAGGCGATCTATTCCCTCTCTCAACCTCACCTAAAACAGATACAGATACCCCTAGTGCTTTAGCAAAACCTTCTTGTGTGTAACCTTTTAGCTTTCGAAAAGCACGAATGCGTCTTCCCCATTTTTCTGCTTCCATACCGTTACTCCCTCTCGCCTTTTCATTTCTTCTACTTGTGAACATGAAATGTTTTGTTTTATGTCTTGATTAATTTCTAACAACGGAACGATAACAAAAGCTCTTTCAAACATCCGCGGATGCGGAACAATAAGATTCTCTGCTTCAATATTCTCTTGATTATAAAGTAAAATGTCAAGGTCGATAGTCCTCGGCCCCCACCTAATTTCCCTTTTTCTTCCTAGGTCATTTTCTACTTTTTGTGTTACTTTCAATAATTCTTGTGGTGATAAATTGGTAGAAATTTTTATAACTAAATTTAAAAAGCAACTTTGGTCAGTATAGCCAACTGGCTCAGTTTCATATACAGATGAAATATCATCAACCTGAATATAAGGATTTTTATTTAAAAACTGAATCGCTTCGGTTAGATACGTATAACGCTCTCCAATATTCGACCCTAATGCAATGTAAGCTATATTGTTCATGGACGTTCTCTCGTAATTTCTACTGCTACAGCACGATAATGACCCGGTATCGGTGGATCCGGCTTAATTACCTTAATTGTACAGCGCGAAATACTTTCATATTGTTTTAATATATCTGCAGCAATATTTTCAGCGATACTCTCCACAAGCTTATACTTTCTATCCTCAACAACTTTTCTACATAATTCGAAAAGCTCTCCATAATTGACCGAATGCTCTAAGTCATCACTTTCCCCTGCACGCTTTAAATCCAACTCCACCGTTAAGTCAACTTTAAATCTCTGACCTAATTTATTCTCCTCTGGGAACACGCCATGATAACCATAAAACTCCATATCATGGATATAAATTTTATCCAATTACCTTACCCCCTTACCAATCATCGCATCCATCATTTTAGCCATACGCGCCATTTCTTTCACATCATGGACACGAACAAACTCACAGCCCTTTTCAATACCAAGACAAACAGTAGCTCCCGTTCCCTCAAGGCGTTCCTCTACTGGCAAATCTAATACGTGCCCAATAAAGGACTTTCTCGAAGTACCTAAGAGAACCGGATAACCTAGCACATTTAACTGTTCTAAATTACGCATCGCCTCTAAGTTCTGCTCAGGTGTTTTAGCAAAACCGATACCTGGATCTAAAATAATATTCTCATCTCGCACACCAGCATTTTTAGCAATTTTAATACTGTCATACAAATCAGCAATCATATCCGCCATTAAATTACGATAATTCATGTTATCGCGGTTATGCATTAAAATGATGGGTACATCGTAATGAGCTGCGACTTCAGCAATTTTCGGCTCCGCCTTCGCTCCCCAAATATCATTAATAATATGAGCACCAGCCTCAATTGCTTGCTTTGCAACTTCAGCTTTATATGTATCGATAGATATAGGCAATTTTACTTCTTTTGAAACTGCTTGAATCATCGGGACAACTCGCTTTATTTCTTCTTCTACTGATACTTTAGCAAAACCCGGGCGAGTAGATTCGCCACCAATATCAATAATATGAGCACCTTCACCTTGCATTTCTTTTGCGTGACGTACCGCAGCATCTACCTCGTTGTAACTCCCACCATCAGAAAACGAATCTGGTGTTACATTTAAAATCCCCATAATTAATGTCTTTTCATTTAAATTCAATGTATATTCGCCGCAGCGTAAATCATAATCCCACTTCAAACTACACATCTCCTCTTCGTAATTCATTTCTGCTCCATAATTTCTCTCTTTGCATTCCATAAAGGTACATTAAACTTTTTGTAACCACTCCTACTTTACCCGGGAAATCCTGCGCTTCTATACGATAAAGCGGAACAATTTCTTGAATGGAGTTTGTTACGAAGACTTCATCCGCTGAAAGTAGCTCATCTTTTGTAAAGAAACCTTCCTTTACTTCTATATTTAATTCTTCAGCACTCTTTATAATAAACGCACGAGTGATACCATTTAAAATCCCTGTCTCTAACGAAGGTGTATATAAAACATCACCTTTCACAAAAAATAGATTGGAAACAATACCCTCTGCAACATAACCTGCTTCAGTAAGAAAAATACCTTCCTTACTCACAACATTTCCAATTTCACGCTTCCCTAAAATATTATTTAAATAATGATGAGACTTCAGACGAAATGTTCCTTCCGGTGTATTTCGCACTTGTTTTAGAATAACACCTTCTTTTTCCACTACATCTCCTGGAGCTGTTAAAGGTTTTATAAAAACAATAACCGAAGGCTCTTCATACATTTCCGTTTGTAATCCTATTTCATCTATACCCGCTGATACATTAAAACGTACATATGCATGCTTCAATTCATTCTTAGCGAGTAAATCTTTCAAAATAAGCATCACGTCATTTTTTGTCATTGTCCATTTAATTTGCAATGTATCCAGCGCTTCTATTAAACGGTCATAATGATCATCCAATAAGAAAGGATGACCATTATAAATACGAAACGTTTCAAAAACTCCAAGACCATATAAATAACCATGATCATAAGGAGAAATTTTCGCTTCACTTGCTTCTACATACTGACCATTTACGTAAATTAACATAACGTTGCACTTGGACTGTATTTACAAATGAAATTCTGTAACAACTCTTTCCCATGAGAAGTCATAATAGATTCCGGATGGAATTGCACACCCTCTATCGGCAATGTCTTATGACGAAGTGCCATAATTTCTCCTTCCTCTGTCCAAGATGTTACCTCTAAGCAATCGGGTAACGTCTCTTTCTTAACAATAAGGGAATGATAGCGCGTCGCAGTAAACGGATTAGGAATATCCGAAAAAATCGTCTTTCCATCATGATGCATAAGCGACGTTTTCCCATGCATTAATCGTTCTGCACGGACAACCTCTCCACCAAACACTTGTGCAATGGATTGATGCCCTAGACAAACTCCAAAAATCGGAATCTTTCCAGCAAAGTATTTAATAACTTCCATACTAATCCCCGCTTCATTAGGACTACATGGACCTGGAGAAATCATTAGAAAATCTGGTTTCATATTCTCAATATCTGAAATGGTCACTTCATTGTTACGTTTAACAACGAGCTCTTGTCCAAGTTCTCCAAGAAACTGCACTAAATTAAATGTAAAAGAATCATAATTATCAATCATTAATATCATTTCTCTCACCTAACCGTTTCTTCGCTACGTTCTTTTGCACGCCATAAAGCAATCGCCTTTTTTAACGACTCTTTATATTCATTTTCTGGATTTGAATCAATTACAATTCCCGCCCCTGCTTGTACATGAGCTTTTCCATCTTTAGCAAGAAGCGTTCTAATTACAATATTCAATTCTGTATCTCCAGAATAACCAATCCAACCGATTGAACCTGTATAAATCCCTCTTCGAACAGGTTCTAATTCCTCAATAATTTCCATCGTACGTATTTTCGGGGCACCAGTAATTGTTCCCCCAGGGAATACAGCCTTCACTAAATCAAAAGCATCTTTATCTTCTTCCACCTCACCACGCACATTAGAAACAATATGCATAACATGTGAGTATTTCTCAATTACCATAAATTCATCCACTTCTACAGTGCCATATTTACAAACACGTCCTAAATCATTTCTTTCTAAATCCACAAGCATTACATGCTCTGCTCTTTCTTTTTCGTTCTCAATTAATTCTCTTGCTAATTCTTCATCCTCTTGCTCATCCGCGCCTCTAGATCTCGTTCCAGCAATTGGTCTTGTACTTACTTCAGTTCCTTGTTTCTTAATTAACAACTCTGGCGATCCACTAACAATTTGAAAATCCCCAAGCTCCAGGTAACCCATATATGGAGATGGATTAATTTCACGAAGACTTGTATAAATTTCTAGTGGGTGTGTCTGTAACGTTCTTTCTTGTCTCGTCGACAAGTTTACTTGGAACACATCACCCGCCCCAATATATTCTTGAATACATTCAACTGCCTTCATAAAGCCGGCTTCAGTAAAAGCAACTGCTTCACTTTTCTTTTCAGGACTTTCAAAGGGCACAGTCACTTCAGGCGCTTCTGTCATCCAAAGACTCTTCCACTCATTTAGCCGTTCTTTTGCCTCTTCATATTTATCTACATAATGCGTAATAACCCATAACACTTGTTCTTTTTGATCATAGACAAATACGTCATCAAATAATAAAAAGAAGATGTCAGGTATATTAATATCATCTTCCGCAAGAGAAGGCAGCTTTTCAATATAACGGATACAGTCATAACTGAAATAGCCAATTGCACCACCTTGAAAAGGCGGATACTCTGGGTTATAGTCCGTCTTCCATTGTTCCATATATTCTTGCATTAAATCTAACGGATTCCCTCGTTTTATTGTTTCCTTACCACTTTCACTTATATGTAACGTTTCATCCTTCCCTCGGATTACCGCTACTGGGTTCAGCCCTACAATGTTATAACGACCGCCACGGCCGCTTTCTAACAAAATATGTTGCGATTTACCCTGAGAAAGAAATTTATATTGCTTAAAGAAATCTAACTGATATGGAATAGAAAGCGCTAAAGATTTTCTTCGTTGCATATCAACACCCCGTCTTCTTTTATCCCACCCTCTTAGATTAACCAGCTCAAACTACATAAGTTATTTATATAGAGATTGATTATACTCGAAGGCTAGTGAAAATAATTTAATTATACTACCTCTTATTTTACATGAAGTTTTCTAGTCATTCACTCTTTTCCTATTTCCAATCCCAAAAGAAAAAGCACCCTTTTTCAAGGATGCTTTTTCAATCGCGTTTAATTATGATTCAAATTGATAAAGTGGTGTACTTAAATAACGTTCACCGTTACTCGGGATAATAACAAGTACCTTTTTCCCTTTACCTAACTTTTTCGCAACTTCTGTTGCTGCATAAATAACTGCGCCTGAAGAGATACCAACTAAAATACCTTCCTCTTTAGCCACTCTTCTCGCATATTCAAATGCTTGCTCTGTTTTCACTTGAATAATTTCATCATATACTTCTACATCCAACGTCTCCGGAACAAATCCCGCCCCAATTCCTTGGATTTTATGTGGACCTGGTTTCCCACCAGATAATACTGGTGAATCTGCAGGTTCTACTGCATAAATTTTAATATCTTTATACGCTTCCTTCAGTACTTCACCAGCACCAGTAATCGTTCCACCTGTACCAATACCTGCAATAAACGCATCTAATTGGTCACCCATTTGTTCAATAATTTCTGGACCTGTTGTTAAACGGTGAATTTCTGGATTCGATTGGTTTTTGAACTGTTGTGGTATAAAGTAGCCATGCTCTTTTGCTAATTCAGTCGCTTTACGAATTGCTCCACCCATTCCTTCAGGCCCTGGAGTCAATACTAATTCCGCACCGTAAGCACGTAATAAATTACGACGCTCAATACTCATTGTTTCTGGCATTACTAAGATTGCATTATATCCTTTAGCAGCCGCTACCATCGCTAAACCAATTCCTGTGTTACCACTTGTCGGCTCAATGATTGTATCGCCCTCTTTTAATAATCCATTTTTTTCAGCATCTTCAATCATAGCTAATGCGATACGATCTTTAACGCTACTCCCCGGATTCATAAATTCTAATTTTAAGTATATATCTGCGCTGTCTGATTCTACGATGCGGTTCAACTTAACGATCGGCGTTTTCCCGATTAATTCTGAAACTGATTGTGCCACTCGCATTCCTGTCACTCCTAACACCGAGTATTTTTATTGGTTTTATCTATATTTAGATTTTGTCAGAAAATTCCCTGTTTGTCAATTCATTTGGAGGATTGCTCCTCTTAATTCCCTTATTACAAATTCTCGATTAAATTTGTAATATCTTCTTTAGAGAACTTGTATCGTTCATTACAGAAATGACAGTGAACTTCTGTCTCTTCCTCTTCTTCACGAACTTGCTCTAACTCTGTTTTACCTAAACTAATTAATACACTCTCAATACGCTCGCGTGAGCATGTGCAATTAAATTGAACATCCATTGTTTCTAATACTTTTACTTTATCTTCTCCAAGAACTGCATATAGTAGCTCTTCCGGAGAAAGTCCTTGTTCAATCAACGTTGATACAGGTGGAATCTTTTGTAAACGGTCTTCAATAAATGAAATCGTTTCATCTTGCGCACCCGGCATAATTTGAAGGATGAATCCACCTGCCGCTAATATGCTATCATCTCCATTTACAAGAACACCAACACCTACAGAAGAAGGCGTTTGTTCAGAAACTGCAAAATAATACGTAAAGTCTTCTCCTAATTCTCCTGAAACGATTGGAGATTGACCAATAAACGGCTCACGCATTCCAATATCTTTAATTACAGTTACAAACCCCTCTGTACCTACCGCTTGATATACACGTAACTTCCCTTGTTCTGTTCCTTCAAAATCAACATGCGGATTCGTTACATAACCACGTACATCTCCATTTGCATGAGCATCTACTAAGATAGGACCAATCGGACCGTTACCTTCTACCTTAATCGTTAACTTTTGCTCACCTTTTAACATTGCGCCCATCATTGTACCCGCAGTTAAAGAACGCCCTAGTGCCGCTGAAGCTGTTCTCCATGTATCATGACGTCTTTGCGCCTCACTTACTGTATTTGTTGTACGTACACTATACGCACGCACTTCTCCATCAAACGCTAACGCTTTTACTAAATAATCTTTCATACGTATTTATTCACCTTTCTCATGCTGTAAATTTGCATTACGTTCATATAACATGTATAAACCTTTTAACGTTAAAAATGGATCTACAATATCAATTACATTCGATTCTTCGGAAATTAATTTTGCTAATCCACCTGTTGCAATAACTTTAGGTTCTTGTCTAGCTTCTTCTTTCATACGCTTAACAATACCTTCCACTTGTCCAACATAACCATAAAGAATACCCGATTGCATCGCACTTACTGTATTTTTCCCAACTACACTGCTTGGTTTTGTAATTTCGATACGAGGAAGTTTTGCTGCTCTGCTATATAAAGCCTCTGCTGAAATCATAATTCCTGGCGTAATAACTCCACCCATATAATGCTTTTCTTCGTTAATATAACAATATGTAGTAGCCGTACCAAAATCAACAATAATAAGCGGACTTCCATATAAGTGGATTCCTGCTACTGCATTTACAATTCGGTCTGCGCCTACTTCACGCGGATTTTCATATTTAATATTTAGCCCTGTTTTTATCCCAGGCCCTACTACAAGCGGTTTAATTTTAAAATATTTTTCACACATGCGCTCTAAAGCAAACATAATTGGTGGTACGACTGAAGACACAATAATACCTTTCACATCTTCAAACGAAAGACCTTCATGCTCAAGCAATTGCTTTACAAGCATTCCATATTCATCTTCTGTCTTATGACGATCTGTTTCCATGCGCCAATGCTGACGAAGTTCCCCCTCTTCAAACACACCTAGTACAGCATTTGTGTTCCCTACATCCAATACAAAAATCATATTCTCACCACTTATCTTATTTAATCTATATTTGTGCAGTATGTATAAAACTTATAAAAACATCATATCACACATACTTATATAATCAGCTTTCCTATCCTCATCATTTTACAAAAAGATTGCTCTCTATTTCAATTTTTAATACTAGTTTTACTTAAATTACTTTATCCACTAAGTTCTCAATAGTAATTAACAAAGGTTTTAACAAACAAAAAAGGAGTGACGATAGTCACTCCTTCGTTTCTTACTTATCTTCTTTATCTTCATCGTCTTTCTTCATGTTGATGTTTACTTTCACATCATCTGAAGATGTTGGACGTTCTGGCAATCTGCCGTAATCACATAAATGATTGATTTGCTCAGCATCTAACGTTTCTACTTCAAGTAACGTTTTTGCAATAAGATCTAGCTTATCACGATTTTCAGTAAGAATGTCTTTTGCACGAGCATAACATTCTTTCATAATCGTTTGCATTTCTACATCGATATCGTGTGCAATTGCATCACTGTAGTTTTGCTCTGAATGGAAGTCTCTTCCTAAGAACACTTGACCACCTTGCGAACTACCAAATTGCATTGGTCCAAGCTTATCACTCATACCGAATTCTGTAACCATACGTCTTGCAATGCCCGTCGCACGTTGGAAGTCGTTGTGAGCACCTGTACTCACTTCACCAAATACAATCTCCTCAGCTACTCGACCACCAAGTAAACCAGTGATTTTATCAAGTAACTCTGGCTTTGTCATGAAGTAACGATCTTCTTTCGGAAGCATTACTGCATATCCACCAGCTTGACCACGAGGGACAATTGTTACTTTATGAACGACATCAGCTTCATCAAGAACAACACCAATTACAGTATGACCCGCTTCATGGAAAGCAACGATATTACGTTCTTTTTCAGAGATAACACGACTTTTCTTAGCCGGACCTGCAATAACGCGATCCGTTGCTTCATCAATGTCACTCATATCAATTTTCTTCTTATCTTGACGCGCAGCTACTAAAGCAGCTTCGTTTAATAAGTTTTCAAGATCAGCACCAGAGAATCCTGGCGTACGAGTTGCAATTGCTCTTAAGTTGATATTTTCATCAAGCGGTTTATTACGAGCATGCACCTTCAGTACAGCTTCACGGCCATTTACATCTGGACGATCTACTGTAATTTGACGGTCAAAACGACCTGGACGTAATAATGCTGGATCAAGAATATCAGGACGGTTTGTCGCAGCGATGATAATAATACCTTCGTTTGCACCGAATCCATCCATTTCAACAAGTAATTGGTTCAACGTTTGCTCACGCTCATCATGGCCACCACCAAGACCTGCGCCACGTTGACGCCCTACTGCATCAATTTCATCAATGAAAATGATACAAGGAGCATTTTTCTTTGCATTTTCAAATAAATCACGTACACGTGATGCACCGACACCCACAAACATCTCTACGAAGTCAGAACCACTGATAGAGAAGAATGGAACGCCAGCCTCACCTGCAACAGCACGTGCTAATAAAGTTTTACCTGTACCTGGAGGTCCAACTAATAGGACACCCTTTGGAATACGAGCACCAACTTCAGAGAACTTACGAGGGTCTTTCAAGAATTCAACTACCTCAACAAGTTCTTGTTTCTCTTCATCCGCACCAGCAACATCTCTGAAACGAACTTTTTTCTTTTCATCATTATATAACTTCGCCTTACTTTTCCCGAAGTTCATAACACGGCTACCACCGCCTTGAGCTTGGTTTAATAAGAAGAAGAATAAAATGAAGATGATGACAAATGGAATGATTGAAGTAAAGAATGTTACCCAAGCACTTGTTTCTTCTGCTGGTTGATACTTAACTTCGGCACCTTTCGCTTTATCATTAATTTTCTTTTGTAATTCCTCAGTATTTGGTGCATAAGTAACAAATTGTTCTCCTTGGCTAGAGTTATTAAATTGTCCTTTTACCTCAAATACACCATTTTTCGGTTGAAGTTGCACATTACGCACTTCACCGCTTTCTAGTTTAGTAATGAATTTGTCGTAGCTAACTGATGTCGTTTTTTGTGTCGAACCATTAAAATAGCTCACGATTCCAATTACTACTAAGAATATCAGTAAATAAAAGATGGTATTACGGAAGATACGATTCATTCCTAACCTCCTCTCACGGCATAAACACTATAGTAAATCGTAACATAGAAAAACTTTCCTATACAATTGTGAAGCCTATATTTAATTAATTTGAGTAAACGCTTGGTTTTAATACGCCTACATAAGGAAGATTACGGTACTGCTCTTTATAATCTAATCCATATCCTACTACAAATTCATGTGGAACAGTAAATCCAACATAATCCGCTTTCAGATCAACCTTACGGCCTGTTGGCTTATCTAATAATGTAACAATTTTTACAGACTTCGCTTTACGATATTTGAATAAGTCTACTAAGTAGCTTAGTGTAAGACCACTATCAATAATATCTTCGACGATTAAAATATCGCGACCTTCTACAGAAGTATCAAGATCTTTTAAAATTTTCACTTCGCCTGTTGAAACTGTAGAGTGACCGTAACTAGATACAGCCATAAAATCCATTTCAAGATATGTATCTGTTCTCTTTAATAAATCTGCCATGAATGGCATTGCGCCTTTTAATACACCAATTGCAAGAGGTACTGTGTTTTTATAATCCTCTGCAACAATTGCACCTAGTTCGCGCACCTTTTCTTGTATTTGCTCTTCAGAAATTAATACTTTTTCGATATCTTGATTCATCATTTCATTATCCTCCCGGAAGACTCCTTGCTTTTGTAGTGAATAATCATATATTTATCCTTCTTTGCCATCTCTTTCGAAATTGCAAATGCAGATCGCTTCAACAAGGGTACCCAAATAATGGTCCCACTTGCATCACAAACGACCGGCCATTCTTCTCTTTTTTCTTTCGGTACTTTTGCTTCGATAAAAATAGCTTTTATCTTTTTCGTGCCATTCATACCTTGTATTGACATGCGATCTCCATTTTCCCTAGAACGAATACGAAGTGGATATGATATATCATTATACTTAGCAACAAATACTGTTTCATTCATGTTACTTGGTATATCTTCGCTCACCTCTGTTACAAATTCATCCCCGTTCAATAGCGTAATGGTCCCGGGTACTGATAAATCTTGTAAAAAAGGAGAAACAATTTCTTGTTTAAATCTAAAGCTACACTCCTCGTATGTACGAACAATTTTCAAATCACCTGGAAAATCAAGTGAACCTGAAGGTTGTGTCCGCTTAAAAAACTCAATCACCTTGTCAATATGTATGGAAGAAAGAGAAGATGGAATCTTATATTCATAAAGATAGTTTAATATTAGTTGAATCCCTCTTCTTTGTAAAGGCATAGACATGGATTCAAAGGCAGGAATTGATAAGCTAATTTGTTTATCACTTTTTTTTGTAATTACTTTATTCATTTTCTCAAAAGCTAATTCCTGCAAATAAGCCTCATCCTCTTGCATCTGCATGCTAAATTTTTGGAATTTCTCATGCACTTGTGGATTTTCTTCTTTCAAATGAGGAAGGACATATTTACGTAATCGATTCCTTGTATATACTTCCTTTTTATTACTCGGATCTATACGTGGCATTAAATTTAGCTTATTACAGTAATCAACAATTTCTTCCTTCGTTACCCCAAGTAACGGCCTAATTAAATACCCATTATGAAAAGGACGCTTCACTGCAATTCCTGCATATCCTTTCGGAGTACTCCCTCTTACAAGACGCATTAAAATTGTCTCGACTTGATCATCTCCATGATGTCCAAGAGCAACATATCTTGCATCATATTTCTTCATTATTCTTTCCAAAAATGCATATCTGCATTCTCTAGCAGCAACCTGTGCATTCATTCCGTATTGCTGTTGATATTGTGATACATTAATCCTTATCGTTTCACAAATAATTCCCAGTTCTTCACAAAGGCCCTGCACAAACCGTAAATCCTCATGAGATTCATCACCTCTAAACATATGATCCACATGAGCTACTACAATTTCCAACTGTTTTTCCGCTCTTTTTTCTAATAAATAATATAAAAGCGCTAACGAGTCAGGACCACCAGAAACTCCCACAACAATCGTTGAATCATTCTTTAATACATCATGCTGCTTTACAAAGTCATCTACTTTTTCAACAAATGTATCTTTCAACTTCGTAATCACCTTTCATTAAACAAGAACAGCAACGTTAGTTGCCTTGTCTACAATGGTACAACTTTTACAAACATTGTGCAAAAAAAAGATATACAAAAATTACATTTTTATCTTACATCCTCCGTGTATATTCACAAAATTAATAACATTACCTTTTTCCACAAAAAAACCTAGGTATTCACCTAGGTTTTTAAAATCAAATTATAGATAAACATTCCACTTACATTTTACTGCGCCTGCATTCCTACAATCGGAATCGTAGCCCACTTCGGCATATTTTTCTTCACTTTTGCCACTACAATAGTCATATCATCATTTATATAACCATCACAAGAGCGAATCACTTCTTCCATAATGATATCAGCAATTTCTTGCGGGTCTTCGGTTTGCAATTCTTTAATTTTTCGTTTCATCCACAATTCATGATTCTCCACATGCTGCGCTCCCTCAAAAATCCCATCGCTCATCATAATAAGAATATCGCCCGTTTTTAATTGTTCACCCACCACATCAACTTCAACATCTTCAATGATTCCCATCGGCAAATTACTTGCTTCAATTTTCAAAATATTATTTGCGCGTTTAACAAAACTCGGCGTCGATCCAATCTTTAAAAACCTTGCACTCGCATCCCGCAAATCTACCATAGCTAAATCTAACGTCGTAAACATCTCTTCTGTCGTTCTCAAAGAAAGAATTGAATTGATAGACTTAATTGCTATTTCTTCATCAATGCCCGATTGGAGTATTTTTTGTAATAATTTCACCGTTTCCTTACTTTCCATATGAGCCCTTTGCCCATTCCCCATACCATCACTAATTGCAAGTGCATATTTACCAACACTTAAATCCATCATCGCATAAGAGTCACCCGAAACAAATCCACCGCCTTTTGCAGCTGTAGCCAATCCTGTATCAAGAGAATACGTCTTCGCCGAACCAAATGATATTAAACTATGGCCATTTGGATAAGAAGACTTTTCTTCATGTTTAACGACAATATTTTCTTTAAGGATATCCGAAAGCATCGGTGCAACTAACTTTTCACATTCACCATGTTCATTAGATGCAACTGGAATTAACATTTCAATATCAATACTTCCTCTATCTAAACAATAAATATCAACATGCTCTACTTCGACACCAAAATCACGGAATGCTTGCATAATCTGTTCTTCCTGCACTTGATGATTTTCACGCTCTCGTTGTATCTCCTTAGCAAAATCCTCCATAACCTTTGATACACCTAATAGTTGCTCCGCTACTATTCTACGATTTTCCTTCATTTGTTTTCGTAATTTTTGTCCCTCATAGAAGTGATCTAATTCACCCGCTACTAAATCCGTCACTTTTTTCCCTCTCACACAATGCTTGTCCCACTCACGAACTAATTTACGATTATGTTGCAGGGTTCCTTCTTCCGTTTCATTCATTATTTGTTTCATATAATCGTACGTTTTATCAAAATTCACTACCCAGCATTGATCCTTTTTAAAGCATGTTTGACATGTTTTCGCAGTAATTGTACTCAAAAACAAATCTGCTTCTGTCTCTTTATCTTCTTCCTCTACATACCCATATACAGAAAAGCTATTAGATAAAGCAGCAAATACATTTGCAAATTGGTTGATTTTATTTGCTGTAACATCACGCATCCTTCTTAAATATTGTTGTTGGTCTTGCGAATGCTCTTGTGTACCTGGCATAAATTTAGCAATACGATCCAAAACAAGCTTCGGTGTTAATAAGAAGATAACAATCGCTACACCTGACTCAATTAAAGTTGTTACAATATTTGTCTGTTTGTCCACATATAATGTAATTAAGCTTGTCCCAATTAATAAACCTAAACTAACACCTAAACGCTTCCCTTCTTTTAACAATCCACCAAGCAATCCAGAGAAAGCAAGAAGGCTAAGCTGAGACAAGCTAGACACATTTGCTAAACTTAATATTAGTCCTGTTACAACCCCTACTGTGGATCCTGTGGCAGCACCTGCAATAAATGCAAATACTAGCACTAAATACCTTGTAAAAATATGTTGAATAGAAGCATCATATACAAACCAATCTGTTGTACCCGTTAAAACAGATGCTAGTAATATAATCAAACAAACAATTTCTTCCGTCTCTAATGCCTGTTGTTTTCCTTTCCTTTCCACTAAAAGCGGGACGCTTTGTAAAAATATCATAGTTAATACGAAACTAAGCCCAGCCTCAATGGTACTAACGAGTAAATCGTACATGGTGACAGTTTGTTGCGCAAAATATACAACAACTAAGTGTGCGGTTAATGCGGAGATAAATACTTGAAATGGAACAAGTCCAACAGTTTTACGTGTAAATCGACTAAAGAAGATATTATAAATGAAGAAGGTAAAGATAGATGCAAAGGTAAAAAACAAATTATCTATCGATACCGAAAGAGCTCCTCCCATTAGAGCTAAAAATGCTAGCGGCATCTTATCCCGCTTCATAACATAAACAGCAGCAAAAAATGGCAGTGCAAACGGTAAAATATTTGTTAATATATATGCTCGTCCCAAAAGAAAACCAATAACAACAATAATAAATCCCCATCTAAAGAAAACTTGCTCAAATTTCATTCGCAACTTACTCGTCCACTTTATTCCTCCAAGCTGACTCTCATTCATTGCCAATGCACTTGTATTCATAGTATTCCTTCCTGCTTTAGGCATATTTTTAACACCACCTGCATAGTTTAATTACTGTCATTATAAAAGATGATTGTTGGTTTTTTTGTCAAAACAACAGTTTTCACTTTTATAATCGTTCGACTTTTTATTCGAAATAACTCTACAGATATACACGGTATGTAAGTTATTTTTGAGATTTTAATTAAATATTCAGAAAATATAGGGTGATTTTGTAGAAGTGTTGTATATCTTAATTTATTTAACAAAAAAAGATCATGCAAATTTGCATGATCTTTTTAGATGACCCGTACGGGATTCGAACCCGTGTTACCGCCGTGAAAGGGCGGTGTCTTAACCACTTGACCAACGGGCCGTTAAATTAAATATAGCGGCGGAGGGGATCGAACCCCCGACCTCACGGGTATGAACCGTACGCTCTAGCCAGCTGAGCTACACCGCCATGTCGTCTTATTTAACGGACAATTAGTATCTTACATCAGATACTAATTAAAGTCAACACATCTCAAAAACTTTTTTAAAAATATTTTTAACATATAAAAAAGCACCCTGAGCCATCACTCTGGGTACCTCTCTATATGTTAAAAACTAAACGTCCTTATTATCCGCGACGCGCGCCACGGCCACCACGTTTAGACTCTGTGTTACGCTTTAAAGAAGTTAAACGATCTTCGCTATCTTTTAAGAAGCGTGCCATCTTTTGCTCAAATGTTTCTTTCGGAGCTCGGTCGTTACCGCCACCGCGATTATCTCTGTTGAAAGAGCGATTATTACGTTGTGGACGTCCAGAACGTTGTTGATCACCACCGCGTTGGTATTCACCGCGTGGACGATCTCCTTCTGTTTTTTCACGTTCTTTCGCTTTTTTGATAGATAAACCAATCTTTCCATCTTTTTCAACATTAATAACTTTTACTTCTACTTGGTCGCCCACTTTTAAGTGATCGTTAATATCTTTTACATAGTTATCAGCAACTTCACTAATATGAACAAGACCCGTTAAGCCCTCTGGCAGCTCCACAAAAGCCCCAAAATTTGTAATACCTGTTACTTTACCCTGTAACTTGCTGCCTACCTCGATTGACATAAAAAAAATGCTCCTCCTTAGTGGTTAAAAAGTCAAATTTTACTTTATTATATATAATCCTAAAATATAGTGTCAATAAGACATACTCTACTTAGAAACAGGAAAAATTATCTCCCCTTTACCAGAGAAGAAATAATCCCTTCTAGCAATCTTTAATACGTACTCTTCATCATTTAACTTTTGAACTTCGTCTTTTAGACTTTTTTCTTTATTCGTTAATGAATCCAGTTCTTTTTTCATGTCCTTAACTTTTGCTTCTTTTGCTTTAATGGAACTGTTTTGTTGATAAAACGTTACACCAATACTCGCAATAATTGTAAAAGTAAAGACAAGAAAAACCGCTAAACGGCGATAAAGTCGCTTCCTGTTCTCATCCGTTTGTATTATATGCTCTTTAACAGGATTTGGACTCTGTTTTTCGATTGTTCTTTGTCTCAGTTCCCTCATTTCCGAGGTCCCCCTAACTTCTTTTTTATATGCTCCCATAGTTGGAAGATATGTCCCTTCAATTTTGCTATATATTGCAGGAACCCTATATGTTTCACTATAAAAAGTTTAACACGATTAGGGAGAAGTTTCCATATGAGCGAAGCAATAAATCGAACAGGCCAGAAAAAAACTTTCCATATGAAAAGTAATATCCAAATCACCATTTTCCATAACACATGTCCAATTGAAAGCAGTATACGAAATAAGAATAATATAAATGCAATAAATAGCTGCGCTATAATAATAACAGGTTTTATCATGAGTAGCTGTATAATTCGAACAAAAAAATATGTTGTTTGCATAAAAATATAGATGAGAAAATTTAACAGCTTCATGTATAGTGCCTTCAGTAAGCTTTGATATGCCGCAAAACCACATAATAATGCCAAAAACACATATATACGTAGCTCAGCTTCATTTACGAGAAGCAATACATAAAAGACGGATAATGCTTGGACAATCCAAAATAATATATCATGTATAAATACAAGCCAACGTTTACGTTCTTGGCGCTTTAAAAAACGTTGATATGTATCTAAAGACGCTCCAATCCAAGCACCCATTCCAATCATTGAAAGCATTGTATACAACTGAATTGTTAAGCTCATTTAAACAACTTACTAAAGAAACCTTTAGTTTTTTCCCCTTGATTTTCATCAATATACAGCATCTCATTAACTTTCCCTTTAATCGACACAATACCTTTTTCCACATCTAAATTTTTCATTTGTAAATTTTGACCACGAATTGTTAAAAAACCCATTACGGTCTCTAGTAAAAACTCTTCGCTATCAAAACTCTCTACCTGCTTCACACCGGTAATATCAATTATACGCCTGCCACGCATAATAATGTCATGCTCTACAGAAACATTTTGTTGATTAGAAGACGTAGGTGAGTAACCATTATTCACGTAAATCCCCCCATAGGTTTTTACTAGCTAATAGTAATGTATGAGGGGATAAATGATTTTAGAACAAGCCTTCTTCCGCTTTTACTTTTTCTTCACGAACTAAGCTATACATATTTGCTGCATCTTCTTTTTTAGTTGTTTCTTTTAATTCATTTATTTTCACAGTCACTATTTTTTGACCAAAACGAATTGTTAATTCGTCAGCTACTTTCACATCAGAACTTGCTTTTGCCACTTGACCATTAATAGATATTCTTCCTTGATCAGCTACTTCTTTCGCTAATGTTCTTCTTTTAATTAAACGTGATACTTTTAAAAACTTATCTAGACGCATATCAAATCCCCCTATTAACGCTCTGTCTGTTTCGCTTCTTCCCATAAAACATCTAACTGTTCTAATGATAAATCTTTCATCTCTTTATTCATTTCAGCTACTTTTGCCTCCATGTATAAAAAACGACCAGTAAATTTCTCATTAGTTGAACGTAACGCCTCTTCTGGATCTATTTTGTAATGACGAGCTATATTAACAAATGCAAATAGTAAATCACCAAACTCACCCAGCATCTTTTTCTCATCCATATTTGTAACCTCTTGTTGGAACTCTTGCCATTCTTCCAAAGCTTTCTCTATCATCGGTTGCACATCAACCCAATCAAATCCAACCTTACCAGCTTTCTTCTGAATTTCATAGGCGCGTAGTAACTGCGGCAAACTTTTGGGAACACCATTTAAAACAGATTCTTTCACGAATCCTTTTTCTTGTTTTTTAATTTCTTCCCAATTTGCAATCACTTCATCAGCGCTGTTTACATCCGTATTTCCAAACACATGCGGATGGCGACGAACCATTTTCTCAGATAGAGTTCGAATGATATCATCTATAGAGAACCAACCTTCATCTTCTCCGATTTGAGCATGAAGCATAACTTGTAATAATATATCACCTAATTCTTCTACTAAGTGATCATCATCCTCTTCATCGATTGCTTCCAACACTTCATAAGCTTCCTCAATTAAATATTTCTTTAATGATTGATGTGTTTGCTTTTTATCCCACGGACAACCATTTGGACCACGAAGTTCCGCAATAATTTCTCTAAGAACATCAAACTGTTGATACAAGGACGCACGCTCCTGAACTGGCGGCACGTACACACTCGTTAAATTATTCAATTCCGTTTCATGATCTAACATGTACAACGGTACCTTCTTTACTTGTTCAAATGAAGTTCCTGCAGCTGTTACGATATACACTTCATAATCATCTGGTAACATCTCCATTAATGTTAATTTCACATCAGATGCAACGAATGCATCATATACTTGGCAAAAGATTAAATGTTGACGCAGTTCTAATTGCCCTCTTTCAAATGATGTAGCATCAAGTAATTGGAATCCTTCAATCGGATCAATCTTTAGACTTGCAAACATAGGATCAAGGAAACTTTGTCCACCCTCAATTCGCACTTCAACATTTGAAACTTCTCCTTTTTCCAACAGTAGCTGAACTGTTCTTTCTGCTACAAGTGGATGCCCGGGAACAGCATAGATAATTTCTGTACCTTCAGCTTGTTCTAGCAATTTATTCGCAATTGTTTCATATACAATTTCAAACGTATCATGTGCTTCATATACAGCATCAAAAGACGTATATTGTACGCCTTCTTTCTCCAATTCTTCTATAACTGGATGTTCTTTCGTTCTAACAAACAGATGGTCTGCTTCTTTTATTTTTCGATATACACCCATCGTTAGCTGATCTAATTCACCAGCTCCTAAACCTAAAATAGTAATGATTCCACTCACAACCAGTCACCTCTATCCACTCTTCTTCAATGAACCTTCTTTTTTCTCTTGTTTCATAACGGTTCCTAATTCTTTTTTTGTAAATACACGTAATTTCAAAATAAAAAACATATATGTCAATCCGCCAATGGCTACACCTAACAACGCTTCAAGTGTCGCGCTTCCTCTATGTTCCGTATCAATTACTAATCCAGACATCTGTAACACACGTGTGAATATCATTAATACAAATCCCATACAGATACCACTAATTACTATCCCTAACATATTTCGCTTATTGATAAGTGACCCTGATACAGCTCTCGTAAGCAACAAAGTATTTAGTCCAGAGATTATAATTAACGCACATAAAGTCGCAAAGGCTGCACCTTTCACACCCAAATAAGGCATGAATATATAATTTAACGCTAACTTTAAGCAACCTCCAAATACAACAAATAATGCTGGCTTAAACGTTTGCCCCAATCCTTGTAAAATAGAAGCTGTCGTAATTGACAATGAACTAAATAAAATAGATAACGATAAAATAGATAAAACATCTGATCCATCACTGTTTTCAAACAACATAATATTCGTAGGTTGAATAATACAAGTTAGTCCAATAGCTGCTGCAAGTCCAATAACACATGTTATTTTCACTGCTAACTTTACCTTTTCTTGAATAAAGGAAAGATCTCCTCTTTCCTTCGCCGCTGTAATAATCGGAATAAGTGACAACGAGAAAGAAGTCGTCACAACAGTACCTAATTGCATTAGCGGAATACTTCTATCATAAACACCCTTTAATACCTTTGCATTTTCAGCCTGTTCTCCCACACCAATAAGTAAGCTGTAAAAGGACACTGAATCAGCCATCTGTATAAAAATAAGCACTAAATTACTAACACAAATCGCTAACCCCTGCCAAAAAAGGATTTTAACTATCTTCCTTTTACCCTTAATTCTCGCTGCACTTTTGAAGAATATAGAACGAAAATCTTGACGCATATACAATATAAGTACAATAATCCCAATAAGACCACCCGCAATTGAGCCTAACATAGCCCCTGCACCAACTGTATATAAATCAAATCCGTGAGCAATTAGGAATAGCGATAAAAATACAATAATAGAAACTCGAATTGTTTGTTCTATTACTTGCGAAACAGCCGTTGGCATCATATTATTAAATCCTTGAAAATACCCTCTTGCTACAGACAAAAATGGCATCAATAAGAATGAAAATGAAATAACACGTAGTAACTTATCTAAGTGTATATCGCCCATAGCTACCGCAATTGTTTCGGCCCCAAAAAACAATGTAAAGAAGCCTATAAAACCAATTCCTAATAAGAACCAAAAAGATACACAAATAATTTCTTCTGCTTCTTTTTGTTTTCCCCGCTCTAATCGTTCTGCAACCATTTTCGAAATGATAACAGGAAATCCATAAGTAGCTAAAATTAAACAAAATCCATAAAACGGGTAAATTTGTTGGTAAATATAAAACCCAATATCCCCCGCTATATTTTGATATGGAATACGGTAAAAAGCGCTTAATACTTTTGTAACGAAACTTGCAATCGTTAATATAATAGCCCCACGCCAAAAGGCTTGATACTTCTTCGCTTCCATACAAGAAAACTCCTTTTTCTATTCTCACCTCTCGTATTATATCATAAAGAAAAGAACAAACTCCCTTCCCAACACGGGTAATAATGAGTTCCTACACGTTAAAAATATTCAACGAAAAAAGGTAGCAAAGTGCTACCTTCATTCAATATACATATATCTCCAAATAATTGATTTCTCAAAAAGAAAGATCATAATTAGGAAAGATTGCTACTTCTAAAATCAATATACCCTTACTGTTCCATTTGTTTCGCTAAGAAACTGGCAGCAGTATTAACCGCTTTATGCTCGATCTCGCTTATAATAGCTTCTTTTGAAAAAATAATGACGGCTCCAATCGGATCTCCGTTTGCAACAATTGGTCCAACTGTATAAGAATGAACCTTTTCTGTTACACCATCAATAATGGAAATATCACTTTCATCCGTCATAATAACAGACTTTCGTTCTTCCATCGTTTTTTCAATTAAATCGCCAACACTTTTATTTAAGTATTCTTTTTTCGATACACCTGATACTGCGATGATAGAATCTCGATCACACACAAGCACATTATGTCCTAAGCTGTCATATAAAGCATCAGCATATTCTTTTGCAAAATCACCTAGCTCACTAATTGGAGAATACTTCTTTAAAATTACCTCTCCATCGCGATCAACAAATATTTCTAGTGGGTCTCCTTCTCGAATACGTAAAGTTCTACGAATTTCCTTCGGGATTACGACCCTGCCTAAATCATCAATTCGACGTACGATTCCAGTTGCTTTCATTCTAATGCTGCCTCACTTTCTACTGATGATCAAAGTGGTGAATTTACCTGTTCATGTAAAAATCACCAACTGTTAGATATAGTATTTTACACATTAGTTCTTCTATGCACGTCGAATTGTATTTTTTTATCTTATTTTAGGCATTTATTACTTCTTTTTTTACATCTGGTAAGCCTTTTAATAAATTTTCAGCAATCGTTAACCACTTCGATGTCTCTAAGCCATTTGTTTTCATAACAATTTTCAATTGTGATCCTTCCATTCCTAAACCAATCATACGTCCAAAACTATTTCCGAGCATGAATAATTTTCCACCATCAATATTTTGACTTGCTTGTTCAGAAAACAGGAATGTTACTTCAAATTTATTCTGCTTAATTAATTCAATTTGTTCTTTCATTGCCAACACTTTAATATTTGCAATTTGTAATAAATAACCAACTTCTTGTGGATAATCGCCAAATCTATCGATCATTTCTTCCTGCAATTCTTCAATATCCTCAATTGCAGAAACACCTCTAAATTGTTTATACATCATAATTTTTTGCTTACTATCTGAAATATAAGCATCTGGTAAGTATGCATCTACCTCTAAGTCAATTTCAACATTAACTATATTTTCAGCCCCATCTGTTCCTCTACGCTGTTCAATTGCATCTTTTAACATTTGAGAATATAGATCAAATCCGACAGAATCAATAAATCCATGCTGTTCTGCCCCTAACAAATTACCTGCTCCACGAATAGATAAATCTCTCATCGCAATTTTGAAACCAGATCCAAGTTCCGTGAACTCTTTAATTGCTTGTAGACGCTTCTCTGCAACCTCTGACAGCACTTTGTCACGTTTATATGCAAAGTATGCATATGCAACACGATTAGAACGTCCAACACGCCCACGAAGCTGATACAACTGTGATAATCCCATACGATCTGCATCAAATACAATTAACGTATTTACATTCGGAATATCTACACCCGTCTCAATAATTGTTGTACTTACAAGAACATCATGCTGTCCTTCTAAAAATGATAGCATAACAGACTCTAATTCGCTTTCGTTCATTTTCCCATGTGCGTACGTTACGCGGGCATCTGGAACTAACATCGAAATTTCATCTGCTTTTCTTTCAATATCCTCTACACGGTTATATAGGAAGTAAACTTGACCACCTCTTGCAAGCTCTCGCTCTATCGCCTCTCGCATTAACGCTGGATTATACTCGACTACATACGTTTGGACTGGGAAACGATTTTCTGGTGGTGTCTCAATAACAGATAAGTCGCGCACACCAAGCATAGACATATGAAGCGTCCGCGGAATCGGAGTTGCCGTTAATGTTAATACGTCAACATTCGCCTTCAATTGTTTAATTTTTTCTTTATGTGTCACACCAAATCTTTGTTCTTCATCAATAATAAGAAGCCCTAAATCTTTATAAGTAACATCTTTAGATAAAATACGATGTGTTCCGATTACAATATCTACTGTTCCATCCTTTAAGCCCTTAATTGTTTCATTTTGTTGTTTCCTCGTACGGAATCTACTTAATAAGCCTATATTGATTGGATAATCTTGAAAACGCTCTCGAATTGTTTCATAGTGTTGCTGCGCAAGAATCGTTGTCGGTACTAAAATTGCAACTTGTTTTTCATCCATAATCGCTTTAAATGCCGCACGAATAGCCACTTCAGTCTTCCCATACCCTACATCACCACAAAGGAGCCTATCCATCGGGCGTCCGCGTTCCATATCTTTTTTAATCTCGTCAATAGAACGTAACTGATCCTCTGTCTCTTGGTATGGGAAAGATGATTCGAACTCTTGTTGTTCTGCCGTATCTGGCGTATATGCATAGCCTTTTGAAGCTTCGCGCTCAGCATATAGTTTAATTAGGTCATCCGCAATGTCTTGTACAGATTTTTCAACTTTCGTTTTAACCTTTTTCCAATCATTCCCACCTAATTTGTAAACTTTCGGATCCTTACCTTCAGATCCTACATATTTTTGAACTTGATCAATTTGTTCAATTGGAACGTATAGCTTATCATTACCTTGATATTTAATATTTAAATAATCTTTATGAACACCATTAATCTCTAATGTCTCAATACCTAAAAATTTACCTATACCATGATTTACATGAACTACATAATCTCCAACTTTTAATTCCGAATAACTTTTAATACGTTCAGCATTCGATAGCTTTTGTTTACGTTGTGATTTTTTAACTTTCTTATGAAAAAGCTCCTTTTCAGTAATGACAACAAGCTTTTGCATCGGCATTTCAAATCCTGCATGTAAATCACCTACAGCAATTTGTAACCTTCCAGGCAATAAAATATCTGTACCTTCTACAATATCTGCCTCAATATCATAATCACTTAAAATATGTTGTAATTTTTTCACACGTTCATCATCTGTTCCGAGTACAACAGTCGTAAAATGCCCTTCATTCCATCTATCAATTTCTGTTTTTAACAAATTCATCTGTCCATGGAAATCTTGCATTGTTTTACATGTTACATTAACAATGTTTTGCGGATGTGTGTGTGCGATATGACGCAAGAATAACGTTAAATATACAAAACTTCTTTTTTTATGATGAAGAAACCCCTCGAATGGGTGAGAGAAAGATAAATCTTGAATAATTGTTCCTTCACCAAGAAGTGATATATACCATTCCGCCTCTTCTGTTTCAAGATGTGATGCTGTTTCTTGAATACGGGAAATCTCATCTAAAATTACAACACCATCTTCTGGTAAATAATCTATCAGACTAGCAGGTTCTTTATAGAAAATAGATAAGTATTTAAACATCTGTTCTATACTTTGCCCGTTTTTCAACATCTCAATTTCATGACTTACCGTCTCAAGCACTTTAGTCTTTAGTTTATCATCAGAAAGTTTTTGCATCGTCTTAGTCAAGCCTTCTTCAAGATGCTGAATTCCTGATTTTAATTCTTCCTGTGAAAATAAAAACTCTGTTGCCGGACCAAACCTAACGTTTTCTTTTTTACCTTGAGAACGCTGTTCATCCACATCAAATAATCGAATAGAATCGACTTCTGTATCAAAGAATTCAATACGAAATGGTAGTTCTTCAGTTAAAGGATAAATATCTAATATTCCCCCACGCAAACTGAACTCCCCTGGAGCTTCTACCATCGACTTACGTTCATAGCCAATATGATGTAAAGTATGCAAGAGCGCATCTAAATCAATCTCTTGCCCTAGATTGATTTCAACTTGCTTTTGCTTCCACAATTCTTTTATTGGTAAAAATCTACGCAATCCTGCCACTGGCGCTACAATGATTCCATTCTCTCCCGCAGCCAAGCGATTTAACACTTCTATACGTTGCGCCTTCAATTCTGGACTTGCAACTCCAATTTCCGATGCTATCAGTTCATTCACTGGATATAACCACACATCTTTTTCACCAAGTAACGCCACTAAATCTTCATGTACTTTTTGTGCTTGGTATAAGTTATGTGTCACGATTAATTGTGATTTTTTTGTTTTTTTATATAAAGCCGCCATTAATAATGAACGAGAAGACGTTGCCATCCCTGATATAAGTTGTTCTTTTAACCCATCTTCTAACCCATTAATAACCGATTGTATCTCTTCATTTTTATAAAATTGCTCTAATAAACCTATCATTTTTAAAACTCCTCTCAACATAAAGAGCAAGTCATTCTATTTTATGCAAATATTTTGGAAAAGGAAAACAGAAAAATGCTTTGGACATGCCAAAGCGACAACATTTTATTGCAGAAATTTTTCATACTCATAATACTCAGGATAAGATGCGAGCGTTTCTTGACACGATTCACAAATCGTTTTTATATATATATTTCCATTCTCATGAAAATGAATCATTTCTACTACTTCTTGCTCCGTTAGTTGAAATAAAACGTCGCTATATACTTTTTCTGCGTTAATGGAGCCTACATTACCTCCGCAGTGTCTGCAATAATAATATCCTTCCATACTAGCCTCCTAAAAATTCAATTACTACTAGTATGGGTAAAACAAAAGAGAAATATTCCCAATCTCATTTTTAACTATTGAAAGTATTCATGATTTGAAGAAAAGGCTTATTTAGCCACTCTTCACATGCATCCGCTGCTTTTTCAATAGAATGGTTAACATCCGGAATCTCTTCAGATGTAAAGCGTCCTAATACATAATCGACTACCTTCATTCCATTTTTCGGGCGATCAATTCCCATACGGATACGTTGAAATTCTTGTGTTCCTAAGTGCGAAATCGTTGACTTTACACCATTATGTCCACCAGCACTACCTTTCATGCGAAGACGCAATTTACCTACAGGAATGTCTAAATCGTCGTACATAACAACGAAGTCCTCAACATCAATTTTATAATAATCCATAAGTGGACGAATACTTTCCCCAGATAAATTCATGTATGTTAGCGGCTTTAATAAGATTACCTTTTCTCCATTAACAAACCCTGCACCAAATACACCTTTAAATTTTTGTTCATTCAAAGAAATGTTCCAACGCTTCGCAAGTTCATCAATGGCCATAAATCCAATATTATGCCTTGTTAATTCATATTCTCTACCTGGGTTCCCAAGTCCTACTATCAATTTCATTCTTGTACCACTACTTTCTTTTTTCGATACGAAAAGACGTAACCAATTTTGGTTACGTCTCATTCTATCCAATTAATTGAATAATACACTCACAGATTCTTCTTCGTATACACGAATGATTGCTTCTCCGATTAATGGAGCAACTGAAAGTTCATGTACTTTGTCGATTTTCTTCTCTTCTGGTAATACGATAGAGTTCGTTACAACTAACTCTTTAATGTTTGAATTTTGAATACGCTCAATTGCTGGACCAGATAATACTGGGTGTGTACAGCAAGCATATACTTCAGAAGCACCGTTCTCAACAAGAGCGTTTGCTGCTAATGTAATTGTACCAGCTGTATCAATGATGTCATCAATTAAAATCGCTGTTTTGCCTTCAATATTACCGATAATGTTCATTACCTCTGAAACGTTCGGGCGAGGACGACGCTTATCAATAATAGCGATTGGCGCTTTTAGACGATCTGCCATTTTTCTCGCACGAGTTACACCACCATGATCAGGAGACACGATTACGATATCTTTAAGACCTTTTGTTTCAAAGTAATCAGAAAGAATCGGTACACCCATTAAGTGGTCGATTGGGATATCAAAGAACCCTTGAATTTGTGGAGCATGTAAATCTAGAGTGATTACACGAGTTGCACCTGCTGTTTCAAGCAAGTTTGCTACAAGTTTCGATGTAATTGGTTCACGAGAACGCGCTTTACGGTCTTGACGCGCATAACCATAGTAAGGAATAACAATATTAATTGTTTTCGCAGATGCACGTTTTAATGCATCGATCATAATAAGTAATTCCATGATATGTTCGTTTACTGGGAAGCTTGTAGATTGAATAATGAATACATCGCAACCACGGATACTTTCTTCAATGTTAATTTGAACTTCTCCATCACTAAAACGATCAACAGAACATTTTCCTAGTCCTACTCCAATATGCTTTGCAATCTGCTCAGCAAGTTCCTTATTAGAGTTTAAAGAGAATACTTTCAAATTAGAATTTAGATATTGAGTCGACATCTAGATTAACCCTCCACATTATTATGATTTTTTCTTATTCAGCAATTGATCAACATAGTCTTCTTTGTTAACTTGACGTGCACGTGCTACCGATAATGCTTTTGATGGAACATTCTCTGTAATTGTAGAGCCTGCCGCCACATAAGCACCATCTTCAACTGTTACTGGAGCAACAAGGTTTGAATTACATCCAATAAATACCCCATTACCAATCACAGTTTTGAATTTATTCTTACCGTCATAGTTCACCGTAATTGAACCACAACCAAGATTCACGTCTTCTCCAACTTGTGCATCCCCGATATAACTCAAGTGTGAAGCTTTACTTCTATTACCAAAGACAGTTTTTTTGATTTCCACGAAGTTTCCAACGCGTACTTCGTCTCCAATAACTGAATCTGGGCGAATATGTGCAAATGGACCAACCGATACTTCTGTACCAAGCTTACTATCATGTACAGTAGATTGTCGAATTGTCGTACGATCTCCAATTTCACTATCGCGAATTACTGTATGCGGTCCAATTTCACAATCAGAACCAATTACAGTGTTCCCCTCAATAATTGTTCCTGGATGAAGAACTGTATCGCTACCGATAATTGCATCAGCAGAAATATAAGTGTTACTTGGATCAATAATTGTAACACCATTTACCATGTTCTTTCGGTTGATACGGTTTTTCATAATAATTTCCGCTTGCGATAGAGCGACTCTGTCGTTAACACCTAACGTTTCATCGAACTGCTCTGTTTGATAAGCTGATACGATATGACCTTCATTTTTTAAAATCTCAATAACATCTGGAAGGTAATATTCACCTTGCACGTTATCATTTGAAACTTTAGAAAGTGAAGCAAATAAAGCCTTATTATCAAAACAATACGTACCTGTATTGATTTCTTTAATAGCTAATTCTTTCTCATTTGCATCTTTATGCTCAACAATCTTTTCAACATGACCATTCTCATTACGAACAATACGGCCATATCCAGCAGGCTCTTCTATGTATGCTGTTAGCACCGTCGCCATTGCTCCTGCTTCTTTATGTTGCTGAAGTAATGCTTCCATTGTTTCAGCAGTTATTAGAGGCGTATCACCACAAATAACTAAAGTTGTTCCTTCTTCATTTGCAAGTACACTTGCAGCTTGATCTACAGCATGTGCTGTACCAAGTTGTTCTGCTTGTAATGCAAATTCACTTACGTTCCCTAGCTGTTCTTGTACCATTTCAGCACCATGTCCAACAACCGTTACAAGTTTCTGCAATCCTAATTGAGATACTTGATCGACTACGTGTTGTACCATAGGTTTTCCACATACAGGATGCAGCACTTTGTATAGCTTAGACTTCATACGTGTGCCTTTACCTGCAGCTAGAATCACTGCAAATCTGTTTGACATATAGACCCTCCATCGCAACCTATTTATCCATTAAAGATATTATCCTAAATCATCATATATTTCAAGAAACACATTTTAACTATTAAATTTTACCATAATTCTTATAAGATGTTTTACTCTTTAGTATCTTTTTTAAGAAATAAGCTATACTATTTAAAATGATTTTGAAAAAATTAGTAGTTTCTTCTTTTTATGTTAATAAATTATGAAGTTTCCAAATATAAAACAAAAAAAACAAACCCCTGTAAATGCTTACAGGAGTTTGCTACAAAATTATAAGGCTTTTTGTCAAAAGCCCTTTTCATTCGAATTTTACGAAGCACCTGCTTCTTCAAACTCAACCTCTTCTAACTCGCCTAAACGATGATACTCTGTTAAAACCGCATCTTGAATTTTAGAGCGTGTACCAGAATTAATTGGATGTGCAATGTCACGGAACTCTCCATCTGGAGTACGTTTACTTGGCATTGCTACAAATAATCCATTATTACCATCAATTACACGAATATCATGAACAACAAATTCATGGTCTAGAGTAATAGAGGCAATTGCTCTCATGCGGCCTTCTGTGTTTACGCGGCGTAATCTTACGTCAGTCACTTCCATCTTGTGTTCACCACCCTTTTCTAAATAAGCGATATATTTGTATAAATTCCACAAATTTTCTATTTTCCCTTTAATTTTTTAAAAATTTTTAAGATAAAAATTTTTAAAGTAGTTGAATATAGAGATTAGTGGAGGTTATCGCTTACAAAAGGTTACTTAACTAGGGCGATTACTTCAATTTCAACGGAAACATCTTTCGGTAATTTTGCTACTTGCACACAAGATCGAGCTGGTTTATGAGTAGAGAAATAAGAGCTATACACTTCATTCACAGCATTAAAATCATCCATGTCCTTTAAAAATACTGTTGTTTTTACGACTGTATCAAATGAAGCACCTGCTTCCTCTAATACCGCTTGTAAATTTTGAAATACTTGTTCTGTTTGTACTGTTACATCTCCTGTTACAAGCTCCCCATTTGCCATCAATGGAATTTGTCCTGAGCTATAGAACATGTTATTTACAATAATCCCCTGTGAATAAGGTCCAATTGCTTGTGGTGCCTTGCTTGTTTGAACAACTTTCATACTTTTCACCCTTTTATTATTTATTTTACTCTTTAAAAATAGTGTACGAAAGGCAGTTTGTCCATCTATTTTATAATCTATAAATAAAATAAAAAAGATAGAGCTATCTGCTCTATCTTTTATTCCGCCTCTACAAGCCCTTCATCAAATGGTGCAAGAGAATAATTCCCTTTTTCCACTTGAATCGTTTTTTCTTTCACATCAACTTCCGATAGACGAATTAATGATACAAAATTATTAATTAGTCGTTCTTCAATATCTGTAGATTCTACTAATACACCGATACCAACAACATTAGCCTTGAATTCTTCTAGCATACTCATCATACCTTGAATTGTTCCGCCAGCTTTCATGAAGTCATCAATAATTAAAACATTCGACCCTTCTGGAAGACTGCGTTTTGCTAACGTCATTGTTTGAATTCGTTTAGAAGAACCCGACACATAGTTAATACTAACAGTCGGACCTTCTGTTACCTTATTATCTTTCCTTGCAATTACAACTGGTACATCTAAGTAATTTGCCACTGCATAAGCAAGTGGAATCCCCTTCGTTGCCACCGTCATAACTGCATCAATTGGTTGCCTAGCAAAAACAGAAGCAAACAAACGACCTGCGCCATTAATATGGCGAGGATTACTCAATAAATCTGTCATGTATAAGTAACCGCCAGGCAAAATACGATCTGGGTTTTCAAATAAGCCACAAAGCTCATCAATAATTAGATCTGCCTCTTCTTCACTTATATACGGTATATATTTCACTCCTCCTGCTGCTCCTGGTATCGTTTGCAATGTGCCGACCCCTTGTTGTTCAAACGTTTGCTTAATAATAACTAAATCTTCACTAATGGAAGACTTAGCCGATTGATACCTTTCAGCAAAAAAAGTGAGAGATACTAGCTGACGAGGGTTTTGTAGCAAGTAATAAGTCATATCGACTAATCTTGTACTTCTTCTAATTTTCATACTCTCACCTCAAATCACGAATATTCTAAACAAATCATAACGTATTATACGTCTTTATTCAAGCGTTTCTCGCTCTCCTAATAAACGTACCGCATAGACTTGTTCACAAAATCCTTTTAATCCGTTATAAATGCGATGCATTCGTGAATCATGGTGTACAAGTCCAAATACAGTTGGACCACTTCCACTCATTAATACAGCATCCGCTCCAAATCGCTTCATCTGTGATTTAATACGGGCAACTTCAGGATGCATTCCAAATGTTACATCTTCTAAAACGTTACCAACAGTATCACAAATTCCTTTATAATCACCAGAATTTATGACATCAACCATTTTATCTACATTTGGATGTGTAACTCGATTTAACTTTAAATTTCCATACACATCAGCAGTAGATACACCTATATGTGGTTTCGCTAAAATAACCCAACAAGAAGGCGGAGTCTTTATATGTTCAATTTTCTCTCCTCTTCCAGTGGCAATTGCTGTGCCTCCGTATACACAGAACGATACATCTGATCCAATTTCTGCACCAAGCTCTGCTAACTCATCAATTGTAAGCCCTAAATTCCATAATTTATTAAGACCACGTAATGTCGCTGCTGCATCACTACTTCCACCTGCTAATCCAGCTGCTACTGGAATCGTTTTTTCAATAGTAATAGATACACCTTTTTTTACATTAAACTTCTCTTTTAATAATTTCGCTGCCTGATAAGCTAAATTTCGTTGGTCGTCTGGGACATACCGATTATGGGATAAAATTTCAATACGGTCTTCTGCTAATTCCGTTAGTTCTAGACGATCTGCTAAATCAATGGTTGTCATAATCATTTTCACTTCATGATATCCGTCTTGTCTTTTTCCCAGTACATCTAACGACAGATTAATCTTTGCTGGTGCTTTCACTAGTAGCTTCAATCTATTCACCCACTCTATGTACTCAATCTTTTATCGTTTATTTTACCATAAATTTATAGTAAGACGATGACACTTCCCTAATTATAACGAAAAGCATTCAGAATGAAACTACTTATGTAAAATGATGGCACCTTTTAGAGTACAAAAAGCCGAGGAATGTCTCCTCGGCTACCGTAGCATAGAAAGTATCTTACAACTACTGGTTTCGTTTCATTAATTGCTGTTCTGCAATTTCTATAGCACGTTTCACCATGTTACCAGCATCTTTCGCACGAATTCCGCCCCATCCTTCTTTCTGAACAACATCATAAAAGCCAAGCTCTTTTGCTAGCTCTTCTTTAAATTGGTTTGACATGACACCTCTTCGTCTACTCAATGCAGAGTCCCTCCTTATTTTGCTACGGTATAGTTAGTATGCAAAATAATATAGCTTTTCATTTATGGGAATATATGTAATGATATATGGATTATAAAATGACCTCATTATGAGGGTCTCCATAAAATGTTAACTCTACTGTCTCTGTTAAAACATCTGCATAACTATAAGATACACGTTGCAACGCATCTTCTTGTTGATCCAATTGTACAACAAAAACGGAACGGTATGTTTCTGCTAGTACACCTGATTGCTCCACAGTTTTTCTTCTTCCACTATTTGCTTTTAACATAAGTCGCTGTCCAAGATGGTGATCTAATTCGCTTTTAATTTCATCTAAACGTTTTGACATATACTTCGCTACACCTCGCTGTAATTTAGATTGAACACTTAAAGCACGATAATATCTATCCTAATTATTAACCGCGATTCACAGCTAATATCATCCTGCGTTTGAATAGATAGAAGAAATACTATATTGTAAAAGTATCATTACGTAGTCTTTACGTTCTTACCTCTTTTTATCCAAATTCATTTAAATCCTTCCATACAAAAAAGCAAGATACATATGTACCCTGCTTACTCTTCGTAATGTTGAAAAGGTAATCCCGTTCGTAAAATCCCTCTCGTTTCAATTCCACCTAGTCCCTTTTCACCAGTAATTGTATTACGTACGACATCCCATACATTGACTCTCTCCATAAATGAAGTAAAACTAATTTTACCAACTACATATACAGGATCTAGTGCATGAATATTAATTCTAGATGGTGAACTAGCGAAATTGGCCCCTGCACGAATTAGTGCCTCAAAATGTGATTGACATGCCCCAGCAAAAATAACAAGTTGATCCAATGATGGATATTTTTTTCGCACTTCACGAACAGCCTGTACAAAATGCCTTGAATGCCTATATGCCGCTAAATCTCCCTTCACTCCTTTTGATTTTGTATATGCATCATGCCCTGTAATAACGAGAATGTCTGGGCGAAAGTGATCTATTAAGTCTACTACTTTTTCATGCATCTCCGTTTCTTTACAATGAATACCTTGAACAGGAACGCCAATTTTATTATATAAATCTAAGCACTTGCGCAAATATAAAGGGTCTCCATCTATATGCAATACACGTCCCGGCATTTGAAAATAATTTACCTCACTTGTGTATCCACCAGTTGAAGTATGTTCATGCCTTTGTTTCATCAGTACATAATCTTGTTGAAACAAACGATACGTGCGCTCCATTGTTTCTTTCTCACGCTTCACCCTTTTTTTATGTTCTCTTTGATCTATACTAATTAAATCTTCAAGTGGCGCATCCGCCACCAGTCTAATTTCCTCTCCAAACAATATAGCTATCTCGCCTTTTATTTCTATAATACGAAAAAGAATATCCCTCTTATGAGAATATCGTTCCACTAATTCTCCAACATGTAAAACCATTCTCCTACCTCCAAACTCATTAGGCCATCTTACCTGTTTTTAAAGTATGAATTTAGAGAGAGAAAGGTGACAAAAGGGACAGTTCAACTTGAACTGTCCCTTTCATATTCTTATGATAATTTATGAAGAACTAATGCATTACTTAATGTTGCAAACTCTTCAATAGATAGCGTTTCGCCTCTTCGCTTTGGATCAATTCCTACTTCTGTTAAAATTCGATCCAATAACTCCTTATCTTTCGGGAAACCATTTAAATTATTTGATAAATTATTCATTAAAGTTTTACGGCGCTGTGCGAAACTTGCTCGTACTACTTCAAAGAAAAACGTTTCATCTGTCACCTCTACAACCGGTTTAGGACGCTTTAGAAGGCGGATAATTGCAGAATCAACGTTTGGCTGTGGTACAAACACTGTACGCGGTACAGTCATAACTGTTTCAACCTCTGTATAGTACTGAATGGCAATCGATAAAGAACCATACTCTTTCGTTCCAGGTTTAGCAGCTAAACGATCTCCAACTTCTTTTTGCATCATAACAACAAATCCACGAACTGGTAACTTTTCTTCAAGCAATTTAAATAAAATTGGCGTTGTAATATAGTACGGTAAGTTAGCTACTACCATTACATCTTGCCCTTCTTCAAATTGCTCATTAAATACTTCATGTACATCTGCTTTTAGTACATCTTTATTAATAACTGTAACATTACCATATGGCGCTAACGTCTCATCTAAAATTGGTAATAGTCTTTGATCAATTTCAAAAGCCACTACTTTTTTAGCACGCTTCGCTAATTGCTCTGTTAATGCACCAATACCTGGTCCAATTTCAATTGCACCACTTTCTGAACCAATTTCTGCATGATCGACAATACGATTTAATACATTTGTATCAATTAAAAAGTTTTGTCCTAAACTTTTTTTGAATGAAAATCCATACTTTTCAACAATGTCTTTTGTACGATTTGGCGTTGCGATATCCTTCATTTTTTTTCCTCCTGTATTACTTGCTTATAAGCTTCTGCAAATGATTCCTTTGAAACTTGAAACATCTGTAATCTTTTATGTAACTGTTTTGCATTTGTATAACCAATCTTTAATAGCTTACCCATTCTTTCTCTGCGGCTCTTTGCCATTTCTCCGCCCACTAAGCCTGCATCGACTAAATCACTCCAACTAATTTCACTTGTGTAAGCTTCCATTTCTTCATGTATATTCTCTAGAGCACGGCGAATCGACTCATTAGAAGCATGTTCAATCCCAACACCCTTTTTCCTTTTAGCAAGCGCTTCTTCCTTCGGTAAAAAAGCATGCTTACAGCCAGGAACCTTGTCAGAAATAATTTTTCGAATACGCTCTCCAGGATAATCCGGATCTGTGAAAATAATAACGCCCCTTTTTTGCTGCGCTAATTTAACTTGCTCAATAACATGATCACCGATTGCTGAACCGTTCGTTTCAATTGTATCCGCATCAACAGCACGCTTAATCGCAACTGTATCATCTTTACCTTCTACAACGATAATCTCTTTTATTTTCATGCTTGCCTCCACACTCATTTCGTCTCTACTTAGTAAAACAAAAAAATGACGACTTTTCCATTATTATTTTCCCCATTCTTATATTTTAAAAAATAGAATAGAAAAATCTTTGTTCTCTGTCCTTATTGTAACACTTCATCATTCACATTTATTTTCTTGATTACTTCTACTAGTTTTTCTCAAAATAAAAAAGAACAGGTTTCACCCGTTCTTTTTATTCAACTCCAAATAAAACTTTTGCATTTTTAGTTGTCATTTCTGCTACTTCCTCATAAGAAATTCCTTTTAAATTCGCAATTTCTTCTGCTACGAGTTTTACATAACTCGGTTCATTTCGTTTCCCGCGAAATGGATGCGGCGTTAAATAGGGACAATCCGTCTCTATTAACAATTTCTCTAATGGAATCTCCGTAGCAACTTCTTTCGGTTTCTTAGCGTTTTTAAATGTAACTGGTCCACCTAATGAAATTAAAAAGTTCATATCAACACATCGCTCTGCTACTTCTACGCTACCGCTAAAGCAATGCATAATGCCTCCTACTTCAGCTGCATTCTCTTCTTCTAGAATATCGACAATATCTTGAGTTGCATCGCGGTTATGTATAATAATCGGCAAATTTACTTTTTTCGCTAATGCAATTTGTTTACGAAATACTTCTTTCTGTATTTCTTTTGGAGACTTATCCCAGTGATAATCTAAGCCCATTTCTCCAAGTGCAACGACTTTAGGATGAGAAGCAAGTTCTTCTAACCAAGCTAAATGTTCTTCTGTCATGTCGATTGCATCAACTGGATGCCAGCCAACCGCAGCGTAAATAAAATCATAGGCTTCAGCTAATTCCATCGCCTTTTTTATCGTTACTTCATCAAAACCAACAACAACTGTATAAGTAACTCCCGCTTCTTTCATTCGGGCAATAACCTCTTGCAAATCTTCTTCGAATTGCTCTGCATTCAAATGTGAATGTGTATCAAACAACATAATACATAACTCCTTTTATATTGAAATCAAGTTTATTCTGCAAAAATAAGTTCTTTAATAACTTAACGATAACAATACTACAATCTTAATGCAAAATAGAGAGTGTAAAAAGAAAAAAGACGCTTCACACATGTTACACGTGAAACATCTCTTTTCTTGTCTTAATTACTTGATTTTTGTACCATTTGGTAGATTTTGGTCAATTGATGCTAATGACAATACGCCATTCTCTTCACCCGCTAAAATCATACCTTGCGATAATTCACCACGTAATTTTACAGGTTTTAAGTTTGTTACACAAATAACCTTTTTACCTTTTAAGTCTTCCGGCGAATAGAATTTTGCAATTCCAGAAACAACTTGACGCTTTTCTGTGCCTAAGTCTAGTTGAATTTTTAACAACTTGTCTGCTTTTTTCACAGGTTCAGCAGATAGTACTTCAGCTACGCGTAATTCTACTTTAAAGAAATCATCAATTGTAATTTCTTCTGCCTTCGGTTCTTCTTCTTTTTTCTCTTCTACTTTAGGAGCAGAGCTTTTCATTTGTTCTTTAATGTACTCTACTTCCACTTCCATTTCTAAACGAGGGAAAATTGGGTTTCCTTTTTCTACTTTTGTTCCAGCTGGAATGCAGCCAATTGTAGATAGACTTTCCCAAGATTTATGAGCTTCATCAGTAAGGCCAAGTTGAGCAAACATCTTGCTTGGTGCTACTGTTAAGAATGGCATAAGCATAATACCTGTTTGACGAAGTACTTCTGCTAAATGAGCCATTACAGAAGCTAACTTTTCACGATCATTCTCATCTTTTGCTAATACCCATGGTTGTGTTTCATCAATATATTTATTCGTACGACTAACTAGTTGCCAAATAGATCCTAACGCTACAGAGAACTCCATATTCTCCATTGCTTCTTCTACTTTTTTCAAAGTATCTTGTGCAAACGCTACTAACGTTTCATCAAATTCCGTCACATTTTCTTTAAATGCAGGGATTTCTCCGTTAAAATACTTATCAATCATAGCTACTGTACGATTTAATAAATTACCTAAGTCATTTGCTAAGTCGAAATTAATACGCTCCACAAATCCTTCTGGTGTGAATACACCATCAGATCCAAATGGAACTTCACGAAGTAGGTAATAACGTAATGCATCTAATCCGTAACGATCGATTAATGTAACTGGATCTACTACGTTTCCTTTTGACTTACTCATCTTTCCATCCTTCATTAAAATCCAGCCATGAGCAAAGACTTTCTTCGGAAGAGGTAAATCTAATGCCATTAAAATTATCGGCCAATAAATTGTATGGAAACGAACAATTTCTTTCCCAACTAAATGCACATCTGCAGGCCAGAATTTTTTATATTTCTCTTCATTTGCTGTTCCATAACCTAACGCTGTAATATAGTTAGATAATGCGTCAACCCATACGTAAATAACATGTTTTGGGTTACCAGGAACACGAACTCCCCAGTCAAATGAAGTACGAGAAACCGCTAAATCTTCTAATCCTGGTTTAATAAAATTATTAATCATTTCATTTTTACGAGACTCCGGCTGAATGAAATGTGGATTATCTTCATAGAACTTTAATAGTCTGTCGACATATTTACCCATTCTAAAGAAATAAGATTCTTCACGAACAAGTTCTACATCATGACCACTATCTGGGCTTTTTCCTCCAACTACTTTGTCGCCTTCCATAATTGGATCTACTAATTGATGCTCTGTATAGAACGTCTCATCTTGTACAGAATACCAACCTTCATATTCATCAAGATAAATGTCACCTTGATCTACTAATTGCTTAAAGATTTTTTCGACAACATCTTTATGACGATCTTCAGTTGTACGAATAAAATCATCATAAGAAATATCCATCTTCTCCCAAAGCTCTTTAATTCCTGCAACAATGTTATCAACATATGCCTGTGGCGTAATATTTAACTCTTCTGCTTTCTTTTGGATCTTCTGTCCATGCTCATCAGTTCCTGTTAAATAATGCACATTATAACCTTGCATACGCTTATATCGTGCCATCGCATCTCCTGCTACTGTCGTATAAGCATGTCCAATGTGTAATTTTCCACTTGGATAATAAATTGGGGTAGTAATATAAAAGGACTTATTTTCCTCTGTCATTGTTTTGGACCTCCCGAATAACCTCATATGTATTTATAAACAGTATATCAAAAACTCATATATAAAGTGAAACTTTAATCAGTAGGGTTTTGTTCCTCCCCACTAATTATTAGCCCACATTAATTGGGCTTTTACGAGCAGCCCAAATCTAACTTATCTTCTTTACGCCAACCTAATTTTAAATTTAGGTCTTAATGCTCGATATCTTTATCATCTATTGCTCATATTTCACAAAAATATACAATCTTCACTTTTAATTTATTATTTTTTCAGAAAATAATGTAAATAATTGTGGAATTTCCTCTCAATCTATTATATATAAGAAATAAGAAATCTATAAATCTTTTTAAAAAATATAGAATTTAAGAATTGACGGAAATGTAAATGATTGGTATCATATGTCCATAGGGTATTTTGTCGAAAAATGACGAATCTAAAAATAGACTCGAAACTTATAAACTATTTATTTAGGAGGAAAAAAATTATGAAATCTACTGGTATTGTTCGTAAAGTTGATGAATTAGGTCGTGTAGTAATTCCAATCGAATTACGCCGTACTTTAGGTATTGCAGAAAAGGACGCTCTTGAAATCTATGTTGATGACGAAAAAATCATCTTAAAGAAATATAAACCAAACATGACTTGCCAAGTAACTGGTGAAGTATCTGACGGTAACCTTTCTTTAGCTGAAGGTAAAATCATCTTAAGCAAAGAAGGCGCTGAGCAAATCTTAAACGAACTTCAAGATTATATCGAAACAGCAAAATAAGCTTCTCAATTATGAGAAGCTTATTTTTTATCGACATGATAGATTTGATATACATCTCTTTTCGACAAATCTCGATCTTTAGCGACTGTTTTAATCGCTTCTTTTGAATTCATACTTTTTTCATTTATATAATGTTCAATATGGTCATATACCGAAAGAGATTCCCACCATTGTTCTTCTGGAGCAGGTTCTTCTGTTGAACCAGCTACTAAAATACAAAACTCACCACGTACTTCATTTTGCTTCGTCCACTCAATTGCTTCTTCGATTGTCCCTCGAATAAATTCCTCAAATTTTTTAGTTAACTCTCGACATAATACAATCTCTCTATTTCCCAACACTTCCTGCATCGAAATTAAAGTATCGTCTAAACGATGAGGCGCTTCATAAAACATCATTGTAGTTTGTACATAACGAAGCTTTTCTAACTCCATCTTTCGTTCCTTTTTGTTTCTCTGCAAGAAACCATAGAAATAAAACTGCTTTGTTTCAAGACCGGATGCAATTAATGCTGTAAGGGCTGCATTTGCTCCAGGAAGCGGAATTACATGATATTGCTCAGCTACTGCCTCAACGACAATATCGTAACCTGGATCAGAAATACACGGCATACCAGCGTCGCTAACAAGTGCTACATTCTTTCCATCCTCTAATTTCTCTAATAGTTTCTTCCCACTTACTTCTTTATTGTGCTCATGATAACTCGTAACAGGTGTTTCAATTTCAAAATAATTACAAAGTTTTTTCGTTTGTCTCGTATCTTCAGCAGCAATTAAATCCACTTCTTTTAAAATTCGGATTGCACGAAATGTCATATCTTCTAGATTTCCAATAGGAGTTGGTACTAAATATAAAACTCCCTTTTCATTTTGTTGAAAGCTTTTTTGTTGCCACATAGCGTTCTCCTTTTTGCATATATGCCTCTTTTTGTTTTCTCGTTAATTGCTTAAAGTAATACTCCGCTTGCATAGCTGTACGCTTATCATCGTGGGTCTCTACATATTTTAAAACAACAGGAAGCCTGACGCGTGTATACTTAGCCCCTTTGCCGCTATTATGAGTCTGAATTCTCTTTTCTATATGGTTTGTATATCCAGCATAATAACTTCCATCAGAGCACTCTACCACATAAAAAAAGTGCTTATTCTTCTCCATATAAAATCGAACGTAGCTCCTTTGTATATTCGTTATTGTTCTCATATACAACGAGAGGCGGTAAAATTTTCAAATCTGCATTTCCATCCTTAATTCCTTCAATTAACAATGTATTTGCTTCTTTTCCAACCTTAGGATAAACAAATTGCACACGCTTTGGTTCAATTTTATATTTACGCATTAATGTGACAATGTCTAGTAATCGCCCTGGACGATGTACAAACGCTACTTTCCCACCTTGTTTTACTAACTGACTACTTACAGATACAACATCTTCTAATGTACACATAATTTCATGACGAGCTATCGCTAAATGTTCATTCATATTTTTCTCTGAAGTTTGAGGTGTTTGAAAATATGGTGGATTACATGTAACAACATCATATTGATGACGCCCAAGTTTCTCTGGCATATCTTTCAAATCTCCATGTATGAGGTGAATTCTTTCCTCCAACCCATTGTATTGAACACTTCTTACTCCCATATCATATAAGCGTTCTTGAATTTCCACCCCAGTAATATTTCCTTTTGTTCTTGTACTTAATAGAAGGGGAACAACCGCGTTACCTGTACACAAATCAAGTAAATTCCCCTTTTGAATTGGTACCCATGCAAAATCTGCAAGTAAAACGGCATCTAAAGAAAAATTAAATACTGATGGGCTTTGTATAATCTTCATGTCTTGTGCTAATAAGTAATCTAAACGTTCATCTTCATATAAATTCATATACTGCTCCTTTTCTTACCCTTAACCTACCCTATTTCATGTATAAAAAATTACCTTTCCAATTATAATTGGAAAGGTAATTTCACTTTTTATTTAAGAATGACAGACAGAATAAACAATCTCCCTCTTTACGTACACTTCCATAATGTAGATTGCAAATATGAAAACCTTCTTGATACAGTCTCGCTAAATTGTCATAGCCTTCACCAATATCTGTTTTCGGCTTCACTTCTTTACGTTTTTGAGTTTTTTGTTTTTCTTTATTCTGCACTTCTTCAAAACGGTGTCGCAAATTGTTATTTTCCATTTTTATATGCTGGTTTTCTTCCAACAACTCTGCAAGATGCTGTTTTAACTCTCCCAACTGTTTATATAAATGTCCAATTTGCTCTTCCATACTAGAAACCGATTCAAAAATATCTTTTTTCTCCACAAGCACCCACCTCATTAATCTGTGGTTTGACTCGAAACGACCCCTTTATTCACTAACTCATCTAACGTATATTCTACTATCCGTTCCTTGTCTACTAGTTCCACTTGAATTAATCTTTCTAAAATATTTAATCCGATAACACGGCCAGTACCATGCGGGGTTTGTATACGTTGATCTAAATCAGGAAGTTGTTCCTTTGCTGCCTCATATTCATCATTCTCATATTTTAAGCAACACATTAAGCGACCACATAAACCAGAGATTTTTGCAGGATTTAATGATAAATTTTGATCCTTTGCCATTTTAATGGATACAGGTTCAAAATCCCCTAAAAAAGTAGAACAACAAAGCATACGACCACATGGACCAATACCACCTAGCATCTTCGCTTCATCACGAACACCAATTTGTCTTAGTTCAATTCTTGTTCTAAAAATTGCGGCTAAGTCCTTCACTAGTTCGCGGAAATCGATCCGACCATCCGCAGTAAAATAGAAAATAATCTTATTACGATCGAATGTATACTCTACATCTACAAGTTTCATATCAAGATTATGCTCTACTACCTTTTGTTGACAGACTTGATATGCTTCTTTGGCAGCATGTTTGTTCTCTTCAACAATGGTACGATCATTTTCATTTGCAATACGAATAACCTTTTTTAGCGGTAATACAACGTCGTTTTCATCAACTTGTTTTTTGGTAATAACTACTTTTCCGTATTCAATACCTCTTACCGTTTCTACAATGACAAACTCATTTTCAGAGATATCGAACTGATTTGGATCAAAGTAATATACCTTTCCGGCCTTCTTAAAGCGAACACCTACTACATCATACAAAACGGTCATCCCTCCTGCAACCGCAACACTAACTGTTCGAACACAAGCTGCGCATTTACATTAGCGTTGATTCTATTTTTTGCCTCTAATATATTAAAGAGAGCTGATACAATGCGCTTCTGAGCATAGGAAAACGATTCAAACATCTCTTTCTGATCATGAAAAACAAGACGATCTTCTTCTCCAAGTTGAACATATAATAAATCCTTATAAATAAGGAGTAACATATCTAAACCTTGCTGTAATTGTTCTTTCTCTCCAAAGTGTTTTCCCCATTTTTCTTGTACAAAAAAAATAGAGGTTTTATCTTTTTCGAGCGCTTCACATAATTTTATCACTAAAGCTCGTGCTTGTGCAAACCATTCATCACTACATAAAGCTAAAGCTTCATCAAAACTATTTGTAAGTTGAGCAGCAAGTGTCGATAAAGATGCTGTAATCCCTTCATCCTGTAATCTTCTAATTAAAGATTCCGTAGGTAACGGTCTAAACGTAACAACTTGGCAACGAGATAAAATCGTATTTAAAATTTGATGACTTTGTTCAGTAAGTAAAATAGCAGTTGTATCACTACTTGGTTCTTCTAAAAATTTCAAAAGTGTATTTGCCGCATTTGCTGTCATACGATCTGCGTGCTCAATAATATATAATTTTTTATTTGCCTCTAATCCTGTTTTTGAAAACTCTTCTTGTAAATCATGAATTTGCTGCTTTTTAATAGATAATCCGTCTGGTTTTACAATATGTAAGTTAGGGTGGTTACCTGAATCAATTCGCTTACAGTTTGTACATACATGGCAGGGCTCTACCCCATTTCGCTCAGAACAGAGGAAACTCTTTGCCATTTGAATTGCTGTCGCAAACTTTCCTGTCCCTTTCCCTCCCTCTAACAAGTAAGCGTGGGATATACGCTCTTTTGCAATGCTATTCATCAACATTTTTACACCGATGGGTTGTATAGCAGAAAGCTGCTCCCACGTCTTCGTCATAATGCATACCTCACTTATTTCATTCTTTCCTTCTATTATAACAATTTATCTTCTATAATCTGAACAACTTCTTCTATAAGTTTTTCCATCGGCTGATCAGCATTTACCAATACAATACGATCCGAGAAACGTTCTACAACTTGTAAATACCCTTCGCGCACACGTTTATGGAAAGAGATATCTTCCATATCTAGTCGATTTACTTCACGTCCTGCATCTTTTTCAATCCGAGCCAAACCAACCTCAGGCTCAATGTCTAGATAAATTGTTAAACTAGGCATACAGTCCTCTGTTGCGAAACGATTTATTTCAAATACCTTATCCATACCCAATCCTCTTGCATAGCCTTGGTATGCTAAAGAGCTATCTATAAAACGATCACATAACACGAGGTAGTTCTCATTAAGTGCTGGCATAACTTTTTCTACTAAATGTTGTCTGCGCGCAGCAGCATAAAGAAGCGCTTCTGTACGTGCTTCCATCATCGTATATTCTTGTTTATGTAAAATCGTCCTAATGTCCTCAGAAATTGCAATACCGCCTGGTTCTCTTGTCGCCATTACCTTTTGTGCTTTTTTTTCAAAATATGGCAATAAGCTTTTAATTAACGTTGTTTTACCTGAACCTTCTGGGCCCTCAATTGTTACAAATAATCCCTTCATCCTAAAACCTACTTTCTATATCATACACTTTCATATATTTCGTATTACATTGAAAACGAGCCCCTGCTCTCTCTAAATACATAATTTGCTCTTTATGCTCTGAAGTAATTCTCTCTCCATACATAATCAATGGAATTCCAGGTGGATACGGAATCACCATTTCCGCCGCTATCATTCCAACAGCATCTTCTATAGATACTATCTTTGTTTCATATCCATCTAGTTGTTTATACGTATACGGTAAAAGAGAGAATTCACCTTTATAAGTATAACGAATAGATTCCCTCTTGTCTTTCACCTCATAATGTTGCAATGCTACTCGGATCATCTCTATAACCTTCATATATCCCCCATTTACTTGTAAGGGTAAAATAAATAGGACATTGTACGGATCAGCCATCTCTGTATATATACCGACCTTTTCAAATACAGACTGTAATTCGTACCCTGATAACTGACAACGAGTTTGTACGGTGACCTTTAACTCATCTTGCAACGGATATTCTAAAATGGCGATTTGAGGAATAGAACGTAATTGTTCCTTAAATTTTCGTAAGAACTCAACAATTTCACTGTGACCTTCTTCTTTTATACGCGCCATTGTAAAGCGTGCTATATCCAAGGAAGCCATAATTGGATACGATGGACTACTAGATTGTAGCATACTTAAATAAGTAGTAACCTTCTCTTCGTCTACTAAGTGACTATTTATATGTAAATAGGAACCCATTGTCATTGCGGGTAATGTTTTATGTGCAGAATGAACTACAATATCTGCACCATATGTTAATGCTGACTTCGGGAATGGTTCTCCCAAGCACAGATGTGCCCCATGTGCCTCATCTACCAAAACAGGTATTTTATGTGCATGTGCAAAAGCGATGCTTGCCTCTAGATCCATCCCCATACCATAATAATTAGGATGCGTTAAAATGAGCGCTTTCGCATTTGGATACTTTTCAATTGCTTTCTTAATAATTTCGTTACGAACTCCCACCGGTACGTTATAAGCTTCATCAATCCATGGATCTAAAAAAATGGGATTTGCTCCCGCAAGTTTTAAAGCATTAATAATTGATTTATGGCAATTTCTTTGTACAAGAACAATATCATGTTCCCCGCAACAAGACAAAATCATTGCTAAGTTCCCGACTGTTGAACCATTAATTAAAAAATAGCTCCTCTTTGTATTATAAACTTCAGCCAATAATTGTTGTGCCTCATCTATACATTCAAACGGACTATGCAAATCATCTAGTCCTGCTAACTCAGTTACATCAATAGATAGAATATCTTTAAACTCTCTTATTGCCTCCTGAGGGAAGTTTAAACCATTCTTATGACCTGGAACATGAAAAGATAACGGCCCTCTTTCTTTAAACTCTATTAACGCCTCATATAAAGGCATACGATTTTGATTCATCTACATCTCTTCCTTATTATTCATTCTCTATCTATTATACAGAACAAAAAAAATAATAGGCATATGCCTATTTAAAAATATGATACTTCTAATTTTCGAAGCTGCTTTAAATAATGTATATATTTCGGATCATCTGTCTCTGTATTCACCATATCCTTTTCACATTCATAGCATATTAAATTATTATAAACATATATACCTTCTTTTCTTTTCGTCTCACAAACAATACAAACTTCACTTTGTAATTTCATAACCTTCCCTCCCTATTTAAGTGAACCTATTTTATACTTCTAATCCTTAACAATTTACAGAAAAATATACACCCATCTTTTATATAATATGATTAACTCTTGGGCAACGTGTTTGTATTACCATTACTTCTTTCCCATTCTTTTTAACAATACAAAAAAACACAAGTCAAATGACTTGTGTTTTTAGTTGCTTGGCGACGTCCTACTCTCACAGGGACAAGGTCCCAACTACCATCGGCGCTAGAGAGCTTAACTTCCGTGTTCGGTATGGGAACGGGTGTGACCTCTCTGCCATCATCACCAAACTATGAAGGCA
>NZ_LPUS01000034.1:0-58629 GCF_001563515.1 Bacillus sp. JH7 | reverse complement strand
TGCCTTCATAGTTTGGTGATGATGGCAGAGAGGTCACACCCGTTCCCATACCGAACACGGAAGTTAAGCTCTCTAGCGCCGATGGTAGTTGGGACCTTGTCCCTGTGAGAGTAGGACGTCGCCAAGCAACTAAACACGAGTCAAATGACTCGTGTTTTTTCGTGTTTTCTTTTATAATCCATAGTAATTAAAAAAATGTGCTTAAATAATTACTATTTTGATTAAATGCAGGGGAATGTGGCTAGGATAGTGAATAAGCAAAAGAGTTGCAAATTTTATTAATACGTATATAATTAAAGTCAAAGATAGTCAAAGTCAATAAAGGTGGCGGATAAATGAGAAATATATCTGATATCATTGAGCAATATCTAAAGCAAGTTATTGACTTAAGTAATAATAATGTGATTGAAATCAAAAGAAATGAGATTGCGGATCGATTCGAGTGCGTACCATCTCAAATCAATTATGTAATCAATACCCGTTTTACATTAGAAAGAGGATTTATAGTAGAAAGTAAACGTGGTGGAGGAGGTTACATTCGCATTATAAAAGTCAAACTGCATGATGATATAGACATTATTGATCAAATGCTTCATATGATTGATCATAGCGTTGCACAAGGGAATGCAGAGAGTATGATTATACGTTTATTAGAAGAGGGAATCATAACAGGCCGTGAAGCAAAACTAATGTTAAGTGTACTAGATCGTTCTGTATTATCAATAGATATTCCTTCTCGAGATGAACTTAGGGCTCGAATATTATGCGCAATGTTAAGAACACTGAAATATAAATAAATACAGCTTTTGTAAAAGAATGATAATTAAGATAGGGCAGTTAAATATTGTAGAAGTTTTGAAAAAGAGCATGTACTTTTATCTAAATGGATTAAGGAAAGAGGACAATCTAGTAATGTATGAAAAGTATCATGAGGTAGATCGTTCCTGTTGTAAAGGTGGGGATATTGATGACTTGTCAAAACTGTAATATAAGACCAGCAACTTTACATTATACAAAAGTAATCAACGAGAAGAAGGCGGAAGTTCATCTTTGTGAGCAATGTGCAGAGCAAAGTGGCTATACGTCTTTCTTTCAATCATCACAGTCTAACTTTTCATTTCATGATGTATTTGCTGGTTTATTACACGGTGAATCAACAATGTTTGGAGAAGGAAAAAACGGGTTTTCAAATACAAATACAATAAGATGTCCAGGTTGTAAGATGACATACGAACATTTTACAAAGGTGGGACGCCTTGGTTGTGCTTCTTGTTACGATACATTTAAAGGACACTTAAACCCATTGTTAAAACGACTTCATGGTGGACATACAGAACATTGTGGAAAAATTCCGGAACGAATGGAAGGAAATATCCACTTAAAGAAAGAATTAGATGAACTAAAACTTATTCTGAAACAATATGTACAGAATGAGGAGTTTGAGAAAGCTGCTGAGGTAAGAGATGAAATTCGAGGGCTTGAAACTCAGCTTAGTGAGCATAGAGAGGGGGAGTAGTTCTATGTCACTGGACAAAATTATGAATGAAGCGATTAGTCCATGGATGAAGGGGGATGGCCCTGATTCTGATATTGTTTTAAGTAGTCGAATTCGTTTGGCTCGTAATTTTAAGCAATATCAATTTTCTACTATGCAAAACGAAGAGGAAGCTCAAAAGGTTCAAGAATTATTTAAAAAGAAATTTATAAATAAAGCGGTAGAGCCCTTTGGGAAGTTTGGACTATTAAAAATGAATGAATTAACGCCTCTTCAAAGGAGAGTTTTAGTCGAAAAGCATTTAATTAGTCCAAATCTAGCAGGGACTGAATATGGAGCATGTCTGTTATCAGAAAGCGAACACATTAGTGTGATGCTTAATGAGGAAGACCACATTAGGATTCAGTGCCTATTTCCAGGACTACAGTTATCAAAGGCGCTTCAAAGCGCCAATCAAATAGATAATTGGATTGAGAAAGAGGTTGAATATGCTTTTGATGAATCACTTGGATATATTACGAGTTGTCCTACTAACGTTGGTACAGGATTAAGAGCTTCTGTAATGATTCATTTACCAGGGCTGGTTTTAACAAAAAGAATTAGCCGTATTATACAAGTAATTCAAAAATTAGGTTTAGTAGTAAGAGGAATATACGGTGAAGGTAGCGAAGCGTTAGGTAATATATTTCAAGTATCAAATCAAATGACGCTAGGGAAATCCGAAGAAGATATTATTGCAGATTTAAAGAGTGTCATGCAGCAAATTATACAACAAGAAAAATTGGCCAGAGAATTAATTGTACAAAATTCGAGTATTGAGCTTGAAGATAAGGTTTATCGTTCTTACGGTATACTAGCAAATAGTCGTTTAATTCAATCTGCAGAAGCGGCAACTTGCTTATCGGATGTACGACTTGGTATTGATCTAGGATATATAAAAGGTATATCGAGAAATATTTTGACTGAGCTAATGGTTCTTACGCAACCTGGTATTTTACAACAATACGCAGGAGGACCTTTAGGACCAGAAGAAAGAGATTATCGAAGAGCAACCTTAATCCGTGAGCGATTACGTATTGAAAAAAACTAAGCGCAAGTAGGAGGCGATTTCTATGATGTTTGGAAGATTTACAGAAAGAGCACAGAAAGTATTAGCTTTATCTCAAGAGGAAGCAATTCGCATTGGGCATAATAACATTGGAACAGAACATATTTTACTTGGGCTTGTACGCGAAGGTGAAGGAATTGCAGCAAAAGCGTTAATTGCTCTTGGATTGAGCCCGGAGAAAGTGCAAAAAGAGGTAGAAGCGTTAATTGGACGTGGAACAGAAGCTTCTCAAACTGTACATTATACACCTCGTGCTAAAAAAGTTATTGAATTGTCTATGGATGAAGCGCGTAAGCTAGGACATTCTTACGTTGGAACAGAACATATTTTACTTGGCTTAATCCGTGAAGGTGAAGGTGTAGCGGCACGTGTTTTAAATAATTTAGGCGTCAGCCTCAACAAAGCAAGACAACAAGTGTTACAACTTCTTGGAAGTAACGAAGCAAGTTCAGGTCACCAAGGTGGTTCATCGACAAATGCAAATACACCGACACTAGACAGTTTAGCGCGCGACTTAACAGTTGTTGCACGTGAGAATCGTTTGGATCCTGTTATTGGACGTAGTAAAGAAATTCAACGTGTAATTGAAGTGTTAAGCCGTAGAACAAAAAACAATCCAGTGTTAATTGGAGAGCCTGGTGTAGGTAAAACAGCAATTGCTGAAGGGTTAGCACAGCAAATCGTAAATAATGAAGTTCCTGAAACGTTAAGAGATAAGCGTGTTATGACACTAGATATGGGAACAGTGGTAGCTGGGACGAAATATCGTGGTGAGTTTGAAGATCGTTTAAAGAAAGTAATGGATGAAATACGTCAAGCAGGGAATATTATTCTATTTATTGATGAACTTCATACACTAATCGGTGCAGGTGGAGCAGAAGGTGCAATCGATGCATCAAATATTTTAAAACCATCTTTAGCACGCGGAGAATTACAATGTATTGGTGCGACAACTTTAGATGAGTATCGTAAATATATTGAAAAGGATGCAGCTTTAGAGAGACGTTTCCAGCCAATTCATGTTGATGAGCCGAGTCTAGAAGAATCAACTCAAATCTTGAAAGGTTTACGCGATCGTTATGAGGCCCATCACCGTGTGTCTATTACAGATGATGCAATTGATGCAGCTGTGAAACTTTCCGATCGTTATATTACGGATCGTTTCTTACCAGATAAAGCAATTGATTTAATTGATGAAGCTGCTTCAAAGGTTCGCTTACGTTCTTATACAACACCACCAAACTTAAAAGAGCTTGAAGTGAAGCTTGAGGAAATTCGAAAAGAAAAAGATGCGGCTGTACAAAGTCAAGAGTTTGAAAAGGCTGCTTCCTTACGTGATATGGAACAACGCTTACGTGAGAAATTGGAAGATACAAAGCGTCAGTGGAAAGAACAACAAGGAAAAGAAAATTCAGAGGTTACGGTAGAAGATATTGCAAATGTCGTTTCTACATGGACACGTATCCCTGTTTCTAAACTTGCACAAACAGAGACTGATAAATTATTAAACTTAGAATCCATTCTTCATGATCGTGTCATCGGCCAGGATGAAGCGGTAGTGGCTGTAGCGAAAGCTGTTCGTCGTGCAAGAGCAGGACTGAAAGATCCGAAACGTCCAATTGGTTCATTTATTTTCTTAGGACCAACAGGTGTAGGTAAAACAGAATTAGCAAGAGCGTTAGCAGAATCTATGTTCGGTGATGAGGATGCAATGATTCGCATTGATATGTCTGAGTATATGGAGAAACATTCAACTTCTCGCTTAGTTGGTTCTCCTCCAGGATATGTTGGGTATGAAGAAGGCGGACAATTAACAGAGAAGGTTCGTCGTAAGCCGTATTCAGTTGTCCTATTAGATGAAGTAGAGAAGGCGCATCCTGATGTATTTAATATTTTACTACAGGTATTGGAAGATGGTCGTTTAACTGATTCTAAAGGACGTACAGTTGACTTCCGTAATACGATTGTTATTATGACGTCTAACGTTGGTGCTGAGGCGTTAAAACGTAACAAACATCTTGGATTTAACGTACAAGATGAAAGCCGTGATTATTCGGATATGAAAGGTAAAGTAATGGATGAGCTGAAAAAGGCATTTCGTCCAGAATTCTTAAACCGTATTGATGAAATTATCGTATTCCATATGCTTGAGAAAAAACATATTCAAGAAATTGTGACTCTTATGGTAAATCAGTTAGTGAATCGCTTAAAAGAACAAGAAATTGAATTGCAATTAACAGAAGGGGCGATTGCAGCTATTGCTGATAAAGGGTTTGATCGTGAATATGGTGCTCGTCCACTACGTAGAGCAATTCAGAAGCATGTAGAAGATAGACTATCGGAAGAACTTTTAAAAGGTGCTATTGAGAAAGGACAAAAAGTTATCTTTGATGTAGAAGGGGAAACATTTGTCATTCATAGTGCTGAAAAGGTAAAATAAGTATAGACAAACTAAGAGGGCTACGAGATAGCCCTCTTTCTTGTACGAGAAGGTCAAATGTTTATAGATGAAAGCGAAGTGAAATATAAAAAGATATGGCTAAAAAGAAAACAAAATTCACATGTCAAGAGTGTGGTTATCAATCACCAAAATATATGGGTAAATGTCCAGGGTGTGGTCAATGGAATTCGCTTGTTGAAGAGATGGAACCCGTTGTATCATCCAGACGCCTAAATTATGCAAATGCAATTCAAACAGAAGTAACAAAACCAAGACGTCTTATAGAAGTAGAAACAAAGTCTGAGGCACGTATTGAAACAAAATTTCAGGAGTTTAACCGTGTACTAGGTGGCGGAATTGTAGATGGATCTTTAGTACTTATTGGTGGGGACCCTGGGATTGGAAAATCAACGTTATTATTACAGATTTCCTCGCAATTAGCAGATGCTTCATATGATGTATTGTATATATCAGGTGAGGAGTCAGCAAAGCAGATTAAACTTCGTGCAGATCGTTTACATGTAAATGGTAGTAATCTATTTGTTGTATCAGAGACAGATTTACAGCGTATTGCAGCACATATTGAAGAGATGAATCCTGCTTTTGTTGTTATTGATTCTATTCAAACGATACATTTACCTGAAGTGACATCAGCTCCTGGTAGTGTGGCGCAAGTACGTGAATGTACAGCAGAATTAATGAAACTTGCAAAAACAAAGGGAATCCCAATTTTCATCGTAGGGCATGTGACAAAAGAAGGTGCAATTGCGGGACCGCGTATGCTAGAACATATGGTCGATGCAGTTCTTTACTTTGAAGGAGATCGACACCATACATATCGTATTTTACGAGCTGTAAAGAATCGTTTTGGTTCTACGAATGAAATGGGTATCTTTGAAATGAAAGAACTTGGCCTTGCAGAAGTCTTAAATCCTTCTGAAATTTTCCTTGAGGAAAGACCAGTTGGAGTTGCAGGTTCAACAGTAGTTGCCTCAATGGAAGGAACAAGACCAGTTTTAGTAGAAATACAGGCATTAATTTCCCCTACTAGTTTTGGAAATCCTCGAAGAATGGCGACAGGAATTGATCATAATCGTGTCTCGCTTATTATGGCGGTACTAGAGAAAAGAACAGGTTTACTATTACAAAATCAAGATGCGTATTTAAAAGTAGCTGGTGGTTTGAAATTAGATGAACCGGCAATTGATTTAGCTGTTGCCTTAAGTATAGCTTCAAGTTTTAGAGATAAATCTACGGCACCAACTGATGCGGTAATAGGAGAAGTTGGATTAACTGGAGAAATAAGAAGAGTATCAAGAATCGAACAACGTGTACAAGAAGCAGCTAAATTAGGATTTCAACGTGCTATCATTCCTAGAAAAAATTTAGGGGGGTGGACAATTCCAGAGGGGATTGAGGTTGTAGGTGTTTCTAATTTAGGAGAAGCGCTTCGTTTGACATTAGGAGGCTAGGCTATGGAAGAAAATAAGCAACGTGTCAAAAGTATAATTAATATTTTACAGCTCGTGGCCCCGGGAACACCACTGCGCGAAGGGATAGATAATGTACTTCGTGCACAAACAGGGGGACTAATTGTTCTTGGGTATAATGAGCAGATTAAAAGCATTGTTGATGGTGGTTTTCATATTAATTGCGCATTCTCTCCTGCTAGTTTATATGAATTAGCAAAAATGGATGGAGCACTTATTTTAAATGAAACTGGAAGTAAAATTTTAATTGCAAACGCACAGTTAGTTCCGGATTCATCTATTGATTCTATTGAAACAGGTATGCGTCACCGAACAGCAGAGCGTGTAGCAAAGCAGACGGGCAGCCTTGTTGTGGCCATTTCACAAAGACGTAATGTAATTACGCTATATCAAGGGAACTTACGTTATACATTAAAAGATATAGGTGTCATTTTAACAAAAGCAAATCAAGCAATTCAAACGCTAGAAAAATATAAGGCTGTATGGAATGACGGCATTACGAATTTGGGTATTCTAGAATTTGAAGAGGTCGTTACAATGTCCGAGGTGGTTCACGTTTTACATAGTGTTGAAATGGTGCTGCGTATAAAAAATGAAATATTGAGCTATATTCATGAGTTAGGAACAGAAGGTAGGTTAATTCGTTTACAGCTTACAGAATTACTAGCTGATTTAGAGGCAGAGGCAGCATTGTTAATTAAAGATTATCACCAGGAGAAAACACAAGACCATCATCAAATCTTGAAAAAGTTACAAGATCTTGCAAATACACAACTTTTAGAGGATAGTGATTTAGTTAAATTACTTGGCTATCCAGGACAAACAAGCTTAGAAGAAAGTGTGACACCTAGAGGGTACCGAATCACAAGCAAGATTTCTCGTGTTCCGCCACTTATTATCGAGAATTTAATTAATCGATTTAAAACATTGCAAGGTGTTTGCCGAGCAACTATTAATGAATTGGATGATGTGGAAGGAATTGGAGAAGTGAGAGCGAAGAAAATACGAGAAGGTCTAAAAAGAATTCAAGAGCATCTCTATATGAGTAGACACAATTAAGAATATTACATTGATTCTATAATATAACGACACTAGAACATTTTTGGTATATGATATGATATATTGGTAAATAAAACTATTTACAAAAAAACACGTCCGCTTTTGCATTCGGCGTTTTGATTAGCGAAACAATGGTTAATAATGAGTAGGAGGTGGTTGGATGTTAAAACGGATTGTACAGCTCTTCTTTTTAGTGATCGGGGGAGCGTTAGGGATTTACTTAATCCCAAAAATTATTAATGTATTAGATATCGGTGCGGTTCCTTTGTTGGAAGGATCGTATGTTCGTGCAATTATTGGTGCAATTATTTTATTTTTAACAACATTTTGGCTTGTAGATTATATTGTTCAACTTATTAAGCATATTGAAGAGGCTCTTGTAAAGGCGCCTGTAGCAGATGTTTTATTTGGTACATTAGGATTAATCTCTGGTCTTATTGTTGCATATTTAATTTTGATACCAATTCGTGAATTTACAATTCCAGTTATTAGTACGGTGTTGCAAGTGTTCTTCACCCTTTTACTTGGATATTTAGGATTCCAAGTAGGATTTAAAAAGAGGAATGAATTGCTAGGATTATTTACATTACCCCAACGCGGAGGTAAGAAGAAAAACAATAGTGAGAATGAAGAGGTAGAGGTCGAAGCAGAAAAATCTACGACTCATTGGAAAATTCTCGATACGAGTGTAATTATTGACGGACGTATTGCAGATATTTGCCAAACAAAGTTTTTAGAAGGAACAATTGTCATTCCGCAATTCGTATTAGAAGAGCTTCAGCATATTGCCGATTCTTCAGATGCTTTAAAGCGTAATCGTGGCCGCAGAGGGCTAGACATTTTAAATCGTATTCAAAAGGAGATGCCGATTCCGGTAGAAATTTATGAAGGCGATTTCGATGATATCCAAGAAGTAGATAGCAAGCTTGTAAAGTTGGCAAAAATCACTGGTGGAACTGTAGTAACAAACGATTTCAATTTAAACAAAGTTTCTGAATTACAAGGGGTTACGGTGTTAAACATTAATGATTTAGCTAATGCGATTAAACCAGTCGTACTCCCTGGTGAAGAATTAAGTGTTTATGTTGTGAAAGATGGTAAAGAACAAAATCAAGGTGTTGCATACTTAGATGATGGTACGATGATTGTAGTAGAAGATGGTAGAGAGTATGTGGGTTCACAACTTGACGTACTTGTTACTAGCGTATTACAAACATCGGCTGGTCGTATGATTTTTGCAAAACGTAAATTGCTAGAAAAAGCATTATAAGTAGAGGATTATTAATATGTATACATTAATTATTCCGGCAGCGGGCCAAGGAAAACGAATGGGTGCTGGTAAAAATAAGTTATTTTTACTTATAGATGAAGTACCAATTATTGTGCACACATTGCGTGCTTTTGAAAAAGATAAAGCGTGCAAAAGTATTATTATGGCAATTAACGAAGAAGAACGCCCGTATTTTGAAGAGTTAATGCAGAAGTACCAGATTGAAAAGCACGTACAATTTATTCAGGGTGGAGCCGAAAGACAAGATAGCGTATATAACGCACTTCAGTATGCGAGTGGTGTCGAATATGTTCTTGTGCATGACGGGGCGCGCCCGTTCGTAACGAATAAAGTGATTCGCGATGTATTAATTGCAGCAGAAAAATATGGAGCTTCCATTTGTGCAGTGCCAGTAAAAGATACTGTTAAGAAAGTAGAGCAGGGTGTTGTTGTAGAAACGGTAGAGCGATCTCAACTTAACGCTGTACAAACACCACAAGGATTCTCTGTTTCTCTTTTGCTAGAAGCTCATAGAAGCGCAAAGCAAAGTTGTTTTCTTGGCACAGATGATGCAAGTCTCGTAGAACGTGTTGGGAAGCAAGTAGGTGTAGTAGAGGGGAGTTACTATAATATTAAAGTGACGACTCCGGAAGATCTATTAATTGCTGAAAGTTTCCTACGTGTTCAGAAGAAATAATGTTGATGATGTGTTAATAAAGAAAAGCTCGGCAACAGCCGGGCTTTTCTTTATAAGGATAGCGATATAATATAGAGTCATAAAGCTCAGTAGTTTAGCTTAAGGAGGAAGTAAGGATGTTTCGAATTGGACAAGGTTTTGATGTACATGAATTTGCGGAAGGGCGCCCGTTGATTATCGGTGGAATTACAATTCCACACGAGAAAGGATTAATTGGTCATTCAGATGCAGATGTATTGTTACATACGATTGCTGATGCATGTTTAGGTGCGATTGCAGCAGGAGATATCGGAAAGCACTTTCCTGATACAGACCCAGCTTTTAAAGATGCAGATTCAGCTGTATTGTTACAAAAAGTTTGGGAATTTGTGCGTGAACAAGGTTACGAGTTAGGAAATTTAGATTGTACAATTATTGCTCAACAACCAAAAATGGCACCACATATTGAGAGCATGCGTAAGCGCATTAGTGAACTGTTAGAAACGTCTATCGATAACATTAATGTAAAGGCAACAACAACAGAAAAATTAGGATTTACAGGTAGAGAAGAAGGGATTGCTTCTCAAGCGGTTGTTTTATTACAGAAAAAATGATGGTTTTTAATTCGTAAGATGGATAATCACATTTTTTTGGTGTACAATTATAGAATGTGTTGACATTAAGGATGGAAGGTGTACCAATTATGGAAAAGCAAGTGAGAGTACGCTACGCGCCAAGTCCAACAGGACACTTACATATCGGAAATGCGCGTACGGCATTATTTAATTATTTATTTGCTCGTCATTTAGATGGCAAATTTATTATTCGTATTGAAGATACTGATGTAAAACGTAACGTGGCTGGTGGAGAAGAAAGCCAATTAAAATACTTGAAATGGCTCGGTATGGACTGGGATGAAGGTGTTGATGTTGGTGGTGAATTTGGACCATATCGCCAAACAGAGCGTTTAGATATTTATAAAAAATTATATGAAGATTTATTAGAGCGTGGTCTAGCTTATAAATGTTATATGACAGAAGAAGAGCTAGAAGCAGAGCGTGAAGGACAAATCGCTCGCGGTGAAACACCTCGTTACGCAGGTAACCACCGTGAATTAACTGAAGAACAAGTGAAAGAATTTGAAGCTGAGGGACGTATTCCAAGTATTCGTTTCCGTGTACCAGCTGATCGTGACTACACATTCAAAGATATTGTAAAAGATGAAGTTGCGTTCCATTCAAATGATTTCGGTGATTTTGTTATTGTGAAAAAAGATGGAATTCCAACTTATAACTTTGCAGTAGCAGTAGATGATCATCTAATGGAAATTACACATGTACTTCGTGGTGATGATCATATTTCAAATACACCGAAACAAATGATGATTTATGAAGCTTTCGGCTGGGATATTCCACAATTCGGTCATATGACTCTAATTGTTAATGAAAGTCGTAAAAAGTTAAGTAAGCGTGATGAATCTATTATTCAATTTATTGAGCAATATAAAGAGCTTGGGTATCTTCCAGAAGCAATCTTTAACTTTATTGCACTACTAGGTTGGTCTCCGGTAGGAGAAGAAGAAATCTTCTCTAAAGATGAGTTTATCAAAATGTTCGATGCAGCTCGTTTATCAAAATCACCTGCATTATTTGATTCTCAAAAACTAAAATGGATGAACAACCAGTATATGAAAAAGCAAGATTTAGATACGGTTGTAGAGTTAAGCTTACCGCATTTAGTGAAAGCTGGACGTGTGGGAGAAACTTTAAGCGAACAAGACCAAGCTTGGATTCGTGATGTAATTGCTTTATACCATGAACAAATGAGTTTTGGAGCTGAAATTGTAGAGCTTTCTGAAATGTTCTTTAAAGATCATGTTGATTATGAAGAAGAAGGACAAGAAGTATTAAATGGTGAACAAGTACCTGAAGTACTTCGTGCATTTGCTGGTCAAATAGAAGCTCTAGAAGCAATGGAGCCAGCAGCAATTAAGGCAGCGATTAAAGCAGTTCAAAAGGAAACAGGACATAAAGGTAAAAATTTATTTATGCCAATCCGTGTTGCAACTACAGGACAAACGCATGGTCCAGAGCTTCCGAATGCTATTGCACTTCTTGGAAAAGAAAAAGTTTTAAATCGTCTTCAAAAAGTAATTGGTTAACATTTTCTAGGTTTAGAAATATAATAAGTATACCTAAAACCTAATAAGGAAAAGCGACGAGAAGGAGAAGTAGAAAATCAGGCTTTTTACAGAGAGAACCACCTTTAGGCTGGGAGTGGTTTATAAGCGGATTTTTGAAATGCCCCTTCGAGTCTTCTGCTGAACAGCGAATTGCTTCGTGGGATGTCTTAGGCCGCAAAGTAAGCAGGAGCGGTGTACACCGTTATCATGGATGAGTTTGAGGCTTTTTTAAGCCTAAACAGAGTGGAACCGCGCTTAAAAGGCGTCTCTGTCAATATGACAGAGACGCCTTTTTTTTATACCGTGTAAATAGGTATGAATATAGAATTTATCTCCTTATATAAAGAATTAGGGGAGAAGTGATGAGTTAGGGGAGTTAGTTCGTTCGACAAAAAAGCAGCCCATAAAGGGGAGGGAACACCGATGTTTAAGAGGCTTCGGGAAGATATTGAAGTCGTTTTTGAACAGGATCCAGCGGCAAGAGGTTATTTCGAAGTCATTTTAACTTACTCTGGATTACATGCAGTTTGGGCCCATCGAATTGCACATGCTTTTTATAAAAGAAATTTTTTCTTTCTTGCACGTTTTGTTTCACAAGTGAGCCGCTTTTTTACTGGCATTGAGATCCATCCAGGAGCAACTATTGGTCGACGCTTTTTTATAGATCATGGAATGGGAGTTGTAATTGGAGAAACTTGTGAAATTGGTGATAATGTAACGATTTATCAAGGGGTTACATTAGGTGGTACAGGAAAAGAAAAAGGGAAGAGGCACCCAACAATTCAGGATAATGTATTAATTGCGACAGGTGCTAAAGTTCTTGGGTCTATTACTGTGGGAGAGAATTCTAAAATCGGAGCAGGGTCTGTCGTATTAAAAGAAGTTCCTGCACATTCTACAGTTGTAGGTATACCTGGCCGTGTCGTTATTCAAAATGGAGTAAAGATTGGTCAAGAATTAAATCACTCTGACCTTCCAGATCCGATTTTTGATAAATTAAAGGCTATGGAAGTAGAACTTGATAAATTGAAGAAACAATTGGAATTAAAGGTAGAAAGGAAGGATAAAAATGACTATTCACATTTATAATACGTTAACACGTCAAAAAGAAGAGTTTGTTCCATTAGAAGAAAATAAGGTAAAGATGTATGTATGCGGACCTACAGTTTATAACTACATTCATATTGGGAATGCAAGACCTCCTATGGTATTCGATACAGTGCGTCGTTATTTAGAATACAAAGGATACGATGTGCAATATGTATCTAACTTTACGGACGTAGATGATAAATTAATTAAAGCGGCAAATGAATTAGGTGAAGATGTACCAACGATTGCTGATCGTTTTGTTGAAGCGTACTTTGAAGATGTAACAGCACTAGGTTGCAAACACGCAACAGTTCATCCTCGTGTAACAGAAAATATGGATATCATTATTGAATTTATTCAAGAACTTGTGAATAAAGGGTATGCATATGAATCAGAGGGTGATGTGTACTTTAAGACGAAGGAATTCGAAGGTTACGGTAAATTATCACATCAACCAATCGCAGATTTACGTCACGGTGCTCGTATTGAGGTAGGGGAAAAGAAACAAGACCCTCTTGATTTTGCTTTATGGAAAGCTGCGAAAGAAGGAGAAATCTTCTGGGAAAGCCCTTGGGGGCAAGGACGTCCAGGATGGCATATTGAATGCTCAGCAATGGCGCGTAAGTATTTAGGGGATACAATTGACATTCATGCTGGTGGGCAAGACTTGGCGTTCCCGCATCATGAAAATGAAATTGCGCAGTCAGAGGCATTGACTGGAAAAACGTTTGCACGTTACTGGATGCATAATGGATATATTAATATTAACAATGAGAAGATGTCTAAATCGCTGGGTAACTTTATTTTAGTTCACGATATTATTAAGCAATACGACCCGCAGTTAATTAGATTCTTTATGTTATCAGTACACTATCGTCACCCGATTAACTTTAGTGAAGAGTTATTACAAAGTACGAATAATGGACTGGAAAGAATTAAAACAGCTTATGGAAACTTAAAGCATCGTATGGAGAGTAGTACGGATTTAACGGACCATAATGAGAAATGGTTAGCTGAAATAGAGAAATTCCAGACTGCATTTGAAGAGGCAATGAATGATGACTTTAACACTGCAAATGCAATTACCGAATTATACAACGTAGCAAATCATGCAAATCAATATTTACTTGAAGAGCATACATCTAAAGTTGTGATTGAAGCATACGTAAAACAACTGGAAACGTTATTTGATATTTTAGGATTAGAATTATCAAAAGAAGAATTACTGGATGAAGAAATTGAAGAGCTTATCCAAAAGCGCATTGAAGCTCGTAAAAATCGCGATTTCGCATTGTCTGATCAAATTCGTGACGATTTAAAAGAACGTAATATTATTTTAGAAGATACCGCTCAAGGTACAAGATGGAAAAGAGGATAAGGATGATTGATGCAAAGCAATTAAACAGCTTGGCGTTAGCGTATATGGGTGATGCGGTATATGAACAATATATCCGCTATCACCTCCTTCAAAAAGGAAAAGTTCGCCCTAATCAATTACATCGCTTAGGGACGAGCTTTGTTTCAGCAAAAGCACAGGCGAAAGTTGTTTATCATTTATTAGAGACGGCATTTTTGACAGAGGAAGAAGAGGCGGTATTAAGAAGAGGGCGTAATGCAAATTCAGGTACAGTTCCGAAAAATACGGATGTACAAACATATCGACATAGTACAGCCTTTGAAGCACTAATTGGTTATCATCATTTATTAAATAATCGTGAAAGATTAGACGAAATTGTATATAAGGCAATTGCAGTTTTAGAAGAAAAGGAAGGGGGCACATCATCATGACTAGTGAATATATTATCGGACGTAACCCTGTAATTGAAGCGTTAAGATCAGGGAGAGATATTAATAAAATTTGGATCGCAGAAGGTGCTGCCAAAGGACAAGTACAAATTGTACTAGCGTTAGCGAAAGAAAATAAGATTATTTTACAACATGCACCAAAGAAAAAGTTAGATCAATTAGTTGAGGGTAATCATCAAGGTGTAATTGCTCAAGTAGCTGCATATCAGTATGCAGAGTTAGAAGATTTATTCAAAGTGGCAGAAAAACGTAATGAAGATCCGTTCTTCTTGATTTTAGATGAGATTGAAGATCCGCATAACCTAGGTTCTATTATGCGTACTGCTGATGCAACAGGAGCTCATGGAATTATTATTCCGAAGAGAAGAGCTGTGGGACTTACCGCATCAGTTGCGAAAGCATCAACAGGAGCGATTGAATACATTCCTGTTGCGCGCGTAACAAACTTATCTCGTACAATTGATGAATTAAAAGAGCGTGGACTTTGGATTGCTGGTACAGATGCCAAAGGGAAAACGGATTACCGTAATTTAGATGGTACAATGCCGATTGGATTAGTAATTGGTAGTGAAGGAAAAGGTATGAGTCGTATTATTGGTGAAAAGTGTGATTTCTTAATCACTCTACCGATGGTTGGTAAAGTTACATCCTTAAATGCTTCAGTAGCCGCAAGTTTGTTAATGTATGAGGTATATCGTAAACGTCACGAAATTGGTAAATAAAAAATGAACGATATTTTAATCGTTGACGGCTACAACATTATCGGAGCTTGGGGAGATTTGAAGAAACTGCGGGATGTAGATTTACAATCATCAAGAGATGCGCTTATTGATAAGATGGCGGATTATCAAGGTTATACAGGCACAAAAGTGATGATAGTCTTTGATGCCTATACAGTCCATGGTATTGAGAAAAAGATGAAACAATCTCGTGTAGAAGTAATATTCACACGAAAGAATCAAACTGCAGACGAAAAGATAGAGCAACTTGCGATAGAGCTTAGAAATATAAATACACAAATATATGTTGCGACTTCTGATTATACAGAACAATGGGTTATATTTGGGCAAGGTGCCCTTCGAAAATCTGCGCGTGAATTAGAGTTGGAAGTACAAGCGATGGAACAACAAGTAAGAAGGCGTACAAAAGACACGAAAGAACAGCAGCCCGCCATGCGAAAGATATTTAGTAAGGATATTACAGAAAAATTAGAAAAATTAAGAAGAGGAGAGCGTTGAAGCATTGACGCTCTTTATCTTTTTACTGTATAATATTGCTAAATAAATAGCGGTCGGAGGGATCAAGGTGGAAGCAGGCTTCGTAAGTATAGGCGACGTTACATTTCGTGATTTAGAGGATGAGGCAATCGTTGAGTTAGTTCGAAAAGGTAATACTGACGCTCTAGAATATTTAATTCACAAGTATAAGAACTTTGTTCGTGCGAAATCAAGATCTTACTTTTTAGTGGGTGCCGATCGAGAAGACATTGTTCAAGAAGGTATGATAGGGTTGTTTAAAGCAATTCGTGATTATAAAGAGGACAAGCTGTCTTCATTCAAAGCATTTGCTGAACTATGTATCACTCGACAAATTATTACCGCTATTAAAACGGCAACAAGACAAAAACATATTCCTTTAAATTCGTATGTGTCTTTAGATAAGCCGATTTACGATGAGGAATCTGATCGAACGTTATTGGATGTTATTTCTGAAGCGAAGGTGACTGATCCTGAAGAGATGATCATTAGCCAGGAAGAATATACAGACATAGAATCAAAAATATCTGAATTATTAAGCGATTTAGAAAGAAAAGTGCTTTCTTTATATTTAGATGGTCGTTCTTATCAAGAGATTTCAGAACAGTTAAACAGGCATGTGAAATCTATTGATAACGCTTTACAAAGAGTAAAGAGGAAATTGGAACGATATATGGAAATGAGAGAAAGTACAACTTTAAATTCATAAGAAGTAACAAGTGCTGCAGGTGTAAAATAAATCACCTGTTTTCTTTTGTAGAGAGTACAAAATGCATGTCATTGACATTGTCTTTTATTGTATGATACATTTTTAGGGACATAATGTTACAAGGTTGGTGTAACTAATGAGGAAAAAAGTTGTACTCTCATGTGAAGAGTGTAAAAATCGAAACTACTCTACTATGAAAGATACGAGCTCAATAGAGCGACTTGAAATAAAAAAGTTTTGTAAAACATGCAATCAGCATACAGTTCACAAGGAAACAAAATAAATAATTGAAATAATACACTGGAGGTCCCGCAGATGCGTTTAACGAACTTTTTCGGCGATGTAGGTCGCGAAATGAAAAAAGTAAGTTGGCCTAAAAAAGATGAATTACTCCGCTCAACAGCGACTGTTGTTGCTACAGTTGTGTTCTTTGCGATTTTCTTCGCAGTAGTTGATATGGGCATTTCTTCTTTAATTCGGTTAATTCTTGGTTAATTCTTGAATAAGAAGCACTTATCCATGATATAATGTTATTTATAAGAACTGTGTAAAAGCCCGGTGAACGGGTTTTTTCATTTGCGCAAAAAAATGTACGTCAGGGAGGGAAGGACGCTCGTCCTAAATGAATGGAAAAAAGTTGGTATGTTGTCCATACTTATTCTGGATATGAAAATAAAGTAAAAGCAAACCTAGAGAAACGTGTAGAATCAATGGGTATGCAAGATAAAATTTTCCGTGTTGTTGTCCCGGAAGAAGTAGAAGTAGAAATGAAAAACGGAAAAGAAAAATTAATGAAAAGAAAAGTGTTCCCAGGTTATGTATTAGTAGAATTAATCATGACTGATGACTCTTGGTATGTTGTACGTAACACGCCGGGTGTAACTGGGTTCGTTGGTTCTTCTGGTTCTGGATCTAAACCATCACCTCTATTAGAAGAGGAAGTTGTTACCATTATGAAACATATGGGAATGGACAACGAAGTGGTTGATTTCGACTTTGAACTTCATGAGACAGTACGTGTAAATGAGGGGCCATTCGCAGATTATACAGGTGCTATTGAAGAAATTGATGTGGAGAAGAAAAAGGTTAGCGTGCTTGTGGATATGTTTGGTCGCGAGACTCCAGTTGAACTTGACTTCCATCAAATTGAAAAATTATAAAATGAAACTTGAAATGAATTGTAAAAAGTGATAATATCTTTTAAGTCAGTACGTCTTCGTTATCGGAGACGTTTTTTGAAAGATTTTATCCTTACAGATAAAATATGACGTGGGAGGGCAAATCACTGTCCAATTGACCACATCACGGACTTAAGGAGGTGTGTCTCGTGGCTAAAAAGGTAATTAAAATGGTAAAGCTTCAAATTCCTGCAGGTAAAGCTAACCCAGCTCCACCAGTTGGTCCAGCATTAGGACAAGCAGGTGTTAACATCATGGGCTTCTGTAAAGAGTTTAACGCTCGTACAGCAGATCAAGCTGGTCTTATCATCCCTGTTGAAATTACGGTATTTGAGGACCGTTCATTCACTTTCATTACTAAAACTCCTCCTGCTGCTGTTCTTCTTAAGAAAGTAGCTGGTATTGAGTCTGGTTCTGGTGAACCAAACCGTAATAAAGTGGCAACTGTTAAGCGTGATAAAGTACGCGAAATCGCTGAAACTAAAATGCCTGACCTAAACGCTGCTAGCGTAGAAGCTGCAATGCGTATGGTTGAAGGTACTGCACGCAGTATGGGCATCGTTATCGAAGACTAATTCGATTTGTTTTTAAAAAAGGTTGCGGGTCTGGAATTCCAATTCGCAACCTTTATTATCGTAAATGATTATCGTTTTTAAATAAATGGATGGCGCTCATCCTCAGGTTATACCTGAAAACAGGCGTAAACGTGGGAGGTTATTCCGCTAAAACCACATTCGAGGAGGAAATAAAAATGGCTAAAAGAGGTAAAAAGTACGTAGAAGCTGCAAAGCTTGTTGATCGTGCAGCTGCTTACTCTGCAACAGAAGCAGTAGAATTAGTAAAGAAAACAAACACAGCTAAATTTGATGCAACTGTAGAAGCTGCATTCCGTTTAGGTGTTGACCCTAAGAAAGCTGACCAACAAATCCGTGGTGCAGTTGTTCTTCCACACGGTACTGGTAAAGTACAACGTGTATTAGTATTTGCTAAAGGTGAAAAAGCTAAAGAAGCTGAAGCTGCTGGAGCTGACTTCGTAGGCGATACTGATTACATCGGTAAAATCCAACAAGGTTGGTTCGATTTCGATGTAGTAGTAGCAACTCCTGACATGATGGGTGAAGTTGGTAAACTTGGTCGCGTATTAGGACCTAAAGGTTTAATGCCAAACCCTAAAACTGGAACAGTTACTTTCGATGTAACTAAAGCTGTTAACGAAATCAAAGCTGGTAAAGTTGAATACCGCGTTGATAAAGCTGGTAACATCCACGTTCCAATCGGTAAAGTATCTTTCGAAGATGCTAAATTAGTAGAAAACTTCAAAACAATTGCTGACACTTTACAAAAAGTTAAGCCAGCTGCTGCAAAAGGTACTTACATGAAGAATGTAACAGTTGCTTCTACAATGGGACCTGGCGTACGTGTAGACGTTTCTACATTAGCGTAAATTTTGGAAGTTGACTTCATAAAGAAGTTTTAATATAATCATTTATGTTGTGAATTTAATTAGTGTACCGTAGACAGTAGGTGTCAATAGACTTAATTTCCTACCTAGGTGTTAATATACGAAGCGGAATCTTTTTTCTGTGACTATATGCCTCCATGTCTACAAGTTGGGCATGGAGGTTTTTAGTGCACTTTCGGTACATCTTCTATATAATCTACAGGAGGTGTAATAACATGAGCAAAGTAATCGAAACTAAACAACAAGTTGTAACTGAAATCGCGGACAAACTTCGCGCTAGTAAATCTACAATCGTTGTTGACTACCGTGGTTTAACAGTTTCTGAAGCAACAGAATTACGTAAGCAATTACGTGAAGCTGGCGTTGAGTTCAAAGTTTACAAAAACTCTCTAACTCGTCGTGCTGCAGAATCTGCTGAAATGGCTGAGTTAAATGAATTCTTAACAGGACCAAACGCAATCGCGTTCAGTAACGAGGATGTAGTTGCTCCTGCGAAAGTATTAAATGACTTCGCTAAAGATCATGAAGCTTTAGAAATTAAAGCGGGCGTAATCGAAGGTAAACTTGTAACACTTGATGAGGTTAAAGCAATCGCTACTCTTCCATCACGTGAAGGCTTACTTTCTATGCTTCTTAGCGTTCTTCAAGCTCCAATCCGTAACCTTGCACTTGCTACTAAAGCAGTTGCAGACCAAAAGGAAGAGCAAGGCGCTTAATTTTTTAAAAGATAATTACGTATTATCGATAAAACAATACAAACCTATTTAAGGGAGGATATTTACAATGACTAAAGAACAAATCATTGAAGCAGTTAAATCTATGACTGTATTAGAACTTAACGACTTAGTAAAAGCTATCGAGGAAGAATTCGGCGTAACTGCTGCTGCTCCTGTAGCTGTTGCTGGTGGCGCTGGAGAAGCTGCTGCTGAGAAAACTGAATTTGATGTGGAACTAACTAGCGCTGGTGCACAAAAAATCAAAGTTATCAAAGTTGTTCGTGAAATCACTGGTCTTGGCTTAAAAGAAGCTAAAGAATTAGTTGACAACACTCCAAAAGTAATCAAAGAAGCTGCTGCTAAAGAAGAAGCTGAAGAAATCAAAGCTAAACTTGAAGAAGTTGGCGCTGCTGTAGAAGTTAAGTAATTAACTTTTGATGCTTTAAAAAAGCTCGCTCTCATGCGAGCTTTTTTTTTAACTGTAAAGAAAAGAGGTGGCCATATGGCAGACCATTATTTTTCTAACGACCCTTCTAGTAAAAGTGATCGTAAGCGATGGGAGTTTGCCCTTCGTGGATCTCGATTCACTTTCTTATCTGACCATGGGGTGTTCTCGAAAAACGAAGTGGACTTTGGTTCCCGTCTTTTAATTGAAGCGTTTCAAATGCCAGATATTAAAGGTGATATATTAGACGTAGGTTGCGGATACGGTCCTATTGGTTTGTCGTTAGCGAAAGAGTTTCAAGGTCGTGAAGTTCACATGGTGGATGTGAACGAGAGGGCACTTGGGCTTGCGAAAGAAAACGCCGCTAATAACAAAATCGAGAATATACGTATTTTTCAAAGTAGCGTCTATGAAAATGTAGATGGTAAGTATGCTGCTATTCTATCTAACCCTCCAATTCGTGCGGGTAAAGATATCGTACATGAGATTTTAGAAAAAGCTGTGGAGTATTTAGTTCCAGATGGAGAGCTTTGGATTGTTATTCAAAAGAAACAAGGTGCACCGTCTGCGCTAAAAAAACTAGAAGAAGTATTTTCTGAAGTTGAGGTTGTAGAAAAGAAAAAAGGATATTATATCATAAAATCAAAAAAACGTTGACGGTTATTTTTGGCTATGTTAACATTATACAATGCCAATATATGATTTTCTGCGTTGAGAAAGATGTATATTTTTGTTTCTCTTGGAAAAGATAGTAAAATCAGCAGATTATGAAACAGAATGATGGTTTTCTTATAGAAGCCATTTTTCTTTTTTGAGCAGGTAGAAAGACTCAACGTATTTATCTTTAAGAGAAAGAGACTACGCTAATAGCAGTAGTTGTATTTATTTGTGATTTTGCACAAATTTTTTTGTGCATTTATAATACTCATGATTTGAGGGGTGAAGCAGTTGACAGGTCAACTAGTTCAATACGGACGCCACCGCCAACGAAGAAGTTATGCCCGTATTAGTGAAGTATTAGAGTTACCAAATCTTATCGAAATTCAAACCTCTTCTTATCAGTGGTTTCTTGATGAGGGTTTGCGAGAAATGTTCCAAGACATTTCTCCGATTGAAGACTTTACGGGAAATCTATCGCTTGAATTTATCGACTACAGCTTAGGTGAACCTAAATACTCTGTAGACGAATGCAAAGAGCGTGATGTGACGTATGCAGCACCACTTCGTGTAAAAGTGCGTCTAATCAACAAGGAAACTGGTGAAGTAAAAGAACAAGATGTGTTCATGGGAGATTTCCCACTCATGACAGAGACTGGAACATTCGTAATTAACGGTGCAGAACGTGTTATCGTTTCCCAGTTAGTTCGCTCTCCAAGCGTATACTATAGTGGCAAAGTGGATAAAAACGGAAAACGTGGTTTTACTGCTACTGTAATTCCAAACCGCGGAGCTTGGTTAGAGTATGAGACAGATGCTAAGGATGTTGTATATGTGCGTATTGACCGTACGCGTAAACTTCCTGTAACTGTTTTGTTACGCGCATTAGGGTTTGGCTCTGATCAAGAAATCACCGAGCTTTTAGGTGATAACGAATACTTAAGCAACACATTAGAAAAAGACAACACAGATAGCACAGAAAAAGCATTGCTTGAAATTTATGAGCGTCTACGTCCTGGTGAACCACCAACAGTAGAAAACGCTAAGAGCTTACTTGTGTCTCGTTTCTTCGATCCAAAGCGCTACGATTTAGCAAATGTAGGTCGCTATAAGATCAACAAGAAGTTACACATTAAAAACAGATTGTTTAATCAACGTTTAGCTGAAACATTAGTGGATCCAGAAACTGGTGAAATTTTAGCGGCAGAAGGAACAATCTTAGATCGTCGTACACTTGATCGCATTTTACCTTACTTAGAGAAAAACATTGGATTCAAAACAGCGAAACCAATGGGTGGAGTGGTAGAAGGCGATGTTGAGCTGCAATCTATTAAGATTTATGCTCCTGAGTCGGAAGGCGAACGCGTAATTAATGTAATTGGTAATGCAAACATTACTCGTGATGTGAAACACATCACACCAGGTGATATCCTTGCTTCTATCAGTTACTTCTTCAACCTACTATACAAAGTAGGGGATACAGATGATATTGACCATTTAGGAAACCGTCGTCTGCGTTCTGTTGGAGAACTATTACAAAATCAATTCCGTATCGGTCTTTCTCGTATGGAACGTGTTGTTCGTGAGAGAATGTCGATCCAAGATACAAATGCGATTACACCACAGGCACTAATTAATATTCGTCCTGTTATTGCATCTATTAAAGAGTTCTTCGGAAGTTCTCAGTTATCTCAGTTTATGGACCAAACAAACCCATTAGCAGAGTTAACTCACAAACGAAGACTATCTGCATTAGGACCTGGTGGTTTAACGCGTGAGCGCGCAGGCTTTGAAGTGCGTGACGTTCATTACTCTCACTACGGTCGTATGTGTCCGATTGAAACACCAGAGGGACCAAACATCGGTTTGATTAACTCATTATCTTCGTTCGCGAAAGTAAATGAGTTTGGTTTCATTGAAACACCATACCGTCGTGTTGACCCAGAAACTGGTCTTGTAACAGGGCATGTTGATTACTTAACAGCAGATGAAGAAGATAATTATGTTGTAGCCCAAGCGAATATGAAATTATCTGACGAAGGTGAATTCCTAAGTGAAGATATCGTAGCTCGTTTCCGTGGTGAAAACATTGTCACAAATAGAGAACGCATCGACTACATGGATGTATCTCCAAAACAAGTAGTGTCGGCAGCGACAGCTTGTATTCCGTTCTTAGAAAACGATGACTCTAACCGCGCACTTATGGGAGCGAACATGCAACGTCAGGCGGTTCCGTTAATGAATCCGGAATCTCCGATTGTAGGTACAGGTATGGAGTACGTATCAGCAAAAGACTCAGGTGCTGCAGTAATCTGTAAACATCCTGGTGTTGTTGAGCGCGTAGAAGCACGTGAAGTTTGGGTACGTCGCTATGTAGAAGTTGACGGTCAAACAGTAAAAGGCGACTTAGATCGCTACAAAATGCAAAAATTCATTCGTTCTAACCAAGGAACTTGTTACAACCAACGTCCAATCGTAAGTGTTGGAAATGAAGTTGTAAAAGGTGAAATCCTTGCGGATGGTCCTTCTATGGAATTAGGTGAACTAGCACTTGGACGTAACGTGCTTGTTGGCTTCATGACTTGGGACGGTTATAACTACGAGGATGCGATCATCATGAGTGAGCGCCTTGTAAAAGATGATGTGTACACTTCTATTCATATTGAAGAATATGAATCAGAAGCTCGTGATACGAAGCTTGGACCAGAAGAAATTACACGTGACATTCCAAACGTTGGGGAAGACGCATTACGTAACCTTGACGAGCGCGGTATCATTCGCGTTGGTGCTGAAGTAAAAGATGGAGATTTACTTGTTGGTAAAGTAACACCTAAAGGTGTAACAGAATTAACAGCTGAAGAACGTCTATTACATGCTATCTTTGGAGAAAAAGCGCGTGAAGTACGTGATACATCACTACGTGTACCACACGGTGGTGGCGGTATTATCTTAGACGTAAAAGTATTCAACCGTGAAGATGGCGATGAATTGCCACCAGGCGTGAATCAACTTGTACGTGCATATATCGTTCAAAAACGTAAAATTTCTGAAGGTGACAAGATGGCCGGACGTCACGGTAACAAAGGTGTTATTTCTCGTATTTTACCAGAAGAAGATATGCCTTACTTACCAGACGGTACGCCAATCGATATCATGTTAAACCCATTAGGGGTACCATCTCGTATGAATATCGGTCAGGTATTAGAGCTTCATCTTGGTATGGCAGCAAGATACCTTGGCATTCACATTGCAACACCAGTATTCGATGGTGCTCGTGAGGAAGATGTTTGGGGCACAATTGAAGAAGCTGGTATGGCAAATGACGCGAAAACAATCCTGTATGACGGACGTACTGGTGAACCATTCGATAACCGCGTATCTGTTGGTGTCATGTATATGATCAAACTTGCGCACATGGTTGACGATAAACTTCATGCTCGTTCTACTGGACCATACTCACTTGTAACGCAGCAACCTCTTGGAGGTAAAGCTCAGTTCGGTGGACAGCGTTTCGGTGAGATGGAGGTTTGGGCACTTGAAGCTTACGGTGCTGCTTATACTCTTCAAGAAATCTTAACAGTGAAGTCTGATGATGTTGTTGGACGTGTTAAGACTTATGAAGCAATTGTTAAAGGCGAAAATGTTCCAGAACCAGGCGTTCCTGAATCATTCAAAGTATTGATTAAAGAGCTGCAAAGTTTAGGTATGGACGTTAAAATGATGTCTAGCGACGATACAGAAATTGAAATGCGTGATACAGAAGATGACGATGATCATCAATCAGCAGATAAATTGAATGTCGAAGTTGAGACAACTAAGGAATAATTGGGATAACCTGTAGACTAAAAGGGAGGTAGGCCCCTTGATAGATGTAAATAACTTTGAATATATGAAGATTGGACTTGCTTCACCTGACAAGATTCGTTCTTGGTCATACGGTGAAGTTAAGAAACCAGAAACTATTAACTATCGTACGTTAAAGCCTGAAAAAGATGGCTTGTTCTGTGAGCGTATTTTCGGACCACAAAAGGACTGGGAATGTCATTGCGGAAAATACAAACGTGTACGTTATAAAGGTGTAGTTTGTGATCGATGTGGCGTTGAAGTAACGCGTGCAAAAGTACGTCGTGAACGTATGGGTCATATTGAATTAGCTGCTCCTGTATCTCATATTTGGTATTTCAAAGGTATCCCGAGCCGCATGGGACTTGTCTTAGACATGTCCCCTCGCGCGCTTGAAGAAGTAATTTATTTCGCTTCTTATGTTGTAACAGAAAGTGGAGATACACCACTTGATAAGAAGCAATTACTTTCTGAAAAAGAATACCGTGCATATCGTGATCGATATGGTAGCACATTCCAAGCTGCTATGGGTGCAGAAGCAATTAAAAAGCTACTACAAGACATCGATTTAGATAAAGAAGTAGACTTCTTAAAAGAAGAATTAAAAACAGCACAAGGACAACGCCGTACTCGTGCTATTAAACGTCTAGAAGTATTAGAAGCATTCCGTAACTCTGGAAATGAACCGTCTTGGATGATCTTAGATGTTCTACCAGTAATTCCACCAGAACTACGCCCAATGGTACAGTTAGACGGTGGACGTTTTGCTACTTCTGACTTAAACGACTTATACCGTCGTGTAATTAACCGTAACAATCGTTTAAAACGTCTATTGGACTTAGGTGCACCAAGCATCATCGTTCAAAACGAAAAACGTATGTTACAAGAAGCTGTAGACGCATTAATCGATAATGGTCGTCGTGGCCGTCCAGTTACTGGACCAGGTAACCGTCCATTAAAATCACTATCTCACATGCTTAAAGGTAAACAAGGACGTTTCCGTCAAAACTTATTAGGTAAACGTGTTGACTACTCTGGTCGTTCTGTAATCGTTGTAGGACCGAACTTAAAGATGTATCAATGTGGATTACCAAAAGAAATGGCGCTTGAACTGTTCAAACCTTTCGTAATGAAAGAGTTAGTTGAAAAAGGATTAGCACATAACATTAAGAGTGCGAAACGTAAAATCGAGCGTGTACAACCTGAAGTTTGGGACGTTTTAGAGTCTGTGATTAAAGAACATCCAGTACTTCTAAACCGCGCACCAACACTTCACCGTCTTGGTATCCAGGCGTTTGAACCTACATTAGTAGAAGGTCGCGCAATCCGTCTTCACCCACTTGTATGTACTGCATACAACGCGGACTTTGACGGTGACCAAATGGCCGTTCACGTACCTTTATCATCAGAAGCTCAAGCTGAAGCTCGTCTTCTTATGTTAGCGGCACAAAACATCTTGAACCCGAAAGACGGTAAACCAGTTGTTACTCCATCTCAGGATATGGTATTAGGTAACTATTACTTAACACTTGAGCGTGAAGGTGCAATCGGTGAAGGTATGGTCTTCAAAGATGCAAACGAAGCATTGCTTGCATATCAAAATGGATATGTTCATCTTCATACACGTGTTGCAGTAGCTGCAAGTGCAGTAAACAACGCAACATTTACTGAAGAGCAAAAGAGTATGCTTCTATTAACAACAGTTGGTAAATTAATATTTAACGAAATCTTACCAGAGTCGTTCCCTTATATTAATGAACCAACAAATTCAAACCTTGAAAAAGAAACACCAGCGAAATATTTCGTTGAAAAAGGTGCGAACATTAAAGAAATTATTGCTAGTCGCGAAGAAGTGGCGCCATTTAGCAAGAAAATCCTTGGTAACATCATTGCGGAAGTATTCAAACGTTTCCAAATTACAGAAACGTCTCGCATGCTTGACCGTATGAAAAACTTAGGATTCAAGTACTCTACAAAAGCTGGTATTACAGTTGGGGTATCTGACATTCTTGTATTAGGCGAAAAAGATGAAATTCTCCACGAAGCACAAGCAAAAGTAGATAATGTAATTAAACAATTCCGTCGCGGTTTAATCACGGAAGAAGAACGTTACGATCGCGTTATCTCTATTTGGAGTAATGCAAAAGATGTTATCCAAGGAAAACTGATGAAATCCTTGAATAAACGCAACCCAATCTTCATGATGAGTGACTCAGGTGCCCGTGGTAACGCATCTAACTTTACTCAGCTTGCTGGTATGCGTGGTCTTATGGCCAATCCATCTGGTCGTATCATCGAACTTCCAATCAAATCGAGTTTCCGTGAAGGTTTAACAGTACTTGAGTACTTCATCTCTACGCACGGTGCGCGTAAAGGTCTTGCTGATACAGCACTTAAAACTGCCGATTCTGGTTACTTAACACGTCGTCTTGTTGACGTTGCACAAGATGTAATCGTTCGTGAAGATGATTGTGGAACAGATCGCGGTTTATTAATCGGTGCGATTAAAGAGGGTAATGAAGTTATCGAGTCATTATATGATCGTCTTGTTGGACGTTTTGCAAGAAAAACTGTAAAACATCCTGAAACAGGTGAAGTATTAGTTGCTGAAAATCAATTAATTACTGAAGATATCGCTCATATCGTTGAAAATTCGGGTGTTGAAACTGTAAACATTCGTTCAGCGTTTACGTGTAACACTCGCCACGGTGTATGTAAGAAGTGTTACGGTCGTAACTTAGCAACTGGAACAGACGTAGAAGTAGGAGAAGCGGTAGGTATTATCGCAGCTCAATCTATCGGTGAGCCAGGTACACAGTTAACGATGCGTACATTCCATACAGGTGGGGTTGCCGGAGATGATATCACTCAAGGTTTACCTCGTATCCAAGAGATCTTCGAAGCTCGTAATCCGAAAGGTCAGGCAGTTATCAGTGAAATCGACGGTGTTATCGCAGCGATCAACGACGTTAAAGATCGCCAAGAAGTAGTTGTACAGGGTGAAGTTGAAGCTCGTACGTATGCTATTCCTTACGGTGCTCGTCTGAAAGTAACTCCAGGACAGCCAATTAGCCACGGTAAAGAGTTAACAGAAGGTTCTATTGATCCGAAAGAATTACTAAAAGTAACGGACATTACGGCGGTTCAAGAATACTTATTACGTGAAGTTCAAAAAGTATACCGTATGCAAGGGGTAGAAATTGGTGACAAACACGTAGAAGTAATGGTACGTCAAATGTTACGTAAAGTTCGTGTAAGTGATGCAGGTGAAACAGATGTATTACCAGGAACATTACTAGATATCCATCAGTTCACTGATGCGAATGCTAAGGTCTTACTGCAAGGTAAGCAACCAGCAACAGCTAGACCTGTTCTACTTGGTATTACAAAAGCTTCACTTGAAACAGATTCATTCTTATCTGCAGCATCGTTCCAAGAAACAACTCGTGTCTTAACTGATGCAGCAATTAAGGGTAAACGCGATGAACTTCTAGGATTAAAAGAAAATGTTATTATCGGTAAACTTGTTCCTGCTGGAACAGGTATGAATCGTTATCGCAAAGTGGATCTTGTAAAAACAACACAAGATGACATGAATGTAGAAAACGATGAGGTTTATGTGGAACAGTAAAATTTTCCGGCATAAATTTTGTATAAAAACAATTAATCTTAGTTGACATTGTATGAGTCAAAATGTTACTATAATCAAGGTTGCTCCTGAACGATGCTTTGGAGGATATTTATATGTCTTATCAAAAAGTATCAACTGCTGAAAATGTAGTCGTTGGTCATAAACGCACATTGGAGGCAATCAAAAATGGTACAGTTAAAGAAGTTGTCATCGCAGAGGATGCTGACATGCGGTTAACCCATGCTATCATTCGTGTTGCAATGCAATATAACGTGCCCATAACAAAAGTTGAATCAGTTCGTAAGCTTGGTAAAGCTTCGGGGATTCAAGTGGGAGCTTCAGCAATAGGAATAATAAGTTAAAACTGTTTTTGTGAGGAGAGAGCATTTGCTCTTCCTTGCAAAAACTTTGTTTTCAACTAATAATGAACCACCTGGATATGTGGTCATACAAACATGCGAAGGGAGGATAATCAAATGCCTACTATTAACCAATTAGTGAGAAATGGTCGTACTGATAAAGTATGGAAATCTAAATCACCTGCGTTAAACAAAGGTTTTAACTCTTTAAAGAAAAAATCAACTGATATCTCTGCACCTCAAAAACGTGGTGTATGTACTCGTGTTGGTACAATGACTCCAAAGAAACCTAACTCAGCGTTACGTAAATACGCTCGTGTACGTTTAACAAACGGTATCGAGGTTACAGCTTACATCCCAGGTATCGGTCATAACCTACAAGAGCATAGCGTAGTATTAATTCGCGGTGGTCGTGTAAAGGATTTACCGGGGGTACGTTACCACATCGTTCGTGGTGCGCTTGACACAGCTGGTGTTGACAAACGTATGCAAGGACGTTCTAAATATGGTACTAAGAGACCAAAACCTGCTAAAAAATAATAACTTTAAAATGAAAGGAGGAACTCAATATGCCTCGTAAAGGACCTGTTGCGAAACGTGACGTGTTACCAGATCCAATGTACAATTCGAAGCTAGTAACACGCCTTATCAACAAAATGATGGTTGACGGTAAAAAAGGTAAATCTCAAACAATTCTTTATAATGCGTTCGATATCGTAAACGAACGTACTGGTAAAGAGCCAATGGAAGTATTCGAGCAAGCTCTTAAGAACATCATGCCTGTTCTTGAAGTACGCGCTCGTCGTGTTGGTGGTGCTAACTACCAAGTTCCAGTTGAGGTTCGTCCAGAACGCCGTACAACTTTAGGTCTTCGTTGGTTAGTAAACTACGCTCGTCTTCGTGGTGAAAAAACTATGGAAGAGCGTCTTGCTAACGAAATCTTAGATGCAGCTAACAACGCTGGTGCATCTGTTAAGAAACGTGAAGACACTCATAAAATGGCAGAAGCTAACAAAGCATTTGCTCATTACCGTTGGTAGGATTCAACGTAAAATAAATGTAAGCATAAACCGCTTTATTTGTCGCTTATGGAAGTGTGGAGAGGGAGAATGCCTCTCCCTTTCATCGGGCGCTCGTTTTACATAATGAGAGTACTGGACATACTGACATGTGTAACAATATAAAGTGGCTTTTTTGCTACTTAAAATAAAAAAATCCAATCCATATATGGAAGGAGCAAGACACCAAATGGCAAGAGAGTTCTCTTTAGAAAACACTCGTAATATTGGTATCATGGCTCACATCGATGCTGGTAAAACAACAGCAACTGAGCGTATTCTGTACTACACAGGACGTATTCATAAAATCGGTGAAACTCACGAAGGTGCATCTCAGATGGACTGGATGGAGCAAGAGCAAGAGCGTGGTATCACAATTACTTCTGCTGCAACTACAGCACAATGGAAAGGTCATCGTGTAAACATCATTGATACTCCAGGACACGTAGATTTCACAGTAGAAGTAGAACGTTCTTTACGCGTACTTGATGGCGCTGTAGCAGTACTTGATGCGCAATCTGGTGTAGAACCACAAACAGAAACTGTTTGGCGTCAGGCTACTACTTACGGCGTACCTCGTATCGTATTCGTTAACAAAATGGATAAGATCGGTGCAGATTTCTTATACTCTGTAGGAACAATCCACGATCGTTTACAAGCAAACGCACATCCAATTCAGTTACCAATCGGTGCTGAAGATGAGTTCAATGGTATCATTGACCTTGTTGAAGAGTGTGCTTACATGTACGGTAACGATTTAGGAACAGACATTCAACGTGTTGAAATTCCTGAAGAGCACAAAGAATTAGCTGAAGAATACCGTGGAAAACTTATTGAAGCGGTAGCTGAGCTTGATGAAGAAATGATGATGAAGTACCTAGAAGGTGAAGAAATCACTGTAGAAGAGCTTAAAGCTGGTATCCGTAAGGCTACAACTTCTGTAGAATTCTTCCCAGTAATCTGTGGTTCTGCATTCAAAAACAAAGGTGTTCAAATTCTGTTAGACGCAGTTATCGACTACCTTCCATCTCCACTAGATGTACCTGCTATTAAAGGTACTCTACCGGATACAGATGAAGAAGTAGAACGTAAGTCTAGCGATGAAGAACCATTCGCAGCTTTAGCATTCAAAATCATGACTGACCCTTATGTTGGTAAGTTAACGTTCTTCCGTGTGTACTCTGGTGTGTTAAACTCTGGATCATACGTGAAAAACTCAACTAAAGGTAAGCGTGAGCGTGTAGGTCGTATCCTACAAATGCACGCTAACAGCCGTGAAGAGATTTCAACAGTTTACGCTGGTGATATCGCTGCTGCTGTAGGTTTAAAAGATACTACTACTGGTGATACTCTTTGTGACGAGAAGAGCCTTGTTATCCTTGAGTCTATGGAATTCCCAGAGCCAGTTATCTCTGTAGCTATCGAACCAAAATCTAAAGCTGACCAAGATAAAATGGGTACAGCATTATCTAAGCTTTCTGAAGAAGATCCAACATTCCGTGCTCACACTGACCAAGAAACTGGCCAAACTATCATCGCTGGTATGGGTGAACTTCACCTTGATATCATCGTTGACCGTATGCGTCGTGAATTCAAAGTGGAAGCAAACGTTGGTGCTCCTCAGGTAGCATACCGTGAGACTTTCCGCGCTGCTGCGAAAGTTGAAGGTAAGTTCGCTCGTCAATCTGGTGGTCGTGGACAATTCGGTCACGTTTGGATTGAGTTTGAACCTAACGAAGAAGGTAAAGGATTCGAATTCGAAAACAAGATCGTCGGTGGTGTAGTTCCTCGTGAATACATCCCAGCTGTTGGAGCAGGTCTTGAAGATGCACTTAAAAATGGTGTACTAGCTGGTTATCCACTAGTTGACATTAAAGCTGCATTAGTTGACGGATCTTACCATGATGTCGATTCATCTGAGATGGCGTTCAAAATCGCTGCATCTATGGCACTTAAAGCTGCGGTTTCTAAATGTAGCCCAGTAATTCTTGAGCCAATGATGAAAGTTGAAGTTGTAATTCCTGAAGAGTACATGGGTGACATTATGGGTGACGTAACATCTCGTCGTGGACGTGTAGAAGGTATGGAAGCTCGCGGTAACGCACAAGTTGTTCGCGCTATGGTTCCACTTTCTGAAATGTTCGGTTATGCAACGTCATTACGTTCTAACACTCAAGGACGCGGAACATTCTCTATGGTGTTTGACCACTATGAAGAAGTACCAAAGTCTGTTTCTGAAGAAATTATCAAAAAAAATAAAGGTGAATAATTGATTTTTATCGATTGTTCAAGTATAACTACTTATGTAAGCTTAGAAAGTGGGACGTAAGTTTCACTTTCTAGTCTAAATATAAAATAACCTATATAAACTAAGGAGGAATTTAGAATGGCTAAAGCTAAATTCGAACGTTCTAAACCCCATGTTAACATCGGTACAATCGGCCACGTTGACCATGGTAAAACTACATTAACTGCTGCGATCACTACAGTTCTTGCAAAAGCTGGTGGTGCTGAAGCACGCGGATACGATCAAATCGATGCTGCTCCAGAAGAAAGAGAGCGCGGTATCACAATCTCAACTGCACACGTTGAGTACGAAACTGAAACTCGTCACTATGCACACGTTGACTGCCCAGGTCACGCTGACTATGTTAAAAACATGATCACTGGTGCTGCTCAAATGGACGGCGGTATCTTAGTAGTATCTGCTGCTGATGGCCCAATGCCTCAAACACGTGAGCACATCCTTCTTTCTCGTCAAGTAGGTGTTCCTTACATCGTTGTATTCTTAAACAAATGCGACATGGTAGATGACGAAGAATTATTAGAATTAGTAGAAATGGAAGTTCGCGACCTATTATCTGAATACGGATTCCCAGGCGACGACATTCCTGTAATCAAAGGTTCTGCTCTTAAAGCTCTTCAAGGAGAAGCTGATTGGGAAGCAAAAATCATTGAATTAATGGCTGAAGTTGATGCTTACATCCCAACTCCAGAACGTGAAACTGACAAACCATTCTTAATGCCTGTAGAGGACGTATTCTCTATCACAGGTCGTGGTACAGTTGCTACTGGTCGTGTTGAGCGCGGTATCGTTAAAGTTGGTGACGTAGTAGAAATCATCGGTCTTGCTGAAGAAAATGCTTCTACAACTGTAACTGGTGTAGAGATGTTCCGTAAACTTCTTGACCAAGCTCAAGCTGGAGACAACATCGGTGCTTTACTTCGTGGGGTTGCTCGTGAAGACATCCAACGTGGACAAGTACTTGCAAAAAGCGGTTCTGTAAAAGCTCACGCTAAATTCAAAGCTGAAGTTTTCGTATTATCTAAAGAAGAAGGTGGACGTCACACTCCATTCTTCGCTAACTACCGTCCTCAGTTCTACTTCCGTACAACTGACGTAACTGGTATCATCCAATTACCAGAAGGTACTGAAATGGTAATGCCTGGTGACAACATCGAAATGACTATCGAACTTATCGCTCCAATCGCTATCGAAGAGGGAACTAAATTCTCTATTCGTGAAGGTGGACGTACAGTAGGTTACGGTGTAGTTGCTACTATCGTTGAGTAATCTTAACTGATATAAAAAAACCTAAGGGATTTTCCCTTAGGTTTTTTGTTTGCGTTTATATAAGGGAGAAGAGAGTGTTTTTTTTGTTTTGACGAGTTTCTTCTATAGTAATATAAAAACAACAAAAGATAATCCAGAAACTGTAAAATGAATTCTGTTAGATGAAAACTTGAAATTCTTTAAAGTGCCATGTATAATAGCAAAAGTAGAGAAAAGCAGATGCAAACAAAAAGATGCTTGCATCTAGACGAATAACATTGTATAATAGACAATGTTGGTCTTTGACTGCGATGAAGTGGAAGGTTGCTGACACACCCGGCCGCTTTGCCATGGCATGGTGTGGGGAAATTTCCATGGAGAAGGTCTATTTTAGAAATAGGCGAACGAAGGAGGGAAAATAATGGCAAAAGAAAAAATTCGTATCCGTTTAAAAGCTTACGATCACCGTATTCTTGATCAGTCAGCTGAGAAAATTGTAGAAACAGCTAAGCGTTCTGGGGCAACAGTTTCTGGTCCGATCCCATTACCAACTGAAAAAACTGTTTACACAATTCTTCGTGCTGTTCATAAGTACAAAGATTCTCGTGAGCAATTCGAAATGCGCACGCACAAACGTCTAATCGACATCGTGAGTCCTACTCCACAAACAGTAGATTCATTAATGCGTTTAGACTTACCATCTGGTGTAGATATCGAAATCAAACTATAATTTATATAACTTAAAAATGTAGGAGGTGTAACTCATGACCAAAGGAATCTTAGGAAGAAAGATCGGTATGACTCAAGTATTTGCTGAGAACGGTGAGTTAATCCCAGTAACAGTTATCGCTGCTAATCCAAACGTTGTTCTTCAAAAGAAAACAACTGAAACTGATGGCTACAATGCAATCCAGTTAGGATTTGAAGATAAACGTGAAAAGTTAACTAACAAACCTGAACAAGGCCACACTGCTAAAGCATCTACAACTCCTAAGCGCTTCATTCGCGAAATCCGCGATGCAGACGTGGACGGATTAGAGGTTGGTCAAGAGGTAAAAGTTGACGTATTCGCTACAGGTGAAATCGTTGATGTAACAGGAATTTCTAAAGGTAAAGGTTTCCAAGGTGTTATCAAACGCCACGGACAATCTCGCGGACCTATGTCTCATGGTTCTCGCTATCACCGTCGTCCAGGTTCAATGGGCCCAGTTGCTCCGAACCGTGTATTCAAAGGCAAAAAACTTGCTGGACGTATGGGTGGAGACCAAGTTACTATCCAAAACTTAGAAATCGTTCAAGTTGACACTGAGCGCAACTTATTACTAGTAAAAGGTAACGTTCCAGGTGCTAAGAAATCTCTTGTAGTTGTTCAAGGCGCTGTGAAGGTTAGCAAATAATTCACAATAGGAAGGAGGAATTCCAATGCCAAAAGTTACTGTATATAACCAAACTGGTTCACAGGTTGGTGAAATCGAATTAGCTGAAGCTATTTTCGGTATCGAACCAAATGAAGCTGTACTTTTCGAAGCTGTAATGATGCAACGTGCATCTTTACGTCAAGGTACACACAAAGTAAAAACTCGCTCTGAAGTTCGCGGTGGTGGTCGTAAACCATGGCGTCAAAAAGGAACTGGACGTGCTCGTCAAGGGTCTATCCGCTCTCCTCAATGGCGTGGTGGTGGTACGGTATTCGGACCTACACCAAGAAGCTATGCGTACAAACTTCCTAAGAAAGTTCGTCGTTTAGCAATCAAATCTGCATTAGCTACTAAAGTAGTTGAGAACAACATTGTAGTTCTTGAAGACCTAGTGTTAAATGCACCAAAAACAAAAGATATGCTAGCAGTACTTAAAGGATTAACTGTTGAGAAGAAAGCTCTTATCGTAACTGCTGATGCAAACGAATCTGTAGAGTTATCTGCTCGCAATATCCCTGGAGTAACAGTAATCACTGCTGATGGCGTAAACGTTTTAGACGTGCTTCATCATGATAAGCTAATCATGACAAAAGCGGCAGTGGAAAAAGTAGAGGAGGTGCTTGCATAATGAGAGATCCTCGTGATATCATTAAGCGCCCAGTTATCACTGAACGTTCTATGGAAATGATGGCTGAAAAAAAATACACGTTCGATGTGGACGTTAAATCTAATAAAACAGAAGTTAAAGATGCTCTTGAAGCGATCTTTGGTGTTAAAGTAGAAAAAGTGAACATCATGAACTACAAGCCGAAAGCAAAACGCGTTGGTCGTCACGCTGGTTTTACTAGCCGTCGTCGTAAAGCAATCGTTAAGCTAACTGCTGACAGCAAAGAAATCGAAATCTTCCAAGGCGTTTAATTCTTACTAAAGAAGGAGGGAAATTGAGATGGGAATCAAAAAGTATAATCCAACTACTAACGGTCGTCGTAATATGACTACGAATGATTTCGCTGAAATCACGACTGATAGACCCGAAAAGTCATTACTTGCTCCTTTAAGCAAGAAGGCTGGTCGTAATAACCAAGGTAAAATCACTGTACGTCATCAAGGTGGCGGACATAAGCGTCAATACCGTATCATCGACTTTAAGCGTAACAAAGATGGAATTCCAGGACGCGTTGCTACGATCGAATACGATCCAAACCGCTCTGCGAATATCGCATTAATTAACTACGTTGACGGTGAAAAACGTTACATTCTTGCTCCTAAATCTTTAGAAGTAGGTATGGAAGTTATGTCTGGCCCAGAAGCTGACATTAAAATCGGTAACGCATTACCATTAATCAACATTCCAGTAGGTACTGTTGTTCATAACATCGAGCTTAAGCCTGGTCGTGGCGGACAATTAGTTCGTTCTGCTGGTACATCTGCTCAAGTACTTGGTAAAGAAGGTAAATACGTACTTGTACGTTTAACTTCTGGTGAAGTACGTCTTGTATTATCTGCTTGTCGCGCTTCAATCGGTCAAGTAGGTAACGAACAACACGAACTTATCAAAATCGGTAAAGCAGGTCGCTCTCGCTGGTTAGGTAAACGCCCAACAGTTCGTGGTTCTGTAATGAACCCGGTTGATCACCCACACGGTGGTGGTGAAGGACGTTCTCCAATCGGACGTAAGTCTCCAATGTCTCCATGGGGTAAACCAACTCTTGGATTCAAGACTCGTAAGAAAAACAAAGCGTCTGACAAATTCATCGTTCGTCGTCGTAAAAAATAATGGGATTGTAGTACGGTTCATTTCTAGAACCGTACGCCAATCACGAAGGGAGGCACCAAAATGGCTCGTAGCTTAAAAAAAGGACCATTTGTCGATGATCACTTAATGAGCAAAATGGAAAAATTAGTTGCATCTGAGCAAAAACAAGTTGTTAAAACTTGGTCTCGCCGTTCAACAATCTTCCCTCAGTTCATCGGACACACAATCGCTGTATATGATGGTCGTAAACACGTACCTGTGTACATCACTGAGGATATGGTTGGCCATAAGTTAGGTGAATTCGCACCAACTCGTACGTACAAAGGTCACCTTGCTGACGATAAGAAAACTAGAAGATAATGAGAGGAGGCACTTCAATGCAAGCTAAAGCAGTAGCGAGAACAGTTCGTATTGCTCCTCGTAAAGTTCGTTTAGTAGTAGACTTAATCCGAGGTAAGCAAGTGGGTGAAGCGATTGCTATCCTTAACCACACACCAAAAACTGCTTCTCCAGTTGTAGAAAAAGTTTTAAAATCTGCAATCGCAAATGCAGAGCACAATTATGAGATGGACATTAACAACCTAGTTGTTGAAAAAGTTTTCGTTGACGAAGGTCCAACGTTAAAACGTTTCCGTCCACGTGCAATGGGTCGTGCAAGCCAAATTAACAAACGCACAAGCCACATCACAGTTGTGGTATCAGAAAAGAAGGAGGGATAATCGATGGGTCAAAAGGTTAATCCAATTGGTCTTCGTGTCGGCGTTATCCGTGACTGGGAATCTCGTTGGTTCGCTGAGAAAGATTACGCTACATTATTACATGAAGACATCAAAATCCGTGAGTACATTAATGTACGCTTAAAAGATTCTGCTGTTGCTAAAGTAGAAATCGAACGTGCAGCAAATCGTGTAAATGTTACAATTCACACTGCAAAACCTGGTATGGTAATTGGTAAAGGTGGTACTGAAGTTGAAGCACTTCGTAAAGCTCTTAACCAATTAACAGGCAAGCGTGTACACATCAACATTTTAGAAGTTAAGAGAGCTGATCTTAACGCTAAATTAGTAGGCGAAAACATCGCTCGTCAATTAGAAAACCGTGTATCATTCCGTCGTGCACAAAAGCAAGTTATTCAACGTGCTATGCGTGCAGGTGCTAAAGGTATTAAAACACAGGTTTCTGGTCGTCTTGGCGGAGCTGATATCGCTCGTGCAGAATCTTACAGTGAAGGAACTGTTCCACTTCATACACTTCGCGCTGATATTGACTATGCAGCAGTTGAAGCTGATACAACATACGGTAAATTAGGCGTAAAAGTATGGATCTACCGTGGAGAAGTCCTTCCTACAAAAAAGAAAGCTTCTGAGGAAGGAGGAAAATAATATGTTAATGCCAAAACGCGTAAAATATCGTAGAGAGCATCGTGGTAAAATGCGTGGTCGTGCTAAAGGTGGAACTGAAATTGCTTTCGGTGAATTCGGTTTACAAGCACAAGCTGCTTCATGGATTACAAACCGTCAAATCGAAGCTGCTCGTCGTGCAATGACTCGTTACATGAAACGTGGCGGTAAAGTATGGATTAAAATTTTCCCTTCTAAACCTTACACTGCAAAACCTCTAGAAGTACGTATGGGTTCCGGTAAAGGGGCACCAGAAGGCTGGGTAGCAGTAGTAAAACCTGGGAAAATTATGTTCGAAATCGCGGGTGTATCTGAAGAGGTAGCACGCGAAGCATTACGTCTTGCAGCTCACAAGTTACCTGTGAAATGTAAATTCGTAAAACGTGAAGAAAATGGTGGTGAATCTAATGAAAACTAATGATATTCGTGAATTAACCACTGCCGAAATCGAAACAAAAGTTAAAGCTTTAAAGGAAGAGTTGTTTAATCTTCGCTTCCAACTTGCTACAGGACAATTAGAGAATCCAACTCGCATTCGTGAAGTGCGTAAAGCAATTGCTCGTATGAAAACTGTAGTTCGTGAAAGAGAGATCGGAATTAATCGATAAATTGAGGGGAGGTTTGCATAGTGAGCGAACGTAACCAACGCAAAGTTTATACTGGTCGTGTAGTGTCTGACAAAATGGACAAAACGATTACAGTTTTAGTTGAAACTTACAAAACTCATTCCTTGTACGGAAAACGTGTTAAGTATTCTAAGAAGTACAAAGCCCATGATGAGCAAAACCAAGCGAAACTTGGCGATATCGTTAAAATCATGGAAACTCGCCCGCTTTCTGCTACTAAGCGTTTCCGTTTAGTTGAAATCGTTGAAGAAGCGGTTATTATCTAAATAGACGAATCGGAATTTTTAGTCCGAAGGGAGGTTTCATAACATGATCCAACAAGAATCTCGTTTGAAAGTTGCTGACAACTCTGGTGCACGTGAACTTTTAACAATTAAAGTATTAGGCGGCTCTGGTCGTAAATATGCTAACATTGGTGACATTATCGTTGCTACGGTAAAACAAGCAACACCAGGTGGCGTTGTTAAAAAAGGTGACGTTGTTAAAGCAGTAGTGGTACGTACGAAGAGCGGAGCTCGTCGTCCGGACGGTTCTTACATCAAATTTGATGAAAACGCAGCGGTTATCATTAAAGACGATAAGAGCCCACGTGGTACTCGTATCTTCGGACCAGTAGCTCGTGAATTACGTGATAGCAACTTCATGAAGATCGTTTCTTTAGCTCCAGAAGTTCTATAATTTAAGGTATTGCCTTGCTAAGGAGGTGCAGAATTAAGATGCATGTAAAAAAAGGTGATAAAGTACAGGTAATCACTGGTAAAGACAAAGGAAAACAAGGCGTTATCCTTGTGGCTTTCCCAAAGCAAAACCGTGTTATCGTTGAGGGTGTCAATATCGTTAAGAAGCACTCTAAGCCATCTCAATTAAATCCACAAGGTGGAATTATTACTAAAGAAGCACCTATTCACGTTTCTAACGTTATGATTTTAGATCCGAAAACAGGTGAACCTACTCGTGTAGGCTTCAAAGTAGAAGATGGTAAAAAAGTTCGTATTGCAAAAAAATCTGGTGAATTATTAGATAAATAATTTTCTTAAGAAAGGAGGTCACTTCATTGAATCGCCTTAAAGAGAAGTTCCAAAAGGAAATTACTCCTGCTCTAGTGAGCAAGTTTAACTATAAATCTGTAATGCAGGTACCAAAAATCGAAAAGATCGTAATCAACACTGGTGTTGGTGACGCGGTATCTAACTCAAAAGCGTTAGACAACGCAGTAGAAGAATTAACACAAATCACAGGTCAAAAACCTGTTGTAACTCGTGCTAAAAAATCAATCGCTGGTTTCCGTCTTCGTGAAGGTATGCCAATCGGTGCGAAAGTAACTTTACGCGGCGAGCAAATGTATGAGTTCTTCGACAAATTAGTATCAGTTTCTTTACCACGTGTACGTGATTTCCGTGGTGTTTCTAAGAAATCATTCGATGGTCGTGGAAACTATACATTAGGTGTTAAAGAGCAACTTATTTTCCCTGAGATTGATTATGATAAAGTAAGCAAAGTCCGCGGTATGGACATCGTAATCGTTACTACAGCGAAAACTGATGAAGAAGCTCGTGAACTTTTAACACAATTCGGTATGCCATTCCAAAAATAATGGAAGCCAACGCTAAGTAGAGGAGGCGAAAACGTGGCTAAAAAATCTATGATAGCGAAACAAAAGCGTACTCCTAAGTTTAAAGTACAAGAGTATACACGTTGCGAACGCTGCGGTCGTCCGCATTCTGTATACCGCAAATTTAAACTTTGCCGTATTTGTTTCCGTGAACTTGCATATAAAGGTCAAATTCCTGGTGTTAAAAAAGCTAGTTGGTAAAACCCACAAATGGGAAGGAGGTAAAACACATGGTGATGACAGATCCAATTGCAGACATGCTTACTCGCATCCGTAATGCGAACATGGTACGTCATGAGAAATTAGAGGTTCCTGCTTCTAAAATCAAAAAAGAGATCGCTGAACTTTTAAAACGTGAAGGTTTCATTCGTGATGTAGAATACATCGAGGATAACAAACAAGGTATCCTTCGTATTTTCCTGAAATATGGTGCAAACAATGAACGTGTAATCACTGGATTAAAACGTATCAGTAAACCTGGCTTACGCGTTTACGCTAAAGCTGACGAAGTACCACGTGTACTTAACGGATTAGGTATCGCTCTTGTTTCTACATCTAAGGGAGTAATGACAGACAAAGACGCTCGTCAATTACAAACTGGTGGAGAAGTAGTAGCATACGTTTGGTAATATATATTTAAAACGAACGGAGGTGTGACCACATGTCTCGTATTGGTAAAAAGATTCTTGAAATCCCTGCAGGTGTTACTATTACAGTTGCAGAAGACAATACTGTAACAGTAAAAGGCCCTAAAGGTGAATTAACTCGTACTTTCAATGCTGATATGCTTATCAAAATTGAAGAGAATACATTAACAGTTGAGCGTCCATCTGAACAGAAGGAACACCGTGCATTACACGGTACAACTCGTGCTTTAATCGGAAACATGGTTGAAGGTGTAACTGAAGGTTTCGCACGCGGACTTGAATTAGTCGGTGTTGGTTACCGTGCTCAAAAACAAGGTGATAAACTTGTATTAAGCGTAGGTTATTCTCATCCAGTAGAAATGACTCCGGAAGCAGGTCTTGAAGTTGAAGTACCTGCACCAACTAAGATCGTAATTAAAGGTATCGACAAGCAACGTGTTGGCGAATTCGCTGCTAACATCCGTGCTGTACGTGCTCCTGAGCCTTACAAAGGTAAAGGTATTCGTTACGAAGGCGAAGTTGTTCGTCGTAAAGAAGGTAAAACTGCTAAGTAAACCCGTTAGGTGAGAGAAAGGAGTGACAAGAATGATCACTAAAGCTGATAAAAATGCGACTCGTAAGAAAAGACATGCACGTGTACGTGCTAAACTTACTGGTACTGCAGAGCGTCCACGTTTAAACGTGTTCCGTTCTAACCAACATATTTACGCTCAAGTTATTGATGATGTGAATGGTGTAACGTTAGTAAGTGCATCTACTCTTGATAAAGACCTTGCTCTTAACGGTACTAGCAATATTGAAGCTGCTACGAAAGTTGGAGAATCAGTTGCTAAGCGTGCTGTAGAGAAAGGCGTTAAAGAAGTAGTATTTGATCGCGGTGGTTACTTATACCATGGCCGTGTTAAAGCTCTAGCTGAAGCTGCTCGTGAGGCTGGATTACAATTTTAATGGTCAAAGGAGGGAAAATTGATGCATCGCATTGACCCAAGTAAATTAGAACTTGAAGAACGTGTAGTTACGATAAATCGTGTCGCGAAAGTTGTTAAGGGTGGTCGTCGTTTCCGCTTTGCTGCACTAGTTGTAGTTGGCGATAAAAACGGTCATGTTGGATTCGGTACTGGTAAAGCACAAGAGGTACCAGACGCAATCCGTAAAGCTATCGAAGACGCTAAGAAAAACTTAATCGCTGTACCATTAGTTGGTACAACAATTCCACACACAATCAACGGTCATTTTGGCGCTGGTGAAGTATTCTTAAAACCTGCTGCTGAGGGTACTGGTGTTATTGCTGGTGGACCTGTTCGTGCGGTCCTTGAATTAGCTGGTGTACAAGATATTCTTTCGAAATCTCTTGGTTCTAACACACCAATCAACATGATTCGCGCTACTGTGAACGGATTAAGCGAACTTAAGCGCGCTGAAGATGTTGCAAAATTACGCGGTAAATCTGTAGAAGAGCTACTAGGTTAAGGAGGGAAAACAAATGGCGAAAAAGTTAGAAATTACCCTCACTCGTAGTGTAATTGGTCGTCCACAAGATCAACGTGCGACGGTAGAAGCTTTAGGTCTTAAAAAGTTGAATTCAACTGTAGTTAAGGAAGAAACTCCTGCTATTCTTGGTATGATCAACAAAGTTTCTCACCTTGTAACTGTAAAAGAAGCTTAAGGATAACTCATTAATATAAGGAGGTGCCTGGGAATGAAACTTCATGAATTAAAACCTGCAGAAGGTTCTCGTAAAGTACGTAACCGTGTCGGTCGTGGTATCGGTTCTGGTAACGGTAAAACTGCTGGTAAAGGTCATAAAGGACAAAACGCACGTTCTGGCGGCGGTGTTCGTCTTGGCTTCGAAGGTGGTCAAACTCCATTATTCCGTCGTTTACCAAAACGCGGCTTCACAAACATTAACCGTAAAGAGTTTGCTATTGTAAACTTATCAACGTTAAATCGTTTTGAAGATGGTACAGAAGTAACACCTGAATTATTGCTGGAAACTGGCGTTATCAGCAAGTTAAACGACGGTGTTAAAGTTCTTGCAAGCGGAGCAGTAGAGAAAAAACTAACTGTTAAAGCGCACAAGTTCTCTTCAAGTGCTAAAGAAGCAATTGAAGCAGCTGGCGGATCAGTTGAGGTGATCTAATGTTTCGTACAATCTCCAACTTTATGCGCGTTGCTGAGATAAGACGTAAAATATTATTCACTTTAGCGATGTTAATCGTATTCAGGATTGGCACGTTTATCCCCGTGCCATTTACAAATGGAGACGTACTGAAGGCACAAGATCAATTAAATGCTTTAGGTATTCTAAATACATTTGGCGGTGGAGCCTTGAAAAACTTCTCCATCTTTGCGATGGGAATCATGCCGTATATTACAGCATCCATCATCGTGCAATTATTGCAGATGGATGTTGTTCCTAAATTTTCGGAATGGTCGAAGCAAGGTGAAATGGGCCGTCGTAAATTAACGCAATTCACGCGTTACTTTACAATTGTTCTTGCGTTTATTCAGGGGTTTGGTATGTCAATCGGTTTTAACGGTATGGTAGGTGGACAATTAATTTTGAATCCAGGTTGGAGCACTTATTTATACATTGCTACGGTACTGACTGCTGGTACTGCATTTTTAATGTGGTTAGGTGAACAGATTACAGCTAAAGGTGTAGGTAATGGTATTTCCATCCTTATCTTTGGCGGTATTGCCGCAGCGATCCCAAGTGTTATATCTCAAGTGTATCAGCAACAGTTTCAAAATATCGGAGATCAATTGTTCATGAGTATCGTTAAAGTTGCATTGATTTTACTAGCTGTGCTAGCAGTTATTGTGGGTGTTATTTTCATTCAACAGGCTGTTAGAAAGATCCCAATTCAATATGCGAAGCGTGTAACAGGAGGAAATGGTGGTTATGCTGGAGCACAAAACACACATTTACCGCTTAAGGTAAATAGTGCTGGTGTTATTCCAGTAATTTTTGCTGTTTCATTCTTAATTACGCCTCCGACTATTGCACAGTTCTTCCCGAAACATGATGTATCGCAGTGGATTATTGCAAACTTTAACTATTCTCACCCAGTGGGAATGATCATATATGTTGCGCTCATTGTAGCCTTCACATATTTCTATGCATTTGTTCAGGTTAATCCAGAGCAAATGTCAGAGAATCTAAACAAGCAAGGTGGATATGTTCCAGGTATTCGTCCGGGTAAGAATACGGAACAATATCTAACAAAAATCTTGTATCGTTTGACCTTTGTAGGATCAATTTTCCTAGCAGCGATTGCAATCTTACCAGTTATCTTTACGAAATTGGGAAATCTTCCTCCATCTGCACAGATCGGTGGAACGAGTATGTTAATCGTTGTCGGCGTTGCTTTAGAAACAATGAAGCAGCTAGAAAGCCAACTGGTAAAACGCCATTACAAAGGGTTTATCAAGCAGTGAGTAAGTGGGAAGAATTGTCTTCCCTACATGCTCATGTACTCTGAGGGGGAACAAGGATGAACTTAATTTTAATGGGGCTTCCTGGTGCTGGTAAAGGTACACAAGCCGAACAGATTGTTGCCAAGTATAACATCCCTCACATTTCAACAGGAGACATGTTCCGTGCAGCTATGAAGGCTGAAACTGAAATGGGTCTACAAGCAAAATCTTTTATTGATAAAGGTGCACTTGTTCCAGATGAAGTTACAATCGGAATCGTTCGTGAACGTTTAAGTCAAGACGACTGCGTAAGAGGTTTCTTACTAGACGGTTTCCCACGAACTGTTGCACAAGCATCAGCTCTTGAAGAAATTATGAAAGATCTTGGCAAAAAAATCGACTATGTTTTAAACATTAATGTGGATTCAGGGTTGTTATTAAAACGCCTTACAGGCCGTCGCATTTGTAAAGAGTGCGGTGCGACTTACCACTTAGAATTCAATCCACCAGCAAAAGCTGATGTGTGCGATAAATGTGGTGGCGAATTATATCAACGCTCTGATGACAATGAAGAAACTGTAGCAAATCGTTTAGATGTAAATATTAAGCAAACAAAACCTTTGCTTGATTTCTACGAAGAGCTTGGTTACTTACAAAGCATTAATGGTGAGCAAGATATCAATAAAGTATTTGCTGATATCGATGTTCTCATCGGAGGCTTAGCGTAATGATAATCTGCAAAACTCCTCGCGAGATAGAAATCATGCGAGAAGCTGGCAGGATCGTTGCTTTGACTCATCAAGAGTTGAAACAGCACATTACTCCAGGAATTACAACGAAAGAGCTCGATCAAATAGCGGAAAAGACGATTCAAAAATATGGTGCTACGCCATCTTTTAAAGGATACAACGGATTTCCGGGGAGCATATGTGCTTCTGTAAATGAAGAGCTTGTACACGGAATTCCAGGGAAGCGCAAGCTCAAAGAGGGCGATATCATCAGTATCGATATTGGTGCGAAATACAATGGGTACCATGGAGATTCTGCATGGACGTATCCAGTTGGAAACATTTCTGAATCTGTTCAAAAGCTACTTGATGTCACAGAAAAATCGTTGTATCTTGGTCTAGAACAAGTAAAACCAGGCGAGAGATTATCAAATATCTCACATGCGGTTCAAACCCATGCTGAAGAGAATGGATTCTCGATCGTTAGGGAGTATGTTGGTCACGGAATCGGGCAAGACTTACATGAGGACCCTCAAATCCCGCACTATGGTCCACCCAATAGAGGCCCTAGATTAAAGCCGGGAATGGTCATCTGTGTTGAGCCGATGGTGAATCAAGGAAGACGATATGTAAAAACACTATCTGATGACTGGACAGTGGTAACGGTAGATGGTAAATGGTGTGCCCATTTTGAGCACACGATTGCTCTTACAGAAGCAGGATACGAAATCCTTACCACTTTATAAGTAGCTGGCTCTCCGGGATTTCAGAGCAGTGTAAAATGTTACTGATTTGAAGAAGGGAGAACTATTGAATGGCTAAAGATGATGTAATTGAAGTCGAAGGTACCGTTCTTGAAACGTTGCCAAATGCTATGTTCAAAGTAGAATTAGAGAATGGGCATGTCGTATTGGCTCACGTTTCTGGTAAAATCCGTATGAACTTCATTCGTATTTTACCAGGAGACAAAGTTACGGTAGAATTATCTCCGTACGATTTAAATCGTGGTCGTATTACGTACCGTTTTAAATAATATAGCACTCCGTAATCTTTAAGGAGGTTCGAGACATGAAAGTAAGACCGTCAGTTAAACCAATCTGCGAAAAATGTAAAGTTATTCGTAGACGTGGAAAAGTAATGGTTATTTGTGAAAACCCTAAACATAAACAAAAACAAGGTTAATCAGAAGGAGGTGCATTCGTAATGGCACGTATCGCAGGTGTAGATATTCCTCGAGACAAACGCGTTGTTATTTCTTTAACTTACGTATTCGGCATTGGTCGCACAACTGCTGAAAAAATTCTTGCTGAAGCAGGTATTTCTGAAGAAACACGAGTTCGTGATTTAACGGAAGACGAATTAGGACGTATCCGTGATATCATCGATCGTATTAAAGTTGAGGGAGACCTTCGTCGTGAAGTATCTCTTAACATCAAACGTCTAATGGAGATCGGTTCTTACCGTGGTCTTCGTCACCGTCGTGGTTTACCAGTTCGTGGTCAAAACTCTAAAAACAATGCTCGTACACGTAAAGGTCCACGTCGTACAGTAGCAAATAAAAAGAAATAATAAGTAAAGGAGGTTGAACTAACAATGGCACGTAAAACAAACACTCGTAAAAAACGTGTGAAAAAGAATATTGAAGCTGGTATAGCTCATATTCGTTCTACTTTCAACAACACAATCGTAACACTTACAGATACTCACGGTAACGCACTTTCTTGGTCTAGTGCTGGTGCACTTGGTTTCCGTGGATCTCGTAAATCTACTCCATTCGCTGCGCAAATGGCTGCTGAAACTGCTGCTAAAGCTGCAATGGAACACGGTTTAAAAACTTTAGAGGTTACTGTTAAAGGTCCTGGTGCTGGTCGTGAAGCTGCAATTCGTGCTCTTCAAGCTGCAGGTCTAGAAGTAACAGCAATTAGAGATGTTACTCCAGTTCCTCATAATGGATGTCGTCCACCAAAACGTCGTCGTGTGTAATTTTTCTGTATAGAATTTTCCCTTTTGTCTATAATGGATATGATGCATTATCGAGAAATTTCGTACAGAAACATCGCTTGTTGTGCACAATCGGGAACTGCCTAAGGGGGACTTTCGGTTAGACAGGGGTTATACCTTTGTTTAACCGGGGTTTCGACGTTTTGAAGGAGGGTTTAGTTAATGATTGAAATCGAAAAGCCGAAAATCGAAACGGTTGAACTTAACGAAGATGCTAAATATGGTAAATTCGTAATTGAACCGCTTGAGCGTGGATATGGTACTACTTTGGGTAACTCCTTACGTCGTATTCTTTTATCCTCACTCCCTGGTGCCGCTGTTACTGCTATCCAAATCGATGGCGTATTACATGAATTTTCAACAGTTGAGGGCGTAGTAGAAGACGTTACGACGATCATCTTAAACTTGAAAAAGTTAGCTCTTAAAATCTACTCTGAAGAAGAGAAGACGTTGGAAATTGATGTACAGGGCGAAGGTATTGTCACAGCTGCTGATATTACTCACGATAGTGATGTAGAAATCTTAAATCCAGATTTACACATTGCAACGTTAGCAAAAGATGCGCATTTCCGCGTGCGTTTAACTGCAAAGCGTGGCCGTGGGTATACGCCAGCTGATGCAAATAAAAGCGAAGATCAACCAATAGGAGTAATTCCTATTGATTCTATTTATACTCCAGTATCACGTGTGACTTACCAAGTGGAAAAGACACGTGTCGGACAAGTGGCTAATTATGATAAGCTTACGCTTGATGTATGGACGGATGGAAGCATCGGGCCAAAAGAAGCTATCTCTTTAGGTGCCAAAATCTTAACTGAGCATTTAAATATCTTTGTTGGTTTAACTGATGAAGCACAAAATGCTGAGATTATGGTCGAGAAGGAAGAAGATCAAAAAGAGAAAGTTCTTGAGATGACTATCGAAGAACTAGACCTTTCTGTTCGTTCTTATAATTGCCTAAAACGTGCAGGAATTAATACTGTACAAGAGCTTGCGAACAAAACAGAAGAAGATATGATGAAAGTTCGTAACTTAGGACGTAAATCCTTAGAAGAAGTTAAACATAAACTTGAGGAATTAGGTTTAGGTTTACGTAAAGACGACTGAGGATTTAAACCCATCAACAAAGGAGGGAACTACGAATGGCATACAGAAAATTAGGCCGTACAAGTGCGCAACGTAAAGCTATGTTACGTGATTTAGCTACTGATTTAATTATCAACGAGCGCATCCAAACGACAGAAACTCGTGCAAAAGAACTTCGTTCTGTAGTGGAAAAAATGATCACTTTAGGTAAACGCGGAGATCTTCATGCTCGTCGTCAAGCAGCAGCTTTCATTCGCAATGAAGTAGCTAACGCTGAGACTGGTCAAGATGCACTTCAAAAACTATTCGCTGATGTAGCTCCACGCTATGCTGAGCGCCAAGGCGGATACACTCGTATTGCAAAAATTGGTCCACGTCGCGGAGACGCAGCACCAATGGTAATTATCGAGTTAGTATAATGATAATTAAAAGGGCAGGACAGTTCTTTTCAAGAAACTGGTCATGGCCCTTTTTTTTAAATATAAAAATAGGCTAACTGTGCGAAGGAAAGGGTGCCTTCTATTGAAAAAAGAGAAACTTCGGATAGAAAATATATCATTTCAATATCCTGGGGCAGCCACTTATGCATTAAAAGATGTTTCATTTTCCTTATATGAGGGAGAGTGGGTATCTATTATTGGACAAAACGGTTCAGGAAAGTCTACACTTGCAAAATTATTGAATGGTTTGTTTTTGCCAGAAGCAGGGACTATTACAGTAAATGATACAATGGTTTTATCAGAGGAAACGGTATGGGATGTTCGAAAACAAATTGGAATGGTATTTCAAAATCCAGATAATCAATTTGTTGGAACAACAGTGCAAGATGATGTTGTATTTGGCTTAGAGAATATCGGAATGCCAAGAGAACAAATGATTGAAAGATTAGAACAGGCCTTGCGACTTGTCCGTATGGAAGATTTTCTTAATGATGAGCCTCATTCCTTATCTGGTGGGCAAAAGCAGCGAGTGGCAATAGCAGGCGTTTTAGCACTTCAACCATCTATTTTAATATTAGATGAAGCAACGTCAATGTTAGACCCTCAAGGGAGACGTGAAGTAGTAGAAACGGTTAGACAACTTGTTACTCAAAAAGGTATTACCGTGTTATCGATTACGCACGATTTAGAAGAAGCGGCACAGTCAGATCGTGTCATTATTTTAAATAAGGGAGAAATATTAGAGGAAGGGACTCCAGAAAAAATTTTCAAATCCTCTCATATGCTCCAAGAAATTGGCTTAGATGTACCGTTTTCAGTGAAAATAGCAGAATTATTAAAAAGAAATGAAATTCTCTTGCAAAATACGCATCTTACAATGGAAAGCTTGGTGAACGAACTTTGGAGATTACATTCCAAAAAGTAGAGCATCGTTATCAATATAAAACTCCATTTGAAAGACGCGCACTTTATGATGTAGATGTGTCGTTTCCAAGTGGGGGCTATTATGCCATTATTGGTCATACTGGTTCAGGTAAGTCAACGATGATTCAACATTTAAATGGTTTATTGCAGCCGACAAATGGTACAGTTCAAATTGGTGAACATTTGATTTCGGCAGGAAAGAAAGAAAAAAAGTTAAAGCCACTACGTAAAAAAGTAGGGGTTGTCTTTCAATTCCCAGAACATCAGTTGTTTGAAGAGACTGTGGAGAAAGATATTTGTTTCGGCCCTACTAATTTTGGAGTATCTGTAGACGAAGCAAGGCAAAAGGCTAGAAAGGCAATTGAACTTGTAGGGCTAGAACCGGAACTGTTAACACGTTCTCCGTTCGAATTAAGTGGTGGACAAATGAGACGTGTTGCTATAGCGGGTGTACTGGCGATGGAACCTGAAGTGCTTGTATTAGATGAACCTACAGCAGGACTAGATCCAAAAGGGCAGAACGAACTTATGGAGATGTTTTATAAGCTGCACAAGGAAAAGGGGCTTACAGTTATCCTTGTAACGCATAATATGGAGGATGCTGCTCAGTATGCGGAGCAGATTGTAGTTATGCATAAAGGAACGGTCTTTTTGCAAGGAAGTGCAGAGGAAGTATTTTCACATGCCGATGAACTAGAGAAAATTGGTGTGGATCTTCCTATGTCATTAAAGTATAAACGTGCAATTGAAGAGAAGTTTGGTATTTCAATTCCAAAGGCTACCTTATCTTTAGAGGATCTTACTCATGAAGTTGTGCAGGTGTTACGAAAAGGTGGTCATGAATCATGCAGCAGTTGATTATTGGGAGATATATCCCGGGGAATTCACTTATTCATCAACTTGATCCACGTACGAAGCTGCTGATTGTCTTTTTATATGTATTTGTTGTTTTCTTAGCAAATAATGCGATTTCATATGGATTTTTATTTTTATATGCACTCATTGCTTTATTTTTTGCAAAAGTGCCGATTCGTTATGTACTTTCGGGCTTAAAACCAATTTTATGGATTTTTCTTTTTACATTTTTCCTGCATATTTTTACAAATAAGGAGGGGGATGTACTATTCCAGCTTGGTTGGTTTTCGATATATGAAAAAGGATTAGAGCAAGGGATATACATTTCTGTACGATTCTTCGTTATTATTTTAATGACGACATTATTAACGTTAACGACGACACCTATTGAAATTACAGATGGTTTGGAGACGTTATTAAAGCCGTTGAAGCGTATAAAGGTTCCTGTTCATGAAATCGCATTAATGATGTCAATTTCTCTTCGTTTTATCCCGACATTAATGGATGAAACGAGTAAAATAATGAAAGCACAAGCGTCACGTGGTATTGATTTTGCCGGGGGACCGATAAAAGATAGAATGAAAGCTATTATTTCACTGCTCGTTCCTCTGTTTATCAGTGCTTTTAAGCGTGCAGAGGACTTAGCCATTGCGATGGAAGCTCGTGGATATCAAAGTGGTGAAGGACGTACTAAATTTAGGCAACTACGCTGGAAAACAAGCGATACAGTAACGATTGTCAGCTTATTTTGTTTAGCTTGTATTTTGGCATGGGTGCGATCGTAATGGAGAATAGAGAAATGGATAGAATAAAATGTACGGTTGCATATGATGGCATGCATTTTTGTGGTTATCAAATTCAGCCGAACCATCGTACTGTTCAACAGGAGATAGAAAAAGCATTGCAGAAATTGCATAAGGGAGAACTTGTTCGTGTTCAGGCATCTGGTAGAACAGATTCTACAGTTCATGCAAAAGGACAAGTAATACACTTTGATACTCCTTTGTCTCTTGAAGAGTGGCAATGGATTAATGCTTTAAACACAATGTTGCCAGATGATATTGTTATTAAGCAAGTAGAGAAAAAAACAGAAGAATTTCATGCACGTTACGGTGTTGAGAAAAAAGAATATCGTTATCGTGTATTATTATCAAAGACTGCGGATGTATTCCGTAGAAATTACGTATATCAATATCCATACCCGCTCGAAATCAACTCTATAAGAAAAGCAATTCCTTATTTTATTGGAACACATGATTTCACTTCTTTTTGTTCGGCAAAAACTGACAAAAAAGATAAAGTGCGAACAATTTATGAAATCGAGTTAATTGAACAAAATGATGAAATGATTTTTCGTTTTGTAGGTAATGGATTTTTATATAATATGGTCAGAATTATTGTTGGTACGTTACTTAGCGTAGGGCAAGGAAAGCTTGATCCTGATAGCATTCCAGAGATTTTAGCGAAACAAAATCGTCAGTTTGCTGGAAAGATGGCTCCAGGTCATGGGCTTTACTTATGGGAGGTAAACTATAACAACTAATCCTGGTGTAACATTTGCTTGACATTAGAAACTCAAAAGTATATCATAACATATGGTATTGTTTCTAAAACCACGATTAGCCCCGGAAGGAAATCGTGTTTAAGATAAACAATAGATTTTTTCTATGGAAAAGATAACGAGGAGGGAAACACATGCGTACGACTTTTATGGCAAAAGCTAACGAAGTTGAGCGTAAATGGTATGTGGTTGATGCTGAAGGTCAAACTTTAGGTCGCCTTGCTAGTGAAGTAGCATCCATTTTACGTGGTAAAAACAAACCTACATTTACACCACACGTTGACACGGGTGATCATGTAATTATTATTAACGCTGAGAAAATTCATTTAACAGGTAATAAATTAAACGATAAAATTTACTACCGTCACACTAACCACCCAGGTGGACTTAAGCAAAGAACAGCTCTTGAAATGCGTACAAACTACCCTGTACAAATGTTAGAGCTTGCAATTAAAGGCATGCTTCCAAAAGGACGCTTAGGCCGTCAAGTTTCTAAGAAACTTAACGTGTATGCTGGAGCAGAGCATCCACACCAAGCACAAAAACCAGAAGTTTACGAACTTCGCGGATAATTAATTAAAGGAGGGCTTACTTTGGCACAGGTTCAATACTATGGCACTGGACGTCGTAAGAGTTCAGTAGCGCGCGTACGCCTAGTTCCAGGCGAAGGACGCGTTATCATTAACGGTCGTGATTTTGAAAACTATATCCCATTTGCTGCATTACGTGAAGTAGTGAAACAACCTCTAGTTGCAACAGAAACTTTAGGTAACTACGATGTACTTGTAAACGTAAATGGTGGTGGATACACTGGTCAAGCTGGTGCTATTCGTCACGGTATTTCTCGCGCTTTATTAAAAGCTGATCCAGAATACCGTCTAACACTAAAACGTGCAGGTCTATTAACTCGTGACGCACGTATGAAAGAGCGTAAAAAATACGGTCTTAAAGGCGCACGTCGTGCACCTCAGTTCTCAAAACGTTAATTTTTGCGAACTACAAACCCCAACCATTTTGGTTGGGGTTTTTTTATGTTTCATTCTTCTTTTGCAATTTTTATAGCTTGGAATATTTTAGTGCTACCGCCACGCGTATGCTTCTTCTTTAGAAGTTTAGACTAATACGTATTAGGGAGGTTTATAAGTACTATGAATGTCATTGTCAGCTTACAAGAAAAACAAAAAGAAAAGCAGTTAAAATACGAGCGGAAGATGTTGCGGGAATTATCATTAAAAACATTGCGTTCAAATATTCGTGATGCCTTTCAAATGCAAGAGCTTCATCGTCAGTATGAAGATTACTGTATTGAATTAGGGATAGAATCTTATTTATTAGGAGCGAGATACAGTAAATTTGGTTATTATGGTGAATCGTTTTTTGATGTGAAATATAGAGCTTTAGAAGAAGAACAACAATTAACTGAAACGCTATTTCAATTTTTAACGAGTATGACTATGCGAGAAATAAAGTTGAAAGATGAGGAATTACTTTTTGAATCTTGTCAGCAGTTTATAGGATTGTGGTGGCAAGAAGGGTATGAAAAAGGTGAAAGAAGATATCGATTAAAGCTTCATTAAGACAAGCATAAACTTTCCTCTTGTCCCATATAAGTAATTAGAGGGACTAGCTGGAGGAGGAAAGGTATGAAGAGAATTCGAATTATCTCTTTTGCACTCGCTGCGGTTGTATTGTTTTTTTTAGTTAAACAAGAATTTCAAATTACAAAATCGTGGCGAGCTTGGAATTTACCCTTATCAGGGAAAGTAATTGTATTAGATGCTGGGCATGGTGGACCAGATGGAGGGGCTGTTGGTGGAAAGGATATTATAGAAAAGGATATTACGCTTGAAATTACAAAAAAGGTACAAGACTATTTACAAGAACAAGGTGCACTAGTTATTTTAACGCGTGAGGGAGATTATGATTTAGCTAACAAAGATACAAAGTCATATAGTAGACGTAAAGCAGAGGATTTAAAAAAACGTGTAGAAATCATCAATAAACCTGATGTAGACTTTTTTGCAAGTATTCATTTAAATGCTTTAACTAGTAGTGGATCGAAAGGCGCACAAACGTTCTATTACCGCTCTTCGATTGAAAATGAACGTGCTGCAAAATTTATACAGGCTGAATTGAGAACAAGTTTAGAAAACACGAATCGTTCTGCTAAGACAATTTCGCATGTATATTTATTAAAGTATTCTAAAACACCAGGTGCTTTAATTGAAGCTGGCTTTTTATCGAATGTGAACGAAAGGTATATGTTAAATTCGGAGAAATATCAGCAAAAGGTAGCAGCTGCAATATACCGTGGTATATTACGTTATTTCACGGAAAAAGGAAATCCTCCAGAATAAGGAGGATTTTTTTGAGCTTCTCTCGTTAACGAAGTTTTCGGAAAATATGTTATACTGGAAATGTAAACGCATTTATTTCAAGGATAAGCAGAGATAAATTCAATTAACATTACGTTATTTTTCATACAGGGGGCTGGGCTAATTATGATAACGAAAGAGCAAGTGGTTGAAGCGTTAGAAGGGATTGTAGATCCGTTTTTACATAAAACATTAAAAGAAACAAGTGCAATTAAAGAGGTAACAGTCAAGCCAGAGAAGGAACATGTGAGTGTCAAAATTGCAATCGTAAAAACCGGTACAGCGGAACAAATGCAGTTGCAGTCTGGAATTGTAAAGTTAGTAAAAGAACTTGGGGCAGCAACAGTTGGACTTCGTTTTGCAGAATTTACAGAAGAGGAATTAGCTCAGTTTGCACCGGAACAAGAAGAAGAGCAAAGTGAATCTTTATTGTCACCTAATTCAAAAACAACATTCTTAGCAGTAGCGAGTGGAAAAGGTGGCGTGGGAAAATCAACTGTTTCCGTTAACCTTGCAGTTGCTTTAGCTCGTTTAGGAAAAAAAGTTGGTATTATTGATGCGGACATTTACGGTTTTAGTGTGCCAGACATGATGGGGATAGAAAAACGTCCTATCGTAAGAGGTGACAAGATAATTCCGGTGGAACGTTTAGGTGTAAAGGTAATCTCAATGGGCTTCTTTGTAGAGGATAATGCACCAGTTATTTGGAGAGGACCTATGCTTGGGAAAATGTTAAACCACTTCTTCACAGAAGTAGAATGGGGCGATTTAGATTATTTAGTACTAGATTTGCCACCAGGCACAGGTGATGTTGCGTTAGATGTGCACTCAATGTTGCCATCTTGCAAAGAGATTATTGTAACGACGCCTCATCCAACAGCTGCGTTTGTAGCAGCGCGTGCTGGAGCGATGGCATTGCGCACTGAACATAGTATTCTTGGTGTTGTTGAGAATATGGCATATTTTGAAAGTAAGGTAACTGGTGAGAAAGAATATGTATTTGGAAAAGGCGGGGGAGATAAGTTAGCTACCGAATTACAAACGAATGTTCTTGGTCGCATTCCGCTACAACAACCCGATTGGAATAAAGAAGACTTTGCTCCTTCAGTATATGAAGATACACATACAACGGGCATTATTTATAGTAAAATAGCTGAAACAGTAATTGATAGAACAGCTGTTACACAAAAATAAAGTGAAACTTTAATCAGTGGGGTTCACCTGTTACTGACAACAATAAGGCTTTTGTTGCTAGTAAACCTTTCGCTTAACTAGAGGGGGCCATTTCGTCTGTTAATAGCAAGATAAAGTAATAACGAGTGAACAATGTATAAATTGTCCACTCGTTATTATAGTTATTATTTTTTACTATTCTTCCTTCTTCCCGCCTTGAGAACCACCGTCACCGCCTGCTTCTTTCTTACCAGATCCGCCTTTTTCAGCTTTTTGCACACCTTTACTAATGATATCAATCATCTTGGCTTGGAAGAGTGGACTTTCAGCAGTTTCTGTTAGTACTTGTTGTAGATATTGACGGTATTCTTTACTCTTCATTGTTTGTAACATCATTTTTTCTACTTCAGGATTTTTCATAATTTCTATAACGCCTGCTTGGTATTCAGGGTCTTTTAATAAGGTTTTCATTAATTGGGTTTGTTCTTTCCCCATACTTTTAGCGAACTTCGATGAGAACTCAGGATCTTTAAAGAGCTTTTCCCAGAATTGTTGCCCTTTATCGGATACCATGGCATCTTCAATCGTTTTCTTTACTACTGTTTCATCTAGTATGAGTGCTTGTTTCATTTTTTCATCAGTTAATACATCTTGAATAGCTTTCTTACCTTGATCTGTTTTTAAAATATCAACAATCATTTTCTTTGTTTGATCGTAATCTAGTTCGGATTTCGTTTCTTTTCCTTGTGCGCATGCTGCAAGTGCGATAAGTAGAAAAGAAGAAACGAAAATGAATAGCATCCGTTTCATAAGTTGGAACTCCTTTCAGCACAGTTCTCTCTTTTTAATATAAATATCTTTAAGGAATTTATACATGAACATGGCTAGCTTTTTGAAATTGTCATTGATACAATTTAATTAGAAATATAAGGATAATGGGGGATGTGTTGTGAATAGCCGCAAGTGGGTACGACTATTTTTAACGACGTTGTTTCTTGGTGGAATTAGCACAGTTATTATTGGTTTTGTTTTGGAGTGGGACAAGTACAATAAATTTTTTCAAAATTTCGACGGTAAGGAGATTTTAGCAGTATCTTTCTGGCTGATGGGTGTAGGATTTATTTTTAGTGTTATAAGTCAAATGGGATTCTTTGCATATTTAACAATCCACCGTTTTGGACTAGGGATGTTCCGCTCATCTTCTTTATGGAATGCAGTCCAGCTCTTCTTTATTGCATTCGTATTATTTGATTTTGTGTATTTAAGATCTGTACTTATTGCAAATGGGGAAGTCTCGTTAGGGAATAACATACTTGTTGCTGGAATATTATTTGTGTTTGGAGCAATTGTTGCTTATGTAAAAAGCAAAGAAACAAATAAAAAAGCATTTGTGCCAGCTCTGTTCTTTATGGTTGTTGTAACGATCCTTGAATGGGTACCGGCGCTTCGGATTAATGATACAGATTGGTTATATTTAATGGTTATACCGCTATTGTTATGTAATGCATATCAATTACTTGTATTACATCGTTTAATCGGAAAAACAAGTAAATCAGCTTAATAGAGAGATTTTATACACCAGCAGTTATAATGCTGGAAATGGTATGATTAAAAAAGCTCTACCACCTTCTTGAAAGGTAGTAGAGCTTTTTATGCGTGAAGAGTGGTAGGGAAGAAGCTACTTCACATCTTCACTTTTCGTACTTGTGTTGGAAATAAGTTGTGATACGGATATTTGCTCATATCCATCACTTTTTATTTTTTGCAGGAGCAGCGGTAAAGCTCTATTTGTTTGAAGGGCAGAATCGGATGCGTGTAATAAGACGATATCTCCACCTTTCAAATTATTAGAGACAGTGGAAACGATGTTATTTACACCTGGGTTTTTCCAATCGTTTGAATTATTACTCCAATGCACGACGGTGTATCCAAGTGATTCTGCGATTTTAAGGGTTGCTTTGTTAAATTCGCCACTAGGTGGACGTAACAGCTTGACTTGTTTTACACCAAGTTTCGTAAAAACATCTTGTGCTCGTAAAAGGTCTCGTCTTATTTCATTTGTCTCTAGAGAAGTGTAGGATGTGTAATTGTACCCCATACTACCGATTTCGTGTCCGTCTTTCATGATTCGCTCTACAATATCGGGGTGTCTTTCGGCCCATGCAGCAGAAAGGAAGAATGTTGCATTCTTAATTTCTCTTTCTTTAAGAGTATCTAGGATTGGAATTGCTTTTTTGTCTCCCCAACTAATATCAAACGTAAATGCAACTTGCTTTTTAGCGGTGTCTCCTTTGTAAATTACTTTAGGGCCTGTAGCAGTTGAAAAAGCAGATTCATGTGAATATGTTTTTAAAAAGAGTAGCCATGCTGTAAATAAGGACAGTATCACTATTAAGCTAATGTGTTTAAAATTTCTCTTACTCGTAATAAAAAAGAAAAACATAATATTACGCCCCTTTGTCCAATCCTTTTCAGTTACATATATGCTGTAAATATAAAAAAGAGAACAAAGGATTAATATCGTAAGTAGTGGATATAATGGATGATAGGATTGTGATAATTGAAAATGAGCGGAACGTTTATTGTTGCGTAAGGAATTATTGAGGTGATTGTTTGCTTGGGCTGATGTTGACAAAAGAAGAGAGAAAAGAAATGGAATACATATTGAAGAGAGAATTAGAGGAACTTTTATTTGATTTTGAAGATGAGCGTATTCATGAAGTTGTAAAAAAAGCCATGGAAGAAAGATATAAAATCATTTTCTGTTTATTCCGGAGAGTAGCTAACACAGAAGAATGTATTCGTTATGTAAGAAAAAGAATTTTTTATTAAAAAGTGTTGACGTTAATAGTTTGTATATGTTAAATTAATAACCGTCGCTGATGCGGAAACGCAGAAAACGACAAAAAGAAATTGAAAAACTTAGTTGACATCGAAAAACGAAAATGTTAACATAAGGAAGTCGCAAATGAGCGACCAAGTAGTTCTTTGAAAACTGAACGAAACAAACAACGTGAAACGTCAATTTTTATTTTAGATGCTAGACAAACTAACTTTATTGGAGAGTTTGATCCTGGCTCAGGATGAACGCTGGCGGCGTGCCTAATACATGCAAGTCGAGCGAA
>NZ_LPUS01000033.1:0-90052 GCF_001563515.1 Bacillus sp. JH7 | reverse complement strand
TTCGCTCGACTTGCATGTATTAGGCACGCCGCCAGCGTTCATCCTGAGCCAGGATCAAACTCTCCAATAAAGTTAGTTTGTCTAGCATCTAAAATAAAAATTGACGTTTCACGTTGTTTGTTTCGTTCAGTTTTCAAAGAACTAAAAGCGGGTGAAGAGAATCGAACTCTCGACCAGAGCTTGGAAGGCTCTTGTTTTACCACTAAACTACACCCGCGTGGTCGGGAAGACAGGATTTGAACCTGCGACCCCCTGGTCCCAAACCAGGTGCTCTACCAAGCTGAGCCACTTCCCGTAATTGGCGCGCCCGAGAGGAGTCGAACCCCTAACCTCTTGATCCGTAGTCAAACGCTCTATCCAATTGAGCTACGGGCGCTTATTCATGATGTTTTTTCGTCGTTGTAATTTGGCGACTCAATTATCTTATCATACTACATTTTCAAATGCAAGTACTTTTTAAGATTTTTTTGATGCGGCCGAGAGGACTTGAACCTCCACGGGGTTTCCCCCACTAGGCCCTCAACCTAGCGCGTCTGCCGTTCCGCCACGACCGCGCGGAAAAAACAAAAGTGAGCCATGAAGGACTCGAACCTTCGACCCTCTGATTAAAAGTCAGATGCTCTACCAACTGAGCTAATGGCTCGTAAATGGCTGGGCTAGCTGGATTCGAACCAGCGCATGACGGAGTCAAAGTCCGTTGCCTTACCGCTTGGCTATAGCCCATCGAAATAATTATCTTCTTTTCAAAGACAAATGTTATTGTACCATAATGTCCAATAAAAAACAACTGCTATATAGCAGAAGTTAAAATGGCGGTCCCGACCGGGGTCGAACCGGCGATCTCCTGCGTGACAGGCAGGCATGTTAACCACTACACCACGGGACCATTTGGTTGCGGGGACAGGATTTGAACCTGCGACCTTCGGGTTATGAGCCCGACGAGCTACCGTGCTGCTCCACCCCGCGACAATACTATTCATATAAAATTATATGGTGGAGGATGACGGGATCGAACCGCCGACCCCCTGCTTGTAAGGCAGGTGCTCTCCCAGCTGAGCTAATCCTCCAAAAGTGGTGACCCGTACGGGATTCGAACCCGTGTTACCGCCGTGAAAGGGCGGTGTCTTAACCACTTGACCAACGGGCCAATATGTATGGCAGAGAAGAAGGGATTCGAACCCTCGCACCGCGTTAGCGATCTACTCCCTTAGCAGGGGAGCCCCTTGAGCCACTTGGGTACTTCTCTGTATGGCTCCGCAGGTAGGACTCGAACCTACGACCGATCGGTTAACAGCCGATAGCTCTACCACTGAGCTACTGCGGAATAATGAAGACAATTTGTATCTTATAAAAATTCTCTCTGTAAGTCAAGAAGTTTTTAACAACATCTTGTTCAAACGTGACATGTTTATAATATACTGGATTGCGTTTTTACTGTCAAGATGTTTTCGATATCGGTTTGAGTTTCCCTTTACACTTTCCACAGACATATCTTTTTGTATTTATTTGACGCCTTCTTACATATTGAAGTGAACACTCCATACATTCATACTTATAAATCTTTTTTTCCTTCTCTTCATTAATCATTTGTTTACAAAAACGTGGTGCATCAACTTTCTTTAACAACTCACGAAATTCCCTGTCCCTGTGCTTATACCCTCTTCCTGCAATATGTAAGTGATAATGACAAAGCTCATGTTTAATAATCCCGACTAACTCTTCTTCACCATACACTTCGTAATATCGATAATTCAGTTCGATATTATGACTCTTTAATAAATAACGCCCACCAGTTGTACGTAATCTATTATTAAACACTGCTTTATGTAAGAACGGTACCTCAAAGTATTGTAGTGACACTTCTTCCACTAGTCGCTGAATTTCTTGCTCATCCACTCTCATTCCTCCTAAACAAAAAAATATTTTTACACTTTTCTCCCTTCTTATACATATATTAAATAGTACATATACCCATCCTCATGTAAGAAACGTGGTTTCTAAAAACAAAACATGAATAGAAATCCACTCACCAACCTCTCATCAATAGCATTTTAGATTTTTGAGAGCAGGATTAAACAAGGAGGGATTCCTATGCCTACGTGGCTAAAAAAACAAATGCAACGTGCATATTTCGAAAAAAACCGGTATCAAATTAAATTATTAAATGAATGCTGGTTTTATTATAGCAAAATACATCAAAGCTCATAATCCATTACACTTTTTATTCCATAAAAAAAGAGCAGTTTCGTCTGCTCTCTTCTCTTACTATTCAATCGGCAACATAGATAGTGCAACGCGTCCTTTTTTTGTATCAATATCATCTACCCATACTTTTACAATTTGCCCTACTGACACAACATCTAACGGATGCTTTACAAACTGTTTGCTAAGTTTAGAAATATGTACTAAACCATCTTGCTTTACGCCAACATCAACAAAAGCACCAAAATCAACAACGTTACGAACTGTTCCTTCTAGTTCCATACCACGTTTTAAATCTTCTAATTTCAAAATCCCTTTTTTCAGAAGTGGTTTAGGCAACTCATCCCTCATATCTCTTTCTGGACTAATAAGCGCATCTATAATATCAACTAACGTCGGCTCCCCAACTCCTGTTTCTTGAGATAACTTAGAAATCTCTACTTCTTCCAATCTCTTTTGTAATTGCGGTTGTCCTACGTCATCTATCGATAACCCTAGACTCTTCAATAACAATTCAACATTTTTATATTGCTCCGGATGAATACCTGTTCGATCTAATGGATTCGCTCCTTCTAGTATACGTAAGAAACCTATACATTGTTCATACGTCTTTGCACCTAAACGCGGGATTTTCTTTAATTCCGTGCGCTTTGTGAATTTCCCATCTTCTTCTCTCTTTGCCACAATATTTTTCGCAACAGTTTTCGATAAACCTGAAACATATTGTAACAATGCAACCGAAGCCGTATTTACATTAACCCCAACTTGGTTAACAGCTGTTTCTACTACAAATGTTAATGACTCATTCAGTCTCTTTTGAGATACATCATGTTGGTATTGTCCAACCCCAACTGATTTAGGATCAATTTTCACAAGTTCAGCAAGTGGATCTTGCAGACGTCTTCCAATAGAAACGGCACTTCTCTCTTCAACTTGTAAATTTGGGAATTCCTCACGAGCTAAATCAGAAGCTGAATATACACTAGCACCCGCTTCATTTACAATAATATAAAAGACATCTCGGTTCACACTTTGTAATACATCTACTATAAACTCTTCTGTTTCTCTAGATGCTGTCCCGTTACCAATTGCAATCATTTCAACTTGATATTTATCTATAATAGAAAGAACTTTCGTTTTTGCATCATCATATTTACGAACAGGTGGATGCGGATAAATAACATCGATATGTAGTACTTTCCCCGTATCATCTACTACAGACAATTTACAACCAGTTCTATATGCCGGATCTACCGCTAGCACGACTTTCCCTTTCATCGGAGGTTGTAATAATAAGTTACGTAAGTTCTCAGAGAAAATATGTATCGCTTGTTCTTCAGCTGTTTCTGTTAATTCTTTACGAATTTCTCTTTCGATTGAAGATTGAATTAATCGTTTATAACCATCTTCAATCGCTAATTGTACATAATGTGCACTTTTCGAATCGTTATCACGAATTACTTTCTTATTTAAGAAAGTTACTATCTCATCTACTGGCGGAACAACAGCAACTCTCAATATATCTTCTTTCTCGCCACGATTCATTGCTAATACACGATGTGGTACTACTTTTTGCAATGGTTCTTCATAACTGTAATACATTTCATATATATTCTTTTCATCTTTTTCTTCATCTTTCACGGACGAAGACATAACACCTTTTCTAAAAGTAACATTTCGAATCCAACTACGATACGCAGCTTCATCTGAAACCATTTCTGCAATAATGTCTTGTGCACCTTGTAAAGCTTCTTCTGCAGATTGCACTTCTTTCTCTATATTAATAAATTCCACTGCCTTTTTAGCCGGATCTTCTTTCTTATATAACAATAACCATTCAGCTAATGGTTCTAATCCTCTTTCTTTAGCGATTGTCGCTTTCGTTCTTCTTTTCTCTTTATATGGACGATATAGATCTTCTACTTCTTGCAACTTTGTAGCTTTAACAATTTGCTGTCGTAGCTCTTCTGTCAGTTTCCCCTTCTCATCAATAAGACGAAGAACTTCTTCCTTCCTATCTTCAAGTTGCATCATATATTGCCATCTCTCTAAAATCGTACGAATTTGCACCTCATCTAAAGAGCCTGTCCATTCTTTTCGGTAACGAGCAATAAATGGAACTGTGTTACCTTCTTCTGTTAATTGAATAACATGACGAACTTGCTTTTCGGTAAAGCCTAATTCTTTCACTAACATTTTCATTAACGCTTGTCGATTATCTACCATTTCCATATACAACCGTAACCTCCTCTATAATAAAAAAAGTTGCCCTTCAAAGAGAGCAACTTAAACTGCCGATTTAAAAATCTATTAGTCCTAAACTAATTTGTAACGCTTCATCTACACGACTCATCATCACTTCATCCAAATGAGTGATTTTGTCCGTTAAGCGTTGCTTATCGATTGTTCGAATCTGCTCAAGTAAAATAACAGAATCTCTCTCAAAACCATACTTTTTCGCATCAATTTCCACATGAGTGGGTAATTTCGCTTTTTGAATCTGTGCAGTAATAGCCGCTACAATCACCGTTGGACTAAAACGATTTCCGATGTCATTTTGAATGACAAGAACCGGACGAACGCCTCCTTGCTCAGAACCAACAACTGGGGAAAGGTCTGCAAAATACACGTCGCCGCGTTTTACAATCAAAATATTACCCCCCGCTAACTAAGCGTTCTACTGTATGAGCTGCTTCATACTCTGCTAAGAAAGCTTCAGATGCAATACCAAGATTAATTTTTCCCATTTCAATGTACCCACGTCGCATTGATTCATGTTGGTAGCGTTTCTTCGTCTTATGTTGACGCAATAACAATTGTGTTGCCTGGCAAATTAGTTCATGGCGATTCTTATTCTCTTGTTTTCCAATTCCGTCCAATTCCGTTACCATTTGCTTTGGCAACCGAACCACGATTTCAGTAGTTACACTTGATTCGGACACAAAAATACACCTCCACCGTCAACTACACACCCAAATATATATATGACACCTATTGTAATAATACCATTGTATGGAGCCTGTTGCAAAGACTTCCTTATTCCTTGCTTATGTTTTCCAATTCACAAACAAAACATTCATCTTCTTAAATTTTTTATCTCATAACTAACTCAAAACAATAGAACCCCTCTTCAAAACTTACGTGCAACTTATATAAAAAATGATTATAAGTAAAAAGCTTCTCATCAAAAAGAGCTTATTATCCAGCAATGAACAGTCACTCCAATGACAAGAAGCAATCATACTACCTTCTATATATTGTTCAAGTAATTAATTATCTCTACAACCTTACCATTCCGTATAAATATTCTTGGCACACGGAAACTGATCGTTGCAATAATTTCATAATTAATAGTCCCTGAGTATTCCGCAACCTCTGTAGCGCTAATATACTCATCTCCTTGCCTTCCAATAAGCGTAACTTTCGTACCAAGTGGCACTTCACAAGGAAGATGAATCATGAACTGATCCATTGTTACTCGCCCTACAATCGGTACCCTTTTACCATTTATAAGCACTTCAAATCCTTGTAACCTTCTAAGCCACCCATCTGCATAGCCAATCGCTACAGTCGCAATCCATTCTTCAGTTTTCGTTCGATAGGTGACGTTATAACTAATTCCATCACCTTTAATTACCTGTTTAATATGAGCGACTTTCGTATGAAGTGATAGCGCCGGTTCTAATTCAAATGGTAAAAAAGGACGTATTTCTACAGAAGGAGATAATCCATACATTGCAATCCCAATTCGCACTGCATTAAATGTAATCCCTTGAAAACGTAACGTCGCAGCACTATTAGCTGTATGAACAAACTTAGGATCCACTCCGAATTCTTTCAACCAACTTAACTGCTCCAAGAACGTGTTATATTGCTTATCAAAATACGAAGTCTCAACCTCATCTGCCGTTGCAAAATGCGTGTATACTCCTTCTAACTCTAAAAACGGTGCACCCTCTAAACTCTTTAAAAATTCTTTTAGCTCTTTTCTTTCACGTATTCCAATTCTCCCCATACCACTATCAAAGTTAATATGGAATTTCATTACAGATGAACCATCCCAAAGTTTAATTGCTTCTTCCACCCATTCTTTTTGAAAAACAGTTAGCGCTACATCATTTTCAGCAGCTACATTTACATCACGCGGCGGCGAGGGACCTAACACTAAAATCGGTTCAGTAATACCAGCCCTCCGAAGCACTAAAGCTTCATCTAAAAAAGCAACAGCTAACCTTGTTGCACCTGCTTCTAATGCCGTTTTAGCCACCGGTACATAATCGTGCCCATATGCGTTTGCTTTAACTACAGCAAAAATCTCTACATTACTTGGGATGAACTCTTTAATATGTGTAACGTTGTTATAAATGGCATCTAAATCCACTTCCACCCAAGTGTCACGGTAAAATGGTGCTTCTTCCATAAATACACTTCCTTATACACGATATGCGAAGCTTATTCTTTTATATGCTTCTTTTATGAAATCCACCTTCAAACTAAGAAAAGACGTGGTGCACATATATCACCACGTCTAAGAAGTTTACTTCACCTGCTTCGCTGTAACTGAACGAGCAACCATTAACAGCTCCTTCGGCTCTAAACCTTTAGACACGAGCATATATTCTACTCCGTTATGCGACCACGTTACAGAGTCTTTCGTTAATGCACCAATCGTAAACCCAAGATCAACTGGTTCTCCACTTACACTTACCGCTGATGATGCCTCTGCAACTTTTGCCTTTTCTTGTATTAAAGTAAAGGATTTCTTATTTCCAGTGTATGTGAGTATCGCACGCTTGCCACTGTCTGTCTTCAACTCTTTTTCATCTTGCAGAGTCATACCTTGTGGTGTATCAAGTGGATACAAAATAGCAAACGGTTTGTCTTCTTTCGCTGTTGTTTGAACATCTACCTGTGCTCTAGACATATTTTGTTTCGTATCAAATGCACCTTTATCAAATTTCGCATCGAATTTCACTTTAGAGAAATCTACTTTCACAAGAACATTTTGATCATTATCCATTAACTTCACTGAAACTGGAGTCAAGTCGCTCTTATTCAATGTAATCTCTTGTCTCGGCAACATATTTTGATGTTGATAGTTTGTTTTTGTTTTAAAAATATAATACTTATCTGTTTTCTCAAAAGTAAGGTTTTTCTTGTCCTGCAAAATATCTCTTACAAGTGATTCATATAAATAAGCCTGGCTACTATTTTGCGGCCAATCACTTTGAAAACGGAAGCTCTTATTAAGTGCTGGCGTTAATACAAATACACCTTCTTCATTTCTCAAAATAATTTGGCTCTGATCTTTTTTTGCATTTTTTAAATTCACACGATAAAAAGACGGTTCCTTATGCCAAATCTCTACGTTATACTCTTGAGGCTCATTGCCTGTTTTAATAGATAATTTTGCCTCAGCTTGATAACTTTTCATCCCTTTTACTTTTGATTCTAAATCTCTCACGACATCATCTTGCTTCTTTTCCATACAACCCGCCAACACAAAAACGGTCAACAAACCGACAAGAACTAAAAACAGACGCCTTTTCATCAATTCAGCCCCTTTGCCCCTATAAATGAATGGAAGATGTACCTTCCTTATCGCTACCTCAAATATATGAGACAAAGATATAAAATATGCAGACTAGCGTGACGAGCTTTCTAAAACAACTTGAGCAACAGCAAATTCCTTACTATGACTAATTGATAAATGAACAATATACTCTGTACTTGTAATCAGAATTGGCTTACCTCTTTCATCATTTTTCACTTCAATATCTAAAAAACTCACTTCTTTTCCGATACCAGTACCTACAGCTTTTGAATACGCCTCTTTCGCTGCAAACCTTCCAGCTACAAACTCTGTAAGGCGACTTCCTTTCAGCTCCATAGCAACATTACGTTCATTTTCCGTTAAAATACGTTCCATAAATTTAAGCTTTCCATCTAGCATTTTTTCAATACGATTTAATTCAATAATATCGATACCAATCCCTATAATCATTTCGAAATCCCCTTCTTCTATTTAACTTTCTTCTTTCATATTGATAAGAATAACAGAGAATCTTTCTGATGCAAAAGGGGTGAAAGTAACCGTATGCTAATAAGATCCACTCATATTTCTTTACAACCGACTATTCTTACCTTACTTCTTATTCATTTAGTCATGATGATATTAGGCGACTTTTTTCTCTTGCCACTGGCAGCCTCTAATGAATATATCGCTAAAGGAGAATGGTGGCGTGTCATAACTTCTCTTCTCGTACACGTAGACTTACAACATTTTCTTTCTAATAGTATTTTTTTGTTTGCTCTTGGTTCTTCTATCGAAAAACAACTCGGACACTTTTCTTTTTTTATTCTATTTTTTCTCTCTGGAATTTCTGGAAATATTTCTTCTTATATTATTATGCCGCTTGAATATATTCACGCAGGTGCATCAGGTGGTATTTTCGGACTATTAGGTGCACAGTTATTTTTATTGTACAATCGATACCGCTCTTCAAAACCAAAAGAAATTGCCATTTTCTCAATTATGATTCTTCTATTACTGCTATTTACTTTCTTTAACCCTTCTGCCAATCCGATCAGTCATTTAACAGGTTTAATAACCGGTGGCATTTTAACCCCTTTTTTAACCAAAAAAAACGATGGTGCAAAGCTTATTTAATATAAAAGCTTGCACCATCGATAATTTCTACATCTACTTGTTCACTTAAATCTCTCATTAATTGAAATAAAGACTCATCCTTCATCTTCGCCTCAATCATACAATCAATTTGCGGAACACTTCCCTTTATCCTTCTTAAAAAAGATAAAAATGCCTCTACATTAATATAATCTGCATGAGCTCTTGGATCTTTTCCCTCTCTAGGGCTAGAGATATGCATTTTAACCGGCAACAAAGACGTTTCCCACGTATGAACGACACGTGCCCAGTCTTCATACCAATCTTCTTGCTCATTATTCATCATATGGTGATGCAAGTCAAATACGACGGGAATATCTAATTTTTCTCCTAAATATAATGTTTCCTCTAACGTAAAGGTTGTATCATCATTTTCTAATATAATCATTTCTTGAATACCCCTTGGGACATTCGACCAATTCTCTATAAAGCGCTCTAATGCAAGTTCTTTATCTTTATATCCTCCTCCAACATGCAGTACACATCGTTGCTTATGTTCAATCCCCATACCTTTTAATAATTTTTTGTGCATCTGCAATGTTTTTACAGATTGTTTAAAAACACTCTCCTCAGGTGAATTTAGTACAACAAAATGATCTGGATGGAAATCAATTCTCATATTCATATGAACTGCATATTCACCTAGTTTTTTTAAATTTTCTTTTAAAGGACGAATATAGTTCCACTCTAGCAATTCCTCATGATTCGCTAAAGGAATGAGCTTTGAACTGAGCCGAAAGAAAGATATGTCATGCCCTTTATTATGCTTTAATAAACGTAAACAATTTTCTAAATTGGAATTAGCAATTCTTTCAAGTTTACGAATTGCAGCAGCACGATCATCTAATTTCTGAAACTGTGCATACGTCATCGTTTGAGATGGAGATGCATTCTTCAAATGTACACTCATCGCAACGTAACCAAGCCTTACAAGCATATAACAGCCCCTTTTCTATCATAACTATTATGTAGTATGCACAATTATAGAAATAAAAAAAAGAGAATGCCCGCAAAGGGCATTCTCTTTTTTTTATTAAGCTTGTGGACGGCTATGATGTTTTCTTTCGCCGCGTCCATTTGAAGAACCAGGGCGCCCTTGGCCTTCACCTCTACGACCACGACTACCACCATCACGATTACGATCGCGGTTACCATCACGATTGCGATCACGGTTTCCGTCACGATTACGTCCATCACGGTTACGGTCACGATTACGTCCATCGCCACCGCCGCGTGCATCACGACTACGATTACGGTTACCATCACGGTATCCGCCTCCGTTACCGCCGCGTTTTTTAGAACCGCCGCCTCTTGAAACAACAGGTGGTTCTGATGTTAAAGCGATCGGAGTTGTATCCGGCTCTTTAGTCATCATTTTTAAAGCAGCAGCTACTACTGTTACAGAGTCATTTTCTTCTAACATTTCTTCTGCAATACGCTTGTAGTATGCTAAGTTTTCATTTTCAATTGTGCTTTGAAGCTTTTCAGCGATTAAACGTTGTTGACCTTCTAATGCCTCGTCAAGTGTCGGTGCATCCATGCGGTCCATTTTACGTTTTGTTGTACGCTCGATATTTTTTAATTGTCCTGATTCACGTGGTGTTACAAATAGCATTGCAATACCTTTTTTACCTGCACGACCAGTACGACCGATACGGTGAACGTATGATTCTGGATCTTGTGGAATATCGAAGTTATATACGTGCGTTACGCCTGAAATATCAAGACCACGTGCAGCAACGTCTGTTGCAACAAGAACTTCAATAGAACCTTCTTTAAATTTACGTAATACAGACATACGTTTCGCCTGAGTTAAATCACCGTGAATACCTTCTGCAGCATAACCACGTAAGTTTAATGCTTCTGATAATTCATCAACACGACGCTTTGTACGACCGAATACGATTGCAAGCTCTGGAGATTGAATATCTAATAAGCGTGTTAACACGTCAAACTTTTTCTTTTCTTGCACTTCTAAATAGAACTGCTGAATGTTTGGCATTGTTACTTCTTTTGCTTTTACTTTAATGTGTTGAGGCTCAGTCATGAAACGCTCAGCAATACGGCGGATTGGATCCGGCATTGTCGCTGAGAATAGTAATGTTTGATGTGTTTCTGGCACATCTGTTAAAATTGCTTCAATGTCTTCAATGAAGCCCATGTTTAACATTTCATCCGCTTCGTCAAGAACAACTGTCTCTACGTTTTGCAGACGAAGTGTTTTACGGTTAATATGATCTAAAATACGACCCGGCGTACCAACAATAATGTGTGGGTGTTTTTTTAGAGCACGAATTTGGCGGTTAATATCTTGACCACCATAAATTGGTAAAATACGAACACGTTTATGCTTACCAATTTTGTATAATTCTTCTCCAACTTGAATTGCTAATTCACGCGTTGGCGCGATAACAATACCTTGAACCGATTCTTTATGTGTATCCACTTTATCTAGTAGTGGTAATCCGAATGCTGCTGTTTTCCCTGTACCTGTTTGCGCTTGCCCAATAATATCTTTACCTTGCAATGCATGTGGAATTGTTTCAGCTTGAATTGGTGTAGCCTCTTCAAAGCCCATACTTTCAACAGATTGCAGTAAAGAATCACTTAATCCTAATTCTCGAAATGTTGTCAATGTTACTTCTCCTTTTCTATCCTATACTTATCATTTAAAAAAAGGCGTTTTCCGAATTTGCGGAAAAGCCCTTTTCCTGAATGCTCACGTATATAAACGGGCGTATATTCTTCACGAAAATACTTCTAAACGTTATTACACTTTATCAATTATAAGTTTTGTATGTGTAAAAAGCAAACCCAACTGTTACCTTATTTTCATATTCAGAGTTTTTTTCTTCACTTTTATTTTTTTATATTTACTGTAAGCGCTTATTATAAGTTTCTTCTATTTTCGTAACTATCATCCCTATTTATATACACCAATTATTTCAACATCGTAATTACTTCTTCTAATTTCATACCGCGAGATGCTTTTATTAATACAACATCTTTCACATCGACTACTGCTTGTAAATCTTTTACTAACTCTTCTTTATTATCATACGCCTTTACACGTTCATTAGGGAAATTAATTTTCGCTCCTTCAGCAATTTGAGCCCCTAATCTACCGTATGTGAATACATACGAGATTTTTGCTGGATCGATTAATTTTCCTACCTCATAATGGAACTGTACTTCTTGATCTCCAAGTTCTAACATATCACCGAGCACAACGATTTTTTTAGCAAAACCATCTAAACCATTCATTAAATGGAATGCTGCTTCCATAGCCGTCGGACTTGCATTATAAGCATCGTTGATAATTGTTAAACCACTATTTGTTTTCACAATTTCCATACGCATGCCCGTCATTTGAAGTGTTACTAAACCTTCTTTCATCTCTTCCCACGTTACACCAAAATGTTTCGCAATTGCCATTGAAGCAAGTGTATTATACACATTATGTTTTCCTAACACAGGTAAGTAGAATGAAATATTTTCATCTCTATTCATTTTGAAATGTGTCCCAGTTGCTTGTAATGTTACAGTCGTTGGATAATAATCGTTTGCTCTTGCATCACCAAACGTAACCGTTTCTGCTGCTAAATTCATTTCAGGAACACGATTCGTTAATAAAGGCTCATCTCCGTTATATACGAACACGCCACCTTCTTGTAACCCTGTAACAATTTCTAATTTCGCTTCAGCAATTGCCTCACGAGACCCTAAATCCATTAAATGTGCCTCACCAATATTCGTAATGATAGCTGCATTAGGACGAGCTAACTTAGATAAGAATTCAATTTCGCCTCGGCTTGACATACCCATCTCTAATACTGCTACTTCTGTATTTTCTTCTAAGTTTAAAATGGTAAGAGGTAATCCGATATGGTTATTGAAGTTCCCTTCTGTTTTTTGCACTTTGAATTTAGTCGCAAGAAGACTTGTTACAATATCTTTCGTAGATGTCTTACCGTTACTACCCGTTACACCTACAACTTTAACATCCAATTGATCGCGATAGTTTTTCGCTAACATTTGCAATGCCGATAGCGTGTCTTCCACAAAAATAACCGGAAGATTCTCAGGTGGATTCGCTACATCTTTCATCCATAATGTAGCCACAGCTCCATTTTCAACAGCTTTATCTACAAAAGCATGTCCATCAAAGCGCTCCCCTTGAATCGGAACATATAAGTTTCCTTTTTCAATTTTTCTTGTATCAATAGACACGCCTTGAATAGTAATTCCCTCATATTGCTCTGCTAATCCAGTACCATTTACCATCTGTTCCACTTGCTTTAACATTCGCTTTATCATATAGAAACGCTCCTTACATAGAGGAAGCACTATTCCTACGAATAGTGCTTCCTCCTTTTTTGTTAGATTGTATATTTAATTTTTTGTTTTTCTTCGTGACGTTCAATCGCTAAACGAATTAGCTCTTCGATTAATTCTGGATACGGTAACCCAGTATGTTGCCATAATAGAGGGAACATACTGAACGGTGTAAATCCTGGCATTGTGTTTACTTCGTTAATATACACTTCTCCATCTTTCGTTAAGAAGAAATCAGCTCGCGTTAAACCTGCACCGTCTAATGATTGGAATGCAATAATTGCATCACGCTTAATTACATTAGATTCTTCTTCTGTCATTTCAGCTGGAATAATTAGCGCCGTATCACCATCGATATATTTCGACTTATAATCATAGAAGTCCTTTTTCGGAACGATTTCACCTACAACTGAACATTTCGGCTCATCATTACCTAGTACCCCAACTTCTACTTCACGACCTACAATATTTTCTTCTACAATAATTTTGCGATCAAATTGGAATGCCTCTACAAATGCATCCTCAAGTTCTTCACGATTTTTACACTTATTAATACCAACACTTGAACCAAGGTTCGCTGGTTTTACGAAGCAAGGATATCCTAACTTATCTTCTACTTTAGAATAAGCTTCCTCACGATTTTTTTCCCATGCACTACGAATGAAGGATGCATATTTTGCTTGTTTTAAACCAGCCTCTGCAAAGATGTTTTTCATAACAACTTTATCCATACCAGCAGATGATGCTAGAACACCATTTCCTACATAAGGGATATTCATTAATTCTAATAGTCCTTGAACCGTTCCATCTTCACCGTTTGGTCCATGTAGTAATGGGAAAATAACGTCAATAGCATTCTCCTCAGAAGCTGCAGATGGGATAATTTCTGTACTTAATGATAACGGAGAAATCGCATTTTCTGCACCGCTCATTTTTAAAGCTTCAACATCTGTTACTTCGCCTTCAATACGCTCACCGCGTACCCATTGACCTTGTTCTGTAATATAAATTGGATGAATCTCGAATTTATCTTGATTTAACGCTTTAATAGCAGCAAGAGCCGTCTGTAGCGAAACTTGATGCTCAGCTGATTTTCCACCATATAATAAACCTAATTTAATTTTCGTCAATGAAATCACCCTAACCAATTGTTTTCATTTTTCTATTTTAGCACTTTTTATAAAAATAGGTAGTTCCTATTTGAAATAAAATGTAACTTCCATAAATAATTAAATAACATCACTTATTGGTTTTTCATTTCATTTTCTATATAGCTACACAAAATAAAATGGCAATCTAATCTAGTTATGTACCTAAAATATGTAGAAATCCCCTTTTTTGTGTATGTCACCTATTCACTAAGAAGATTGTTTGGTTAGTGTTTCTTTTTGCCTTTGCTCCACAAGGCGATCTAAAGAAACATATACAATACCTGCAACTACACATCCTACAGCTAAAATTGTAAATAGAAAGTGACCAAGTAATCGATCTAATAAAAAACCTCCCAAAAGTGGACCAAATGCGCTTCCTGTAATCCACTGCAAACTTGCAGCTCCCATATAAGTCCCTCTCAAATGCTCAGGGGCCAAATTTGCTACAAATGTCATCTGTACAGGCGACATAATCATTTCACCTAACGTATATATAGCATAAACGAACAGTAGTGTTATTAAAATAATTGTAGCATTTGTATTAAATTCTCCAAACCACTTCGGTAACCACCCTATAAAAAATAATCCAATCCCGAATAAACATGCACCATATAACATCGTCTTCCCGACTGGTTTATCCGTAGCCCATTTTGAAATTTGAAACTGGAATAAAACAACTAATAATCCGTTTAACGCCATTAAATATGGATATGGATTATTCGTTCCAAAAATACGCTTCATTTCATTATCAAAATGTAGTGGCAACATGCCTTCCGTTTGAGAAAACCCCATCGAAATAATAATACCTGCTAATAAGTAAATCATTAATGCCTTATCTCGCATTACAATTTTCCAAACTGCCCCAGATTCCTTTTCTTTATGTTCTTCCCTATCTGTCCTTTTTGGCATCGTCTCTTGAATAAGAAGTAATACAAGTAACGCATAAAATAGCATTGTAGAAGAGGCAATAATAAACACAAGGTTCTTTGACAACACAACTACTGATGCTCCCATTATCGGACCAATCGCAGCACCTATATTGTGTCCCATTCGTAATAAACCATATGCCTCTGTTCTTTTTTCTGGTGCCGTTACATCTGCGACCATAGCTGATGCAGCTGGATGAAATAAAGAATTACTCAACCCTAAAAAAATAGATAAAATTGCATATGGAATAAATCCTTCTATAAATAGAAAACCGAGCATTAATAATGCATTACTTGCCATAGAAAATATCATAATAGGCTTTCTTCCATATATGTCAGCAATTCTCCCTCCTATAAGTGATCCAAAGCTTGCAGCAATTGGAGAAAGCGCCATAATAACCCCAACTTCCAACAACGAATCTACCTTATCTTTTAAATATAATGCAAAAAAAGGCATTAACATCATCATTGCAATTCCATTTAACGTCTCTCCAATAAATCGAATCCATACGTTACGGTCCATCTCCCTTAACTCACGCCACGTATTTTTCATCATTCCACCCCTTTAGTTAGCCAACAATTATCTTATAACAAGTTCAGAAAAATGTAAATTTTCAAATAAAAAATCCATTCTAACAGAATTAGAATGGATTTTTTCGCTTATAAATTTGCAACATCTTCATCTTTTTTACTATTATTTAAAGCACTATGTTTTCGGCTATATAAGAAGTAAACCGCTATACCAATAACCATCCATATCCCAAAACTAATCCACGCTGTCCCCGATAATTGAAGCATTAAGTATAAACAGAAAATCACTGTTAATGCTGGTAAAAATGGTACAAGCGGAGCCTTAAATGCCCTTGGTAAGTCTGGATGAGTTCTTCTCATTACGATTACCGCAACAGCTACGAGTGCAAATGCTGACAATGTCCCCATATTTACAAGATGTGCTAAAACATTTAAATCTATTAATCCTGAAATCAGTGCCGCAATAATCCCCGTTGTCCATGTATTTAAAAATGGCGTTTTAAATTTCGGATGAACTTTAGCAAGACGCTTCGGCAGTAAACCATCTCGGCTCATCGCATAAGAAACACGAACTTGCCCATACATCATAACTAGCATTACTGTTGTAATTCCTGTAATTGCTCCTACTGAAATTACCCCCGCTAAACCATCTTGTCCAATAAATTGAAGTGCAAAAGCAACTGGATCTGATATATTTAGCTGGCCGTATGGAACAATCCCTGTCAAAATAAGCGAAACAACGATATAAAGAACTGTACAAATTAATAACGATGCAATAATACCAATTGGTAAATCACGTTGCGGACGTTTCACTTCTTCTGCCGCTGTTGAAACTGCATCAAATCCTATAAATGCGAAGAATACTGTAGCCGCTCCAGCCATTACACCATCTAAACCAAATGGCATAAAGGGCGTCCAGTTTTCAGGTTTCACATAATTAAAACCAGCAAAGATAAAAATAAGAACAACTGCTATTTTAATAAATACCATAATGTTATTTACTCGTGCACTTTCACGAACACCCCTAGATAAAAGAACTGTCATCACTAAAATAATTAGAACTGCAGGTAAATCAATTATTCCACCCTTTCCTGTACCAGGAGCCGAGGAGAGAATAGTCGGAATGTGAATTCCAAACCCCTTTAATAAAGATTGAAAATATGCAGACCAACCGTTTGCTACAGCAGATGTAGCAAGTAAATATTCAAGCATTAAGTCCCAGCCAATTAAAAATGCGAACACTTCCCCCATCGTCGCGTATGTATACGTATACACACTGCCCGAGACAGGAACTGAAGAAGCAAATTCAGCATAACAAAATGCAGCAAAGGCACAAGCTAACGCGGCAATCGCAAATGATAATATAATAGCTGGCCCAGAATGTTTCGCTGCCACAACACCCGTTAGAACAAAAATACCAGTTCCAACAATTGCTCCGATTCCAAGCATAGTTAAATCTAGCGCACCCAATGTTCTTGCTAACGTTTTTTGCTTACTTTCATGCATTAACTTTGCAATTGGCTTCTTTTGAAAAATTTGCTTCATCTTTCACTCCTCCAAGTTTTAAATTTTCTGAAAATTTTTAATTCGCTTTTTTATTTTACTCATTACGCTTTTCCTAGTCAATACTTTTGTCGAAACAAGTAGAAATTCTTCTGAATATGCACGATCCTTATTATTCTTTCTATATATCTTTCCATTATTTTTTTGATATTATTATACATGTCGATTCCGTAAAAAAGGCATGTCCCCTTATTGAGAGCATGCCTTTTTTACTTATTTCACAGTATATGAACCTTGTTCAATCCAGCTATACATATACTTTTCATCTTCTGTTTCATGTGCTTGTTTTACAATACGAAGCGGACGGAATGTGTCTATCATAACAGCTAATTCAAGCGTCTCTTTCTTCCCTATACTTGCCTCTGTTTTCCCCGGATGCGGTCCATGGGGAATCCCGCTCGGATGAAGTGTAATAGAACCTTCTTCCACACCTTTGCGACTCATAAAGTTTCCTTCTACATAGTAAAGAACTTCATCACTATTAACATTACTATGATAATATGGTGCTGGAATTGACTCTGGATGATAATCGTATAAACGTGGTACGAAAGAGCAAATAACAAAATTATGTCCTTCAAATGTTTGATGTACTGGCGGTGGCTGATGAATGCGCCCTGTAATTGGTTCAAAATCCTCTACATTAAATACCCACGGATATAAATAGCCATCCCATCCAACAACATCTAACGGGTGGTGTCCTAAAACATGTTTATGCATATAGCCTCTTGATTTTGTCATTACGACAAACTCGCCTTTTTCATCATATGTCTCTAATTTTTCTGGACCACGAAGATCTCTTTCACAAAACGGACTATGCTCTAACAATTGTCCGTATTCATTTCGATAACGACGCGGCGTTGTAATTTGGCTATTTGCCTCTACAACAAGAAACTTAGTCTCTCCTTCATCTGGAATAACACGATAAATCGTTCCAATTGGAATCGTTACATAGTCGCCTTTTCTATAGTGAATCGTTCCAAACATCGTTTCAATTTTCCCTGTTCCATAATGAACAAATAACATTTCATCGCCATCACCATTACGATAGAAATAATCCATTTTTTCTGTTGGACTCACTACTCCAATTAACAAATCTTCATTTCCAAGTATGAAATTCCGTCCACTTATTGCATCACCACTTTTTTTACTTTCTTTCGTTCGAAAGTGGCGATGAGAAAGAGCAACATCCTCTTCATACTGCAACTGACAAGAATGCGATAATGCAGAATGACCTACTTCTGTTGGCATATAATGATGATACAAAATAGACTGCGTACCAGAAAAACCTTTTGTTCCCATTACCTGTTCACGATAAAGCGACCCATCTTTTTTACGAAATTGTACATGTCGTTTATGAGGTAGTTCTCCCATGTGACGATAAAACATGCCCATCACCCGCTTCCTTTTCTTTTTTGATCGTATTACGTAGTGTACCTAAACCAGTAATCGACAGTTCTACAACATCTCCATCTTGTAGCCACTCTTCTGTACCCAGTTCTAAAATACATCCTGTTCCTACTGTCCCAGAACCAATCACATCTCCTGGATATAACGTAACGTCCTCTGAAGCACGTTCAATCATTTCAGCAAATGTATAGTAAATATCTTGGAAGTTTCCTTTTGATAATAGTTTTCCATTTACATGAGCAGTCATTTCTAAATTATATCGATCACCATTACGATAAACGTCTAATTCCTCTTTCGTAACGAGATGTGCTCCTAATGAAGTTGCAAAGTCTTTTCCTTTCGCTGGACCGAGACCTACTTTCATTTCTGTTGCTTGTAAGTCTCTCGCACTCCAGTCGTTCATAATACAATAACCAAAAATATATTCCTCTGCTTGCTCTCGAGAAATATTTCGCCCTTCTCTTCCTATTACGCAAGCAATCTCCAACTCATAATCAAGCTTTTTAGACTTTTTCGGACCAATTACAAAATCACCGGAACCAATTACAGCACGATGATTAGTAAAATAAAAAACCGGAATATCATACCATTCAGGCACAACATCTAATCCTCTTCGTCCACGAGCTGTTTTTACATGTTGTTCAAATGCGTAAAAATCTCGAATACTACTCGGATTAGGAAGAGCAGCTGTCAATTGTACTTCTTCTAAAGCATATATACCCTTATTTGGATTCTTAATATTCCGCACTACTTCTACATACTCATCCGCTTTCTCTAAAAAATCCATCATAGAAGAAGGGATTTTCCCTTCACTAGCAAGATTCATATCTATTACTTTGTCACCTTCAAGCCATCCAGCCCGTAGTTCTTTTGAAGGAAGACAAAATGTAACAAATTTCATCCTGATTCCTCCTTATAAAAATGAAATTTCCACCAGCAAAGGGACTTTTGCTGGTGGATACAAATCTTATAAGTTTCCGCGACGCTCTTGTTCTCTTTCAATTGATTCGAATAACGCTTTAAAGTTTCCTTCACCAAATCCACGAGAACCTTTACGTTGAATGATTTCAATAAATAAAGTCGGACGATCTACAATTGGTTTCGTAAAGATTTGTAGTAAGTAACCTTCATCATCACGATCTACTAAGATCTTTAATTCTTTTAACTTATCAATTTCTTCATCGATTTTTCCAACTCGTGCAGTTAGCTCATCGTAATAAGTATCAGGTGTATCTAAAAACTCCACCCCATTTGCACGAAGCGCTTCAACTGTTTTAACAATATCACTTGTTAATAAAGCAAGATGTTGTACACCAGCTCCATTATAGAATTCTAGATACTCTTGAATTTGTGACTTTCTCTTTCCGTCTGCTGGTTCGTTAATAGGAAACTTAATACGACTTCCATTCGTCATAACTTTTGACATTAACGCCGAATACTCTGTACTAATATCGTCATCATCAAAATGAATCATTTGTTTAAAGCCCATAACATTCTCGTAATAACTAACCCACTCTTCCATTTTTTCAACATTACCAACTACATGATCAACAGCAATTAAACCAGACTCCTCAAATGGAATATTAAATTCTACCTTTTGGAATCCTGGCATAAATGCCCCTTTATAATTTTTACGCTCTACAAGCGTATGAATTGTATCACCATACGTACCAATAACTGCTTTTTTCAATGTACCGTCCTCATCTGTTAATTCCTGCGGTGGAGCAATTGCGACAGCACCACGTTTCACTGCTTCTGAGTATGCTTTATCAACATCATCAACAAGTAGTGCCACATCCTTCACGCCATCACCATGAGTCTTTACAAACTCTGCAATACGATTTTCACTACTTAAAGCTCCAGACACAACGAAACGCATATTTTTTTGCACAAGAACATAAGATACCTTTTCACGGTTTCCAGTTTCTAATCCAGAGTAAGCTACAATTTTGAATCCGAACGCTCTCGCAAGATAATAACTCGATTGCTTTGCATTCCCTACGTAAAATTCCAAATGATCTACATCACGTACTGGAAAAAAGTCCTCCATTTGTGCAGCTAGCGTATCCATAGATTTTTGTTTCATAATATCTTCATCCCCCTGTAAATAGATTAAATGGTCCATACTTAAAACCAACCGAAAACGCTTCCAACATTAATTAATAGAAATTAGTTAGCAAGCTAACAAATTCTGACCTTTAAAATTTTCTATCTTTTCTGTCAAATTCCTCTTTTTTTCTTACATATAAAATTCGACTTTTTTCTCTTTGAAATAAAGCGGGATTTTATTCAGTGGATTTTTGATTATTCGTTGAATCAAGTTTCAACCGCAGCGTTTAATTAGCCATGAATGCTGGATAATGAGGTAACTTTAATACTTGAGGGTATATAAGAAGAATATAAAAAAGACTCCAACATATTAACTACTTACTAATACGTTAGAGTCTTTATTTTTTTTGAATGATTGTATTTATATATCTCATACTAATACATTTGCAAGGAATAGAATAAATGATGTTAATATTACCGCTCCACCTAAGGATCCTAATAAATCTGTTTTTGTTACTTGAAACACTTGTTCACTGTTCATATCCCTCATTCTCCTTCCTTTTTTGTTTAATTTAAAACTTCTATTATACTAATACACTTGATAAAAATACGATTAATGCTGTTAATACTACCGCTCCACTTGCTGATCCTACGAAATCACCTTTTGTTACTTGTAATACTTGCTCTTTCATATCATTTATCCTCCTTTTTTTCTTTTGTTACAAAGCTTCCATTATACTAATACGCTTGATAGAAATACGATTAACGCTGTTAATACTACTGCTCCACTTGCTGATCCTACGAAGTCACCTTTTGTTACTTGTAATACTTGCTCTTTCATATCTTTCATTCTCCTCTCTTTTTCTTTTATTACAAAACTTCTATTATACTAATACGCTTGATAAAAATACGATTAATGCTGTTAATACTACCGCTCCACTTGCTGATCCTACGAAGTCACCTTTTGTTACTTGTAATACTTGCTCTTTCATATCTTTCATTCTCCCTTCTTTTTCTTTTGTTACAAAGCTTCTATTATACTAATACGCTTGATAGAAATACGATTAACGCTGTTAATACTACTGCTCCACTTGCTGATCCTACGAAGTCACCTTTTGTTACTTGTAATACTTGCTCTTTCATATCATTTATCCTCCCTTTTTATAAGTTATCTATATGTAATTTCTAAGAAATGTTTATTTCATAGTTTTTATGTTAACGTTACATTAAATTTGATAACGTAACGTTTGTAACATTAATGTAACATAACTATTATTACGTTGCAATATAATTACGTAAAATTTATTACACTTTTTTTACGTTTTTTTATAATAACCCTCAAAAACCTTTATTTAATGCGTTTTTCACTAAGTTCACGTTTGTAACATTCGTGTAACATTACAGTCATAAAGTGAAATGTAGTCATATTCCTCTCTATTTTTGTTACAAATTGTTTATTTACCGCCACTAAACCTATCTAATCTTTACTTACTTTTAATATGAGATAAAATACCGTCTTTCCAAGATAAGTTTATATGTTTCCTCTATATAACTATGTATAATAAAAACAAAGAGGTGGTCATTTTGAAATTAATCGCATTAGATATGGATGGTACACTACTATCATCTAATCTTGAAATCTCCAAAGAAAACCTACAAGCAATCCAAACTGCACAAGAAGCCGGTCATATTGTAATGATCTGTTCTGGTCGTGCGAAAGAGGATGCTTTAAAGCTATTGGAAGAATATAAATTATCTCTTCCAGTCGGAGCAAGCAATGGGGCTATTGTTTATGTGGATGGAAAAGTAATTAACTCGCGTTGTATACAAAACGACAAAGTGTACAAACTTGCAAAATTACTAGAATCTGAAGGTTTCCCATATAAGCTATATACAAATAAAGGAGTTTATTCTCCATATACATGGCAAGATCAAGTGATGCAAGCATTCGAAGAAAATAAGCATGCGCTTGATGTTACATTAGAGGAACTTGAACGAATTACAGAAAAGCAAAAGAAATCGAACCTAATTACTGATTTCAAAAAAATAGAAGATGTTGTAAATAACCAAGAACTAGAAATATCTAAATTCTTCATTTTAACGTTTAATGCAGCGCATCGCGCACAGCTATTAAGTATATTACAAGAGGATGCTGATATTATGGTTACAGCATCGGCTCCTACTAACTTAGAAATTATGGATAAGAATGGACATAAAGGAAACGGGATACAGCAGATGGCAGCTCATTTTAATATCCCTATTGAAGATACAGTTGCTATTGGTGATAATTTTAATGATGTACCGATGTTAGAAGTAGCGGGCTTATCTGTTGCAATGGGCAACGCTGAAGAAGATGTAAAAAAGCTATGTGATGTTGTAACACTAACAAACAATGAACATGGTGTTGCTCACGCAATCGAGCAATTTGTATTGAAACAAACTTCATCTAGTAAATAAAAAAAGGACTCTTTCAATTTGAAAGAGTCCTTTTTTATACGTGATGACAAGCAACAAAATGCTCTACACCAACATTACGGAATTCTGGTACTGTTTTTTTACAAACATCCGTTGCAAATGGGCAACGTGTATGAAAACGACAGCCCGAAGGTGGATTTGCTGGACTTGGAATATCCCCTTCTAGTATAATTCGTTCTCGCTTCACTGTTGGATCTGGTATTGGAACAGCTGATAACAATGCTTTCGTATAAGGATGTAGCGGATTGGTAAACAACTCATCACGCGGTGCTGTCTCCACAATCGTACCTAAATACATAATTCCGATTTTCGTACATAAATGTTCTACTACACTTAAATCATGCGAAATGAATAAATAAGATAATCCCCTTTTCTCCTGTAACTCACTAAATAAATTAATAATTTGTGCTTGGATAGATACATCTAGTGCCGCTACAGGTTCATCAGCTACAATGAATTCTGGATTTAATACCATAGCTCTTGCGATTACGATACGCTGACGTTGTCCACCAGAAAACTCATGGGGATACCGGTCAATATGATAAGGAGCTAATCCACATAACTCCAATACTTCAATTACCTTTTCACGCACATTTTCTTTCGTTGCTAATCCGTGGGCCAACATTGGCTCTCCAAGCGCTTCTCCAATTCTCATTCTCGGATTTAATGAGCTAAATGGATCTTGGAAAACGAGCTGCATATTAGGGCGATGTTTTCTTAATTCATCCTTGGATAAAGAATGAACATCTTTCCCTTTAAACTTCACTTCTCCCTCCGTTTTTTGAACGAGGCGTAAAATTGTTTTTCCTATTGTTGTTTTCCCGCTCCCTGATTCACCAACGAGACCAAACACTTCACCTTTATTAATAGTAAAACTTACTCCATCAACTGCTTTTACATGCCCAATTGTTCTACTAAATACGCCACCCTTAATTGGAAAATATGCCTTTAGGTTTTTCACCTCTAATAATGGTTCACTCATTGTTCCGCACGCTCCTCATATAACCAGCAAGCTACTTTATGATTTTCATCATTTACATTTAGATTTGGGGCTTCTTTTTCACATATTTCCATACAATGCTCACAACGCCCACTAAAGTAACAAAATTCACCTAAACCAACTAAATTCGGAACTTGCCCTGGAATAGAATATAGTTTATCTATTCGTTTTCCCATTACTGGTTTTGATTTCAATAATCCTTTCGTATAAGGATGTTTTGGATTTTGGAATATCTCTAGTACTGGGGCTTCTTCAATAACTTTCCCGCCATACATAACGACAACATAATCAGCCATTTCCGCTACGACACCTAAGTCATGTGTAATTAATAAAATCGACGTTTTAAATTCTTCTTTCACTTGTCTTAGTAGATCCAATATTTGAGCCTGAATGGTAACATCAAGAGCTGTTGTTGGTTCATCTGCAATTAATAACTTAGGATTACAACTAAGCGCAACAGCAATCATAATACGTTGTAACATCCCACCGCTCAGTTCATGCGGATAAGAATGGACGATTTCATCAGCGCGGGCTATGCCAACTTTACGAATTAACTCAATTGCCTTCTTATATGCTTCATTTTTACTAAGTAATTCATGCTCTCTTAACGTTTCTACAATTTGCTCCCCTACAGTGAAGACGGGGTTTAGCGATGTCATCGGTTCTTGGAAAATCATTGCAATATCATTGCCTCGTAAACTACGAAGTTCTTTCTCTTTCATTCCTAAAAGACTTTTTCCTTCATATAAAATGTCTCCACCCACTACACTACCAGATTCAGCAATAAGCCCCATAATAGATAAAGCTGTTACACTCTTTCCGCAACCTGATTCTCCTACTACACAAACTGTTTCCCCTTCTCGAACCGCAAAGCTAACATGGTTCACAGCCTTTACTGTCCCCTCGTCAGTTTGAAAATGTGTTTGTAAGTCTTTCAGCTCTACTACCGCTTTACTCATATCTTCTCACCTACCGTCTCATCTTTGGATCTAACGCATCACGAAGTGCATCACCAAGTAAATTAATTGATACAACTGTTATAAAGATTGCAAAACCGGGCGGAATCCATAACCATGGACGCTTTTGGAAATCGATTAATGAGTTAGCTGCGCTAATCATGTTCCCCCATGATGGTGTAGGTGGAACGACTCCAAGACCTAAGTAACTTAGTGCGGATTCTCCCAAAATAGAACCTGCAACACCTAATGTGGATACAACAATTAAAATGGGTAAAACATTAGGTATTAAGTGATATATAATTTTCCGGTAATCTTTTATTCCTAACACATCCGCAGCTTGCATAAATGCTTGCTCCCTAAGTGATAAAATTTGCCCTCTTACAAGGCGTGCAAGCCCTGGCCAACCTACTAGACTTAAAATAATCATAATGACATACAAACGATAATCAGACGGTACTTTCCACTCTGATAAAATCGCACCCATTATAATAAGTAGCGGTAATCCTGGCATTGACATTAAAATATCTGCAAGCCGCATAATAATATTGTCCACAATACCACGATAAAAACCTGCAATCGCTCCTAATAAAGCTCCAAGTATAACCGATAAAACCATTGAAGCTAAACCAATGGTTAATGAAATACGTCCCGCCTGCATAAGCCTTGTTAAAATATCTCTTCCTAATTGATCTGTACCAAGCCAATGAGAAACACTAGGTGGTTTGTTAATGAGCGCAACTTGTATTTTCCCTGATGCATATGGAGAAAAGAACGGACCGATAAAACAAAATAAAAACATAAAAATTAATGCATAAAACCCTACAAGTGCCATCTTATTTTTCTTTATCTTTTTAAAAGCTTGTCGCCATGGTGACGATTCGCTTCTGCTCTTTTTTTCTTTTTTTTCTGTAATTACTGTAACAGTCTCCATTTCTTTCCCCCCTTACTTCAACCGAATTCTTGGATCAACAACTGCATATACGATATCTGCTAAAAAGTTTGAAACGATTGTTAAACAAGAAAGAAACATCGTAAATGCCATCAATACTGTATAGTCACGGAAATTTAATGCTTCTAATTGAATATTACCAATCCCTGGCCAGTTAAAAATTTGTTCAATAATAATTGCCCCAGAAAACAATCCCGGTAATTCAAATGCTAATAACGTAATTGCTGGTAATATTGCATTTTTTAATGCATGCTTATAAATAACCGTCTTCTCCTTCAAACCTTTCGCTCTTGCTGTTCGTATGTAATCTTGTCTTACAACCTCTAACATACTTGTTCTAAAATACCGAGTTAGCGAGCCAACCCCGAGAAGCGTCAAAATAAATACTGGTAAAATCATATGTTTTGCAACTTCTATCACGTAAGCAAATCCTGTTGAATTACTGCCAACATCAATCATTCCACCTATCGGTAATAACTTAAAGTCAACCGCAAACACCTTAATTAAAAACAAGCCGATAAAGAATGAAGGGAATGACATTGCTGCAAAAACACCGATTGTTACAAGTTTATCGAATAAAGAATGTTGCTTCGTCGCCGAGAATACACCGATAATAAGTGCAATTAGCCAAATAAAAAACAATGCCATAATTGCTACACTAAAAGAATTCCAAATAAATTTATTTAATAATGACGTTACAGGCTCTTGATATTGAAGCGAGAAGCCAAAGTCCCCTTGCAATGCATTACCTAACCAATGAAAATAACGCTCAACAATCGGTTTGTTCAACCCATATAATTCCCTCAGTTCAGCTGCTCTTTCCGGTGTAATTTTCGGGTTTGAATCAATATAATCCCCAGGAAGAAGTGCGAACAGGACGAAGATAATAATTGATGTACCAAGCAGTGTAGGAATCATTTGTAACAACCTACGAACAATATATGTTTTCACCCTTTTTCTCTCCAATCTTATGCTTAAAATAGAAGAACATTTTTTCAAAGCGGCACATTACTAACCGAATGAAAAAATGTCTTCTACTTATACATTCTTATCGTTATTTTTCAAATGATAATACTGGTAAGTTTGCACTAATACTGTTGTACTTTTCAGGATCAATTCCTTTTATATTCCCGTTATAACCAGTAATTGTTCTACGGTAGTTTAATAGAATTACTGGTGGATCATCACTTAATTCTTTATACAATTCTTTATAAATAGGTTTACGCTTTTCGATATCTACAGTTTCAATACCTTTTTGAATTAGCTCATCTACTTTTGCATTCTTATAACCAAGACTAGTTTCATTTGCAGTAGACAAATATTCACCAGCTGTTTCACTCGGGTCACTTGTAATCGGTGTCGAAACGGAAGCTAAATCATAATCTCCTTTGTTTACCTTAGAAAGCATCGTATTAAAGTCCATAAATTCAGGATTAAACTCTACACCTATTTCTTTATAATTCTCTTTCGCAATCGGAATTAATAAATCACTATCTTTAGCCGAACTTGGACCGAAATAAGAAAGTTTTAATTTTTGACCATCTTTTTCACGAATTCCATCCGAACCAACTTTCCACCCTGCTTCATCTAATAATTTTTTCGCTTTTCCTTTATCGTATTCGTATTTATTAACTCCTTCTTCCGTATAAGCCCAAGAAGTTGGATGAATTGGTACATTGGCTACTGTACCGTATCCTTTTAACGCTGTATCAACATATTTTTTGCGGTCTAATCCGTAAATAAGTGCTTGGCGAACCTTTTTATCCTTTAAGTAAGGCTTATTATTATTCATATAAATATAACTAAATGACGGCGCTGTTTCGATTTGGATATTTGCGAATTCTAAAGCCTTAACCTGTTCAAGAACCTCATCACCGGTACCTAAGCCAGTATGGTCAACTTCTCCTGTTTGGAATAACTGAAGCTTCGTATCACCAGAAGTAATTTTATAAATAAAGTTTTGAATTTTTGGTTTACCCGCATAATAATTTTCGTTAGCAACAAAACGAACTTCTTGACCTGGAATATACTTTTCAAATTTATATGGACCCGCAGCTAATGGCTTTCCATATAAATCTTTTAAGTAATCTAAGCTTGTATTTTGCTTATAATCTTTTCCATAATAAGCTTTTGATAGTACTGTACCTCCTAAAACAAATATAGCTTGTGAATTCACTTTTTCAGTTGTAATTTTAATTGTTTGTGGATCAACAACTTGAATACCTTCAATTGAAGTTGCTTTTCCTTCTTTATATTCTTTACCACCTTTAACGGCATATTGAGAGATATCTACTTCACCTTCATATGCCTTATCATGTAAAAGCGTCAATGTGAAAGCTACATCATCCGCCGTTAATGGCGATCCATCACTAAATTTCAAATTTTTACGTAAATGGAATGTATATGTTAACTGATCAGAAGAAACGTCCCACTTCTCAGCTAATTCTGGAATTGGTTTCCCTTGTTTATCGGTTGATACGAGAGATGCAAAAATAACTGAAGTTACGTTTCCATCCCAACCATTTTGTTGAAAGTATGGTAAAAATACGCCGCCTGGCTTACTAATACCAACTACTAACGTATCTTTTCTATTCTTCGCTTTGTCTGGCACTTTCGTTTTATCTGTCGCAGCAATCTTTTCAATTTTCACATTTTTTAAATCCTGCTGCTTAACCGGCTCTGTAGAAGCCGTATCCTCCTGTCCCCCACAAGCAGATAACACAAGCGAACTACTCAGTAATACTGAAAATACACCAGCCCATTTTTTTGTCTTTTTCTTCATTGTCCCCACCCTAACTGTTTAATAGTTATACCCTTTGAACTTATTAGCTTATGTATGCCTCCCACAGCACATTTATAGCCAATCGGAAAAGTCGGTTTTAATCAGAAAAAAATAGATGTTTTTGAGGGGTAACAATCTTATTCCGACCTTTCCGGTAGACTTTATGGTTATTAGCTTATATCGTTCATTATGTTTTGTCAATTCTTTCTAAATAAATATTTTGAGAATTTTTCCAAAATTACCACTCTACATTTATACTTTAAGAAAACTCAGCTATAATTCGTATTAAAACTTAAAAATCTACTTCTATTCCTTCAGCATGAAACATAGAATACTAATAACCAATTACCAAAAAGGGGGCGAAAATATGGACAACCTATTCCAATACGTCCTGCACTACGTATTATTAACAATTATGATAGTCGGAGCGCTATTACTATTCCCGTTCTTCCCAAAGTTCGTCCTCTTTTTAGCTTTTTTTATTATGCTCGGGATCGCTATTATAATTTCAACGAGAGAAGATGCCACGCAAAAAGAGAGCAGAGTTCAGCGCGTAAAGCTGTAACTTTGCTCTCTTTTCGTTTCCATTCACTAGTCTCTGTTACACATATTTATCCCGCTATTTGCCGTGCAGTAAGACCCCCACCTCAAAATTCAGCGAAAGCAAAAGAAATTAGGTCTGGGTCGGGGTGCCCGTAAAGGCCCTCACTTTATCTCTCGGGAAATAATTAGCCTTTGTTTTTGTAATTACTCCTATCCAAAAACCACTAATGACATTTATTTTTCACCTTATTATTTTCATATGTTTCACAAGCTATGCAAATTGAGGAACACGGATTTATCTAAGTTACTGTTTCACGTGAAACACATCGCTTCATTTAACCTTTAAAGCAAAATATCATTATGAAGAAAGCCACTTCCTCCAGCAAAACTGAAAGGAAGTGGCTTTCTACTCATTACTCCACAATATTCTCTAATTCATTATATAAATCTGCTCGTAACAACTCTTTCTTCGTTTTTTCCTCATATAATTTTTCAAGTTTTTCAACATCAGCTACATGTTCCATTCCACATTCTATTGCATATATATCTTCTTCTACATGCATTAACTCATTTTCAATCTCTTCAAGATTCCTAGCTTCTTTCTCTTTTACAGGAACCGTTTCAACACTTTTTCTCCCTTGGCGTTTCTGCTTTATTACTTGCTTCTCAAGCTTTTCCTCCCACTTTTGACGAGCCCATGCATAGTTTCCTGCAAACTCAAATAATTTGCATCTATCAATCCAGTACGTCTTTTCAAATAACTTATTTAAAAAATATCGATCGTGTGAAACAGCTAAAATCGTCCCGTTATATTGCTCAAGAGCTTCCTCTAAAACTTCCCTTGATTCAATATCAAGATGGTTTGTCGGCTCATCTAAAATTAGAAAATTGATGTCTTGATACATAAGTTGCGCAAGTCTTAATCTCATTTTTTCTCCACCACTAAGTTGCGTTACTTTCTTAAATACTGCTGGACCATAAAACAAAAACTTAGCTAATATATGTCTTGCTTCTCCCTCTGTTACAGCCACATTCTCTCTGAATGCTTCCAATACATTACTCTTCATATTTTCATATGCATGTTGTGATAAATAACCAATTTTGACACTACTACCAATTCGAATTTCACCAACGTCTGGATTTATTTCTTCTAATAGTAGTTTTAATAATGTAGTCTTCCCTGTACCATTACGACCAACGATAGCAGCACGCTCTTGAAAACGAACATGTAAATTCGCTTGTTCAAATAAAGATCGGCCAGCAAAACCTTTACTCACTTCTTTCATTACAACAACATCTTTTCCGCTTCTCTCTTGCCCTTCAAACTGAAGATCCATCTGTTTTCTTTCTAAAATCGGTCTCTTTAATTTCTCTATACGCTCTAACGCACGTTCCATATTCCTCGCTCTTTTATGCAATCCTTCATTCGGAGGATTCGCTTGATTTGCCCATTCACGTAGGCGCTTAATTGCTTCTTTCATTTTCTTTATTTTCTTTTGCTGCTCTTGATAAGCTTGAAACTCTTGAAGTAACCTTTCTTCCTTCTCCTCAACGAACTGAGAATAATTCGTATGGTACACGTGAATCTCTCCATCTTCCAAATCCAAAATCTTCGTTACAACTTCATCAAGGAAATAGCGATCGTGTGAAATAACCATAACTGTTCCATTATATTCTTTTAAAAATTTCTCTAACCATTCAACTGCAAACAAATCTAAATGATTTGTTGGTTCATCTAATAGAAGTAAATCTGGTTTCTGCAATAGCATATATGCAAGGCTTATTTTCGTCTGTTCTCCTCCACTTAATTCCGTAAATACTCTTGGAAATAAGTTTGTGACTTGTAAGCCATTTGCTACCTTCATTATATTTGCCTCTATTTCATAACCACCGAGAAATGCAAATTTTTCTTGAATTACTCCGTACCTCTCCATTAGCTTTTGCAAAGCAGATTGTTCCTGCTCCTCCGCCATATTTTTTTCTAGAGCATGCATTTCTTTTTCTAATTCCTTTTCTACTTTAAAAGCGGAACTCAATACATCATATACAGTCATGGCCTCATCAAACTTCGGAATTTGTGCGACATGACCAATACGTGTACCTTTCTTCATATGAATGGCTCCTGCATCCAAACTCTCCATTCCCGTTAGAAGCCCAAAGATTGTTGTCTTCCCACTACCGTTACGACCAACTAACCCAACACGTTCACCATTCTTTATTTCAAGCGATATATTTTCAAATATGATGTTTCCACCAAAAGATTTCGTTACATTATTTACACTACAAATAGTCATTTTCCGTACTCCTTTCAATATAAAAAACCATGAGAAAGAAACATTCCCCATGGTTTTCGGCATAGAAAAAGGAAGCCAAATAGCTCCCTTTTCACACGTTTATTAAAAATGGGTGAAGAGATTTCTATCGTTCAATAGTCACTATGCAATTGTTAAAAAGGGCATACGTATCCCGTTAACAACTACATCATGAAAAATCGCACGACAAAAATAGATAAAATCTAAAAATTTGGCACGCGTAGCTAAAGAACGTTTCATCTCATTCACCCCTTTCGTACGGAATTTAATACTTACTTCTTTATTATACTTTCCAATTTCATGTTTGAATAGTCATTTTTCTGAAAATAATGAAGATAGACTAAACATTTCAATAAGTGACATCAAATCTTACAAAACTGTTATGTTCACGTAATGGAAAGCGATAGTACGAAAAGATGCCTCCCTATACAATAAAGATGTAAAACAAGAGTGACAAACACAAGGAGGAAACAAACATGATGAAAGAAATCGTAAAAGCAATCTTTGAGGTATTAGTGAACGGACAAGCAGTTGTAAAAGAACTAAATGAACTATAAAAAGGAGTGAAGAAATATGATGAACATGGTGAAAATGATTTTACACGCTTTAGTCGATGCAAAAGCAGTTAGCCAAGAATTAAACCAACAATAAAAAGGGGTATATGAATATGAAGAAAGCCATTATTATAATTGCAAGCACAGCAATCACTTTATACACAATAAAAAATAGAAAAAAGAAAAATAATGAAAATGTTCTATATTATCCATACACACTATTAGAGAAAAAATAAAAGACAAGGTACCCTATCGTAATGAGGATATCTTGTCTTTTATTTTTTCCATATTGTCTTTAGAGGATTTCCTTCTCCTTTTCCCGAATGTATTAAGCGGGATTTTTACACATATTTTAAAGGGGCATATATACAAATGGATACACAACAACTATATTTTTTAAACGATATCGGTAAACAAAAACCAGAAAGTATTCGGAATAGAAGCGCTGCATGTCCATTTTGCGATAAAGAACATTTAACGGATATTTTAGCAACTGATGGTTCTATTATTTGGTTAAAAAATAAATTTCCTACATTACAAGATACATTTCAAACGGTGCTGATTGAAACGGATAATTGCGAAGATCATATCGCAACATATACAGAAGAACATATGCGAAAATTAATGCAATTTTCTATTCAACATTGGTTACACTTACAGAAGAACGAAGAATTTGCATCTGTAATTTTATACAAAAATCACGGTCCATTTTCAGGTGGAAGTTTGCATCATGCACACATGCAAATTATCGGAATGAAATATGTAAATTATCTTGAAAATATTGAAGAAGAAAATTTCCAAGGAGTAATTGTTCAAAAAAATGAACGCATTGAGCTTAATATTTCAGAGCATCCCATTATTGGCTTCACTGAATTCAATATAATCATTGATAATATTTCATATATAGATGAAATGGCAAATTACATTCAGCAAACTGTACGTTACATACTGATAGATTTCCATAAAGGATGCAGTAGTTATAACTTATTCTTCTATTACTTAAATGGAAAAATCATTTGTAAAGTTGTACCTAGATTTGTCGTTTCACCATTGTATGTAGGATATAAAATACCGCAAGTTTCTACAAAACTAGAAGAGGTGAAAATACAACTCACGCAGTATTTCACGAAAGAAAAGGATGAAATTATTCATAAAAAAACAGAGTAGGTATAGAAAACCTACTCTTTTACCCCGCATTAACGAGCAGTAAAACTTCCACCTCAAAATCCGGAAAACGCTAGAAGTTAGGCGGAAGATTAACTGCTCGTAAAAGCCCGATTGGTGAAGACTAATAATCAGCGGGGGATGAACAGACTCCCCCACTGATTAAAGTTTCACTTTATTACACCTTTATTTCGATAGTACACATCTTCTAATCCGATGTTATACTTCATGTTATTATCCGTCCACTCTGGCCCTAAATTCCCTGGCCATCCAGATGTATTCGCTATATATTTCAGTAATGCAAAATCAGTCAAACCTTTTTGCACCCCACGCTTATATCCTTTCATTAAATGCGGCATTGCAATTTGCGCATTTGTACGTGGATCTTTCAGCTCATCATCAGTTAAATGTTCTGGTGCAAGCCCGCCGCCGCGGTGTAGTTGAAACAATCCAAATGAAGTTCCATTATCTCCAACACTTCTTGGATTTAATCGACTTTCATGCTCGGCAATTGCAAGAGGTATCCATTCCGGAAGATTTACTTTCTTCGCTTCCTCTATAATGATTTGTTTCATCTGTTTTGCTTCTTCTGAATCAACATAGCTTGTTCCATTCACTAGCTTATCCATTCCTTCAGACTTTCCTTGGAAATATAAATATACTCCAAGAACAACTAAAAATCCTACAAAGAATTTCTTCACTACCTCTACCTCTTTCTCCGCTGAAATTTGTCCCCTTTCAGCCTTCCCTTTACAATTACCTACATTCTATTACTCTTTTATCATAGCAAATAACTATACGTATTATCATCATGCTTTAGACCGATTTTGTGAAAAAACAGCTGGTAAATACGTGCAAAAATGTAACTTTCATAGACTATAACGCATTTTTTGTATATAATTGTAAACTAAACTCTATATATAGAATAGGAGCGTACAAAATGAAAAAATGCCTAACACTCTTGTTCAGCATTTTACTACTCATCCCTACCTACACCTCTGCACAAACATCATCAAAACCAAAAGTACTTGTTTTGTATAGTACACAAGACGATAAAGTTTCAAATAATGTCCAAATCCTTAATACTCAATTAGGACATTTTACAAATGATATAACCGTAAAAAACTTAAAAGAAGCAACTTCAATTAATAACGTATCCTCCTATACACATATTGTTTATATCGGTGAAACAAAAGAAGCGTTTTCTGATGAAACGAAACAATTTCTAGAAAACTTCTCCGGCCCTGTATTAGTATTAGGACAAAATGTTGAACAATTATCTAAGCGTTTTTCTTTCATTACATTGAAGAGTGACGATATACGAGTTAATAAAATTGAATATCCAGAAAAGAAGCTAAAAAATACCTTAGAAGAGGAACGATTAATTCAATCATTTGATACGAATGGAACTGTGCTTGCTAACGCTTTAAGCTCAAATAACACTAACCCACTAATCGTTCAGCATGAAATATCTTATTATGTCGCAACACCTAACCTCTTTGACTGGATGTCTCATTACGTCGGTGAAATGTTATTTTCTTATTTCAGCCAAAAACCAACGAAAAATAAAGTTGAAGCTTATTTACGTCTTGAGGATGTTCACCCAGCAGCAGATATAAATCAATTGAAAGAAATTGCTAAATTACTAAAAGAGAAAAAGATGCCTTACATGATTACTGTTATTCCGGTATATAAAGATCCAGATACAGGAAAGATAATACATTTAAAAGATAAACCAGAACTAGTCGATCTTTTACGCTCTATGCAAGATGATGGTGCAGCAATTATTATGCATGGTTATACTCACCAATTTTATGACAGTGAAACAGGTGAGGGCTTTGAATTTTGGGATGTCAAAACAGATCAACCAATTCGCCAACCGAAGCATGAAAAACCGAAGACAAAAGATGACTTTCCAAATATAGAGGCATATAACCAATATGTAAAAAAAGGGGAAGAATTCGAGGAAAAATATACGAAAAATCATATTGAAAAAGGAATTCAAGAACTTGTAGATGCTAAACTATATCCTGTTGCCTTTGAAGCACCTCATTACACGATGTCTCAAAAAGGATATGAAATATTATCAAGGTACTTTTCAACTTATGTAGGACAACTACAGTTAAATGATACAACTTGGAAATCCATGCACTCACCATATTATACAAGTACTCCGTCATTTTTACATGGAATGAAACTATTGCCTGAAACAGTCGGATTTATTGAAGAAGATACGCCACAAACTATTGCTAAAATGAAAGAACGTGCTCTATCTGTTTCTAAATTATCCGATGGGATTATTGGGGCATTTTATCATCCTTACTTAGGTGTGAAACCATTAAAAGAAGTGTTAAAAGATCTAGAAAGTATTCCAAATATAGAATGGATTGATTTACAAAAGGAAAAGAATGAAGTAAAAATGAAAGATATTCATATTACGACGAATAAAGACGGCATTCACGTTGAAAAACCAACCAGTGCGAATGACATAATTGATTATATAAAGCAATATGGCTTCTTCCTTATACTGGGGTTCGTTATCATTGTCTTTCTTTTATTATTAAAACGTGCGAGAAAATTAGAATCCTAATACAAAACCACCGAGCGGAACGCTTGGTGGTTTTTTGTCATATATCAAACCGTGGCATTTTATTAAATACATTCAATTTTCACTTTTTTCCGTTACATGATTAAAACTATAATTCTCCTATCCTTTCAAATAAAATCGACTTGTATTTTCATATATTGTTTTTGCGACCTTATCAATGGATATGTTTTGTATAGAACTAATTTCCTTTAATACATCTCGAATCATTCTCGGGTGCGTCATAACATCGTCTTGAAATTCCCACGGTCCATCTGTTTCTACCATCATATATTCAAGCGGATAATACGAAACAATTTTTCTAATCTTCTCCTTATGTAAAACATCCGGTGTAATCGAAATATAATAACCATTCTTCATCATCCGTTTCATTGTTTCATCACTTCCTTTAAACCAATGGAAGTGTGCACGTGAAACTTTATATTTCTCTAGCAAATCACATACAGTGTCAGCATCTTCATAAACTGCGTGTAATATAATCGGCAAATTATACTTACTAGCTAGTTCTATAAATTTTTTCAATACAGCTATGTATGGATCTACAGCAATGCTTTCATCTTCTTTCCTCAAATAATAGGGCAAACCTACTTCACCAATCGCAACAATTTCCTCTGCGTTCTGTTCAATAAGTTTATAAATCTGTTCACACTCTTCTTTATGAATCTGTTGCTCTGGATGAAACCCTATCGCTGGATATATAAAGGGATACTTCTTCGCTAAAGATAACGTTTCCTTACAAGATTGATAATTCATAGATACAGCAATAAGCCCCTTTATTTCATTACTATTTTCCACCTCTTTCAGTAATCTGTTCTTCTCTTCATCCTTATATTGATCAACATGTATATGACTATCAATCCATTTCATCTTTATGCCCCCATAAAAAAAACAAGAAAGGACTTCCTTTCTTGTTTTAGCATCTATATTATTTAACAATTAAGTTTGTTATGATATCAAATAATCCAATACACACTACGGCAACAGTAAAGTAGCTACAGAAATCTTTAATTGGTAACTTCACTACTTCTTCTTTACGCATCCCATTTTTCTCCCTTCTTACTAGATCCCTAATTATTTTTCTATCTGTATCTATTATGCAAAAAATATGACAAATTTACTATCGAATTAACTTACGTAAACCTTACAATGTTGTAAGGTTTAAAAAAGGATCCTCATCTTTATTCAGATGAGGATTATTAAAAATTAGTTGGTTTTTCATTCTTCATTACAAACAGAAAGTAATACATTAAGACTTTCTAGTTACACTATATGAAAATTACTATCTTTTAACTATCGAATTACATTACAGAAGACTTACATGTTTGTAAGTTATGTGTAATGTAATTCGATAGTTTCCCTTACTTATATTTCGTACAATAAAGTTAGAAAGTAAGCCAAATAAGAAGAACAATCACATAACCAAATTGCATTGCTAGTAGCTACTCTTCTTATACCTTTCACCCATGCTACTACAATGTACCCCCTTCCCCTTTATATAATAAAAAAGCCTTAGTCTATATGGACTAAGGCTTTTTTGCTAACCCCTAAAATACCCTTACCTAGTATTTTTATTTTCGACAAAAAATAGCTGGGGGTATATTTCACTATCTCATCGTTAAAAGTTTACTCTTCGCATTTATAGGAATATTTGCAACCTCAATCTCTTCAATCGATTCACCGTAACGTCCTTTCGCAAAAACCTTTAATGCTTCATCTCTCTTTAACATATGCTTAACCGTTTTCTTTATTTTCTGCTCTCTACCACGTTCATCGAATGCAATAAATTCATATTCATACCACTCATCACCAATATGCTGACCAATTGTATTCACAACCGTATAGTATTCTTTCGTCTTATAAAATGGATTATATTTATCGATAACCGGTCCAAGTTTCGTAGGCAGTAACATTACTACTATCACTATCATCGCTATTATAGTAGTGATCATTTTTTTCTTCATAATAAACATTCCTCCTCTGCAGGATATATATACATCCATTTTAAAAAGGGGGAATAAAATCTACTATTGAATCTCATTACATTACACTTACATTTTTGTAAGAATTAAAAAAGGTGAACGAATTTACTCGTTCACCTTTTAGCTTGCTTTAAAGCCACCGCCAAGTACATCACGTACATCATGTATAACAACGAAAGCATCTTCATCTACCCGGCTAATAACTTGTTTTAACTTAACAAGCTCTTGTTTATTAATAACAACATATAAAACTTCTTTATTTTTACCAGTATATCCGCCGCGCCCTTCTAATACAGTAACACCGCGTGTCATATTTTTCGTAATAGCTTCACGAATTAAATCTGGTTGATTCGAAATAATCGTAACAGCCGTTTTTGTATCCATTCCTTCTACAATGAAATCAATCACCTTCGCTCCGATGAACACAGCTACAAGTGTATACATTGCCTTTTCTTGCCCTATTATAAATACAGAACCAGCAATTACAACAATATCAATAATTAGTACGCCTTTACCTACGCTCCAACCTAAATATTGATTTGCTAACCGAGCTAAGATTGCTGACCCTCCCGATGTACCTCCGGCTTTGAACATACAGCCTAATCCAATACCCACAAATAAACCAGCAAATAAAGCTGCTAATAATGTATCACTATTTACATGATACTCAATATGTTCTGTAACGTATAAAAACAAAGATGTTTCTACAATCCCTAAAATTGTATAAATCATTGTTTTCTTATCAAAAAATTTATAACCAATAGCTAGTAAAATTGCATTTATAGCAAAATTCACAATCCCTGGTGACCAATCAAATAAGTAGTACGTAACAACCGTTAAACCAATAATTCCACCTTCCGATAAACGGTTTGGAATTGCAAAGTAATTAATACCAATTGCGAATAATAATGAACCAATTGTAATTAGTGTTATTTCCTTTATACGTTGATTAACCATAGTTCATACCCTCCCCCCATTTGACATTGTATCACTATCTCCTAGAGGTTTAGAAGTGGTTTTTATTCCGCATTTTCCCTCTTAAAAATTGAAATATTATGTTTAAACAGAGGGTTGATTAATTATTCATATTTGCTCTAACTGCACGGACAAATTGCTCCACATTCCCTTTCTGAATATACTTAGCGCGAATGGTTTCATGATTACAAGTAAACTCAAAGTACGGATGAAAATCTATGCTATCTATATGCACATATGAGTACTCTTTAAATGTTGAAGGATAGTAAGGAAATTTCCCGTAAAACAGGAGGCGTCTAGTAGTGGCAACAAAAATTCCATGTTGATAACATAACATGAAATTATCCTTCTCAAAGATCCCTACCACAAAAACCAAAATCTTTTCATCATCATCTACATACTTTTTCATACTCGATAAAAGTTCATTCATGCATATTCCTCCAAATTCTATTCACTGCTTTAACACTTGAAAAGAATCCATGGATATTACAGACCGGTTTAACTCCTTTATAAAGTATGAAACGCGTTTCCTGTCAAAGATATTTCAAAAAAATAATCCGTTATGCGATTATACACATAACGGATTAAGATTAAACTGTAGAGCGTTCCACAAGTTCGTATGGAATTTCCAGCTTTTCTTGTTTAGAACTCTCGTCATTCACTTTTCTATGCAACATTTCAAAAGCAGTTTTCCCTATCTCCTTTAAATTTTGATCAATAGTTGTCAATTGTAACACTTGCGAGATAGGTTGATTATCAAAGCCAATAATCGCTAAATCCTCAGGAACTTGAATCCCTAATTTTTCAACCTCTGTCATAACCCCAATCGCAACTTCATCACCTGCTACTATTAATGCTCCAGGAAGATCCTGCATCTCTTTTAACTTATGAGCCACTTTTACACCATCTTCTAGTGTAAAACATTCTGTAAAAATCCATTCTTCGTTAACCTCTTCATCTATAGATTGCAATTGCTGTTTATAAACATCAAAACGCTTTTGACTACTCGGCCCTAATTTTCTTCCCGTACAATAGCCAATTTTTTTATAACCTTTCTCAATCAAATAATCCATTCCTAATTGAAAGGCCGCTGAATGATTCGTATATACACTTGAGATGTTTGAAATATCATTATCTTCACAAGCAATTATTGTGCCGTAAGAAGCATACGGTTCTATCGTTTCCCAATCATTTGCACGTGAACAAATAATAAGACCATCCAATTGTTTTGTTTTTAACATATGTAAACTTTTCATTTCTTCTTTTTTATTATAATTCGTTTGGCAAAGTAACACTCTGTAATTATGAGTTAACGCAATCTCCATCATTCCGCTCACCATCGCATCAAAACACGGATGATTAATATACGGTAAAATCACACCAACAATATTCGTCTTTCCTTTTGATAAATGAACAGCATTTGCGTTTTGCGAGTAATTCAATTTCTCAACTATCTCTATAACCGCTTTCCTTTTTTCTTCACTTACATATGGGTGATCATTCAACACTCTCGAAACAGTCGTAACTGAAACTCCCGCCATCTTTGCGATATCTTTAATATTAGCCATGCACTCACCTCTATCTTTAAGTTAATGAATCTCATGAACATATGTCAAATCTTCTTATCATTACACCTTCATTTGTTTCTCTTACAAAAGTGTAATTTTTCTGTAAGCTAATTCGATAGTGACTTTCCGCAACATTTCATACAATTAAGTCAGAAACAAGGTAACAACTATTCGAAAAGGAGCGGATTAATATGATGAACAAAATGAAAACGAACAATTTCTTACATACAATGGGCATGGTATTTTCCGCTCTTATCGACGCAAAAGCTGTTGCTTCTACATTAAACAAGTAAGGAGAATATATTATGAATAACATCACTTTTAACAAATTAGATTTTTTAGGACTAGCTAGTGGCTCGCTTCTTCTTACTGCTTTTATTTACGCCGCTACGCTTGTATAACTTTGTGTCCCCTTTCCCCTTTATTATAAATAGTAATAGAAAAGACGACCGTCTATGCCCGGTCGTCTTTTCTTATTTTTGATTTGATTGCAAAGCTTCTTTTAACTCCTCAAACTTCTCATTTAATTGATCTGTCATCATTTTCATAGCGGTTTTTCGATCTATTTGTTCTCCAGCCTCAATTTGAATCGGATCTCCAAAAATCAATTTTGCCTTTTTCCCCTTTATTAATTCTTTTACACTTGATGGACCAACATAAGCTGCCGGCACTAAAGGTACATTAGAACGCATCGCAATTGTCACAGCACCCGCTTTTAATGAAACATCTTCCGCTGATCTCGTTCCACTCGGAAAAATCCCTACTACCTTTCCTTCTTTTAATAAACGTGATGGAATTTTAAGTGTACTCGGTCCCGGATTCGCGCGATCTACAGGGAATGCATTTACATTTTTAAAGAACCAATTTTTGAATTTCCCTTCAAATAATTCTTTTTTTGCCATGTAATGAATTTGAGTTGGGTACATCCCTGTAGCTAACATTAATACATCCATAAAACTTGTATGTGTACACGCAACAACATACGGACCACCTTCTGGTAGCTTTTCTCTTCCTTGCACTTCTACTTTCCCAGCTGTTTTAAATATATATTTCAACAAAAATGTAATTGGTTTATACATTTATTTCGTTCCTTTCTAAACATCCGAAGTATAATCATATTCTTACAACAATTATAACACTAAGTTTTAGGAGTTGGTAATAAAAATAAGTATGAATTGTTAAATTTCAATTCTTACAAAAGTGTAATTTTCTTGTAAGCTAATTCGATAGTTACTTCTTACTATATTTCATACAATTAAGTCAGAAACAGGGCAACAATTATTCGAAAAGGAGTCGATTAATATGATGAACAAAATGAAAACGAACAATTTCTTACATACAATGGGCATGGTATTATCGGCTCTTTTCGATGCAAAAGCTGTTGCTTCTACATTAAACAAGTAAGGAGAATGTATTATGAATAACATCACTTTTAACAAATTAGACTTTTTAGGATTAGCTAGCGGCTCTCTTCTTCTTACTGCTTTTATTTACGCTGCTATGCTTGTATAACTTTGTGTCCCCTTTCCCCTTTATATAGAAAAAGACGACCGTCTATGCCCGGTCGTCTTTTTAATTTTTTCTTTCTTTCAACTCTTTTAAAAGCTGTATCAGCTCAGCTTGTTGTTTTATCTTTTTACGACCATTTCGATTAATTGCTGCAAGCTCACAGCCAACTCCGACGGCGAAGAAAAACAATAAACTTTCTAACATGTGAAATCCTCCATTTGCCTATTAAACAGCTTGACGTAATTGTTCTTCTTGTAAAACTCTCTTATTTATATTTTCTTCTTTTCTCTGGCAAACGTTATTGCGAATAAGTGCTGCAATAACAAGTACAGTCCCTATAATATCAAACATTGTGATTTGATACCCTTGCATCATCATAATAGCTAAAGTCGTAATTGGTACAAAATTAATAAATAAAATCCCATTAATGGATGATAAAATTTTCACACCGTAGTTCCAAGCAAGTAGCGCTACAATACCTGGCAATGTCATCATAAATAACAAATCATATTTCACAATAGAAATCGTTCCCATACTAGGAACTGAAACATATCCAAGCCACGTAATAATTACCGTTATAATTCCTGTAACAGTCGTACCGAATACACACGTCAACGTAGAATAACGTAATGTTGACCAATCACTACACGTTTGACCACCCATCGTATAAATAACCCAGCCTATAACACCAATAAATATAAATGCTAATGGGAACATATTATCTTTCAATGTTACAAAGAAACTCATGTCACCTTTTGTAATACCAAACACAGCTCCTACAAAAGCAATAACCATACTCGTTATCATATACTTCTTCGGTTTTATATGCTTATATCCCCATAAAATACAAATAGAAATCATCGGCATAAGTGCTTCCATAATGGAAGCTACCATTACACCCGACTTACCCATCAACATTTGCCCTAAAAATATGAGGACATTATATACTGTAAATGCCATCGTTCCAAAAAAGACGAGTAACTTTCCTCTTCCCTCTAAACGAAATGCCTGTTTTCCTTCTTTCACTAACAACAATACAATCAGCATTATCGCCACTGCTCCATAGCGAATAAGCGAAAAATAAAATGGATCTATGTATCCTAGCGCATGATCAGCAACTGGAAACATCGCTCCCCATGACATACTCGCAATTAAACACGCTACAGCCCCTATTATCATTTGACCTCTTCTCACCGCAATCCCCCGTTTCTTTCTATTTGCACAAAGAGAATTGTAAAAGAAAAAATATATCACGTAAAATGATTCAAAATGATGTTAACTATCATTTATAATGATAGTTAACATCAAGGGGGATTACAAAATGGAATTACGAGACTTACAAATCTTTAAAAGCGTTGCCGATCAGGGTAGTGTAAGTAGCGCAGCAAAGGAATTAAATTATGTACAATCAAATGTAACTACACGTATTAAACAACTAGAAAACGAATTAAAAACCCCACTCTTTTACCGCCATAAACGAGGAATGACTTTAACAGCTGAAGGAAGAAAAATGCTCGTTTATGTTAGTAAAATTTTGCAAGATGTCGACGAACTAAAACAAGTATTTTTAGATAGCGAAACACCCTCCGGTATATTAAAAATCGGTACAGTCGAAACAGTAAGTACACTGCCTACCATTTTATCTTCTTACTATAAAAGCTATCCAAATGTCGATTTATCATTACAAGCGGGTCTAACAGAAGAATTAATTAGAGAAGTACTTGATCATCAATTGGATGGCGCCTTTATATCAGGTCCTATTAAACATCCACTAATCGAACAATACGATGTTAGTACAGAGAAATTAATGCTTATAACACAAAATAAAGCCTTTCATATAGAAGAATTTACAACAACTCCTCTACTCGTTTTTAACCAAGGATGTGGATATCGCTCCAAACTAGAACGTTGGCTTAAAGATGAAGGTTTGCTACCAAAAAGAATTATGGAATTCAATATATTAGAGACAATATTAAACAGCGTTGCACTCGGCCTCGGAATTACACTCGTACCACAGTCTGCTGTCCATCATCTTTCTAAAGCAGGTAAGGTACATTGTCATGCAATCCCTGAAAAATACGGCAGTATTTCAACGGTTTTCATACGCCGTAAAGATAGCTATATGACGAATTCAATGCGTAGTTTTTTAAAAACAATTGAAGACCATCATCATATCAATATGCTGTGAAAGACATTCTTACATGAATGTCTTTTTTTCTTACAAAAGTGTAAGTCTTTCGTAAGCTAATTCGATAGTTGCAAGTAGCCATATTTCCTATAATTAAGACATAAGCAGGGCAACAACAATTCGAAAAGGAGCGGATACGCATGATGAACAATATGAAATCAAATAAATTTTTAAATACAATGGGCATGGTGCTATCCGCACTTGTCGATGCAAAAGCTGTTGCAACTACATTAAACAAATAAGGAGAGTTTATAATGAACAACATTACTTTCAACAAATCAGACTTTATCGGACTTGCAAGTGGAGCCACTCTTCTTACGGCTTTCATTTATACACTTGCTCAAGGTCTTGTTTAACACTTTGTTTCCCCAACCCCCTTTATATATAGAAAAAGCTGCTCGTCTTATAGACAAGCAGCTTTTTAGTTTGTTTCATATACAATTTGACCTGTTTTCGTAATATCATATCCGCCAATCGCATTTAATTCATTATGAAATTCTTCCGATTGCAGAATGTCTTTCACAACTTCAATCAACTCTTCATTTTCTTTATTCTTCAAAATTACTAAATCATACTGTTCTTTCATGATTGGAATAAAGTCCACATTTACAATTTGCGAAAACTTTTCTGAACCTACTCCTACATCAGCTTTTCCATTTGCAACTTGCGTGGCAACACCAAGATGATTCGATTCTTCCCATTCATATCCACTAATACGTTCTTTATTTAACTTTTGAATGCGCAATTGTTCATCGACTAACACCCTAATACCAGAACCTTTTTCTCGATTTACAAATCGTATAGATGATTGAGATAAATCGGCCCATGTTTTTATATTTTTAGGATTTCCCTTTTGCACATAAAACCCAACGTTCCTTGCTAATAAATTAATCATAGTACATGGTTGTCCAACTAAAATACGTTTTACGTAAGGAACATTATATGTACCCGTTTCTCCATCAAACAAATGAAGACTAACGATACTTCCTTCTCCTTGATACATTTTTATTAAACTCGTTAAACTACCTTGATATGCCCTTAATATATTTGAACTTGGCAGGCGATTTTCTATACGTTTTGCCAACATATCTAACGTTAGTTCTTGTCCGCTAATAATACATGTATCCAAGCCTCTACTATCTTCGCTCTTTACAGGAGTACCTTGTATTTTCCCTGTTTTCATTTGCTTTATATATTGTTCTAAATCTGCTGCATCAATGCGCATCTGTCTACCAACTCTATAAGAAGGAAGTTCTCCTTTTTTAATTAAGTCGTATACAGTTAATTTTGATACTTTTAATCGCTTTGCTACTTCTTCCGTTGTGTAGGAATGATGATCCATAGACGATTCCTCACTTTCTCCTTTCATTGTAACAAAGAAAAGAATATTTCTCCTATTTTTTAAAAATAGATATATGTTCAAATTACATTCAATTATAACTAGTTATATTTAGATATAATTAGTTATAATTAGATGTATCAAAACGAAAGGGGATTTTTTTATGAATAAATTTACATTACGTTCCATCGGGGCACTTATACTTTCTTTCCTTCTTATATTTAGTGCTGCTTGTACAAGTGGGGAAAAGCATACAAAGTCAGCTGCTAAAGAGGATAAAACAGTTGAACTGACTATCTCAGCTGCTGCAAGCTTACAAGATGCATTAAAAGAAATCGAAAAACAATATAAAGAAAAAGAGCCAAATATCAAACTTTCTTTTAACTTCGGTGCTTCTGGAGCACTTCAACAACAAATTGAACAAGGTGCACCTGCTGATTTATTCTTCTCTGCAGCAGAAGATAAATTCCAAACCCTTGTAAAAAAAGGATTCATTAGTGAAAAAGAAGGGAAAAATCTTCTTGGAAATGAACTAGTTCTAGTCATCCCTAAAGATAGTTCACTTACAAAATTTCAAGATTTAAAAGATGAGAAAATCAAAAAAATTGCACTTGGTACACCTGAATCTGTACCTGCTGGCAAATATGCAAAGGCTTCTCTAACACACGAAAACCTTTGGAATGATGTTCAAAATAAAGTCGTATTTACAAAAGATGTTCGCCAAGTGTTAACATATGTAGAAACAGGGAATGTCGATGCTGGCATCGTATACAAAACAGATGCTCTCATTTCGGATAAAGTAAAGATTGGTGAGACAGCAGCAGCTACTTCTCATGAGCCAATCCACTATCCTTTAGGTGTTATAAAGGAATCTAAACATAAGAAAGAGGCGACTTCATTTTATGAGTATTTGCAGTCAAAAGATGCACAATCTATCTTTAAGAAATATGGATTTACAGTTCTGTCGTAATCACTATGAGCATTGATGCTATTTTATCGCCTGTCTTTCTATCTTTAAGAGTAGCTGCGTGCGCCACTATTCTCGTTACAATTTTAGGGACAATTGTCGGGCGAGCACTAGCTCGCTCCTCATGGCGATATAAAGTACTATTAGAAACCATATTTTTATTACCAATGGTACTTCCACCAACTGTTATCGGCTTCTTTCTCATTATCATCTTTGGAAACAACAGCCCGATCGGAAAGTGGGTTGAATCATTATTTCAGCAGTCTATTATGTTCACATCTACTGCTGCGATTATCGCTTCTACAGTTGTTGCATTTCCGCTTATGTACCAATCAGCGAAAACGGGATTTTCTATCGCAAATGTACAAATTGAAGAAAGTGCTCGTGACCTTGGCGCAAGTGAATATCAAGTTTTTCTGCACGTTACACTTCCACTCGCATTTCCTGCCTTACTAAGCGGGATGATTTTGAGCTTTGTCCGCGCGCTCGGTGAGTTTGGTGCTACACTCATGTTTGCCGGGAACATTCCTGGTAAAACACAGACAATCCCAACTGCAATTTACATGGCTATTGATGCAAGTAATATGCAACTCGCCTGGACACTTGTAGTTATTACTATCGGTATGTCACTCGTATTTCTACTATGTATTCAACTTATTAATAAAAGAATCACTAACTCTTAAAGCAGCTTTTGTCGAAGCTGCTTCTTTATTTCTTAGGAAATAAAATATACCAATGGGAAATAACTGAATTTTACCTCTTATTTAAATATACATTTTATTTGAATTCACTTTCTAAAATAGGCAATTCCCTGTTATTATATGGAGGTGTTTCAAAAAATGAAGAAATGAAAACGCATTTATATTGTGAATTCTTCATCCTGTTTTAGCGATCGGTAATCTTCTACTCTATTAGTGGGGCATTACCGATCGTTAGAACGATATGTAACTATATTGGTATAGCAAACCGAAGGGAGTCTTGTAATGGACATTTTATTAGCGCTTCTTCCTGCAATTGCATGGGGAAACATCTTATTAGTAAGCGTAAAAATGGGCGGTGGTGCATATAGCCAAACGGTAGGTATGACAATCGGTGCTCTATTCTTCGCAACAATTATGTATGTATTTACTCAACCAGCTTTAACAATGACAATCTTAATTGTTGGTTTTATTTCAGGTTTATTCTGGGCTTTAGGACAAGTAAACCAATTAAAAACAGTTGAAAAACTAGGTGTTTCAACTACTGTAACGATTTCTACTGGTATGCAACTTGTTGCAACTTCTATCTTTGGGGTTATCGCTTTCCGTGAGTGGACTACTACTACAACGATCATTCTGGGAACGATTGCAATCCTATTAATTGTAGTTGGTGTTGTATTCACATCATTAGATGATAAAGAAAATGCTCAGCCACCTGGACAATTGAAAAAAGGACTTCTTACTTTAATTGTTTCTACTTTCGGCTATCTTGTATATGTAATTATTATTCGTTGGTATAATATTGATGGTTGGTCTGCTATTTTACCACAAGCAGTTGGTATGTTTGTTGGTGCGGTTGTACTGACGTCTAAACATAAACCATTTAACAAATATGCAATCCGTAATGCTTTGTCTGGTTTACTATGGGGAACTGGAAACTTATTCTTACTTCTTTCATTACCACGTGTTGGAGTAGCAACAAGCTTCCCATTATCTCAAACTGGAATCGTTATCTCAACATTTGGTGCGATTGTCTTCTTAGGTGAAAAGAAAACAAAACGTCAATTGATCTTTATTGCACTAGGTAGTGTTTTAATTATCGGCGGCGCTGTATTACTTGGTATGACAAAAGCATAATCTTATATTCTATTAGTAAACCCCTGAAGCATATATGCTTCAGGGGTTTTTCAATTCTAATTATTTTCTAGATATAATTATTTGTATGTTCTTGCCCCCTATAATTGCTCTTCCACTCTAGCAAACCAGCTACACATATAAAGAGATTAATAACAGTTAATATTAGCATGAATTTCCGCCTTCTCATTATCCATTCCATCTACGGTAAGTCTTTTCTTTTTACAACATTCTCTTAAAGATGATATCGTTTTTATAACATATCTCTACTAGAAAGGAATAAAGAATATGCTAACTAAACATCGAATTTTATTTATTGGTGCCGGTCGTATGGCAGAAGCTATATTTTCCGGATTACTTAAAACAAGCAAAGAGTACATCGAAGAAATTATCGTCTCTAATCGAAGCAACGTAGAAAAGCTAAAACAGTTACAACATCGATATAATGTGTCTACTGCAACAGATTGGAAACAGCATGTTACATCTGTTGATACGGTTGTTTTAGCAATGCCACCTTCTGCTCATGAAGAGTTATTAGCTGAGCTATCTCCGTTAATATCAAATCAACTAGTCGTAACAGTCGCAGCTGGCATTGGACCATCTTATTTAGAAGCTAGACTCCCAAAGGGCACGCCTGTTGCTTGGATTATGCCTAATACAGCTGCTGAAATTGGAAAATCTATCTCCTTATATACAATGGGACAATCAGTAAATGAGATGCATCAAGAAACCCTGCAACTGCTTTTAAAAGGTATTGGTACTTCGCAACTTTGTACTGAGGAAGAAGTTCATCAGCTTACTGCAGTTACTGGAAGTGCACCAGCCTTCCTTTATTACTTTGCTGAAAGCTTAATTGAAACAACAAAAAGTTATGGAGTCGATGAAGAAACCGCAAAACATCTTGTCATTCAAATGATTTCTGGCTCTGCTTCTATGCTCGAACAAACGCAAAATCCAGCTAACCTCCGCGAACAAGTAACAACGCCAGGTGGTTCCACAGCTGAGGGTCTCAAAACTTTATACGAATATAATTTTTCAGAGGCAATTCAAAAAGCAGTAGAAGCAACAAACAAAAAAGCTAGGGGGAAATAATATGATTTTAACAAGTTTAAAAGACTATACAACATTACATAACGGTGTAAAAATGCCTTGGTTTGGTTTAGGTGTTTTTAAAGTAGAAGATGGTTCAGAAGTAATTGATTCTGTAAAAGCAGCAATTAAAAATGGCTACCGCAGCATCGATACTGCAGCAATCTATCAAAATGAAGAAGGCGTTGGACAAGCGATTCGTGAATCCGGTGTTTCACGCGAAGAATTATTTATTACCTCAAAAGTATGGAATAGCGATCAAGGATATGAAACAACACTTCAAGCATTTGAAACTACATTAGAGAAATTAGGTCTAGAATATTTAGATTTATATTTAGTACATTGGCCTGTAAAAGGGAAATATACCGAATCATGGAAAGCATTAGAAAAACTTTATAAAGATGGCCGTGTTCGCGCTATCGGTGTGAGTAATTTCCACATTCACCACTTACAAGACGTATTTGAAATTGCTGAAATTAAGCCAATGGTCAACCAAGTGGAATACCACCCACGTTTAGCACAAGAAGAGTTACATGCATTCTGTAAAGAACATAATATTCAGCTTGAAGCTTGGTCACCATTAATGCAAGGACAACTACTAGATAATCCAACGTTACAAGAAATTGCGACAAAATATAATAAATCAACTGCGCAAATTATTTTACGCTGGGATTTACAAAACGAAGTTGTAACAATTCCCAAATCAATTAAAGAACATCGCATTATTGAAAATGCAAACATCTTCGACTTTGAATTAAGTGCTGATGATATGAAAGCAATTCAAGCTTTAAATGAAGATCGTCGCGTTGGTCCAGATCCAGATAACTTTAACTTCTAGTAGAAAAACCACTGCCCTATGCAGTGATTTTTCCATTTAATAAAACTGAAAATTTAAACTATATTTCATTTAGTTGACACTTCATTATTCAAGGTGTAAGATTTTGAATTATCAAAGAAACACAAAAATTAATAAAATTTATTCGTTTACTCATTGTATCAAGAGAGGTGGAGGGACTGGCCCTTTGAAACCTCGGCAACAGGTTCATTTTGAATACTGTGCCACTTCCTGCAAGCTTTATGCTTGAAAGATAGAATGAGGGACTTCGTTTATATACGGGTGCATAACTTGTACGTAAAAATCCCTCTTTCTCAATATGAAAAGAGGGATTTTTTATTTTTCATTTCCCTCATCATCATCCAAACTTAATTATTTAGGAGGAAAATCAAATGAAAAAGAAGTTTGTACCCGGTATTGCATCAGTTGTAGGAGTAAGTATTTTATTAACTGGTTGCGGTAGTTATAAAAACGAAGCAAGCGGAGCAAATGCAAAAGACGAGGCACCTAGTAAACAGGTTTTAAACTTATCTTCACCTACTGAAATACGAACAATGGATACGGCTCGTGCTACAGATACTGATTCTGGTCAAGTAATGAGAAACGTATTTGAAGGTTTGTATAATCTTGGTGAAGGTAACAAACCTGTTCCTGGTGTTGCAAAATCTCATGAAGTAAGTGGCGATAAAACGAAATACACATTCCATTTGCGAGATTCAAAATGGTCAAACGGCACTCCTGTTACAGCTAAAGATTTTGTGTTCGCTTGGCAAAGAGCCGTAGATCCAGCAACAGCCTCTGAATATGCATTTCTATTCTTTGATATTAAAAACGCAACAAAAATTAACAACAAAGAACTTCCAGCCGACCAACTTGGTGTAAAAGCAGTTGATGACCATACGTTTGAGGTAGAATTGGAGCGTCCTGTTCCGTATTTTATTAACTTAACAGCGTTCCCAACATTTCTACCAATTAACGAGGAATTCTTTAAAGCACAAGGTGATAAGTACGCTTTAGAAGATAATACAATCTTGTACAACGGAGCTTTTACACTAAGCGATTGGAAGCACGAACAAAGCTTTAAATTCAAGAAAAACCCTACCTATTGGGATAAAGATACTGTCAAACTAGAAGAAATCAATTTTAACATCGTAAAAGAAAAATCAACAGAAGTAAATTTATTCGAGTCAAAACAATTAGATCGTATAAAACTAACATCTGACTTCGTCGATAAATATAAAAAGGATGCTAACTTTAAAGAACGTCCAAACGTAGGCGTACAATTTTTACGTATGAATCAACAAAACAAAGTGCTTCAAAACGTTTCTGCACGCCAAGCAATTGATCAAACAATTGATAGAAAATCCTTTGTAAATACGTTATTAAATGATGGATCTACACCAACATTTGGTCTCGTTCCAAAAAACTTTGCAAAAGGACCTGAAGGAAAAAACTTCCGTACTGCAAATGGCGATTTAACAAAAGTTGATACAAAATCTGCACAAGAGTTATGGAAAAAAGCTAAACAAGAGCTTGGTTCTGAAAAGATAACATTAGAATTATTAACGAGTGATGCTGACCTTGATAAGAAAACTGGTGAATTCTTAAAAGGACAACTAGAAAAGAATCTAGATGGATTAACAGTAAATATAAAACCGCAACCGCGTAAGCAACAAGTTTCGCTTTTATTAAAAGGTGACTACGAAATCGGAATTGATGGCTGGAGCCCTGACTTTGCGGATCCAATTACATTCCTTGAGCTATTTACAACGAATAACCCTTATAACTTAGATCATTACTCTAATAAGGAATTCGATGAAACAATAGCAAAAGTGAAAACAACTTTAGCTGGTGATGAAAAAGCTCGCTGGGAAGCATTACTAGCATCCGAGAAAATATTATTTAAAGACTCTGTTATCGCTCCTCTTTACCAAAAAGGCGAATCTTATTTAGAACGTTCTTATGTGAAAGGAATTGTGCAAGTAGACTTTGCAGGGCAATTAAACTTCAAGTGGGCAAAAATTGAAAAATAAAGTGAAACTTTAATAAGTGGGGGTTTCTTCATCCCCACTTATTATTAGCCCACACCAATTGTTTTTTTAGCAAAATATATTAAAAATAGGTTCTCTCACACATGAAAATCCGCTTTTTCAATATATTATTCTAAGAAATTAACAATCTATTTTTATTATTGACATATAGTTCTTTCCAGTGTTAATATTCTAAATAATCAAAGAAACGAAATATTTCACCATCAAAATATAATGTCTACTACGTTGAAACATATAACGATAGATTATAGATCAACATGTATATACATATAGAACACCTGATTACCTATAAACAAATATTTATAATAGGTTTTATCTCCTTCTATAGCTACTTCAAGACATGGACATTATGACGTTACGAACAACACATTTAGGGAGGAACGAACAATGAAGAAAAAAGTTATACCTGTTGTTGCATCTGTTTTAGGGGCAAGTCTATTACTAACTGCTTGCGGGGGAAATAAGGATAATGCAAGCGGAGCGAAAGCAAACGATAAAGCACCTGATAAACAGGCAATTAACTTATCATTCGCTTCAGAAATTCCAACAATGGATGTTGCAAAAGCAACGGATGGGGAATCCATGAACGTAATGCGCAATGTTTTTGAAGGGTTATATGCAATGGGAGAAGATAATAAACCGGTTCCTGGTGTCGCTGAGTCGGTTGACATTAGTCCCGATAAAACAAAATATACATTCCATCTGCGTGATTCAAAATGGTCAAACGGTACTCCTGTTACAGCAAAGGACTTTGCCTTCGCTTGGCAACGTGCCGTAAATCCTGATACAGCAGCTGAATACGCATTCTTATTCTTCGATATAAAGAATGCGAAACAAATAAACCAAAAACAATTGCCAATTGATCAACTAGGGGTCAAAGCTGTTGATGACAAAACGTTAGAAGTGCAACTAGACCGTCCTGTTCCCTACTTCTTAAGCTTAACGACATTCTCAACATTCTTACCAATTAATGAAGAGTACTTAAAATCTCAAGGTGATAAATATGGTTTGGAAACAAATCATTTAATTTACAACGGTGCTTTCACATTAGAGAACTGGAAACATGAACAAAGCTTCCAATTGAAGAAAAACCCTAACTATTGGGATGCTAAAACGGTAAAATTAGAAGAAATCAACTTCAATGTCGTTAAAGATAAGTCTACAGAAGTGAACTTATATGATTCAGGACAAATTGATCGTGTTGCTTTAACTGCAGAGTTTGTTGATAAATATAAGAGCGATCCAAACTTCAAGGAACGCGCTGAAGTCGGCATTCAATTCTTACGATTAAATCAAAAAAATGAAACATTAAAAAATCAACATGCACGCCTTGCTATTAACGGCGCAATGAATAAAAAAGCTTACGTAGAAACAATTTTAAATAACGGCGCTGTTCCAGCTGAAGGAATGGTTCCTGCGAAATTCGCAAAGAGCCCAGAAGGCAACGACTTCCGTAAAGAAAATGGAAATCTAGTCAAGGATGATGTGAAAACAGCGAAAGAAAACTGGAAAAAAGCAAAACAAGAACTTGGTACTGACAAAGTAACAATCGAACTATTAACAAGTGACAATGCTTTAGCTAAAAAGACTGGTGAATATTTAAAAGGTGAATTAGAAAAGAACTTAGACGGATTAACAGTGAATTTAAAACCACAACCACGTAAACAACAGCTAAAACTACTATTAAGTGGTGACTATGAAATTGGTATTGACGGCTGGGGCCCTGACTTCGCTGATCCAATTACATTCTTAGATCTATTTACAACAGATAGTGCTTATAACTTCGATAAATACTCTAACAAAGAGTACGATGAGCTAATTCATAAAGTGAAAACAGATTTAGCTGGCGATGAAAAAGCACGCTTTGAAGCAATGAAGCAAGCTGAAAAAATTCTATTACAAGACGGCGCTGTCGCTCCTTTATACCAACAAGGTCGTTCTTACTTACAACGCTCTTTCATTAAAGGACTTGTAACAACTGACTTCGGTGGTGAGTTTAACTACAAGTGGACAGAAGTTGCAAAGTAACAAAAGTAAAAGGTATCCCATGAAGGATACCTTTTTACTTTTATACAACTTTAACTACAGAGCTTCCTCTTCCCTTTGCCATTCCTTTTATAGCTAAAATCATACCTGCTACTAATTGTATAACCAATACAATAACTAATAATGAAATAATATTTCTTTCTAAACTAACTCCTCCAAATATTATTGTATAATAGCCATTTCCTGCATATATTGCAGGAAATAATTCACTGATTGTTTGGTATGTTTTAGAAAGCATTTCATGTGGTACAATTACACCCAAACTTACAAGTTGTAACGATAGTGAGATGATATTGAAAATCATACCTGCATCTCCAAAAACAGTTACAACCATTTGTGTTAATGAAAGAAAGGCGAAGAAGACTATTGTCAATAATCCTCTTTTCCTTCTTTTTGCATTGAACCAAAACTCATCATACATATAAACACAAACATCAAATATGTTCTCCACGTCAAAGAAGGTATATGCCCTGACCAAAGATAGCTAACTAAATAATTAACTCCCATAATACAAGACGATATTACTAAACTAATACTTATTAGTTTTACATATTTGAGCATATCTTTTCTCCTTGTTTTTTATTTTTCTACTTCTTCAAATTGTAGATTCACCGGCTCTTCTAAAAGTGTTTCATAAAAGTTCTCTGCCAAATCTGTTGAAGGAATTTTTTCATCTACTTCATCAAATCGAATACTATCTAGCCACACACAACCTTCTCCTGATAATAAAACACCAAATGCAATACCAAGTGCTTCTTCTTTTATATCTAATACAACCGAGTACGATTGCCAGTTATTCGTATTTTTAATGGGGCGATTTTGCATATTATCCATAGCGAGCGGTTCTGTATCTTTTCCATCTACTCGCATCCACAATCCTGCCCAATCTCTTACATTTTCACTCTTAATAAATGCTGTAAAACGTAATCTCTTTCCTACATATTTATCCGCTCGGAACATTTGCATTAATGTTGAAAATCCTCCGTGCGTAACATTCTCTTTTGCTTTTATGTATGCAGATACTTTCCCCTGATGGACAACTTCATAATCTAAACCCATCTCATATTCAGCAGGATGACTTCCACTTAAGATCCATCCTTTCGGTATACCTTTTTGCATTGAAACACCCTCTCTTTCTATATAAAATGACTGAAAGTACTTTCGATATTTCTTTGGTGGCAATTGAAACATTCTTTTAAAAGCTCTCGTAAATGCCTCTTGTGAGGAAAAACCGTATTGCACTGCAATATCAATAACAGCTCTCTCCGTTGACACTAAAACTTGCGCAGCATGAGTTAACCTTCTCTTTCGAATATAATCTGTTACACTCATCCCAACATATCTTTGAAAGATGCGATGAAAATGGTACATCGATACTGCACTGTGAGATGCCACTCTTTCTGTTGTAAGCTCCTCATGTAAGTGATTCTCTATATATTCAATTGATTTTTTTATTATCTCTTTATATTCTTCATGCATTTTAGCCCCTCCTCACAACTTCAATTTACCATATACATACAAATCTTTTTTGATTTAAATTGCGGATTAGCCCTTGCAACTACAGAATAATAATTTATTTTCAACACATACATAATTACATGTTTTTGGGAAAAACTTGTATAGAACGAATTTACATAAGGAGGAATTTATAATGAGAATTCTACTATCAGTTTTATTAGCTCTTATGCTAGTACCTGCATTAACAGGATGTAAAGCTCCTGCAAAAGAAGACACAACTTCTAATAAAAAGACGACTGAAGAAGCAAAAAATGAGGCTCCTGCAGATTTAAAACTAAACTTCAATGAATTCGATTTAAAGGCAGACTACCAAGATACAAAGAAAGACTACGAAGCAGACTATAAAAATGTAGCAGCTGATAAGAAAATGGAAGCAAAAATTGAAGATCATAAAGCAGATGTAAAATTAACAGGAGACGAGGCTATCACAAAATTAAGCCCACTCTTACAAGAATTAAAATTTGATAAAAATACTGCTGACCAAGAAGTAATCGATCAAGTAGTGAACGTGTTCAAACTTGATAAAGACTATCAAAAATTTGATTTAGAAGTTGTCTTCTCTGATGGAACGAAAAAAGAATACAAAAGAGAAATAAAATAAAGAAGTAGGCGGTTGCCTACTTCTTTATTTTTTAATTTTTGCGTATCTTAATTCTGGACTAGAACCAATAATGAATTGGACACCAGATACTGATGATTTTTGTAAATATGAGGCACTTGGGAAAATAATTGGGATTAATGGTGAATCTGTAAACATAATATCTTCCGCTTTATGTAATAATTCAAAGCGCTTATCCTCGTTTTGTTCAACTTTTGCTTCTTTTATTAAAGCGTCAAATTCTTTATTATGCCACTTTGCATAGTTATTCGGACCATCACCTGCATATAAATCTAGTTTAGTAATTGGATCTAATAAAGAGCCGCCCCATCCCATATAAGCTAATTGGAAATCACTTTGCTTGTATGTGTCGATGTAACTCTTCCACTCTTTATTTTCTAATTTAATATCTACGCCAAGATTTTTCTTAAACATTTCTTGCATTGCTTCTGCTACTTTTTTATGTTGTGTATCTGTAGTGAATTTTAATGTTACTTCAGGTAATGTAGACCAGCCTTGTTCTTTCATGCCTTCTTCTAATAACTTTTTCGCTTCTGCTGGATCAAATTTAACGTAATCACCTTTTTCTTTACGGAAATCACGGCCACTTTGTGTTTTTGCTCCTTCTGGAACGAATGCATATGCTTCTTGCGCATTATTTTTATACAATTTTTCAACGATAAATTTACGATCAACCGCTAATGAAAATGCTTTACGTACCTTCGCATTTGTAAACGGCTCTTTTTCTACGTTAAACGAATAAATATACGAAGAGAAACCTGCAACACGCTTATATTCTTTATTTCCTTTTTCTTTTTCGATCATCTCTTGTGGTAAACCACTTAGTAAATCTAATTCTTTGGATTTAAATAATTGATACGCTGTTTTAGAGTCTGGAATAATACGAAACTCAATTTCTTTTAGAGTTACCTTTTTATCATAGAATTCTTTATTTTTTTGTACTGTAATAGCCTGGTTATGCTTCCACTCTTTTAACGTGAATGGCCCATTCGTAATTAACTCTTTTGGATCTGTTTTTAATTTATTATTATCATCAATCGACTTTTTAGCTAATGGAATAAATAGTGAGCTTGCTAGTTTTTGTTTAATAGAAGCAACTGGGTGTTCAAGGGTTACCTTTAATGTTTGAGGATCAACAACTTGAATACCAACTTGCCCCTCTTCACCTTTCCCAGTATTATACGCCTCTGCCCCTTTAATAAAATACATTTCTGTCGCATTCATAGAACCCGTTTTTGGATTTAATAATCGCTTCCATGCAAATTCAAAATCATTTGCTGTAATAGGCGAACCATCTGACCATTTAATATCTTTCTTCAAATGAATTGTATATTCAGTTCCATCAGCATTTACTTCTTCTTTCTCCGCTAATTCATTTTGATATTTCCCATCACTATCTTGCGTATATAAACTTGAAAACAACTGCCCAATTATATAACCTGACGTGCTATCTGTTGCAATAGCAGAATCAAGTGTATATGGATCACTACTAATATTCGTTACTAATCGATCGCCTTCTCCCTTACCAGCACTCGCCTTTGGCGTTTCTTTCTTACCGCAAGCAACAGAAGTAATTGCTAAAACAGTCATAATGACAAACAGTAAAAACTTCTTCATCCTACATTCTCCTTTAACCTGAAATTTTTGGTGTTGATGCTAATAATGTTTTTGTATAAGAATGTTGTGGATTACGGAATACTTCGTCCGTATTTCCAAATTCAACAAGTTCTCCTTTGTATAAGACAGCTACTTTTTCACATAAATAGTGAACCATCGGTAAATCGTGAGCGATGAATAAATATGTATAACCTTGTTCTTTTTGGATTTTTTGCAGCAGATGTACAATTTGAATTTGCAATGAAACGTCTAATGCTGAAATTGGTTCATCAAGAATCAATACTTCTGGCTCACACAATAACGCTCTTGCAATAGCGATACGTTGACGTTGTCCTCCGCTAAATTCATGCGGATATCGATCAATATATCTTCTATCTAATCCAACACGCTCCAGGGCATCACCCGCTACTTTATCCTTCAATCCTTTATCACCTAAACCGAATGAAATATAACCCTCCGTTACGCTATCGCGTATTTTCCAGCGCGGATTTAATGCAGCTGTAGAATCTTGAAAAATGAACTGTACTTTCTGTAAAAAATCTCGCTTATGAGCTGACTTCAGCATGTGAACAACTTGACCGTTATAATCAATTTCACCAAACGTTGGACTCTCAATCCCTGCTATGAGCTTTCCAAGTGTTGTTTTTCCTGAACCACTTTCACCAATAATGCCAAGTGTTGTTCCTTTCGGGATAGAAAGTGATATATCTTTTAACGCTGTGATTTCTTTACTTTTACTTCCATATGTTTTCGTTACTTGCTTTACAGTAATTAAATCTGTCGTCATGAGGCATTCACCTTCTCTTTTGATTTCGCTTTATTATGCTCCAGAACATGCTGCCAGCAATGTGAACTATGCTCCTTAGAATACGTTGTTCTCTCTGGGAAACGATGAATACATTCTTTTATGGCTACTGGACAACGATTTACAAAAGGACAACCAAAGCTATTTAATGTTTCAATGGAAGGTGTCGTTCCTTCTATAGCACGTAATACCTTTTCGGAAACATCCATATTCGGAATTGCTTGTAATAAGCTTTTCGTATATGGATGTTTAGGAGAACCTATTACCTCCTGTATCGTTCCTTTTTCAACAACACGTCCCCCGTACATAACAACTACTCGATCAGCTACCTCACGTACAAGTGCCAAATCATGTGTAATTAATAAAATACTCGTATTTTGTTTTTCTTTTCTTTCTTTTAATAGCCCCATAATTTGTTTCTGAATCGTTACATCTAACGCTGTTGTCGGCTCGTCTGCAATTACAAGCTTTGGATGACAAGCAAACGCAATTGCTAAACAAATACGCTGCCTCATCCCCCCGCTTAATTGATGTGGGTACTGTTCAAAGCGTTTCTCTGCTTCATGTATCCCTAAATCTGTTAACAAGTTAATCGCAATTCCCTTTGCCTCTCTTTTCGACTTTTTCCCATGTTGCAAAATTACTTCTGTAATTTGTTTGCCTACCTTCATCGTTGGGTTTAAAGATGAAAGCGGATCTTGAAATATAAAGGAAATATCTTTTCCGCGAATTTGATTCCATTCTGATTCTTGTAAATTCGTTAATTCCTTTGATTGGAAAGATACATTTCCATCATCGATATGAATTAATTCTTGATTCAAGCCGATAATGGATTGTGCTGTAACACTTTTTCCTGAACCACTTTCTCCTACAAGTGCAACTATTTCACCTTCGTTAATAGAAAAGGAAACATGTTTCACAATTGCTTGCTTACTATTCTCTTTTTCAACGACTAACGTTACGTTTTCTAAAGATAAGAGCTGTCCCATGTTTTTTCTCCTTTCGATTCCGTTTGACGATTTTTGGATCAATTGCATCTTGCAAACCATCACCAATTGCATTAAATGCGAACATAATGAGTGCAATCATGATTGCTGGGAAAAATAGCTGCCACCATTCGCCGCTCAATAATGTCCCGAGTGCATCATTCGTCATCGTCCCCCAACTTGCCGCTGGTGATTGTACCCCAAGTCCTATAAAGCTTAAAAATGATTCTGAAAAAATAGCTGCTGGAATTGTAAATGATAAATTGACGATAATAATCCCTGTTAAATTCGGAATTAAATGCCCATATATAATTTTCATATGTGATGTACCTAATCGCTCTGCTGCAATAACAAACTCTCGTTGTTTTAAAGACAATACTTGTGCTCGAATGAGACGAGCCATTCCAATCCATCCCGTTAATGCAAGGGCGATAATAATGGTGAAAAGACCTGGTTTCATAACAATTAATAGTAAAATAACAATTAATAAATATGGGATGCCGTATAATACTTCAATTCCTCTTATAATCCACTCATCAATTAACGTTCCAAGGCGATTACGCCCTCTCACATATCCACTAAATCCACCAATCAGTACACCGAGCCCTATATCGAGGGCAGCTGCTACTAATCCAACTGTTAGTGAAATCTTCCCACCAGCCCAAGTACGTGCCCAAATATCTCTCCCTAGATCATCTGTTCCAAACCAATGTTCACTACTCGGCGGTAAATTTGTTGCCTCTTTTACTTGTTCACTCGCAGTAAATGAAGTTAAACTTTCGCCAATAAGCGAGAAAACAATAATTAGCAATAACGTCACTGTTCCTAAAACTGCGATTGGATTCGATATAAACTTACGAAACACTTCTTTCTTTCTGCTAATCGTTTGCTGATTTTTATTTATCGTTAATTCTTTTTTCTCTTCATTTGTTAATAACTGGTCATTAATTTCATAAGCCCCCATCTAAACATCCCCCTCCTTACGTAATAGAACGAATACGTGGATCAACAATACGGTGAATAATATCTGTAATGAAAATACAAGTAATTAATAATGCACTATAGAAAATTGTTGTTCCCATAATCACCGGATAGTCTCGGTTAAAAATACTATCTACAAAATATTTTCCTAGGCCAGGAATTGAAAAGATTTTTTCAATAACGAAAGTCCCCGTTAAGAGTCCAGCCATTAACGGTCCAACAAATGTAAGTACTGGAACAATCGCATTTCGAAGAGCGTGTCTTATAATAATCTTCTTAATTGGTATGCCTTTTGCTCTTGCTAACTTAATATAATCACTCTGCAGTACTTCGATCATATTAGAACGAACAAACCTTGTAATCACTGCGATTGGCCCTAACGCTAACGCAAAGGATGGCAATACTGTATGTTCGAATGTTCCCCAAGAGGCTACTGGTAAAAGCTCGAATTGAATAGCGAATACTTGTATAAATAGTGGTGCTAAAATAAAACTTGGAATAGAAATACCTAGAATTGCGAGCAAACTCACACTATAGTCAATTACTTTCCCATGATATAGAGCAGCAAATGTACCTGCAGCAATTCCGACTAACAACGAAATAACAAGTGCTTGTAGACCAATAATTGCTGATGGACCAAAGCCAGTTGTTATAATTTCTGATACACCTTGCCCGGTTGATTGAACAGATTCACCAAAATCAAAATGAACTACACCGTCTAAATAAGCCACATATTGATTCCACAACGGTTCATCAAGGTGATACTTCGCTCTCATGTTTTGGATCACTTCTTCAGGAAAGATTTTTGCATCTGATGAAAATGGATCCCCCGGAATAATATGCATAATTAGAAATGTCACCGTCGTAATAACCCATAGCGTGAACACCATAACTGATAATTTTTTAATTACATACACTTCAATAACCCCCTAAACACATATATTTACTTAGTTTTATGAACGTACTTTTTCCATTACTCCCTTTTCTCTTTTTAGAATACAAAAAGCCTTGATCTTAAAAAATAAGATCAAGGCTTAATAAACAAAGGCCCATCACTTATCTTTCAAGACTTGCTTGCTGGAATTAGCACGGTGTTCCTACTACAGAACCCGCTGCTGAGGTGTCATAGGGCCAGTCCCTCTACCTCTCTGGATAAGTAAATTGCTATATTATTATTTGGTTCAAATTGTATATTTCGAATTATAATTCTGAAAAAATGAAAAGTCAATCAAATTGGGTATATTTAGAAAAATCAGTTTTTAATCCATTTATCGAAATTACATTTTTCAGCTTATAATAAAAAGAAATGGTGTTAAAGGAGTTATAAGATGGACCCCTTACTTCTTGCTACTATAGGATTACCCTTAACAATCGTTATACTTGTCATCATCGGCTTCTATAAACTCTTTATTAAAAAGAAACGTATTACTTTTTTATACTCCTTTCGATAATATTACCGGGCAAACTATTTCCGAATTTCACGAAGAGCAGAAGGTATTAGTATCCGAGGATGAAGATGAAGACGGAGATGGTAATAAGAAAAAATAACCTTGCACAGGCAAGGTTATTTTTTCGTTTCTGCTTGAAAACGTTTATAGTATGTCGATGCTGTTGCAAAATTAATTTCTATATCACGAATCAACGATGAATCTTCTTCTTTAGCTAACTTCTGTAATTTTTTCATTGCTTGCTCCGATTCATTCAAGAAACCAACATATACTTCATGTTCTTGCTCTTTCGACTTCGGCACACGAATTTCTTTACGTATATGATCAATATCTTCTAACATGCTCGTTGTTACCTTTTGCACATCTTCTTTATATGTAGCAGTCGTTATTTCCTTACCGCCCTTTTCTTTTGCTACTTCAAATAACTGCAGTGCTTTATTAATTTCTTTATTCATTTTCATATCGTATTTTTCATGTACTGCACGGTATTCTTTCATCTCTTCTGTTTGTTCTGTAGATTGCTCTACCTTTTCTTTCGGTTCTTTCGTATCTTTATTTCCATTACATCCTGCTAGAAGGAGCATTCCTCCCATTACGGCAATACCCAAAACCTTCTTCATCTCTTCTTCTCCTTTTATCTACAACTATTACTCATTATAGTTTCTTTTATCTCCACTTGTTATTATACCGAGAACATCCTACTTTTTACACTTAAGACGACACCGTAATATATATACCAACATGTTTGTCACAGTATCGTCACTTTATACAAATAACTTTTGCAATGCTTTACTACATCACCTTACAAAACTGTATGAGGTATTTCAAAGAAATGAAAAAAGAACTGATTCAAACATTCCCTTTGAATCAGTTCTTTTTTGTTAAGCCTCTAGATTTTGTTTTTGCTGCAGTTCAAACTGTTTCTCACTTCTTCTGGCCATAAATAGATAACATAACACTGCTCCTACTTCACAAAGCGCAATAACAATACCCATCGGTAATGCTGTATTACTTCCACCGATACCTACTAGCGGAGCAACAAGAGCTCCTGAAATAAACTGTAATAAACCTAATAAAGCTGATGCTGTTCCTGCAGCTTGTTTCTGATTTCTCATCGCTAATGAGAACCCAGTTGTTGATACAACCCCGACACTTGATACGACAAGGAATAACGAACATAAAACACCAATTAAACCTATTCCTAGTACGATTGTCAGTAGTAAAGATAGGCCACCAACAGCTGCGATAATAATACCTGCAACAAATAATGTCTTCTCATTCACTTTCCCCGCTAAACGACCCGTTACCTGACTAGCAATAATAATACCGATGCCATTAATCGCAAAGAATAAACTAAATTGCTGTGGTGATGCTCCGTATATGTTCTGCAACACAAATGGTGAGCCCGAAATGTATGCAAACATTGCCGCTGTTACTAATCCTTGTGACAATGCATATCCCATAAATAGACGGTCCTTTAACAATTTTCCGTACGTCGCCAAAGTCCCTGACAAACCACCTGTTTCTCTTTCTTCAGGAGGTAATGTTTCACGCAATACAAAAGTAGCTGAGATTAACATGAATACGCTAATTGCTCCAAGAACGATGAAAACACCGCGCCACGTTGTAAACTGTAACAATTGCCCCCCAATAATCGGTGCCAAAATAGGTGCTGCTCCGTTTACTAACATAAGCAGTGAGAAAAACTTCGTCATTTCAGAACCTGAGTACATATCTCTTACCATCGCACGTGATATAACAATCCCGGCTGATCCTGAAGCTCCTTGTAGGAAGCGCAATAATACTAATGTCCAAATAGATGGCGCAACAGCACAAAGTAAAGAAGAAGCAACATAAATAATAAGAGCAATAATAAGTGGTTTGCGTCTTCCGTAAATATCACTAATTGAGCCAACAAATAATTGCCCTACTGACAACCCAAGCAAACAAGCTGTTAATGTAAGCTGCGCTAGGGATGCACCTGTTTGCAAGTCATCCGTTAACTTCGGTAATGAAGGCAAATACATATCAATAGATAATGGCCCAATCGCCGTAAGTGTCCCTAATACAAGAATCATCCACAACCTGTTTGCCTTTACAGGTTTATATATTTCGTGATTAACTTCATTCACTTTTTCAATTCACCCTTTCCTATACACACTGAATCGTAACAATTATAGTTACATCATAAACATACGTCAAGTACAGTGCATTTTCCTCTTTCATAATGTAAAAAAAGCGATAGAAATTCTACCGCTTTATTTTTTCACATTGCTATTCGTAAATTTAGATACCGAGGCCATCGTCTCTCCCGTATCTAAATATGTAATTTGAATTGGGTCTCCTACTTCTGTAAACATAGCATATGGGAATTTCTTCACCGGTATCATAAATACCTTTTGTTCATTCTCTAAAAGTACGTACACGATTGTATTTTCACCTGATTTTTCTTTATATACACGTTGTACAATACCTTCTTTTTGTGCTTCTTTTCCTGTTGAGGTTGGTCTAAATGTATCACCATTACCGCTCATTACGTTTTTATAATTCTCAAGCGCTTCTTTCTGCGAAGAACCTGTCGCAAATATTTTTGCATTAGCAGCATATACAACTGTATGCGCACGTACTAGGCCTCCGTCATCAACAACCGGAATAATCCAAGCTGGTTTACCGTATACGTTATAAATGACAGGCATTGTCCCATGCCATTTCTCTCTCTTAAAGGAATTATCTACTACTTCTGTAGCTGCTGAACCATCCATAATCCCCTTTACTTCTTTTCCATTATAGTAATATAGCTTGCCTGTGCGTGCATCTACTAATGAATAGCCTAGAGCTGAATCTACTCCTTCTTTTGGAGAAGTAAAGTCTGTAAAATAATACAGTGTTCCATCTTTACCAAAGATCGGGGTCACGCCTTCTTTCGTTCCCCACTCAGTCGGAATTTTCATATCTGTTTGCGAGAATTTCGTATTCCAAAATCCGTGAATATATTTGCCAAAGTACGTATTTAACGTAGATGCAGTCTCATGATTTAATACACCATCAACAAATTTAGGTGCCTTTCCTTTATCATATCTTTTCACTTCACCTGTTTGTGCATCTACTACGACAACACCTTCTACCTCAAATCCAGATCTTCCTGAAATAAATTCACCATACGTCATTGTATAATATGGTTTTCCTTTATCATCAACCTCAAATTTAGGTTTTCCTTTAAAGATTAAATTTGGTTCTGCTTGCCTTACCACACGCTCTAAATTATTACCAAAAAACATGCTTGGCACATATTTCATTTTATAACCGAGGTGCAGTTTCGCTTCCGCATCAGGATTCGTACCTGACATCGTTACGTACCCTGGAATTGTCTCAGCTTTACGCGCTTTAAAAAATCCTGAAACTTCAATCGGCGCTACATATAAAGCCTCGCCGTTTACCATTTGTGGCGTTAATTCTCCTAGCTCAAAATAAGCTACTTTTGGAATATCACCAAATACTTTTTTCATCTTATTCTCCGCTGTCTTTGGCGGCACTGTAAACGGCTGGTCATTTTCAGTAAATGGCTCTGAAATATCTTTCTCTACCTTAACAACAGAATCATATTTCTTTTGCGAGATTACTATATCGTGCAAATAACCAAAGTAGCCGTAACTTGCGAGTAAAATAAACATTAGAAGTCCTTTTAATGTACCTTCTAATTTCCCTATTTGATCTTGTGAAAATAAAACAAGCCCAATTAAAATTGCTACTGCAACAGAATAATGAGTAAGAATCGAATCTACTCGATCATCAATTAGCCAAAAGTATTCATAGATTGCAATACCTATCCAAAATAAAACAGGAATAACTAAAATAGATGATTTCTTACCCTTTACAACCTTCTTATCTCCCTTCTTATCCACTGCTCGAAGCTTACTACTACTTCTTGTCCATGGAATCAAAAACAAAGTAAGAATAGCTAAAACTACAAATTTCATCAAAGGCACTGTCCCCTTTTCTTTTGTATTCCCTTTTAGTATAACAAATAAAGGTTATTAAGGTGAAAATAGGAATAGTTATATTTTTTTACTACTTAATACAATCCCGCTCACTACATATAGAATAGATGCAATATAAAAAATTGTACCAATCGTAAAGAAATCTACTAAATATCCCGTGGCAATAACCGCTACTGCTCCGCCAATGGATGTCCACACATGGTATTTTCCAATCTCATAACCAGCCTTTTCCTGCGCAACCTTTCGTGCTAACGAAGTCTTCTCAGTATTACGCTGCACAGCACCTAAAACGCCCATTACAATTTGAAGAATATACACATGCCAAACTTCCGTGGCAATTGGAAAGCAAAGCATTAAGATTGCCATGGACCAAGCGTATATGATTAATAATTTTTTATCCCCTACTTGATCAGATACCTTTCCCACTAGTGGATATACAAGTGCTGATGTTAAAGCAAATAAGCCATACGCCCAGCCAAATTGCGAGAAGCTATTTCCAACGTTTCGAAGCAATAATATATAAAAAGGAAATACCATACTTCCTGCCATCATGATGATACTTTGCGAAGCCACAAATCTTCTATATGTCATTTCGTATACTCCCTATAAAATAAATTCACAAATCTCTCTTCTGAATCTATTTCCTTCTTTTTCTTGAGAAATTCTTCAATGCGAGGATATGCCCTCTTTAACTGCTCTTTCGTTGGATAAGAATAATACGGCAAATAGTAACTACCATTATGCTTTAAAGTAACATCAATCATCTTTCGAATGACATCCTCTGTTTTCTTTATCTCACTCTCTGAGCGTCCCTGGTTAATCAAAAGAACCAGCGCAAACATATCATCTTTCGCATAGGACAAAACTGCATTTTCATTCTTTTCCACGTAACGAATCGTAATGTTGAGTAAATTAAACTCATCTTCATTTAATACGTTACGTAAATCATCTATATACTCTGTGAAAGCATCTATAGGCACAAAGTATTCTTGTAACACTTCGGTCCTATTTGGATTTTCATATTCCATAAAAGCACTATCTGATCTCATAACATTATTACGCGTCTCATACTTTCCATCTGTACGTTCAAAATAACCTCTTTGTATATCCCAAAATGTATTCTTTCCCCAATCACTATAACGTGATAACCCAAGTAAAAATTTCGGTGCAGCTATAATATTTTCTTCCTTTAATTCACTGTACTCTTCTCTCATATTTTGATTTTGTGCCAAAGTATAATCTGTCACATACATCTCTTTTAAAAATGAATTTGGAGCAACAGAAATACGCGCTAAGTGCATACGAACATTCTCATCTCTTTTCACTTTCTCTTTGAAATAAGATGCGTATTCTTTATAATCTATCATTCTCGTGTGCATTTCATATAATTCATCATCTGTTAACTTCAGCGTCACATCTAAAATAACTCCAAATAAACCGTAACCCCCAATGACATATGGAAATAACTCTGCATTTTCTTCTCTACTTACATTACGTACCGTGCCATCTGCCATTAACAATCTAAATGAATCTACTGTATCAATCAGTGCCTCATGACGAATATCACGCCCGTGTACATTTACACTTAATGAACCGCCAACAGTAAAAATATTTTGAGACTGCATGACCTGTACCGCAAGGCCATAAGGATTTATTTTCTTCTGAATATCATTCCAGGTGACACCACTTTGAACTGTAATCCGCTTCTTCTCTGGATCAAATTCTAATATTTTATTATATCCTTTCATATCGAGCATCGTGCCATTCGGATAATATGTCTGTCCTCCTTGGCTATGTTGCATGCCTGCAATGGAAATTTTCTCTCCTGAAACTTTTGCATCTCGCACTAATTTTATTAACGAGTGCTCTTCCGTAGCACTTTCAACACGTTTTATTTTTGTCGGAAGCAATTTACCTACATCACTCATAATAGGATGATCAATTTGTTTTTTATACGTATGTACAGACGTTGCAAGCAAAACCGTATATGCGACAATGACCGCTGCTATCTTTCTTTTTTTCAAAGGACACTCTCCTTATTAGCAACAAAAAGAGATACCCTTTCTTTCAGGTACCTCTCTTGACAGTGATTACTTTGCTGCTGGCAATTGTATTGGATCAAATTTATCATACGATGTAAACTTTGCATCCGTAATAATGTGCGCTTTATCCTCACCATTGCTACTCATAACCATATCTATCTTTGCTGATTCATATTTAAAATCTTTTGTAATAATATATTCCCCATCTATTTCTTCTATCTTTGCATTTTGGCCTTGTAGCATTTGTTTCTGCTTTTCATCCATACTAGCTAGCATACTCTCTGTCTCTTGCCCTTTTAATGCAAACTTCAGCTTATAATTATCTCCACTTTTCTCCATCTTTACTTTATTTAAAATTTCCGATGGAATCTCTAAATTATCTACCATTCCTTGAGTCGCGTTCATTCCGTTAGCATTCAATTGTTCCTCTGGTACAGACATAATTTCACCCGTATTAGGATTTTTTAACTGACCAGCAATTTTGCCACCCACATCATAAACAACAACCTCTGTACCAGAAACATTCATTTCAGAACGAGAATTTCTTTTCTTCGGCTCTAGTTGCATTTTAGCCTTTATTACATTCATCTCTGTTCCTTCAGCCTTTATTCCCACATCATATGTCATCGTTACATTTTCTTCGTTTTTAAAAGCTTCATTCGCTTTATTAAAAACATCCTTCGCTGTTAATTCCTTTTCTTTCTGCACAGCTTCTTTTTTCGGTTCGTCAGTCTTTTTTGTTTTCTCATTACTACACCCTACTCCTAGACCGACTGCAAGTACTAAACTTGAAATTAAAATAAGTTTTTTCATAACGTCCCCTCCTTCCCAAAAATAATATCATCTCTTTTCCTATGAAATCTATATAATTCGTAATATTTATCTTTAAATTTATTTCCTATATAACAACATGTTTGAGAAAAAGTTTAAATATGATGTAAATAATAACAACTCATTTCAGGAGGTCATTATGAAAGCGATTATTTGTACAAAGTACGGACCACCTAATGTTCTCCAGCTTCAAAATGTAGAAAAGCCTAAACCTAAAAAAAATGAAGTATTAGTTAAAATTCACGCAACAAGTGTATCGACTGGAGATTGTAGAATACGTGGCTTTAATAGCCCCCTCTTATTTTGGATTCCTATGCGGATCATATTAGGTTTCAGAAAACCGAGAAAACCTATACTTGGCGTAGAGTTATCCGGTGAAATCGAAGACATTGGAACAGATGTAACACAATTTAAAAAAGGAGATCAAGTTTTTGCATTAACAGAACTAAACCTTGGTGGTTATGCGGAATACACATGCGTGCATGAAAGTGGATTAATAGCATTAAAACCTACCAATGTGACATATGAAGAAGCTGCCGTTATTCCTTTCGGCGGAACTTCAGCATTGCACTTCCTTAGAAAAGGACAGATAAAAAAAGGGCAACGAGTACTTATATACGGCGCCTCTGGGTCAGTAGGGACAGCTGCCATACAACTTGCTAAATACTTCGGGGCGACTGTCACAGCCATTTGTAGTAGTTCGAATTTCGAATTAGTAACAGCTTTAGGGGCAGACAACGTAATTGATTATATGAAAGAAGATTTTACTAAGCAGGGCGAGCACTACGATATTATATTTGATGCAGTTGGAAAATATAAAAAGTCTCTTTGTACAGATGCATTAATGCCTAATGGAAAATATGTATCTGTGAACGGAATGATGGCAAAGGTCAGTAAAGAAGATATGAACCTACTAAAACAACTAGCTGAAACAGGAAAGCTAAAACCTGTTATTGATAGAACTTACCGATTAGAAGAAATTGCTGAAGCTCATATATATGTAGAAAAAGGACATAAAAAGGGGAATGTTTCGATTATCTTAAAATAAAATATATTCAGAAAATATCATTGACAATTCTTTTTGTACGATTTACTATTAGTACCATATTCAAAACTACATACACATACTCTTATCAAGAGTGGCGGAGGGACTGGCCCGATGATGCCCGGCAACCGAGCTTATGACGTATAAGCTAAGGTGCTAATTCCTGCAAAACGAGTTTTCGTTTTGGAAGATAAGAGAGGAATCTATTTCGTCTATTCGGCACCTCTCTTATTTTTGGGAGGTGCTTTTTATTTTGGAACGTATATGAAGGGGGATTTATAGATGAAAAAGGTATTATTAAGCATTGTAAGCGGAGCAGTATTATTATTAGGCGCATGTAGCGTGAGTTCAGATAAAGAGGTAAAAGCATTAGACGAGAAAAAGATTACTGTCGGTGTAACAGGTGGACCACATGAACAAATTTTTGAAAAGGTAAAAGAAGTTGCAGCAAAAGATGGTCTCGAAATTGATATAAAAGTATTTAATGATTATGTAGCGCCAAACGTATCTTTAGATGAAAAAAGCCTTGATGTAAATAGCTACCAAACGAAATCGTATTTAGATGTATTTAAAGCTGAACGCAATATGAAATTAGCTGAAGTATTTTCAACAGTAACATTCCCTATGGGCGTATATTCTAAAGATATAAAAGATGTAAAAGACTTAAAAGAGGGCGACGCAATTGCTGTACCAAATGACCCAACGAATGAACTTCGAGCTTTAAAATTATTTGAAAAAGCAGGGGTTTTAAAAGTTGATCCAAAGGCTACAGAAAAAGCGACTGCAAAAGATGTAATTGAAAATCCAAAAAAATTAAAGATTGTCGAATTAGAGGCATCTCAATTACCAACGCAACTAAGTGAAGTGAAAGCAGCTGCAATTAACACAAACTTTGCATTAGGTGCAAAATTAAGTCCAGCGAAAGATTCTATCTTCCGCGAAGGAAAAGATTCACCATATGTGAACTGGGTCGTTGTTCGTACTGAAAATAAAGATGATGCCGTTGTAAATAAATTAAAGAAAGCTTATCAGTCTAAGGAAGTAAAAGAGTTTATCGAGAAAAAATTTGATGGTTCAGTTTTACCATCTTGGTAGGAGCTGACGATAATGATTGAATTAAAAAACATATCCAAAGTATTTACAACAAAAAAAGGGAATGTTGAGGCTCTTAAGTCTACTTCCCTTAAAGTAGAAAAAGGCGAGGTATTTGGAATCATTGGATATAGTGGCGCTGGTAAAAGTACATTGATTCGATGTGTAAATTTATTAGAAAAACCAACGACAGGAAATATCATTGTAAACGAACAAGACTTAACAACGTTATCGACAAAAGAACTAGCAAAAGCGAGACAAAAAATCGGAATAATCTTCCAAGGATTCAATTTACTTAAAACTGTTACCGTTTATGAAAATATCGCATTACCGTTACGGCTTGCTGGCATTCCAAAAGCAGAAATTGAAAAAAGAGTAGAAAAGTATTTACGCATTGTCGATCTTTTTAATCGAAAAGATGCGTATCCAAGCGAACTTTCTGGTGGTCAAAAACAGCGTGTTGCAATTGCTCGTGCGCTATCACATGAACCTGAAGTGTTATTAAGTGATGAAGCAACGAGCGCATTAGATCCCGAAACAACCGATTCTATCCTTGATTTGTTATTAAAGATTAACGAAGAAATCGGAATTACGATTTTACTCATTACACATGAAATGAATGTCATCCAGCGTATATGTGACCGCGTTGCTGTTATGGAACATGGATCTGTAGTCGAAAGTGGGACTGTAAAAGATATTTTCACAAACCCACAACATGTAACCACGAAGAAATTTGTAAATAGCGCATTTGCAGCGAAAATTCCAAAAGAGGTACAGAAAGAACTACAAAGTACTGGAGAAATTGTAACACTTTCATTTATTGGCACTACTTCAGGGGAACCTGCCTTAGCCGTTGCCACAAAACGTTTCCAAGTGTATCCGAATATTTTATCCGGTAATATTACGCAGTTAAAACATGAAGCATATGGGAAACTAGTCGTTCATATGCAAGGGGAACAAAATGAAATCCACCATGCTTTATCATTTTTACAAGAGCAAGGAATCATCGTAGAAGGAGGTAGAACAGATTATGGGAAACAAGTCCTTTTTGGATGAATGGGGTAAAGTCATATGGGAAGCCACAATCCAAACCTTTCAAATGACATCTATCTCATTACTCATCTCGATCCTTATTGCATTACCACTTGGCGTCACACTTGTTTTAACGAGACCTGGTGGGCAGCGTGAAAATAAAATCATCTATCCTATTCTTAATACAATTATTAATATCATTCGCTCTCTTCCATTTATCATTCTATTATTCTTTATTTTACCTTTTACAAAATTTCTAATGGGAACGTCCATTGGCGTGCAAGGTGTTATCGTACCGCTTGTCGTCTTCACAGCCCCTTATATCGCACGTTTAATGGAGACAGCTTTACTAGAAGTCGATCGCGGTGTCATTGAAGCCTACCAAGCGATGGGAGTCTCTACTATAAAAATCATTTGGCACGTCATGGTGAAAGAAGCTCGTTCCTCCCTTGTACTCGGATTAACAATCGCAACGATCGGCTTAATCGGCGCAACAGCAATGGCTGGCCTTGTAGGTGCTGGCGGGCTAGGGGATTTAGCATACCGCTTCGGACATTTACGCTACGAGCCTGAAGTAATGTATGCAACCGTCTTTATTTTAATTATCCTCGTTCAAGGATTACAGTCTTTAGGGAATGGTGTTGCACGAAGATTGAAGAAAGATTAAAAAAGAAGGCATCTCACCCTGGTGAGATGCCTTCTTTTTTATCTTTTAAATCCACCTTCTGAATGAATAACTTGCCCAGTAATCCACTCGGCCTCTTCACTTACTAAAAATTTAATGAGTCTAGCTGCATCCCTTGGCTCACCAATTCTGCCAAAAGGAAACATCGGCTTTAACCCTTGTTTTATCTCTTCAGTCATCCATCCTGTATCGGTTGGTCCTGGATTAATTGCATTCACTGTTATTCCTAAATGAGCTACCTCTGCTGACAACGTACTAGTAAGAGCATCAATAGCTCCCTTCGTTGTCGCATAAGCTAGTTCTCCTGCCATAGGACCTTGAAATTGCCCCGAAGTAATATTAACAATTCTACCACCAGATTTCTTATCAAATCCCCGGGAAAATTGACTACTGAGCAATGTAGTCGCACGAACATTTACCATATAATGCTTATCTAATTCTTCAGCAGTCAACGTAGAGAAATCATTATTCGTAGAATATGCTGCATTATTAATTAATATATGAGGGTACCCTAATTGTTCAGTAACTTTATTTATAAGCTCTTTTGGTGCATCATTCTGAGTTAAATCTAACTCCATACTTGATACTTTAACACCGTTTTTTAGTAACTCTTCTTTTAATTGTATTTGTTCATTTTTATCAACGCCCCAAGGCATCTCTTTATCGTAAGATGTCCAATACGTAAAAAATATATCGTATCCTGATTCAGCTAATTCTTTACAAATCGCTGCCCCTATACCATCTAGACGACTTACCCCTGTAATAACTGCTACTTTATTTTTTAATTGGTTCATCATATACTCCTCCAAGTTTAAAGGACGCATATTTTATATAAGAGATATAAACTTTCCCACAAAAAAGACAGATACATAAAATAGGCACCTATCCTTATAAAAGGGATGTACAAGCCAAATATGCATTCCTTGAATGATTTACAGATAACTAAATAAACCCTCGCTTATGAGAGCAAAATTTATCTATCTAGTAGTTTCTAATCATTACAAGTTCATCCACATATTGAGTCTTTGTCTCCTCTCCATATATCTCCAAATTTTATTTTAGCACTAAAGATTTAATATTTCAAAAGATAAAATAACCACTCCTATTTATAAAGTATCGTGTACTATAAACCATAGTTAATAACTAATTTAAATTTAAGTGTATACATTTATCATTACCTATTCGTTGTATAAGTGTAGGGAGGAAAAGTGATGGGAAAAGAAAATATATTTACCTCCTATCTTATCAATCTAGGGGAGGAAGTGTTCAAACTACTACTAGCGAAAGGGGCTATAAAAGAAGATGCAGAAGACATCATCCAAAATACTTTCTATAAAGTATATACGTTGCTAGATCACCTAACCGAGAGTAACATACGACCATGGTTTTTTAGGGTGGCATTAAATGAATACATTGACTTAAAGAGAAAAAAAGAGCAACAGAACATCTATTTAACTGAAGATATTTATTCAAAATTACAATATACAGACCGAGAATTAGACGCTGTTTTAAATAAAGATGAGATTTTCTATTTATTAAAAGATATAAAAACAGAATATAAAGAAGCCTTCTTTTTAAAATACTATTACAACTTTTCATATGAAGAAATCGCTCTAATACTAGATATTCAAGTGAACAGCGTAAAACAAAAATTACATCGTGCACGTAAAACAATTCATTCTACAGTAGGAGGAAAACCTTAATGGATACTTCTTTAAAAGATGCATTAAAAAAAGCTCAAAGAAAACAGTTACTTAAAATCATCATTACCTCAATTATCGTTGTAATCATGCTTATACCTATAATTTATAAAGTTGGCAATTACTTTGCGGCGAAAAGTTCGACAAAGCTTCACGAAAGTCTCTTTTTACATAATGCAATTGCCGAACCTAATGTGCAAATCGATTCTCAAGTTACAAGTAATTCAACTATGTTTGGCGGCAATATTATATCAAATCGATCTAAAAATATTAATGGTTATGTAGTCCCATGGAACACTTTAACAAGTTCCTATGGTTGGCTCCGTATCAACATTGATACCAATGAATTAACACCCGGATTTTATTGGTCCGATACAGAGTTCTATGAGTATGATAAACAAACAAAGAAAAAATTTGCAACATTTTATAATCCCGCTATTAAGGAATATTTTGATGGTGTCCAAAATGAATTAGGGGAAGTTTCACAAATGAATAACTATGTTGCCGAAGTTGCTATTTCTTTCAACCAGCCCTACACACTACAAGAAATTAAAGAGAAGATTCCAGACAACTTAAACATTGTATGGTTATACATGACCTCACCAATTAGAGATGAAAGCAAAGGGCCTGCTGGTATGCCCGTTTATGGATTTAATCCAGACAAGTCACCTGGAGAAGCCTATAAAGAGTTCGTTGATTCACTTAACCAATACGATGACGATGGTCATGATAAAGATATCCAGAAGTTTTTAAAATCAAACAAGGACAAACCATTTGATCAAGTGAAAATTTTAGGGGTTATGCTAACTGGGAGAACGGAAAACTTTAAGGCGTTAGAAAACCAAGACTTTATTCGTGGTGCTTCTGTAGGGGTGACTGCGCAAATTGTTCCTTATATAAAGCCAGAGAAATAATACGTAATGCGCAGATACACTAAAAAAACTAAATGAATCTATTTACTCTGGGAGCTCTCTACTACAATAGATAGCTCCCAGACCACATTTATTCTTCACCTTCCAAAAATAAACTTCAAAATGCTTTGTACAATTTCACAAATGAAAAATCATAAATTTGTTCACATTATATCTATTGTGAATCTTTTCACATTAGATATATAATAAACGTGTAAATACAATATTGGAGGGATTTCAATGGTTATCAATTTTTTAAGAACTGATAAACGTGCTACTTTCATATTATTACTTTTACGGCTTTACATAGGATATACATGGCTCGCTGCTGGGATAGGCAAAGTCTTCGGACAATCTTTTGACGCAAGCGGTTTTCTAAAGGGTGCTATTGCTCAAGCATCAGGTGACCATCCTGCAGTACAAAGTTGGTGGGCAGATTTTCTTCAACATTTTGTCCTTCCAAACGCAGACCTATTTAGCTTTTTAGTTCAATGGGGAGAAATTTTAGTAGGTCTAGGTTTGATTTTAGGCGGATTAACAAAAACAGCTGCATTTTTCGGAATCATAATGAATCTTTCATTTTTATTAAGCGGAACTGTTAGTGTAAACCCAAACCTGCTTATTTTGACTATGTTCATTTTAGTTGCAGGGCAGAACGCTGGACGTATTGGATTAGATGGCTATGTTTTCCCTAAACTTTTCCGTAAAAACAACCACGGAATATATAAATTAAGTAAAACTGCGTAGTAACAATTTACTTTTAAAATATAAATAAGAAAAAGAGCCTGAATATAGGCTCTTTTTCTTATTTATCCTAATTTAAACTTTTAACGAACCACGAAAACCTCTGGCAGCATAGTAAGAGTCTGCTCCATTGTGGTACACGAAAACATGTCCAAAGCGATAATCGCAAAATAGAGCACCACCAAGCTCTCTAATATCTGAAGGTGTTTGTACCCAACTCGATGATTTCATATCAAAATCTCCAAGTTGTTGTAACTCTCGATATTGTTCTTCCGTTAATAACTCAATACCCATAGCGGCCGCCACATCAATAGCGTTATTTTCTGGTTTATGCTTTTTTCTTGATTCTAACGCTTCAAGATCATAACAAAGACTTCTGCGGCCTTTAGGACTCTCCTTTGAACAATCATAGAAAGTATATTCGTCCTTTTCTTCATCATAACCAATAACATCCGGCTCACCACCAGTTACTTCCATTTCGTTAAGTGACCACAATTTTTCATTATTAGTAGTCAGCTTCGCTTCAACTTTACCCCATTCAAGACCTTCATGGCGGTTCATGTTTTTCTCAAAACGAGCTTGCAATACTTTCAATAACTCTTCACGTTTTTCTACTAGTAAGTCATTTTTATTTCCTGTCATATTAGTCCTCCCTGATGTATGTACTGATAGTAGTTTAAGTATATATTTTATAATAAATCATCTCAATATGAAGACCGTTTCAATCATATGTCTTGTACAAACATCTATTACAAAGTCCTAAAACCCTCCATACTCTCTTCAAGCATATAGTGTGAAAACCACATCAAGTTCTGCTTCATAATAGCCACATGAACTCCTGGTTGGTCAGAACTATATGCCATTCCTTTAAATATAATTAATTCTGTATCAACTTCCATATCCATTAATCCTTGATATAGATCATATGCATTTGTAATCGGAATTCTTGCATCCTTTTCCCCATGTTGAATTAAGGTAGGCGTACAAGCTGATTTAATATACGTCATAGGTGATGTCTTCGTATATATATCTGGATCATTCCATGGAGTATTTCCTAAATACATTCTAATAAAGTAAGGTATATCTGTATTTACATAATGGGTACTCCAGTTAGTTATTCCACCGCCAACTGAAATAGCTTTAAACCTGCTACTAAATGTAGAACAGAAAGCTGATACATATCCACCGTTGCTCCATCCCATAACTCCTACTCTATCTTTATCTACTATCCCTTGATCAACTAGTTTATCAACTCCTGATATAACATCGTCGTAGTCAGCAATCCCCTGTTTTCTATAGTTAGCTTTTAAAAATTCATTACCATAACCTGAACTTCCTCTGTAATTTGGCTCTAAAACGATAAAGCCTTTTTCAACAAACTGTTCAATCGGATATTTCTCATTGAAGCAGTCTGAAAATATCGGAAAAGATGCCCAAGCCGGACCACCGTGAATTACTACTAATAAAGGATATTTTTTATTAGTGTCAAACTCTACTGGCGCTGATAAAACACCTTCTATTTCAAGACCATCACTACTTTTCCATGAGATGATTTCCCTGTTACTTTTAAGTTTCCCTTTGAAAAAGCTATTTTCATCCGTTATTTTTTTATCGTCTAAATAGATTTCAAAGGTTTCATTTGTTATAGCCTTATTATAGGTTATATGATTTCCATCCTTTGTTATAGAGGCATCCATTATAAAGCCATCTATCTTGTCGCTTAATGCTTCCACAGTGCCATCTTCAGCTAGTAATCCAATACGATAATTCGTTTTATCCTGCCATCTAATTAAAATTCCTTTAGCTGTCCACTGTAATGGCATAACTGTACTATCAAAGTTTGTTAGAGGCTGAATTACCTCTCCAGTATTCATATCATATATCTCTAACGTACTATCTTGTATATGGTTTCTATAGTAATCCTTCTCTCTTATGCTTGCTGTGTAACATATTTTACTGCCGTCAGGAGAAAAACAAACACTCCCTCCCAACAACTTATCCACATTCAGCTTTTGTAGCTCTCCAGCTTTAATATGGAGTATGTATAGATCTCCATTTATATAATCTGCCATATTTGAGCTTGGTGTCGTTATAAATACAACCTTTTTACCATCATTTGAAATATCAAATTCATGGATATGAAAGTCCTTACCATCCGTTAATTGATAAACAACTCTGTTCTCGTGTTCATCTGTATCACTTTGTATCACCTTTTCTATTTCAATGTAATATAAACAATCATTCTGGTGTTCCTTACCTATATGTTGAAAATCTCCATATAGCTCCTTACGTTTCTTTATCTCTTCACATTCTTTTGACTGCGTAACATAATAAAGCCCCTTGCCAGTAGGACCCCATTTGAATGTACTGACTCCTTCTTTCTCATCAGTAATTTGAACCTCTCTATAATCATCTAGTGACTTAACAAATATCTGATTTTCCCCGTCACCAACTGGACTAAGATATGCGATACACCTAGCATCTGGAGACCATAATGGGTGTGTACTATCTATATCACCATTTGATAATGGGTAACTCTGCTTCTTATCTTTTTCATATATCCATACATGATTCCTATATGTATTGTCTTTCCAATCAGCCGTCTTCTTAACAAATGCTACGTTTTTACCATCATCACTTATGTTTGTACTTGATACGGTTGGTAATGAAATAATCTCTTCTATACTTAAATATGTTTTTGCTTTCACTTTCATATAATAAGCCCCCTTGTAATGTCCATGAATCTACCGTCTCTTCTTGTCGTAATAAAGGAAATTGTTCACGGATACTTAAAATAGTAACGGAAAATTCAGATAAATAAAAGTGACTCCGATAAAGTAAAACTTTAATCTATAGGGCTCTTTCCGCTTATCAATTTTAGATGTTCTTTTTCGACACAAAAATACCCCTTTAGATAAAATATCTAAAGGGGTGCAAATTTGTAAATTTATTTTAAAGCTATAACTATATGTTGGTTTGGAATAAAATTTGATAAAAATGAAGTCACAAATCTTTATTTAACAACAAAAAAATTCATTTTGAAAAAACGATTGATCAAAATAGAATTACTCTTTTTAACTAAGTATGAGATTTTTATAAAAAAATTTTAATCAAAACTCACTTAGAATCTTTACTTGAAGAATAAAGCTTCGTATCTTTTTTGTGAACATCGTTAAACTAAGATAAATTTTGACCGAATCTGTAATTAATTGTAAAATATTATACATAGAAAGGTATTATAAAATAAATATAGAAGGGGTATGTTTTTTAGTTTTAAAGGGGCTAAAGCACATCTATTTTATGTTTTTAGAGGGAGAATTGAAAAATCATATGAAGAATTTCAAAAAGAGTACAGGTAAAATTTTACTAGCATCCGGATTAGTAGTTTCTATGTCAGCTTGTAGTGTAACTAATTTATTTGGAGAAAAAGAAAAAACAAATGCTGAATCTGGTAAACAAGAAAGTAAAGAAACTAAGACAGAAGGTAAATCATCTGAAACAAAGGAAAAATCAACTAACTCAAAAGAAGAAAGTAAAGATGTTAAGATGATTATGGTTTTACCTGAGGATTACCCACAACTTATGGTAGACATTGAAGAAGACTTATTAAGACGTCTAGATTACTATGATGCTTCTGTGAGGGATAATAAAAAGGGAAGTAAGTCAAATGAAGAGGTACGAGATAGTATTAAAGACTTAGATAAAGTATTTAATAAAATAGAGCGTATAGATGCACCAGGAAAATACAAGGAAGATCATAAGGAAATTGTAAAAGCTGTTCAAAAGTTAAAAGAATCTTTCAAAGAAGTATCGAAGTTATTTGATTACTCTAAAACACTTAAAGATACGGATGATGCAATCATAGATAAAGCAAACAATAAATTAGATGAAGCAAAACGCATTTGGAAACCTGTATTTGATAAGTTAAAAGCGGAAGCTAAGAGTAGTTCAACAACTACTTCTACAACAAGTGGTACTAGTTCTTCTAACTCACCGAGTTTATCTAGTGGTAATACAGTTAAAACATACAGTACCCAAGATAAAACTGGTATATTCAAAGGAAAAATTGATACACCAGACGAGGGTTCGGCTAAGTTTAAGAATGTACAGAACAACTATAAAGACGGTACAGAGCTTGTAGGTAATTGGGGTATTGATTACGGAGACGGAGTCAAAACTACGTTAGTCCTAAAAGCAGATAAGACATTTGAAACATATGCAAATGGTTCTTATCCAAATAAAGATAATTACTTAACAGGAACATACCAAGCAGACGTTTCTTCCCATCAGTTAACGCTAATGGTGGAAAAAGGAACTCAAAATGGTCAAGAAGTGAAATTGGAACGACCTATTTATTCATCATATGAGGTTAAAAATTTAGATGGTAAAGCATTACAGATTTTCCACATAGACGAACAAGTAACAATTTGTTATGTAAAACAATAAATAACTAAAAGAACTCTGTAAAATGATTTTTACAGAGTTCTTTTCTTAGTTTTAATTTATTATAAACGATCAGACTTTTTTATAAACTATCAAAATTTATTTCAAACGCATAACTATATTTATTAACCTACCAATCTCCTACTCAACAGTAACAGACTTAGCTAAGTTACGTGGCTTATCAACGTCACACTCGCGGTGAAGTGCTGCGTAGTATGAGATAAGTTGTAATGGAATAACTGCTACTAGCGGTGCTAGCGCTTCGTGTACAGCTGGTAATACGAAGCTGTCACCTTCCATTTCTAAGCCTTTCATTGAGATGATACATGGGTTAGCTCCGCGTGCTACTACTTCTTTCACGTTACCACGAATTCCAAGGTTTACGTGCTCTTGTGTAGCAAGTGCGATAACTGGTGTACCATTTTCAATTAAAGCGATTGTACCGTGTTTTAACTCTCCTCCAGCGAATCCTTCTGCTTGGATGTAAGAGATTTCTTTTAGTTTTAACGCACCTTCTAATCCTACGTAGAAGTCTACGCTACGTCCGATGAAGAAACAGTTACGCGTTGTTGCTAAAAATTGTTTTGCTAATGCGTCCATTTCTTCTTTTTGATCACAAAGTTCTATCATTGCATTTGCTACAAGTCCTAGTTCGTGTGTTAAATCGAAATCAAGAACTTCACCTTTTGCTTTAGCAATATCAGCCGCTAAAATTGAAAGTACTGCAAGCTGTGCTGTGTAAGCTTTCGTTGATGCAACTGCAATTTCTGGTCCAGCGTATAACGGAAGTGTATAATCAGCTTCACGAGAAAGCGTAGAACCAGGCACGTTTGTAATTGTTAATGCTTTATGACCCATTTCATTTGTTTGTACAAGTACTGCACGGCTATCAGCTGTTTCACCACTTTGTGAAATGTAAATGAAGAATGGTCTTTTTGTTAATAATGGCATGTTGTAAGAGAATTCACTTGCCACGTGTACTTCAACTGGCATTTTTGCAAACTTCTCGATAAATTGTTTTCCAACAAGACCTGCATGATAACTCGTTCCACATGCAATGATGTAAATACGATCGCTATCTAAAATCGCATTGCGGATGTCTTGATTTAATTCAATTTCGCCATTTTCATCTTGATACTTTTGAATTATATTACGGATTACAAGTGGTTGCTCATCGATTTCTTTAAGCATGAAATGAGGATATGTTCCTTTTTCAATATCACTTGCGTCTAATTCCGCTGTAAACGGTGCACGTTCAATCGTTTCACCTTGTAAGTTTTTAATTGTAATACTTTCTTTCGTTACGATTACGATTTCTTTATCCATTAACTCAATGAATTGATCTGTAACTTGTAACATCGCCATAGCGTCGCTTGCCACAACATTAAAGTTGTCACCAACACCTACTAATAGCGGGCTTTTGTTTTTAGCAACATAAATCATGTTTGGATTTTCAGCATCAAGTAATCCGATTGCATAAGAGCCATGTAAAAGAGATAGCGTATTACGGAACGCTTCTTCTACACTTAATCCTGTGCTCACTTGTTGTTCCATAAGCTGTACGATAACCTCTGTATCTGTTTCACTTACGAACGTTACATCTTGTAAATATTCCTTTTTCACTAATTCATAGTTTTCAATTACACCGTTATGAACTAATGTAAAGCGTTTTGATGTACTTTGATGCGGATGCGCGTTTACTTTACTTGGAACACCGTGTGTAGCCCAGCGTGTGTGTCCGATACCTACGCTTGCTGCTACGTTCTCATCTACGATTTCACGAAGTTTTGCGATACGGCCTTTTTCTTTGTATACAACAACACCGTTCTCTGCTTGTACTGCAATACCTGCTGAATCATATCCACGATATTCTAGCTTTTCTAAACCTTTTAATAAAATTTCCTTTGCATCTTGCTCTCCAATAAATCCTACGATTCCACACATGTTTAGTCGCCGTTACAAATGCTTACACTGCTCTGCGAACATGTAACGACATAGTCCGATACCATTTTTATTTATACTAAAAAACGGATTACATATTGCTAGCCCTGTAAGCTTGTAACGGCTTTCACCTTCCTCTCGATTGGGTTTAAGTCCGTATATACTTATACAGCTAGTTTTCATCCGTTCCTCTTCTCTCATCACACTTTCACCTTTGTCCACTAAGTCACCTTAATGATTTAAGTAAAAGCTTGCGGTTGTGATGAACAACCGGGAGTCATCCGCCGAAATCTCGATAAACCCCACCTCGTCAACTACACTATTTGTAGTTCTGGCGCTTTTATAATTTACAATATTTCCTTTGAGAAAAAGAACAAGACCATCTTATAACAAACATGGATAAACCGTCAATGAAATTTTTTTCATCGTCTATAAAACATATGAAAAAGGAGCACTTTTTGTGCTCCTTTTTCATATAAATTCAGCTAATTATTCAGCGCCAACTTCGGCTTTCACAACTTCTACAATGCGATGTACATATGCATCACAAACTTCTTGTGTTGGTGCTTCTGCCATTACACGAATAAGTGGCTCTGTTCCAGATGGGCGAACAAGAATACGGCCATCACCGTTCATTTCTTCCTCTACAACACGAATAATTTCTTTAATTTTTTCATTTTCTAATGCTAATTTTTTATCTGTTACACGAACGTTTACTAGCAATTGTGGGAATTTCGTCATTTCCCCTGCAAGCTCAGATAATGGCTTTTTCGTCATTTTCATGATGTTTACAAGTTGAAGTGCACTTAACATTCCATCACCAGTTGTAATGTAATCAAGTAAGATAATATGGCCTGATTGTTCTCCACCTAGGTTGTAACCTCCGCGCTTCATTTCTTCCATTACGTAGCGGTCACCAACTGCTGTTTTATCACTTGTAATATTATTTGCTTCAAGTGCTTTGTAGAAACCTAAGTTACTCATAACAGTTGAAACAACTGTATTATGTTTTAATTGACCAGTTTCTTTCATGTACTTCGCACAAATGAACATAATTTGATCACCGTCAACGATGTTTCCTTTTTCGTCTACAGCAATTAAACGGTCGCCATCGCCATCAAAAGCAAGTCCGATATCCGCACCTTTTTCTTTTACCAATTCAGCTAAGCCTTCTGGATGTGTAGATCCTACACCCTCATTAATATTCATACCATTTGGAGAAGTTCCCATCGTTGAAATATCAGCTTCTAGGTCTGCAAATAAGTATGGAGCAAGAGAAGAAGTTGCACCATGTGCACAATCTAAAGCGATATGTAGGCCAGAGAAATCTTCTTCAACAGTTTGTTTAATGTACTGTAAATATTTTTGTCCACCTTCAAAGTAATCACTCACTTGTCCAAGATTAGTACCTGTCGGACGTGGTAGTTCATCAACTTCTTTGTCTAATAAAGCTTCAATCTCAGCTTCTTGCTCATCTGTTAATTTAAAGCCGTCTGAACCAAAGAATTTAATACCGTTATCTTGTACTGGATTATGAGATGCAGAAATCATAACACCCGCTTGTGCGTCTAGTGCTTTTGTTAAATAAGCAACGCCCGGTGTAGAAATAACGCCAAGGCGCATTACTTCTGCTCCAGTTGATAATAGCCCTGCTACTAAAGCTCCTTCTAACATATGGCCAGATACACGTGTATCACGACCAATAATTACTTTTGGACGATCTGTATCTTTTGTTAATACATAACCACCAAAACGTCCAATTTTGAAAGCTAATTCAGGTGTTAACTCCTTATTTGCAACTCCGCGTACTCCATCTGTACCAAAATATTTACCCATTATGATTCGCTCCTTTTTCTTGCTCTTTTTGATTGTGATTATCTACTGTTGGTTCTTGACTCGTTTCTTTATCTTTATCTTGATTTTGATTTTGATTTTGGTTTTGATTCTTTTCCTGTTCTTTTTCTGAATCAGGTTCAGGATTTTTTGGTTTCTCATTTTGATTTTCTTGATCGGTGTTTGAATCCGGTTGTTGACCGTTACCCTGTACTTCTTTATCTGGTTTTTCTTTCTTCACAATAGTAACTTTAGCACTTTTTTGTTTTGGCTCTATTGAAATATTACCAGGACCACTCACTTGAATTGAAATATCTTTCGTTCCTGGAGATACATTTTGCAGATTAATTACCGCTGTTATTTGAGCAGCTGTTATTTTATCTACTATACTTGCTTCTCCTGAAATATCAACACTTATCTTTCCATCTTGTGGCGAAAGTAGCTGAGCAGTAACATCTTTAGAAAGTCCATTTTTCTGGATTGGGATACCATCAATCGTTTTTGTTTTCGTTTGTTTTGTTTTTTGCACTCCCACCGAAACCTTCACTTGATTCGGTTTGGCACTTGTTACACCCTTGGGTAATAAAACAGAGGCATCGAATGTTGTAGACTCTGTCAATTGACTAAGATCTACTTCGACCCCCTCTAGCGATTGTATATTATCCAAAATATCTTTTGGACCAGCTATCGTTACTTCTCTCGGTTCAACACTGATATTTGTAACCGCCAATCCTTCTGCTAAACTCCCCTTCTTCGTATACGTTACAGGAACAGTTTTTTCAGTATTATTGGCTGTATTTTGCGTTGCCACATTCAACGTTACACTAATCTTAGATGGACTTGTTCTTACATTTAAACGTTTTCCTTCTTTATTGTATAATGTAACTTCGGGCGTTTTTGTAACAGTTTTATTAACACCTTTTAAATCAACATACGCTTTGGCAGATGAAATGCTTTCAATTTCTTCTTTCGTCCCAACTACCTCAACAGTATCCGGTTTAAGGCTTGATTTTTCTAGAGTAGCCCCCGCTGGCATCTGATCCTCATTTGATAATTTCAGATCTACATGAACATATTTTCTCGCCTTTTCATGAAGAGTAACTTTAATTGTTGATGGCTGAACTGTTCCTTTCACATCATCTGGAAGCCCGTTCGTTTTTAAAGAAATCTCATAAGTTCCTTTTGGACTATCTCGCAAATCAACCGGTATGTCAAATTGTTTTTTTGCTTTTGCTGTAGCAACTGATGCTTTTGGGCCTTCTAATTTTACTTTAACGCCCTCTGCCGGAATACCACTTACAATATATTTCTCCTCATCATACTTAAGATTAATAGCATAATTAGTTAATGTTTCTTTCGTATCATTTGCAAAAGGTAATATACCTGATGTCGTATTTTTTTCAGTTAACGTCGCTGACATAAAAAGCATACACGCCAATAGTAATGAGATCCCTTTTAAAAACCAATGATTCTCCATTAACTTATCCATGACGCTTTCTCCTCCAATTCCATAAAGACGAAGAAGTCGTTTTTTCGTTTCCACTAAATTCAGCTAATAACATATCCTTCAGCTGTTCTGTCTTCAAATCACGATGCAACTTACCATTTTTCGTTAAAGAAATTTGACCAGTTTCTTCAGACACAACTACTGTAATACTATCAGTAACTTCACTAACTCCCATTGCAGCACGATGTCTAGTTCCTAATTCTTTAGAAATAAACGGACTTTCTGATAATGGAAGATAGCATGCTGCTGCTTTAATTGTACTTCCTTGCATAATTACCGCTCCGTCATGAAGAGGTGTATTTGGAATAAAAATATTAATAAGTAATTCCGATGATACGTTTGCATTCAGCGGAATACCCGTTTCCACATAATCACCCATACCGGTCTCTTTTGACAAAGTAATTAATGCACCAATTCTACGTTTCCCCATATATTCGGTTGCTTTTGCTATCGCTGTTGCAACCATTTCAGGTTCATCATCCTCATGCGTTCCAACACGCGAAAATAAACTTCCGCGCCCTAGCTGCTCAAGTGCTCTTCGCAATTCTGGCTGAAAGATAATAATAACGGCTAAAAATCCCCACGTTAATACTTGTTCAGTTAGCCAAGATAGCGTACGCAATTCAAGGAAAATACTGATCATCTTAACGACGATAATAACTGTAATCCCTTTTAAAAGTTGAACAGCTTTCGTCCCTCGGATTATAAGAATTAGCTTATATATAATAAACCATACAATGGCAATATCTAATGCCGTACTAAGATATTTCAAAATGGTCGTATCTTCAAAAGGCATGCTATCCCTTCCTCCTACTTACGAGCAATTCTATCCATATATTGAAATATTGTTTTATGCTCTATCTGTATGTATTTCCAACAACTAGTTAATTATACCATACATGAAACAAACGACAATTACAAACAACCCCCTTTAGCTCAAATTGGTAAGATGTCAAACATTTTTATTGTACAGTATAATATAAATCATTATTATACGCCTATTTTCAAATAAAAAAAGCAACTTCTCAGTTGCTTTTCTTACATTTATTTTAGTTTTTCACCGAATAAAGAACCCATTAAAGCAACTGCTGTTGTTGCCGTTCTATTTCTCTCATCTAAAATCGTATTTACCTCAACAAATTCAGCAGATGTGATAATATCAGCTTCTGCTAACATTTCCATCGCCAAATGACTTTCACGATAAGATAGACCGCCAATTACAGGCGTTCCAACACCTGGTGCATCATGAGGATCAAGACCGTCTAAATCTAATGATAAGTGTACACCATCAGTATGAGATAAATATGCGATTGTTTCTTCCATAACAGCCGTCATCCCCATACGATCAATTTCATGCATTGAGAACACTTTAATACCTTCATTGCGAATGAAATCTTTTTCTCCTTCATCCAATGCACGCGCACCGATAATTACGACATTCTCTTTTTTCACCTTTGGATATGCTCCGTATAAATCTACAAGTGAAGAATGTCCATAACCTAAACTTGCTGCAAGTGACATACCATGAATATTTCCAGATGGTGAAGTTTCCTCTGTATTTAAATCACCGTGTGCATCATACCAAATAACGCCTAAGTTTTTATAATGTTTTGCTACACCAGCTAATGTACCGATAGCAATACTATGGTCACCACCTAATACAAGTGGAAAACGACCTTCTTCTATAATATGATCCACCTTACTTGCTAATTCATTACATACAGTTGCAACTTGTGTAAGGTTTCTTAATTTTGTATTTTCATCTATCTCTTTTTCTCTCTCTATACATATATCTCCCATATCTTTAACGTCATATCCAATTTCTTCAATTCTTTCAATTACCCCTGCATAACGGATCGCGCTAGGTCCCATATCAACTCCACGACGCATCTGTCCTAAATCCATTGGAACTCCAATAACTGAGATTTCTTTTTTCATAGATAGTATCCCCCTTTTATGCCTTCACTAAATATTTTAAATCTTTTATATAGTCTGACTCAACTCGACATTTTTCTGTATGGATATACAATTTATTCACTTATATTCATACTGAAAACCAAATTTCAAGACTATTCTATGTATAAAGTTAACTTAATGAAACAATCGCAATCACTATTATTAAATAATAATAATAAAACACTCCTACATTTAGAAGTGTTTTTCTGATGCTATTTTCCATACTATTGCAATATTTTTTGTTGTCATTTCAATATTTTCTTCTGCTACTTTATATGCTTCTTCTAGTGTCATCGGTCTCGTTGTAATACTAAATACCGCATCTATTCCTTTCTCGTACACAGCTGAATAATCAGATGATACAGACCCTCCAAGAGCAATTACAGGCACAGAAAAACGTTTTGCACGCCCCGCAACACCCACAGGAGCCTTTCCATATGCAGTTTGTTTATCTATTCTACCTTCACCAGTTATAATGAGATTTGCATCTTCTATATGTTTATCGAAATTTGTATAATCTAATACAATTTCAATGCCCCTCCGCAAGTCTCCCTTTAACACTGAAATAACAGCCGCTCCCATTCCTCCCGCTGCCCCTGCACCAGGTATTTCAGATACATCAAAAAATACATATCGTTTAAGCATATTCGCATAATGTTGTAAATTCTCATCTAGCTCTTTCATCATCCCTACATTTGCACCCTTTTGTCTCCCAAATATGAAAGATGCTCCCTGCATTCCGACTAATGGATTATCCACATCACATGCCGCTTCTATCTTTACCCCCTTTAAGCGGGGGTCCATTCGTGAAAAATCAATAGCAACAATCGAATGTAATGTGCCTCCAGATGGATCTATTACTTCACCCTTGTCATTTATAAATCTTACTCCTAAAGCTGCTAACATACCTGCCCCACCATCATTTGTAGCACTTCCTCCAAGTCCTAAAATTATGTACTCCACTCCTTGATCTAGCGCATGTAATATAAGTTCTCCTGTTCCTTTTGTCGTTGTAATAAGTGGGTTGCGCTTTTCAACTGGAACGTGCTGTAATCCTGATGCTGCTGCCATTTCAATAAACGCTGTCTTTTTATCTTTAGAAATGCCATAAAAAGCTTGTATACCTTCTCTAAGCGGTCCTGTCACACTAATTGATATAATTCTCCCCCCTGTAGCATCAACAAGTGATTCAACCGTCCCTTCTCCTCCATCTCCAATTGGTATTTTCACATACTCTGCATTAGGAAAAATTGCTCTAAAACCTCTTTCAATAGCTCCACATACTTCTATAGCTTTTAGGCTTTCTTTATATGAATCAGATGCAATAACAACTTTCACAATTATCTCCCCATCCCTTATTTTTACGTTTTCTTCATTTTAAACGACAAGTATAAAAGTTGTCTTTTTAAAAACAAAAAAAGCTTACATCATATGATGTAAGCTTTTTTATTTAGATGGAGCCTAGCGGGATCGAACCGCTGACCTCCTGCGTGCAAGGCAGGCGCTCTCCCAGCTGAGCTAAGGCCCCTTATTAATTAAGCGGAAGACGGGATTCGAACCCGCGACCCCAACCTTGGCAAGGTTGTATTCTACCACTGAACTACTTCCGCAAAAATGATGAGCCATGAAGGACTCGAACCTTCGACCCTCTGATTAAAAGTCAGATGCTCTACCAACTGAGCTAATGGCTCGTAAATGGCTGGGCTAGCTGGATTCGAACCAGCGCATGACGGAGTCAAAGTCCG
>NZ_LPUS01000032.1:0-204559 GCF_001563515.1 Bacillus sp. JH7 | reverse complement strand
GTATTAGGCACGCCGCCAGCGTTCATCCTGAGCCAGGATCAAACTCTCCAATAAAGTTAGTTTGTCTAGCATCTAAAATAAAAATTGACGTTTCACGTTGTTTGTTTCGTTCAGTTTTCAAAGAACTTGTCCGCCACTTCAGAAGCGACTTCATCATATTAACATCTTCATTTTTCGATGTCAACTAAGTTTTAAAATTTCTTTTTTGTCGTTTTCTGCGTTTCCGCATCAGCGACGTTTATTAATATACCATCACAATTTTTAAATAACAAGTGTTTTTTTATAAAAATATAAAAAAATTATCTACCCTACTTTCTTCTATAGAAATAACTATTATCCTCTCCACTAAAAATAGTTATTCTGATTGTATATTACTACACTTCATTCAACTAAATTGAATTTCACAATACCTTCCCAAATTTTCATTCTCTTCTATATTAAGGTTTATAATAATTATCCTTCTATAAAATAACTATACAAATTAGCCGTAAGAAAAAATCCCATCTACATTAAACAGCCACTCGCGCGCATTATCCCCTTCCTTCTCATTCGAAAATTCCCCCCCTACAAATTAACAACATTCCAATCCTAATATAAACTTAAGGGCATTGTTAGAATTTTTTTACATTTAATTAATGAAAAATATCCATTTTTTGTTATATAGTAAGAAAGGACGCACTCAACTATAAATAAACCAATGGAGGAATTATTTTATGGATAGGTTAACAAAGTTTTCATTAAAAAACCGAGCTGCCATTATCATCATGATCTTTCTCATTTCCATACTCGGTGTTTATTCCGGCTCTAAATTACCTATGGAATTTTTACCAAGTATCGACAATCCGGCAATTACCGTCACAACCTTATCTCAAGGACTCGACGCTGAAACGATGACAAAGGATGTAACTGATCCTCTCGAAAAACAATTTCGCAATTTAGAACACGTCGACACCATTACTTCTTCTACATACGAGGGATTATCACGTATCGACATTACGTATACATCAAAAGCAAACATGAAAGATGCAGCACGCGAAGTCGAAAAAGCCGTCAATACAATTAAATTACCTAAAGATGTAACCAAGCCCGTAGTTAGTCAATTAAACACTTCTATGATTCCACTCGCTCAAATTACTATCCAGAAACAAAACGTTTTTTCAAAAGCAGATGAAAAACAAATTGAAAAAGAAATCGTACCACAACTCGAAAACATTGATGGTGTTGCCAACGTTATGTTTTTCGGAAAATCCACCTCTGAATTATCTATCGTACTTGATCCGAACCAATTAAAAAACAAAAACGTAACATCACAGCAGGTACTAACTGTTTTACAAGGAAAAGAAACTTCTACTCCAGCTGGGGCAATTACTGTTAATCAGGAAGAATACAACCTCCGCGTCATTGGGGACATAAAAAATGTAAATGACATTAAAAACATCACTGTGGCACCCCAAGTGAAATTGCAAGACATTGCTCAAATTGAAATTAAACAACACTACGATACAATTTCACATATAAACGGAGAAGAAGGCACAGGATTAATCATCATGAAAGAACCGAGTAAAAATGCAGTTGCCATTGGAAAAGAGATTGATAAAAAAGTTAAAGAGATAGATAAGGAATATAAAGATCAATTTTCTATTAAGCTTTTGGCTTCAACCCATGAACAAGTTGAAAATGCTGTTACTAGCATGGGAAAAGAAGTAATACTTGGAGCAATCGCTGCAACTCTAATTATCTTAATCTTTTTACGTAACTTCCGAACAACACTCATCGCTGTTGTCAGTATTCCATTATCTATTTTATTAACACTCTTTTTACTACATCAATCTAACATTACGCTTAACATTTTAACCCTCGGTGGTTTAGCTGTTGCGGTTGGGCGTCTCGTCGATGATAGTATCGTTGTCATCGAGAATATTTTCCGCCGTTTACAAAAAGATTCTTTCTCTAAAGATATCATTCTCGATGCAACGAAAGAAGTCGCAGTCGCAATTACTTCTTCTACTTTAACAACGGTCGCTGTTTTTTTACCTATCGGCCTCGTATCAGGAGCAATCGGAAAATTAATGTTACCTATGGTATTAGCAGTTGTATATTCTATACTATCATCCTTAATCGTTGCACTAACAGTTGTTCCACTTATGGCTTTTTTACTACTCAAAAAAACAAAGCATCGAAAGCCAAGTTCTTCATCACGATATGTCGCTACATTAAAGTGGGCTCTTTCTCATAAATTCATTATTCTACTTACTTCATTTTTATTATTTGCAGGATCAATTGCGGTCTATATATTACTACCGAAAGCAAACATAAAATCTGAAGACGACACAATGTTATCTATTAACATGACATTTCCAGCCGATTATAATGCTGAATCTCAAAAACAAAAAGCATTTGATTTTGAAAAGAAATTACTTTCTGATTCGGATATAACAGACGTTATTTTACGAATGGGATCTAGCGCAGAAGATGCACAATGGGGGCAAACAACTAAAAATAACCTCGCTAGTATATTCGTAGTCTTTAAAAAAGGTTCTGATATTGATCAATATATTAAAGAGTTAAAAAAGGAAAATAAAACTTTTGAGCCTGCTGAACTTGATTATATAAAAACAAGTTATTCAAGCTCTGGCGGCGGCAATAACTTACAATTTAACGTAACAGCTACTAACGAAGCGGATTTAAAAGAGGCGGCTACTATCGTTGAAACAAAACTAAAAAGCATGGATGATCTTTCTAAAGTAAAAACAAATTTAGAAGACTCTAAGAAAGAATGGCAAATTCATATTGATCAAACAAAGGCTGAACAACTAGGTTTAACACCAGAAATAGCTGCGCAACAAGTAGCATTCCTTATGAAGAAATCACCTATTGGCGAAATTACAATTAATAATGAAAAAACTACTATTATGATAGAACACAAAAAAGAAAACATTAATAAACAAGAAGATATTTTAAATACAAACATACTATCACCTATTAATGGCCCAATACCTTTAAAAGACATCGCAACTATTTCAGAAAAACAAACGCAAACAGAAATTTTCCATAAAGACGGAAAAGAAACAATCCAAATTACAGCCGAAGCTTCAAATGAAGATTTGAGTAAAGTAAACACAGCAGTAAATAAAGCGATAACTGACTTAGATTTACCTAGTGGTGCAAAAGTAAATATCGCAGGAGCTACTGAATCTATGCAAGAGAATTTTACAGATTTATTCAAAATTATGGGGATTGCAATAGGGATTGTATATTTAATTATGGTTATCACCTTCGGGCAAGCACGTGCTCCTTTTGCAATCCTATTCTCTTTACCGTTAGCTGCTGTCGGCGGTATTTTAGGATTAATCATTTCAGGAACACCTGTTGATGTAAATTCCTTAATCGGCGCATTAATGTTAATCGGGATTGTTGTTACAAACGCTATTGTATTAATAGAAAGAGTCCAACAAAATCGGGAACACGGAATGGAAACAAGAGAAGCCTTACTTGAAGCAGGTTCTACTAGACTACGCCCAATTATTATGACAGCTATTACAACAATCGTTGCTATGCTCCCACTTCTATTTGGCCAATCCCAAGCAGGGAGTATGGTATCAAAAAGTTTAGCCGTCGTTGTCATCGGTGGTTTGGCAGTCTCAACTCTTCTTACATTAGTAGTTGTTCCAGTTATGTATGAACTATTAGATAAAATCGGGAGAAAAAGACGCTCCCGTAGAAAAATAAGCACTTCTACAGAAACACCTGATATTTAAAAGAAAAGGGTTATCTTCACGAATGAAGATAACCCTTTTTCTCTACCTACTCATATAATCCATCATTTTTTCCGCATACCGTTCTAGAGATTCACTAGAATCCACAATCTAAATTACATCTGTTCGTCTATATAATTAATCACAAATTCAACAATCGTTACGCCCTTTCCTTCTATAATTAAAATACAAAAGAACCCCCTATTTATAAGTAGAGAGTTCTTCTTTATAATTTATGCCGCTTTTACCTTTTTCGTCGTTTTACTTTTTCTTTTCGTTCCTGTAAAGCGCTTGTGTAATATAGATGCTACTAAGCGTGAAATAACATTGAATAGTAATACCATAATAATTAATACAGCTGCAGATTTTGTCGCAATTAACTTCGCATCCGGGATAATTCCTTCAGAATTTAACTTCCAAATGTGAACCGCTAACGTTTCAGCTGGTCTAAATGGATTTAAAGGATGAGCAGGACTTGAGAAGTCCGCTGCTGAATTTAAAATCGGAGATGTTAAACCCGCTGTATAAATTAATGCCGCTGCTTCACCAAATATACGACCCGCAGCTAAAATAACACCTGTAATGATTTGTGGTAATGACGACGGAATAATAATACGAGTGATCGTTTGCCACTTCGTTGCACCTAGCCCAAGACTTGCCTCTTTCACATTAGAAGGAACTTCTGAAATCGCATTTTCACAAACACGCGTTAAGCCCGGTAAGTTTAAAATAGTTAAAGCAAGGGCACCACCCATTACTGTATATCCCCAACCAGTCATTGTAACAAACACTAACAAACCGAATAAACCAACAACAATAGAAGGTAAAGATGCCATTGTCTCGATACATAAACGAACAAAGTTTAAAAAACGTCCTTGCTTTGCATACTCTGCTAAATATATTCCAGCACCTAATCCAAGAGGAATAGATATAATAAGCGTTATAACAAGCATATAGAAGGAATTGAATAACTGCGGACCAATCCCACCACCAGCTCTTGTATTGCTTGGTTCTCCAAACAAGAAATTAGGATCCCAAAAACCCCATCCCTTTTGTAAAATCTCAAACACTAAGAACACTAGCAAAGCTACAACTAAAGCTGCAATCGTATAAAAGATACCTGTCCAAACTTTATTTACCGTTCTTGCATTCATTATTATCGCTCACCTCTTTGCCCAATCGCTCGAATTACTAAAATAAACAGGAATGAAATAACAAGTAAAATCATTGCTAAAGTCCATAGCGCATTGTTCCAAGCAGTTCCGTTTAATGTATTTGTCATGTCCATTGTTAAAATACCAGTTAACGTCGCTGTCGGACTGTATATTCCTTCTGGTAATTTAATCGTATTCCCGATTACCATTTGAACCGCTAGCGCTTCGCCAAAAGCACGCGCTAAACCTAAAACAACACCTGTTAAAATCCCTTTCTTCGCAGCAGGAACAATTACTCGGCTAATCGCTTGCCATTTCGTTGACCCTAGACCATAAGAAGCTTCTAAATAATCAAATGGAACAGAACGTATTGCATCAGAAGCTATACTAGCAATAGTTGGCAAAATCATAATACTTAATACAACAATACCCGCAATTAAACTAAAGCCCACTCCCCCAAACGAATCACGTAATAGTGGCACTAAAATCGTAACCCCTAATAATCCGTATACAACCGAGGGAATACCAACTAATAATTCTAAAACAGGCTTCAATACTTTATTTCCAAACTTTGGCGAAATTAAATTCATGAATATAGCAAGAGCTATAGCAATTGGCGCACTAATAATGACCGCACCTAACGAAACCACCGTTGAACCTACAATGAAAATTAAAGCCCCGAAGGATCCTTGATCAGCATTTGGATTCCATTTTGTCGATGTTAACATCTCAGTAAATGAGATACCACTTTGTGTAAAAGATTGAATACCTTTACCACAAATAAACGCAATAATAGCTAATGTAATTAAAACAATAAAAATACCACAAAACGTAACAAGTGATCTTCCTATATATTCACTTTTTACGTAATTAATTTGTTTTTTCCCCTTCATCACAGGACAGACCCCACTTCATAAATTGAAATGAACAGGACTGGCCTTGCAGCCAGCCCCATAAATTTTATTACTTATTTAATTTAGACATTGGAATATAACCCATATCTTCTACTTGCTTTTCAAAGTCTTTACCTTTTACATAGTCAATGTAAGCTTTTGTTGCTTCTTTTGCCTCACCTTTTGTTACCATGTACTCGTAAGACCAAAATGGATATTTACCAGACGCAATGTTTTCAACTTTCGGTTCAGCACCATCAATTTTTACTGTTTGTAGCGCACCTTTTTTCTCGCCGACCATGTAAGACATCGCTAAATAACTTACTGAACCTGGAGTAGAGTTAATTGCTTGTTCTACTGCACCGTTAGAATCTTGTGTAGTACCAGTTCCATCATTGATTTTCGCGTCTTTCATAATTGTTTTTTCAAATGTAGCACGTGTACCAGAAGAAGCTGGACGATTAATTACGTTGATTTTTTCATCTTTCCCGCCTACTTCTTTCCAGTTTGTTACTTTTCCAGTGAAGATATCTTGTACTTGTTGTACTGTTAAGTTATCAACTTTTACATCTTTATTTACGACAAGTGCGAATGCAATACCCGCTACCTTGTTATCTACTAATTCTTTCGCCTTATTAGCATCTTTTATTTTATCTGCAGATGGAACATCTGAGTTACCAATTTGGACTGCACCAGAAGCTACTTGGTTAATTCCAGTTCCACTACCGCCACCTTGCACTTGAATAGAAACATTTGAATTTTTCTCCATAAATTTCTTTCCGGCTTCCTCTGCAAGAGGTTGAAGTGCTGTAGAGCCTGCAGCTGCTATCGTACCTGACAATTCTTGTTTTGCATTATCGTTTCCTTTAGCATCTTTACCTGATGTCTCTTCTGCTTTTCCACATCCCACTAATGAACCCGCTACCACTAAAGCTGCTAAAGAAAATTTAATACCCTTTTTCATAACCATGTCTTGTACCCCCATTTGGATTATCACTTTTCACATTTGTCTACTTCTTTCGAACACAAATTCATTGTAGGACAATAATATTATGTAAGTGTTAAGCAATTTTTAATTTTAAGTAAATGACGATAATAATCCTTAAAAACTAGGAATCCCAACATTTATAGTTAAAGAACCCAACAAAATCCACACCATTTAAGCTGTAATGTAAATTTATTCTTAACAATGTAAATCCAATGTAAATGTTTTTCTCTCTTTTTCCCTTTTAATTAAAGTTACATTTACAATTACGCTGTATTTTGTAACTTTTACATGCCTAATTGATGCACATAAAAAAGAATTTCAGTAATATTTTTTAGTACAACTAAATAAATTGGAACAATTCTAAAATTAAATGAATATTTTTAAAGTACCAATTGACAGCATCATCCAATGTAGTCTACTATATTACTAACAAAAAGTTTACCTAAGGAAACTTTTTAAACTCAAACTAAAAATATAGAGATGAGGTAACTTTTATGGTATCGGCTAATATAAAACCACTTTCCGAATTTAAAATAGGAGAGTTTGTACAAATTGAGAAGATACAATTAGAAGGAACTATGAAACGACGCTTATTAGATTTGGGATTTATCCCAGGGGCGACGATTAAAGTATTGCAACGCAGTCCACTTGGAGATCCGGTCGCTTATCAAGTGAGCAACACAACTATTGCACTGCGTAAAGAAGAAAGCTCCCTTATTTTCGGGGTATTAATAGGAGATGATTTCAGATGAGCAAACATCGTATCGCTTTAGCTGGTAACCCGAATACAGGGAAAAGTACATTATTTAATACTTTAACAGGCTTAAAACAACATACTGGAAACTGGACGGGAAAAACTGTTTTAAAAGCTGAAGGAGAATATGAACATAACGGAAGTAATTATACATTAATAGACTTACCGGGAACTTACTCACTATACTCAAATTCCGCAGACGAAGAAGTAGCGAGGGATTATATTATATTTGAAAAACCAGAAGTAACTGTAGTTGTTATAGACGCAACTGCTATGGAAAGAAATTTAAATTTAGCACTCCAGGTGATGGAGATGACAAATAATGTAGTCATTTGCATTAACTTAATTGATGAAGCCGAGAAAAAAGGGATTGTTATCGATGAAAAGAAATTAGCAAAATCACTTGGTGTACCTGTCGTTAAAATTTCAGCACGTAACCGAGTAGGTATTGGTCATTTGCTAAATGTTATTGCAAGAGTAGCAAATAAAAAACTAATTCCAACACCAATTAAAATTACTTACAGCGAAAAAATCGAAAATATGATTCAGAAATTAGAACCACAAATTTATAAAGTGTTCGGTGATACGTATCCAGCACGTTGGATTGCGTTACGTATATTAGATGGAGATAAAAATTTCTTAACTACACTTCAAAAACACCATAATGAACCACTTGTAAGGGAGGTCGTAATTAATGGAATCTCACTCAGCCAGTAAAGCTCTTCCATTAGACTATATTATTCAACATGCACAAATACTTTCAAAAGAAGATATACGAGATGATATAGTCGGAGATATTTACCGAACATCTGCAAGCATATGTAAAGAATCTGTCCAATATACAAATACTGATAAATTATATCGTTCCGAAAAACTAGATAAAATTTTCACATCTCCAATCTGGGGATTCCCAATTATGCTCGGTATTTTATCTATTATTTTTTATCTTACAATTGCAGGCGCTAACGTACCATCTGATATGATTGCCGAATTCTTCGGATGGGCCGAAGGATATTTAACATCTTGGTTCCAAGCAGCGCATGCACCTGAATGGTTACATGGCATTTTAATACTTGGTTTGTTCCGTGGTATCGGTGCTGTTATTAGCGTTATGTTACCACCTATGGCAATCTTTTTCCCTATGTTCGCGCTATTAGAAAACTACGGATACTTACCACGTGTCGCGTTTAATATGGACCGCTTATTCAAACGATCCGGCGCACACGGGAAACAATCTTTAACAATGGCAATGGGATTTGGTTGTAATGCAGCAGCCATTATGTCAACACGTATCATTGAATCACCACGTGAACGTATGCTAGCAATTTTAACGAACAACTTCGTTCCTTGTAACGGTCGCTGGCCTATGTTAATTTTAATGGCTTCACTATTTATGGCTGCTGGTTATACAGGCAGTATGCAAACATTGGTTACTGCTGGTGTTGTAGTTGGAATGGTTGTAATTGGTGTTATTATGACATTAACCGTTTCTTGGGTACTATCAAAAACAGCCTTAAAAGGGGTTCCAACTCACTACACACTTGAGTTACCTCCGTACCGCAAGCCAAAAGTTTGGAATACAATTGTTCGCGCAACACTCGATAAATCAATCTATGTTTTAAAACGAGCTATAGTTGTTGCTGCCCCTGCGGCTGCATTAACTTGGTTACTTGCTAACATTTTTATCGGTGACACAAGCTTACTTATGTATTTTGTAAACTTCCTAGATCCATTTGCTAAAATGTTAGGACTTGACGGGTTTATTCTAGCTGCATTCATTCTTGGACTACCCGCTAATGAAATTGTAATCCCAATTTTATTAATGTCTTACTTATCAACTGGGGCCTTAACTGAAATAGATGATTTTAATCAAATTAAAAATCTATTCCTAGAAAATGGTTGGACTTGGTTAACAGCGTTAAACACAATGTTGTTCTCACTTCTTCATTTCCCGTGCGGAACAACACTTGTTAATATATACAAAGAAACAAAAAGTGCAAAATGGACATTCTTATCGTTTGCAATCCCTACCGTTATCGCCATTGTTGTTACATTCCTCTCTACACAATTGGTACATTGGTTAGGGCTTGTATAAAGCAAAGCATACATAGAAGGTATCCCCCTTCACATATGCTTTGCACGAAAGAAACCTGAAATTATTCAGGTTTCTTTTTTTGCACATCAGTATTCCACGGCTGTGCTCCATACGTTGTGAGTTTTTTATGAATAAAATATATAGTTCCTGGAAGAACTGCCATTAATATCGTGCAACTAATTCCTAATCCAGTAAACAACTTTCATCACCTTATTTCACTCTTTTCGGTAAAGCTGAACCTGAATGTTCAATTGTTGGATGAACATGAACAGTAATTTCAGCATTACTAAAGTAATTTTCGCCTTGATCCCAATTCTTACTTACCTTTTTCCACTCTTTATAATTATGTCGCTTATACACTTCCCCTAACTCTAGTACATCTACCTTATATTTTTTTTGAACAAGTTTAATTGATTTTTGAATACGCTTCTCCATTTCTTCCGATATATCCTTCTCTAAACGCTTTTCATTCAAAACCTTTTTATGATCACTAAAATGCAACTCAGCCAATGTGCCTTCCAGAGATAAATGAATATCAAACTTTGGTTTTGTAGCATTCGTTGTGGATACTTTAATTTTTCGACGTAACTTATGAATTTCATATGTAATAAGTTGATTCTTTTTACGGATGGTAAAAAAACCTCCAATTTTTTTACCTATTATATAATTCATCCCTACTGTTTCTTCCCCACTCAAATTGCCTACACACTTATTATCCTTTCCACGAAACAATGCTGCACCGTTCATTTGTACTCCTTGTTTTGTTAGTTCCAGAATAGGTAATACAAAACTTCGGTTAGAGATCATCTTTTCCTGCACCTCACCAATTCTTGCAGCCTCAATCATTTGGGCATTTTTCGGAGGGTGTTCAGCTAACATATCAATATACTGCGCCGGTAAATTTTCAGGCTTGGCACTTTGTTTTAAAATAGCTTCGGCATTTTTATTAGAAACGAACAAACGAATATTTCTTCTCATCTCATGATCGCGAATATATACATCTAACGTATTTTGTAAAATGTATGGATGTGAAAGTAATTCTTCAGAGAAAATAATCACCTGTATATGAGGGAAAAATAATGTACGACTAATTTTTTTGGCGATTATTCTTATTTGTTCAAATACACTATCTGCTTTTGCACTAACATTAATATAATTTTCGCTATCCCCACCCCCTTGTCCACCCTGTTGAGACAATTTACTGGGGAGTACCATCTGATAGGTCCCTTTCATAATTGGATTCGCTTTCTTCTCCTTCACAATATCGTAAGCCGCTCCTACTACAAATCCTCTTTCTTCTATCTCTTCTAACTCAGAACACCCACTCATAAATCCAGTTAAAGCCATAACCATTATAATTTTAAGAAGGTGTTTCATTTCCACCATTCCTTCTTTTTATTTTATATACAATTAAAACGAGCAAAGGTGCTAACACAACAAACCCCATATCTATCCAAGCTAAATAAGTCCCATAACTTGATAAAGCATTCAAACTACTAGGTATCATATTCACCATAAAAATAATAGGGGCACTTACGAAAATAAAAATTTGTTTCTTCACTTTCGGAAACATAGCACAAAACAATAAAGATGCAACGTCATAATACATTGCTGTAGTGTTATAAATAGTAATAATCCAAGTCGTAAAAAAAATCGCATCAAACCTTTCTAAAAATCCTCCACCAATTTCAATTTCTTTCCCTAATTCAATTGTTGGATATGTCAATCCACGTGTTGTCATATACGTAAAAACACTAATACAAGTTACATAAATTAAAATGTATGACAGCACGTTTACCATCACCGCTTTCGCGACTGCCATTGGCGCTTTTTTCGCTGTCTTATCATTCAGCAACACCGCATAAAATAAAGCTACTTCAAATCCAATAAACGTAAAAATAGAATTTTTAACTCCAACAGCATATTGACTTACTTTCGTTTGAAAAGCTGGTAGTAAATTATTTATTTCCATTAAATTTATATTTAATAAAGAAAGAAGTACTATCGCAATTAAAACAATAGGTAAGAATAAAACATTTAACCTTAATAAGGCTGCTCTTGATCCTGCTATTCCATAAATAACAACTAATAAAAAGAAGAAAGACAGTAGTTGTATTGGTGTATCACTAAATAAATACGTTTGAGAAATAACTGAAATCATTCGCGATTCATATGCTGTCAAAGCAGCGAACGTTAATACTAAAATGCTACTAATTGTGTATGCAACAGGCTTCGTCAAATGCGCACTCGTATATTGAACAAAATTTTGTTTCGGAAATAAGATAGCCACTCTCGTCACAAACCAACCTAAAACTGCACAGATCAATCCACCCAAAAGCAAAATAATCCAACCGTCCGAAAATAAAGTTTGGTTAGCAATATCTCTTGGCATAGACAATGCCCCTATACCAATAATGGTCGATGATACCGCAAACCCAATTTCCCGAGATCCAATCTCTTCATCGCCATACTCAAATGGTTTCAATTATTTTCGCTCCTTTGGACGTATTGTAGAATCTTTTGTTTGTAAGTACTCCGGTCTATCTTTCAACATCGCTTTTGGTATGCGAATAAATTCTTCTTTCCAATCTTTATAAAATGCAGGAGCAATTGGAGTTGTATACGGTATACCAACACTTGTTAAATTTGTAATATGAACAGCAAGTGCAATCAGAGCTAGAATGATTCCATACAACCCAAAAGCAGTTGCAGCTAATACAAAGACGAAAAGTAAAATCCGGAACGTAATCGTAATACTATATACAGGAAGCGAGAACGTAGCAATCGCAGTAACTGCAATAATAATAACTAAAAACGGATTTACAATCCCTGCATTTACCGCAGCTTCTCCAATTACAAGACCTCCTACAATCCCTATCGTTTGTCCCATTGGTTTGGGCAATCGGATTCCAGCTTCTCGTATTAATTCCATAGTCAAGGCCATCATTAACGTTTCAATATATGCTGGGAACGGAACACCTTCCCTTGCACCTGCAATTGAATAAGCCAGTTTAGAAGGAATAAGTCCTTGATGATAAGATACAAGTGCTACATACATAGCTGGTAACAAAACCGCAATTATGCCTGAACCCATACGTAAAAATCTTAATAACGTTCCAATCACCCAGCGCTCGTAATGATCTTCTACAGATTGAAAAATATCAACAAACACAAGTGGTGCAATAAGAGCAAACGGGGATCCGTCTACTAAAATGGCCGCCTTCCCTTTCGCTAATGAGGCTATAATATTATCAGGCCTCTCTGTATTCAAAAACTGTGGAAATGGGGATAAATTATTATCCTGAATTAATTGTTCAATCGTACCTGTTTCCAAAACGACATCTGTCACTATTGATTGAAGACGGCGATCTAACTCTTTTACAATGTGAGGATTAATAATATCTTCTATATATACTAGGGTTACTTCTTTCTGCGATCGCTTCCCCATAATATAAGATTGGAACCTCAACTTTGGATCGCGTAAGCTGCGTCGGATTAACATTTTATTCACATTAATATCTTCATTTAATCCAACTCTCGGTCCACGTATTAAATCTTCTGTCACTGGTGGTTCTAAACTTCGCTTCTCCCAAGCCCTACTATTAATAATGATAGCGGTTTGAATATTATCAATTAATATAACTGTATCTCCCGCTAAAATCGCATTTATAATATCCGGAAATGTTGTCTTCTTACCCACTTCCGCAATAGAAATAAAACGATCCAATAACGTCTGAACGACAGCCGCTTCATTTTGCACTTCTTCATATTGAAGAGTACGAACTACATATTTATAAACATTATCCTTGTCTGTTAACCCACATAAAAATACAACCGCACAACGTGTAAAACTCCCAGCAAGAGCAACTTCTCTAATTGTTAAATCATTAGGTGAACCTAACTCATCCCTAATTTCTTTCATAACTTCAAATAAGTTACCTTCAAGCTCTAACAATTTCCCCACCTAACTTCCTTTTCAACAAGTTTTTAGTTAGATTCCGCTAATTGAAGAAAATATATACAAAAAAGAGCTATCTCTTTTCAAAGATAGCTCTAATAAAGTAAAACTTTAATCAACCCTCACCAATCGGGCTTTTACAGGCAGCAGGGCCCCCACCTAACTTCTTTGCTTCCGCTGAATTTTGAGGTGGGGGTCTTACTGCTTGTTAATGCGGGATAAACGAATTACTTTTCCACTATTATAGTGTTTTTCTTTATAAATACACCTTTTGTAAATCCACTGACTCCAAACATCACAATTATATTAATTAGCAATGCGACTATACCTACATTCAAATCTTTTATATACTGCGGGAAACTCGGAAACATCGTGGCTATAGTTGAACCAGATAAGGTAATATATGCGACCACTAATAGCCCAACTCCCATTCCTGCAATAGCTCCTTGCTTCGTAATAATTTGACGTGGAAACAAACTACATACAAGTGCAGGGAAAAGTTGTGTAACGATACTGTATCCCATTAATAGAAGCGCTCCTATCGTTTCTCCTCCTTTAAATGTAAATAAAACTGCCACGAGCGTTACTACAGGCACAAATAATTTTGCCATCTTAGCAACTTGTCTATCTGAAGCAGCTGGAACTATCGTTCGATAAATATTTTTCGCTAACAATGTAGAAGCCGCCATAACAAGCATCGAACCCGGAACCAATGCCGTTAATACTCCCGCACTACCAATAATTCCAATAAACCAAGGGTCAAACGTTTGAAGAGCAAGTCTGAACAATGAAAGGTCTACATCCCCTCCTTTTAATCCCGGAACCTGTAATATAGCAGCAAATCCTGCAAAAAATACGAAAAGTAAAACTAAAGAATACAATGGCATAATTGCTGCATTTTTACGAAATACTTTTTCATTTTTTGCAGAAAAAGCAGAAGCAAATGTATGAGGCCACATATAGAAACCGAGGGCCGTTAATATAATAGTAGAAACAAACCAAGAAATACTCATTCCTTCTTCAGGTAAAGATAAAAATCCCGGTTTCGCTGCCTCTACAGCCTCAAACATCGGCTGAAATCCTCCATAATAATGATACGGTAAATATATACCTAAAAACATAACGATAAACAGTATCATAATATCCTTCAAAGCGGCCGTCCAAGCCGAACCATGTATACCTGAAACCATTACATATATAGTTATAACAATAGCACCAATCCAAACCGCAACAACAGGTGACACCCTTCCGTAAGAAGCTTCTGAAACGATAATTCCCAGTCCTTTTAACTGTAAAACAAGATATGGGATGATGGAAACAACACCAACAATTGAAACAATAATCCCAAGCGCTTTACTTCTATATTTCTTCGCAAAAAAATCCGACTGTGAAACAAGGTTATGCTCTTTCGCATACTTCCAAATCGGTGGCAATAAAAAATACGATAAAAGATAAGCTAAAGCGCCATAGCCTAAAATATAAAAGGTAGGTGCTCCTTTACTATACGCCCAGCCACTTCCTCCCAAAAATGTAAACGTCGTATAAATTTCACCTGCCATAAGGAGAAAAACAAAAATAGTGCCAAACCCTCTTCCCCCAACTGACCATTGCTCTAAATTCATATCTTTTCCATGTTGTGCCCGAATCCCTAAAAATAGTGCGAGAAACAAAAATAAAATAATGATAAGTAATGCAGTCATTTTACATCCTCCTTATTAGCAGGATCAAACACGTACACAAGCCCCATACAAAAAGATGTAATAAACACTGATAATAATACCCAAAATAATAAAAATGGCATCCCTAATACGTAAGGAGTAACTGAATTCGCAAATATTGGCCCAACTACTAAACAAAGAACTGGGATAAGCGCTAGAATGTGTATTTTCTTCATCTCATTCTCCTTTACTTATAAATTTCATAATGGCTGATACAAAGACTTCCACTCCAATCGGTAATGCATCTTCGTCAATCGTAAAACGAGGGTGATGGTGAGGATATATAATACATTTCTCTTTATTTCCCGCTCCGATAAAAAAGAATGTCCCCGGTGCCTTTTGTAAAAACGCTGAAAAATCTTCTCCAGCCATCGTCGGCTGTAAACGAACAACTCTATCCCTTCCATAAAGTTGTAAGGCCGTTTGTTCAATAAGCTCTGTAGCTTCATAGTCATTTACAACTGGTCGATACCCATATTCATATGAAAATGTATATTTCGCTCCGTAAGATTCCGTAATATGCTTCACAATCCGCTCAATCTTCTTCTCTGTTTCACCTCGTAATTCATGTCTTAAACTTCTCACTGTCCCTTCAATCTCGGCTTGCTCTGGTATTACATTATGAGTTGTCCCCGCATGAAATTGCGTAACAGATATTACGAGAGAATCTAATGGATTCGTGAGGCGAGATACAATTTGCTGAAGTTGCGAAACGACTTGTGTTCCGATTGCAATACTATCCACCGTTTCATGAGGGATTCCAGCATGTCCACCTTTTCCCTCTATCTTAATTTTAAAAACATCCGGTGCAGCCATTGCAGGACCATAAATAACACCTATTTTCCCAACCTCTAACGACGCCCAAAGGTGAGCACCAATAATATAATCCACACCTTCCATTACACCTGCAGCAACCATCTCCTCTGCACCACCAGGAAAATTCTCTTCAGCATGTTGGAATAGAAAACGAATCTCCCCTTTAATCTTCTCTCTTTCTTCTACTAACTTATATACAACCCCAAGTAATATCGCTATATGTCCATCATGACCACATGCATGCATTACACCTTTATATGTAGAAATAAAATCAAACTCATTTTCTTCATGAATAGGAAGAGCATCCATATCGGCGCGAATCGCAACTGTTTTGCCCGGATGTTTACCTACTAACTTTGCCATCACACTATATTTAGTCGGTCGTGACACTTCTAAACATGGAAATTTCCGAAGTATATCGAACACAAACTGCGATGTTTTTTCTTCTTGAAAAGATAACTCTGGATACTTATGAAAATGCCTTCTCCACTCAACTAACTGATTTTTTAACAAAACAAGTTCCTTTGCAACATCCATTTCTCTTCTCCCCTTCTTCACCAAGTTAAATGTTATTATAACGTGAATTGTTAACTTTTAAAAGAATGTTCTGAATTTTCAGTGATGATAAACTAAAAAGAAAAAGCCATCCAAAAGATGACTTTTTCATTATTATAAAATAGTAATTGCTTGTTTTCCCATTTGCTCCCAAGCTTTCTCAAATTCTGCTCGCGGAACAGCCAAACGTGGATTATTTTTAAGAGGATCATTTACATATACAAAGTTTTGATCATATCCAATTACTACTGCACTATGCTCATAATATGTAATTTTCACTTCGCCTGAACTCGTATTCCATGTTTCAAAACTACTTTCAGCTAGCGGCTTAAACGTCGTATTAATAATGACCCATACCGGAGAGCCTGAACTAATTACTTTATATATATCTTGCATGTCTCTACCTGTTAAATTAATTACTTTTTCAGGAACATATTTTTCTGCTAAATCAAAGATTGGTTTATTGTACACACCATATCCAGGCTCTGCCTTTGTATAAATATTTCCCACAAATCCCTCGTAAGGATTTCCACGCAAACCATTTTGTTCAAATGGAACACGATGAATTTCGCTAGCAAGTTGCATCTTATCTACTTGTACACCTTTATATTGCAGCAACATAGCTAAACTTGTCACTTCACATCCTCGAGGTAATTCTGGTAATTGTTTAATAAACGGAACATCTTCAATCATAGCTGCTTCTTTCATTTCAGATAGAAATTCTAGGCGTAGAACTTGCGCCTTTTGCATGATTTTATCTTTCCCTATAAAAAACGCAGCAGCAATTATAATCCCAAAAACAAAAAGATATTTTAACTTTTTCATTATAAACAAAACTCCATTAATTATTATTTTACAGACACAACTCTTATCATTGTACCCTTCTTCTTACTAGTTTGCTAGAAAGATCATGTGAATTATCGCTCATAGAATGAATTATAAAAATTCTAATTATTTTTAATAAAAAGAAAAATAAATATACATTTCCAGAATATTTTGCTAAAATCAAAATTGTTAACATAGTGAAGATATCACCATGTTAACAAACATTCTTAGAGTATTTAGTCATAGTTCGTTTTTTTACATACTCCATTCATTTCATAGCAAATAAACCGAGTGTGTGTTGCATCCCCCACTAATGATTAAAAACTCAGAATAAAACGAAGTTCACACATTCAAGAAAATACGGGGTGAGGGCATATGAATCAACAAATTGAACAAACAGATTTAAAACGAACAATGAAAAGTAGACACCTATTTATGATTGCACTCGGCGGTGTTATCGGAACCGGGCTATTTATGGGATCTGGTCAAATTGTCCATAATGCCGGACCTGGTGGTGCTATTCTTGCATTTTTAGTCGGTGGATTTGTTATGTATTTAACGATGTTATGTCTTGGTGAATTATCCGTTGCTATGCCAGAAGCAGGTTCATTCCAAAGTTATGCAAGCAAATTCATTTCACCTGGTTTTGGATTTGTTGTCGGTTGGATGTATTGGTTAAATTGGGCTGTTACAGTTGGCGTAGAGTTAACAACTGTAAGTATTTTAATGAAACGCTGGTTTCCAGACGTTTCTTCATGGATTTGGTGCGTTACATTTGCAGCGGCACTCTTCCTCGTAAACGCTTTATCAGCAAAAGCATATGCAGAAGCAGAGTTTTGGTTCGCAAGTGTAAAAGTCGCAACAATTGTTATTTTCATCGTACTTGGCGGCGCTGTTATGTTCGGTCTACTAGACTTTAATGGAAAGCCAGCTCCAATGCTTCATAATTTCACTGAAAATGGCGGGCTATTTCCAAATGGTGCATTAGCTGTTCTTCTTACGATGATTACAGTAAATTACTCCTTCCAAGGAACAGAATTAATTGGAATCGCTTCAGGCGAAAGTGAAAATCCTGAAAAAACAATTCCAAAAGCAATTAAAAACACAATTTGGCGAACTCTCTTCTTCTTCGTCTTAGCGATATCAGTTGTTGTAGGTTTACTCCCATGGCAAGAGGCTAATCTAGTCGAAAGTCCCTTTGTACTTGTATTTGATGTAGCCGGTGTCCCATATGCAGCAGACATTATGAACTTTGTTATTATTACAGCTGTATTATCCGTTGCTAACTCTGGTCTATACGCAAATTCTCGTATGCTGTGGGCGATGGCAAAACAAGGAATGGCAAGTCCAGCATTTACGAAATTAACTAAAAAAGGTGTACCGCTAAATGCATTAATTTTCAGCCTAATTTTCGCTAGCCTGTCCTTACTAACAAGTGTATTTGCGGCAGATACTGTCTTTCTAGTTTTAACATCTATTGCAGCAATGGCTGCCGTTGTAGTTTGGATGTCAATCGCCGCTTCACAGTTTTTCTTCCGTAGAAATTTCGTGAAAAATGGTGGCGACATAAATGATTTAAAATATCGTACACCGCTCTATCCACTCGTTCCAATCGTAGCGTTCTCGCTCAATTTCATTACATTTGTTAGTTTGGCTTTCATTCCAGATCAAAGAATTGCTCTTTATTGCGGCATTCCATTTATGATTATTTGTTACATTTTATACCAAGTTAAATATAAAAAAATTGTCACACTTGAACAGCCACGAACTGTCACACGAGAAATAAACTAAATATACAAAATATTCAGCTATCTTTCTTATCATAAGATAGCTTTTTTCTATTTCTTGGATATCCTGGTATAACTTTATTTATCTTAAAATTTTCACAATCACGTTTTTCTCTGGAAAATAGTTTACAATGTAATCAAGTTACAAATGATATTCACCTTAAAAAGTGTGCATTTGTGTCTATTTTTTAACAATATATCAAAAACTATTGCCTTCTATAAATTAATAGGTTTATATTGTTTTATTGGCATAGTTTCAATCCAAGGAGAAAGGAGATTTTCAATCGTGCAACTAAAGAAAGCGTTTTGGAAGTTGGCTTCGCTTCTTCCGTTATCATTACTTCTGTTCCTCGGTGGCTGTGATAAAAAACTCGCAGTATTAAATCCGCAAGGACCTGTTGCAAAAGCACAGTATGATTTAATTGTTTGGTCATTCTTGCTTATGTCATTAATTATCGCAATTGTATTCATTCTGTTTACAGTCATCTTGATTCGTTATCGTGAAAAACCAGAGAATATGGACTATGAGCCACCTGAACAACACGGTAACACATTACTAGAAATTATTTGGACGCTTGTTCCTGTTATTATCGTTATCGCATTATCGATTCCAACAGTAAAAGCAACTTATGCTTCGGAAGAGGTTCCGAAAGAGTCCAAACATATTAAACCAGTTGAAATTTATGTTACATCTGCAAACTGGAAATGGTTATTCAGTTACCCAGAGGAAAAAATTGAAACCGTTAACTATTTAAACATCCCAGCTGGTGTACCAATTCAATTCAAACTGACTTCTGTCGGCCCAATGAATGCTTTCTGGGTACCAGAACTTGGTGGTATGAAGTACACAATGGATGGCATGATTATGGATCTTTATTTACAAGCTGATAAGCCAGGTTCTTACCTAGGCCGTAGTGCGAACTTCTCTGGTGAAGGATTCACACACATGGAGTTCGAAGTTGAAGCAAAAACTAAAGAGAAATATGACAAGTGGGTTAAAGAAGTACAAGAAACTGCTCCTAAACTAACAGAAGCTAAGTACAACGAAATTGTTAAACCTGGTGTAGTTGGTCGTATGACATTCTCTAGTCACCACTTAAGTTATGTAGATCCAAAATCACTTGAATATTGTGATTACAACTACTACAAAAACAAAAAATAATAGCTATTATTCCAACAGATTGGAGTGAACACAGTGAAGCTTGATGAATTCTTTGTCACAGGTGACCCGATTATTTACGGTGCAGACGCTTCTATCGTTCTTGTGACATTAGCAATCATTTTCGTACTAACAAAGTATAAAAAATGGAAATGGCTTTGGGACGAATGGTTAACAACTGTTGACCATAAAAAAATCGGAGCTATGTATATTATTTCTGCGGTTATCATGTTATTCCGTGGTGGTATGGATGGTTTAATGATCCGTGCACAATTAACATTCCCAGAAACAACTTATTTAAACGCTGAACACTATAACGGGATCTTTACAACACATGGTACAGTAATGATTCTTTTCATGGCAATGCCATTCGTTATGGGATTAATGAACCTTGTAGTACCATTACAAATTGGTGCTCGTGACGTTGCATATCCGTTCTTAAATGCTTTAAGTTTCTGGTTATTCTTTGTCGGAGCAATGTTATTCAACATCGCTTTCGTAATTGGTGGTTCTCCAGACGCTGGGTGGACTTCTTACTTCCCAATGGCAGGTACAGAGTTTACTTCGGGCGTAGGAAATAACTACTACGCAATTGCATTACAGATTTCAGGTCTCGGTACGCTAATGACCGGTATTAACTTCCTTGTTACTATCTTAAAAATGCGTACACCTGGTATGACTTTAATGAGAATGCCAATGTTTACTTGGTCAATCTTAATTACAACAATTATCATTATTTTCGCTTTCCCAGTATTAACAGTTGCTCTTGCATTAATGACATTTGACCGTCTATTCGATGCTCACTTCTTTACGATGGCGAGCGGCGGTATGCCGATGTTATGGGCCAACCTGTTCTGGGTATGGGGTCACCCTGAAGTATATATCGTTATTTTACCGGCATTCGGTATTTTCTCTGAAATCATTAGTACATTCTCACGTAAGCGTCTATTCGGTTACAGTGCGATGGTATACTCAATGGTTGCAATTTCTTTACTAAGTTTCGTCGTATGGCTTCACCACTTCTTCACGATGGGTGCAGGTCCAGCGGTTAACTCATTCTTCTCGATTTCGACAATGGCGATTTCGATTCCAACCGGGGTTAAGATCTTTAACTGGTTGTTTACACTGTATAAAGGACGTATTCGTTTTACAGTTCCAATGCTTTGGTCATTGGCATTTATTCCAAACTTCGTAGTCGGTGGGGTTACAGGGGTTATGCTTGGAATGGCAGCAGCTGATTATCAATACCATAACAGCTACTTCCTAATCGCTCACTTCCACTACGTATTAATCGCAGGTACAGTATTCGCTATGCTTGCTGGATTCACATTCTGGTATCCAAAAATGACTGGTCATATGTTAAATGAACGCCTAGGTAAATGGACATTCTGGATCTTTATGAGCGGATTCAACATCTGTTTCTTCCCAATGTACTTCTTAGGTTTAGACGGTATGACTCGTCGTATGTACACTTACTCTGAAAGTCTTGGATGGGGATGGCTAAACCAAATCGCATCTGTTGGTGCGGTAATGATGGGTATCGGCTTCCTACTTCTTTGCTACAACGTAATTTGGAGTGCACGTCACGGTGAACGTGACACAACTGGAGATCCATGGGATGGTCGTACACTTGAATGGGCAACTCACTCTCCTGTACAACATTACAACTTCGCGAAGCTTCCTGAAATTAAAGAAGCTGATGCTTTCTGGTACATGAAAAAACGCGGAGAAACAGTTACACCAGCAGCAGAAGATATCAAACCAATTCACATGCCAAGTAACTCTGGTGTGCCTATTATTGCGTCTGGATTCTTCGGTCTTGCAGGTTTCGCATTAGTATTTAGCTGGTTCTGGCTTGCAGCAATCGGTGGAGTTGGTATTTTAGCTTGCTTAATCTATCGTTCATTCGATTATGATGAAGGTTACTATATCAGTGTTGATGAAATTAAAAAAACAGAACATATAGCATGAGAGGTGAAATGACATGGCGGCTTTAGATAAAAGCTTACCTTTGGAATATCAATCCGAACAAAGCAGATTGAATATCCTAGGATTCTGGATTTTTCTTGGGGCTGAAATTATGCTGTTCGCAACACTTTTCGCCTCTTATCTAGTCCTTGCTGGTCGTACGGCAGATGGCCCAACACCAGCGCAACTGTTTGAACTTAAAACGCTTTTAATTCAAACATTACTACTTTTAACAAGTAGTTTCACATGTGGTATCGTAATTCATGAAATGCGTAAGCATAACCAAAAAGCGATGCTTGGATGGTTCGTCCTTACATTACTTTTAGGTGCAGGTTTCCTATTCTTTGAGATCGAAGAGTTCATTATGTACATTGGTGAAGGCGCAACAATTCAAACAAGTGCTTTCTTATCTGGATTCTTCGTTCTTCTTGGAACGCACGGAGCTCACGTAACAGGCGGTATCATTTGGGCAACTTGTGTTATTATCCAAATTTTAAAACGAGGTTTAACACCAGTTACAGCTCGTAAAGTATTCATTATCAGCTTATACTGGCATTTCCTTGATCTAGTTTGGGTCTTTATTTACACACTAGTTTACTTGAACGGGATGGTGGCGTAAATGGCTCAAAACAACAATCAAGCAAACGGGCATGCGCATAGCGGATTCCCTTGGTCACACGTTTTCGGATTTATTTTATCGCTTGCATTAACGTTTCTAGCGTTATACGTGGCACTTTACACAACATTGCCACTTTCAACAGTCTTAACAACTATTATCATAATGGCTGTTGCGCAAGCATTGTTACAATTAATTATGTTCATGCATTTAAAAGAAGGAGAAGGAAGAGTTCAAATTCTTACAATGATATACAGTTTCTTCGTTGCAACTGCAACAGTTGGTTTAACTGTATGGATCTTCTTCTCAATGTAATGTACATGAAAAAGACTGCTGAGATTCCTCAGCAGTCTTTTTTTATCCCCTCCCCTATTACATCCACATTACGGAATTAACAACAGAATCATGAAAAATATACTTATTATGACAAATGTTAAGAAAAATCTTTCTTTATGAAATCGAATCCATATGCGTTGCTTTTCTACCTATTATATGGCTAAATAGGTACTATATTTATTTGAAGGGAGAGAACGCAATGGAACATCATACTTCTGTTCTATCACTTATGGTTGTCGTTGCAATCGCGTTTTTCGTTCCCCTTTTGTTACAACGCTTTAAATTAAAAGCACTTCCTGTTGTCGTTGCAGAAATTATTGCAGGAATCTTTGTAGGTAAAAGTGGGTTTAATATTATTGAGCCAGATATATGGCTTCAAGTTTTATCAACATTAGGATTTATCTTCCTCATGTTCTTAAGCGGTTTAGAAATTGATTTTTCTATCTTTAAACAAAAAGGGAAAAAAAATACGACAAACGAGCCAAATACATTTCAAGTAGCAAGCATTATCTTCTTATTTATTTTCATCTTATCTTATGCCCTATCATTACTATTCGTATGGCTAGGATTTGTAGATAATGCAATGTTCATGACTTTAATTATTTCAACTATTTCTTTAGGTGTTGTTGTACCAACATTAAAAGAAAACAACCTAGGAAAAACTGCAATCGGACAAATCATTTTATTAGTTGCTGTTATCGCAGACTTAGTTACAATGATTTTACTCGCTGTTTTCGTCGGATTAAATTCCGAAAGCGGTCAAAGTATGTGGCTCTTACTTATTCTATTCGGTGCCGGTATTGTCATTTACTTTATTGCAAAACGCTTTAAAAACATTCCATACTTAGATAGTTTAAAAGCTGGTAGTGTACAAATTGATACACGAGCTGTTTTTGCACTCATTTTAATCTTAGTTGGGTTATCGGAATCTGTTGGAGCAGAAAATATTTTAGGTGCCTTCTTAGCAGGTGTACTTGTATCGTTATTATCACCAAATGAAGATATGGTGGAAAAACTTGATTCTATCGGCTATGGTTTCTTCATCCCTATTTTCTTCGTAATGGTTGGTGTAAATCTAGAGGTGTGGTCTATTTTCAAAGAACCTTCTAGCATGCTAATGATTCCAATCTTAATTGTAGGACTCTTTATTTCGAAACTCTTACCATCACTCGTCTTAAGAAAATGGTATCCACGTAATATCGTACTTGGAAGTGCAATCTTATTAACATCGACACTTTCTTTAGTTATTGCGGCTGCACAAATTGGTGAAAAACTGGAGATCATCAGTCCAAGTTTATCTGCCTCTCTTATTTTAAGCGCAGTTATTACTTGTATTTTTGCACCTATATTGTTTAAAAAAATGTTCCCAAAAGTAGAAACACCAAAACCAAAAGTAGCTATTATTGGCGCGAGCAGAATTACCCTTCCGTTATCACTAGATTTAAAACGAGAAGATTATGACGTAACGCTATATATGATGCGTCAAAACAAAATAAATGATGAAGAAGCGAAATCACATGACTTCCCTATCGTGAAATTAGATGACATCACAATCGCATCATTAACTGAACAAACAGCATTTGATGCAGATCGCGTCGTTGTTGCAACAAGCGATGATGAACAAAACTTATTATTGGCAGAACATGCAAAAGAGCTAGGTGTTGAACATGTTATTGCAAGTGTAGAAGATCCACTTCTACAAGAAAAAGCAACGCAAGAACATATCGCTGTATTCTCAACAATTAACTCTACACGTATTTTATTACGTGCACTTATTGATAAACCTAGTCTCGTTCGCTTAATTACAACAGCAAACGAAACAGTACGTGAAGTTGAACTGCGCAGCAATAAATATAACGGCGTTGCGCTTCGCCGCCTCCCGTTTTTAGGTGATGTACTTGTCATTCAAATCTACCGCGGTAACAAAGCATTAATACCACATGGTGATACAAGACTACAACACGGTGACACATTACTTGTAACAGGTTCAAAAGAACATATCGATACACTAAAAAACATATTAGAGTAAAAAAATGCCCCTCACATAATTGAGGGGCATTTTTTTAACTTCATATGGTAAAATGTTACTATCACATATTATGAGGATGGATCACATTATGTCTATTGTAACTTTAGCTCTTTTATTATTAGCAGAAATACTCGTTGCCATTATTCTCATCGGTGTTAGTATTGAAATTTGTAGTTACGGATGGAAAAAATCGAATGGAATAAAATATTCTTGCCTCCTACTTTCACTCCTTCTCGGAACTGCTAGCATACTCGGACTTCTCGCCGCACCTGCTTATTTCTTTATACAATTAACAGAAAAGGCCTTATAAGAAAGGATGTTAATATGATTATCGTGAAAAATATTGAGGGATCTGAAACTTACGTATTACGTCAAAAAATTTTACGCCCCAATCAAACATTAGCAGATTGTAAATATCCTTCCGATTATGAAACAGACACCTTCCACTTAGGCGCATTTATAAACGATGAACTAATTAGTATCGCTTCCTTCTCAAAAGAAATATACCCTGACCTACCAGCCGGTATTCATTATCGTCTACGAGGAATGGCCACATTACCTGAGTTTCGAAACAACCACGCTGGAAGCTCCTTAATTCAGAATGCAGAACAAATCTTACAAGAGCGTCAAGCAAATATGTTATGGTGTAATGGCCGAATTACTGTAACTGACTATTACAAGCGATTAGGCTTTCAGGAGCATGGTGAAATTTTTGAAATTGAACCAATTGGCCTTCATAAAGTTTTGTATAAAAAGATATAAGAAAAGCTTTCCTCAATACGGGAAAGCCTTTCTTATATTTCAATCTTCTCTTTTTATTTTTTTCATATATATGTATATAAACAAACTAGGAACTAAAAAACAAGCAAACATAATAAGTCCTGTCATACTAATTTCCTTTATCGAAATATCTGGTGTTACAACGATACAAATAGCTAAAATCCCAATAATAATACCCACCGGAATGAATAATAGCTTCATAAAATAACGACGCGACACTCCGCCCGTATGCTCATACACTTCCACTGAATTTTTCAGATTTAAAAAGTTAATAATTATTATCCCGCCCATAAATACCATTAATAAATCCGAAACACTTTCATATCCTGCCCCTTGCAAGACATAGCGGTAAAAGACGATAGCTAGTATGACGATATTTTGTAAGATGAAAGCTAATCTAATATGTTTTAACCCTTCAATCATTAAACGTTCATCTTTCACGATTTTCATCCTACCACTCCTTTTCCTCCCAAAATAAATCATTCAACGTTTTATCTACTGCATAACAAATTTTTAAACATAAATCTAAAGATGGATTGTATTTCCCCTTCTCAATTAAACTAATCGTTTGCCTTGTAACGCCTACTTTTTCTGCTAATTGTTGCTGTGTTAAATCTAACTGAACACGCGCGACTTTTATTTTACTTACAGCCATTCATGTTCCTCCTCTATCTATATTGTAACATATATATTCCATTAAGTAATTTATATTTTACAAAACCAATTAAGTTTTCATCTTATCCCGATTGGTGCGGGCTAATACACAGTGAGGATATCCCCTACTGCCCATAGTTTCACTTTATTATACACAAAAAGGGAGCCTCCCATAAGAAGGCCCTCTCCTATATTTATATTATAAGAATAAATGACATCCAAATAAGAATGCAAATAAGTATAGTAATGGATGCACTTCCATCCCTTTACCCTTCACAATTTTCAAGACTGGATATACTAAAAATCCAATTGCGATTCCATTTGCAATACTAGATGTTAACGGAATACCTATAAAAATTAAAAATGCTGGTAACGCATCTTCAAATTCATTCCAATTAATATCTCGAATGCTTTGTGCCATTAAACTACCTACTATAATTAATGAAGGAGCTGTAATAGCGGCTACACTTGATAAAGAAGCAATAACAGGACTAAAAAATGCCGTTATAATTGTTAGACCAACAACTACAATCCCTGTTAATCCAGTTTTACCACCTGCAGCAATACCTGCTGATGATTCAATCGTCGCTGCTGTTGGGCTTGTTCCAAAGATAGAACCTGTAGTCCCGCCAATTGCATCTGCAATAAACGCTTTACCAAAACGCTTCTCTGTATTGTCTGTAATTAAACCTGCTTGTTTAATTAAACCGAGTAATGCACCTGTTGTATCGAATAAAAGTACAAGTAAAAATGAAAATACAACGCCGTATAATCCGTATTCAATTACATCTGAAAAGGCATTGATTGGGTTTGAAACGATGATACCCTCTGGTAAATGAGGCATCGCCACAATTTTATCAGCAAACTTCAATTGCCCTGTAAAGAAGGCAATAATTCCTGTCACAATCATACTAATAAATAATGCACCGCTCACACGCAATGTCATTAATACCGCCGCTAATATTAAACCAATTAAAGTTAAAATAACAGCTGGAGAATGAAAATCACCAATCGTAACTAAATTAGACGGATGATCCACGATAATTCCAGAAAGGCGCAATCCAATAAAAGCAATAAATAGTCCAATTCCACCTGCAATTGCATGCTTTAAACTATCAGGAATTGCTAAAATTAACTTTTGCCTAAACGAAGTAAAAGATAATAAAAGAAAAATAATCCCCGTTACAAATACAGCTGAAAAGGCAACTACATATGTAATCCCTTCTGCCTTCTGTACAACAGAATAAGCAAAATATGCATTCATTCCCATAGCTGGAGCAATAACAATCGGGTAATTCGCGAAAATCGCCATACCTACTGTTCCAACAACGGTTGCAATAATTGTTGCTGTAAACGCTTGGTCAAATGGTACACCTGCATCAGATAATATTTTTGGATTGATGACAAGAATATACGCAAATGTAAAAAAAGTTGTGATGCCAGCTAAAAACTCTTGCTTCACAGAAGTGTTATATTTTTGTAATTGAAACATGCTTATGTACCCTTCCTACACCTGAATTATTATCACACATTCTTTTTCTTACTAGTATGTGAGAAAATATAATACTTAATCTTAACAATCAATAAAAAGAAGAGTCAATATATTCCCTAATAGTTCGAATTTTAAGTTTAAGTCTGACAAGTACAGATGTAGTACAGTTCATTATGATTATTTTTGTAGCATAACAGATAGAAATGTTTTATAATTTTAAATAGTTAAATATTTAGTAAACGCATTCAAATATCGTTCACTCTACAAGGGGGATTCTTCTTATGCAGCACACAAACAAATCTGGAACTTTAAATCGTGGTTTAAAAGAACGACATATTACTTTAATGTCACTGGGCTCAGCTATTGGCGTTGGGCTATTTTTAGGATCCGCTTCCGCCATTAAACTAGCAGGTCCTTCTATTTTGCTAGGCTATATGATTGCCGGTCTCGTTATTTTTTTCATTATGCGAGCGCTTGGGGAAATGGCAATTGAACAACCTGTTGCTGGTTCTTTTAGTAAATATGCATATGATTATATTGGACCACTCGCTGGTTATATTACTGGTTGGAATTACTGGTTCTTATGGGTTGTTACTTGCATGGCTGAAATTACAGCAGCTGGCATTTACATGCAGTACTGGTTCCCTGATATCCCGCGCTGGACTTGGGCGTTACTTGCTCTATTATTAATGAGCGCTTTTAACTTCTTATCGGTAAAAGTATTTGGAGAACTTGAGTTTTGGTTTGCTCTCATTAAAATTGTCACAATTATCTGTATGATAGTAGTCGGAGCTGGTATTATTTTATTCGGATTCGGAAACGGTGGTATCGCTACTGGTATTTCAAATCTTTGGTCACATGGTGGCTGGTTCCCAAATGGATTTTCTGGGTTACTACTCTCCATGCAGATGGTACTATTCGCTTATTTAGGCGTTGAATTAATCGGTGTTACAGCTGGTGAGGCTCAAAATCCGAAGAAAACACTCGCAAAGGCAATTGATAACGTATTTTGGAGAATTCTACTCTTTTACGTTGGGGCATTATTCGTTATGATGGCAATTTATCCATGGAACGAACTTGGTGAGAAAGGCAGTCCATTCGTATTAACATTCCAGCAAATTGGTATCGCAAAAGCAGCAGGTATTATTAACTTTGTCGTATTAACAGCAGCTCTTTCTTCTTGTAACGGTGGTTTATTTAGTACAGGCCGTATGCTATATACATTAGCTCAGCAGAAAAAAGCTCCTGAAAGATTTGGTCGTTTAAATAAAAACGGTATTCCAAGCCAAGGAATTGTAGCAACTGCTATCGTTTTACTCATTGGTGTTATATTAAACTATCTCGTACCTGCAAAGGTATTTACATGGCTTACTAGCATTTCAACTTTTGGTGCAATTTGGACTTGGGGCATTATATTAGTCGCTCAAATTAAATTCCGTAAAAGCTTGCCTACTCAAAATAAACAAAAGTTATCATATAAAATGCCTTTATACCCATTAAGCTCATATTTCTCACTTGCCTTCCTTGCACTAGTCTTATGTATAATGGCGTATTCAGAAGATACACGAATTGCATTGATTGTCGGCCCAATTTGGCTTATCGGCTTAGCAATCGTATATTACATGAAAGGGTTTCATAAGATTGATGAAACACCTAACTCAAAAATTAGTTAAGCAAAACATCCCTTCCTTATTACTTGGAAGGGATGTTTTTATATCTATATAAATATTTCTCAACAAAATTCACGGTATTTTTACAATTTTTTAATATTTTTTATGTTTTCCGTCTTTATTTTTACAGAAAAATAAATTACATTATTAAAGCACATATATTTATTATTAGGGGGATTCTTCTATGAAGAATAAAAAATGGATTACATTTTCTTTAGCAACAGCAATTACACTAAGTATAGGGACCTCGTTCATACCGTCTACTTATGCCGAAAGCTCTGTAGACCCAGCTCCTGAAATCGCTGCAAAAGTTGTAAATCAAAACAATGGGAAGAAAGTATTATTTGATAATACACACGGTCAAACTGCTGGGACAGCTGACTGGGTTATTGACGGCGGCTTTTCTGACTTCGGAAACGGCATTGCAAAAAACGGATATCACGTAAAGGAACTTCGTAAATCAACACCTATTACGTACGAAGATTTAAAAGATTACAATGTATTTATCGTTCCAGAAGCTAATATTCCTTACAAAAAATCTGAGCAGGATGCTATGTTACAATATGTAAAAAATGGTGGTAGTATCTTCTTTATTGCTGATCATTACAATGCAGATCGTAATAAAAATCGCTGGGACTCTTCTGAAGTATTTAATGGATATAGACGCGGTGCTTGGGATAATCCAGCAAAAGGAATGTCTAATGAAGAAGCAAATTCACAAGCTATGCAAGGAGTAGAAAGCTCTGATTGGCTCTCTGACAACTTCGGTATTCGCTTCCGCTACAATGCACTTGGTGATGTTTCAGCGAAAACAATTGTATCACCTGAACAATCTTTCGGAATTACAAAAGGTGTTTCGTCTGTAGCAATGCATGCTGGTTCTACTCTAGCAATTACAAACCCAAAACTAGCAAAAGGACTTGTTTACCTTCCAGAAAATCCATCAAAATGGAATAACGCTGTTGATAGTGGCGTTTATAATGGCGGTGGTATTGCAGAAGGCCCATATGCTGCAATTGCAAAAGTAGGACTTGGAAAAGCTGCCTTTATTGGTGACTCTTCTCCTGTTGAAGATGCTACGCCAAAGTACGTTCGTGAAGATTCTGGCCAAACAAAGAAAACTTACGATGGTTATAAAGAAGAAAACGATGCTATCTTATTAGAAAACATCGTAAATTGGTTATCAAATAAAGAGACATTTACAAGTTTAGATCAAGTAAATGGTTTACAACTTGATTCACCTACAGCTCTACAGACATTTGAACAGCCAAGCTTATCAACAGAACCACAACCTGAACCTTGGGGTGCACCAAATGCAGGTTATCAATGGTTTAATACAAATACTTTCAAACCAGGTTCATACGGTTATAATGGTGCGGTAACAACAAGCGACTACGTCGTTACACACCCTAGCATTCTACCAAACAATGAAATTTTCCAAATGAAGATTCAAGTAAACAACTTACTACCTAATACAACTTATAACAACTATTCTTTAGGTATCTTCACTACTGGAGGAACACAAGTGGCTAAAGTACAAAATGCAAACGGCACTTGGCCATCTACTTTTGGATATAGCAGTGCATTTTCTTTCACAACAAACAGCTTAGGCTCTGCTGAGAAAGTTGTAAATGTACAGATTGATTCAAATACAATTGGACAAGCAACGCTTCGTCTACGCCAAAATACAACAACGAAATATAATGAAACTGTAACAATTAATAAGAAATAATAAAAAAGGCAATCCATACATGGATTGCCTTCTTCTCACTTCTCTTCCTTCGAGAAAAACATTCTTGAAATAACGATACCTATACTACCGACGATTAGGAATAACACTGCCCTAATCATCATCGATACCTCTGGTAAGTCAAGTAAGAATAACTTCCCTACCGTTACGACTAAAACGACTAAACCAGCATATAATATTTCATTCATATTTCTATTTCTTCCAAACCAAACCGCAAATAATGCATATACCATCCATAATAACGATACTGATACACTAATTACGCTTCCATCTGTAGATAAAACTTCACCGATTCTCGTAATTGTAATAAATACAATTATCATAAACCAATAGAGCACTATAGAATACATATATTTGCCGAAGCTCGCTAATACTTCTTTCGCTTCTCTCATGCAATAATAGAACGTTCCTATTAAAATAAGATGAGCAACAAAGCCTGCCGAAATAAATTGATCAAACGGGCTAAAAATAGTCTGTATCATTCCAATTGCGTAAACCGTCGCACTAACATACAATTTTATCTGTTGTTTTACTTTAATAGAAGTGACCATGCCGAGGAAACCTTGTAATAATAGTACAATCGCTGCATTCACTAAACTATACTCATATAAAATTGCTAAACTAAATGCTCCCATTGCGAAACCAAATAAGAGATTTGTAAATGTAGAATGTCTATTTTTCCTATATTCAAATACGAACATAGCGGCATGCACGATTGCACTAATAATTAATCCCCATGTTGTAAAATCAGGTATTTTTGAAATAGCTAGTATAAAGAACACTGCATTTGCACTAAATATCGCCAAACGTGGTTCTAGTATAAAACTTCTCTCCGTAAACATATGCCAAAATAATAGTAAATGAATCAAACCATATACAATCGTTAACTGTATTTGCAAGTTCTCTACTAACATTGACATAACAGCAAAGAAAACGAAAAGGACAATGGCAGCAACAGCGTAAGAAATCATATATAAGTATTTATAACGATTTTTCAACGCATACCATAATAAACTAAGTGTTAATACTGTCTCATATCCAAAGAAAATATAAGGATTAGGAGTCGTACTATTTAACAAGAATGGTACGAAGAACGCTCCGACCGCTACGAAAATAGTGAGATATTCCGATTGATATCTTTTCGCTAAATAAATACCTAAAATAACCCATGCAATATTACAGAGAAACGCGACACTTGCCGGAATAAATCCATATAAATAATGTGCTGCAAACGTTGTTAGAACAATCCCGGTAATACTTCCTCCAGCTAATACTAACCCTAACGCCTGCCGCTCTCTTTTAATTTGAATATCTCCTATATAATACAATCCGATAGATAATACGATACCAAACACAATTCGTATCGCTGGTGTTAATAAGCCAGCATCTACCCCTGCTTTAAATAACCAGATCACTCCAAGCAACATAATACCGACAAATACACGCGGTAACCATGTTTGACAAAACTTAATAATATTAAATGGCTCTGGTTTAAAAGCAGATATATCTACTTGTTTTACCTCACGTTCTTGCAAAGGCTCTTTTATCTTAACTATTTCTTCTTTTGGCTTTTCCTCCATTACCGTTTCAATATATTCTTTCTTGTTCTTACTAACATGTTGCTGAGCGTTTTCTACTTCTATTTCCCTTTGCTTCACTTTTAATTCAGCAAGTGCTTCTTGAATTGTTTCAATTGCCGTTTCGAGTGCTTCTATTTTCTTATCCAAATCCTTCTTCATACGCTCCCCCCTCATTTGTAACTCTCATTAAACCTATATATTACCAATTATCTTTATCATACTCTTAGTCTATTCATTTTCAATAGTATTTTTTCCAAAAAAGAAAGGCGTCTTCCAAAATCGGAAAACACCTTTTTACTCAGTTATTCTTATTTAAAACAATGCTAACGATGAAACCAAGACACATGCCTACAATAGCTGGAACAATCCACCCAACACCTTCTGTATAAAACGGAATGTATTTTAATGCTGACGTCCACTGATTCATCATTACATTTTTATTTAAAATATCAATTGCACTAAATATCGCTACAACCAAAACAGTTACTGCATATACGTATGCATACTTTCCAATATACTTATGGAATAACCCTAGAATAATAAGAGTTAATGCAATTGGATAAATAAATCCAAGAATTGGAACTGATACTTTTAAAATTTGCGTTAATCCTAAATTAGCTAAGATCATACTAACAACGCTTACTATAAATGCCCACACTTTATAAGATACTTTCGGAAATGCACTCGCAAAAAATTGACTACAAGACGTAACAAGTCCAATTGAAACACATAAACATGCGATAGTAAAAATAAGACCTAATAAAACGACTCCGCCCTGCCCAAATAATGTAGTCATAACTTGCGCTAACACTTTCGCACCGTTATCGAATGTTCCTAATGAGCCACTAATTGCCCCCACATATCCAAGGATGACATAAATAATCGATAATAATAATCCTGCCACAATGCCAGCAATACTCATATATTTCGCTAAACTTTTATCATCTTCAATATCTTTTGCACGTAATGCATTTGCAATAACAATTCCAAAGATTAAAGCAGCTAACGCATCCATTGTTAAATATCCATCTAAAAACCCTTGAAACATAGGAGCTTGTCCATAGTTCCCTATTGGTTCTTTCATATTTCCTACCGGTGTAAACATACTCTTTATAAAAATAAGTGCAATCATACATAATAATAACGGCGTCAATACTTTTCCAAACAATCCCATTAATTTAGATGGAGATAAACTTAACCAGTAAACAATACTAAAGAAAATAACTGTGTAAAACAACAATAGTCCGCTTCCTGCTTCAGGGAATAACTGACCTGGCCCCATTTCAAAAGCTAAACTTCCCGCACGTGGTATACCAAGCCCAGGTCCAATAAATACATACACGATACATGGAAAAATAATTGCAAATGAAGAATGAACCCTACCCGCTAACGTTTGAAAACTTCCTGCTTTTGCAATAGAGATAACACCTAATATAGGAAGACCTGTTGCTGATATAATAAACCCTACTAATGAAATCCAAACATGTTCTCCTGCTTCATACCCAAGGAAAGGTGGAAATATAAGATTCCCTGCTCCAAAGAACATAGAGAATAACATAAGGCTAATAAGTAAAATTTCTTTTTTCTGTAACAATTTCATTTCTTTCTCCTTCTTTAATTTCATCTTTTATGAAATCAATTTCACATATAAAAAAGTACAATAACCCGCTTCCTTACAAAGAAAACATAGTCCATAGTCTATCACAAAAGAAACACCCATTCTATAGCTATTCCTCTTTTCCAATTTCTTCTGAAAAATCAACCTTTATTGACTTATAATAGTTAATAAGGTAAAATATTAAATGTACAAAATTATTAACTTTGTTTTTGTTTGTGTCAGGAGGAAAATAACATGGAATCAGCGATACAACTAGAAAGAGAACAACAAAGAAAAAAGAAACATCCTCCAGGTTTATACTTACTCTTCTTTACAGAAATGTGGGAAAGATTTAGTTACTATGGATTACGAGGATTATTAACATTATATTTAACGACAGCTTTAGTAAGCGGTGGTCTTGGGTTTAGTCCCGCATGGGCACTCTCTATTTACGGATTTTATACTGGAGCCTGTTATTTCACACCAATGATTGGTGGATACTTAACAGACCGTTTTCTAGGTAGACGAAAAGCAATCACAATTGGTGGTATAACAATGGCAATCGGTAACCTTACACTATTTGCCTTGCAAAACCAATTAGGTCTATACCTCGGATTAGCGCTTATTATTATAGGTAACGGATTCTTCAAACCGAACATCTCTACACTGGTTGGAGAATTATACGAAGAGAACGATCCAAAACGTGATAGTGCATTTACCATTTTCTATATGGGTATTAACGTCGGGTCATTTTTAGCTCCACTCGTTTGCGGATTTTTATCAGAAAATTTATTCAAAACAACAGTTGATGGCGTTGTACATTACGGATTCCGTTACGGTTTCTTAGCCGCTTCAATCGGAATGATCATTGGACAAATTTTATTTACAACACTATCAAATCGCTTCCTTGGTAATATCGGTAAAAAACCAACTCGCGATTTACAAACAGCTGCTGGACAACCATCAGTAGGAGATACACCGTTAACCAAAAAAGAAAAACAACGTACCGCAGTTATTGTCATTTTAACATGCTTCGTTGTCTTCTTCTGGGCTGGCTTTGAACAAGCTGGTAGCTCATTAACATTATATACAAACAAATTTGTAGACCGCTCTGTGTTCGGATGGGAAGTTCCAACATCTTGGTTCCAATCGGTCAATCCATTATTTATTATTTTACTTGCTCCAGTCATTTCTGCATTATGGGCAAAACTTGCAACTCGCAAGCAGGGTGATTTAAAAATCCCAACTAAAATGGGACTTGGTATGATCTTACTCGGTATCGGTTATATCATTCTCGTTATCGCTACATTAAAAACAGGTAGTGATGAACATAACATTACAGAAAAAGCAAACTTACTGTTTATCGTCTTTACGTATCTTTTCCATACGTTAGGTGAGCTATTCTTATCACCTGTCGGACTATCAATGGTTAGTTCGCTTGCTCCGGTAAAATTAGCATCTTTATTAATGGGTGTATGGCTAGCAAGTTCAGGTATCGCCAACATTTTAGGCGGACAACTTGCAAGCTTCACAACTTCACTTGGATACGCTGAAGTATTCACAGTTATTGGCGCTGTGGCAATTGTATTAGGCTGTGTTTTATTATTAATTTCTAAGAAATTAGTGAAATGGATGGATTAAAAAAGATGAGGAATTTCTCCTCATCTTTTTTATGCTGTTTTACCTTTTTCTATTGCTTGTTCGTACAGCTCTTTATGTTCTTTATATTCACTTGGTACGAAACTCTTATAGAAGAATGAGAACCAGCTGTCTCCTTTTTTATACCCTTCTTCTCGAATTTCCGCTGCTTTTTTATTCGATTTAAATCCTTCAGTAAACCACTTCTTTAACAATTCATTTCGTTCATACTTAGCAGGAACTTTTAAATCATAGTTTTCAAATGCATACTTATAGCCAGCCTTTTCTACTGCCTTTTTTGTAGACTTATAGCCTTTTTCATACGCTGTTTCATATGCCTTCACGTATACTTCTTTCTCTCTATTTTCAGGATTCTTTTCAGCTAGTTCTTTCCCTGTCTTTTCCCCTAATTCAGCTTGCTCTTTTTCAATTTTTTCGGTTCTTTCTTTATTCCCTACTTTGAACCCGTCTGCAAAGTTTACCTTAAACTCTGGAGCAACTTGACTATCGTCCATCGTCTCTTGTGCTAAACCTTGTTCTTTTCCTTTTTCAAAATGCGTTTTCTTCTGCTCTTCTAAAGACCATGCGGCTGCATAAGTCGCTTTAAACGCTTGTTTATATGCATCAGATTTTCCAGCTACATGCACTTCTGCATCATTTTTTCCTGCTTTAAAATCAGTTTCTCCATTCTTTTGACCTTCAAGTTGACCTTTTTCCATATCAGCTTGGCGCTGCGCTTCCTCTTGCTTACGTGCCTCTTCAGCTTTTCTTTGTTCCTCGGCTACACGTTGTTTCTCTTCTTCAGCTTTACGCTGTGCTTCTGCAGCACGTTGTTTTTCAGCCTCAGTATTGCGCTGTGCTTCTGCTTGTCTCTCAGCTTCTACAGCACTATTATTATTCTGACTAGGAGCTGGGCTCGTTGCGCCACTACTAGAAGCTGGTTTATTGTGATAATGATATTCCCCGTACTGTAATCCCCACTTCTCACAATTTGTACGACACGTATGTCCGCCATTAGCATCTGTACGCCCTGGATGCGCATAAGCTGAAATTGGAGCTACCAATAACGCTATACTCGTTGTTAAAAGAAGTTTCTTCACCTGTTGTCTCACTCTTGTTCCTCCCAAAATATAGAATTCTAACTTTATTATACATAAATAGAAGAATAATTAAATACAAACCGAAATATTCTATTATTTCTCAACATTAGTAAAAAAGAAGGGGAACTCTTTAAAGAGTTCCCCTTCTTTTTTACTTCTTCGCCTTCGTTCCTACTAAATCACCAGCAACAACATAACGCTTAGAATTGTCCTTTACAGATACACATGTAATAAGCGTTATCTCATCTTTCCCATGATCCTCTACAACTTCCCACTTATCAGGAGTCACTTCAGATACACCAGTAACCGCATACTCATATTCATTTTCATTGTCATACAAATAAATTTTATCGCCTTTTTTCAAAGAAGCTATATCACTAAATAAAACACCTTTTTTAGACATATTATGTCCTGCTAATGCGTAATTTCCTTTTCCCATAACTTGATTCTCTTTTACTGTCGCTGCACCTGATAATAAGTTTTTTTCAGTAGAAGCTTTTAAAACAGGCAGTTCTACTGAAACACTTGGAATCGAAATACGACCAATTACTTGTTTCTTATCTAATGATGCATTCGCTACTTCCGCCAAGTCTGGTTGATTAATTTTGGAAGCATCTACAAATTCCGTCTCATGCTTTTCATAATCCATCTTTTGAACAGCCTGCACATTTTCAGTCTGTTTCTTTTCAGCCTGATATCCATCATAAAATGGCTTTCCAATTAACACGCCACCTACAACAAATAGCAGAATTGCTACTATACTATAAATTCTTTGCTTATTCATACACTGTTCCTTTCCCTTACAAAATCTTACTCTATATAAAATGATAAAATAATATCGCTATATGTACAAGTATTAGCTGAAAAGAAACCTTCTTGCCGGTGCAAGAAGGTTTCTTTTTAAGCTAATTTATTTCTGTATAGTGATACGTGAAATACTGTCATTTGAATAAAGAAAATAGAAAATAGAATATATAATGGGTATCCAGGAAGATATTCATTAATAATAGGTGAAAAAGTTAAAAATCCAACTGCACAAGGTAAGACAAACCATAACGATACAAATGTTGTTCTACAAGCTTTATCCGTAATCGCTTTTTCACGTTCATCTTCTAGTGGAAATAATAATGGATACATCCAAAAAGATAAATTCTTATATTTTTTCTTTTGAATTCTATAAAAAATTGTAACTATAATTGCTCCAATAAATAATAAAATGAATGGTACTCCATTAAACCATACTTCAAACGGGAATTTCTCGTTTTTAATTATATCTGCTAACTCTGTAATAACACTATAAAATTCAACAAATGTCCAACATGCTAGTGCAGTATAGAGTACATTTATAATATAAGAAAAAACAATTCTATTCATCCTTTTCCCCCTCCTTATTTAAAACAAACACATCTTCCATCTTTAACTGAAACACATCACAAATCGTAAGTGCCAATAACAACGAAGGAACGTAATCCCCTTTTTCAATTGCTGCAATTGTTTGTCTCGTTACTCCAACCTTTTCTGCTAATACGCTTTGCGTAAAGTTAAAACGAGCTCTTAATTCTTTTACTCTGTTTAAAATGGTCAAATTTACCACCTCTCACCATTATTGTATGCTATCCTTAACAAAATGTAAACTCAACTTAACATTATTATTATAAAAAAATCCAACTCTACGTATTGTAAAGTTGGATTACATATTAATTTAAAATTTTAACTTTAACTGTTCTTCTACCCCAGTCATTAGCTTGAGCTGAATTTGGCATTAATAAATCAATGATATGCCCTTTTATTGCACTACCAGTATCTCCAGCAATTGCTGTTCCATATCCTTCTACATATACAGTAGAACCTAATGGGATAACAGATGGATCTACAGCAATTAATTTCATGTTTGGATTTGCAGTTAAATTATGTCCTAACTTAGATTTTACAGTTTCACCCGGTTTATAGCCATTTTCAGATGGATCAGCTGTATAAGCGGTTGCTGTTACGTAAAATTCTTTTCCACCTTGAGTTGGTTTCGTATCAGGCTTAGACTGTGTTTCTGTATTTTTTGCTACAGGTTCAGCTGGTTTACTAGCTTTTTCCTGCTTTTGCTTTTCAGCAATTTCTGCTTGTGCTTTCGCTAAAGCTTCTTGCTCTGCTTTTGCAGCCGCTTCTGCTTTTGCACGCTCTTCCGCTGCGATTCTTGCTGCTTCTTGCTCACGAGCAATCGTTTCTTGTACTGTCTTCATATTTGATTCAATTTTAGCTTTTTCTTCCGCTGCTAAATTAAGTTGACTTGCAACTTCATTATATTTAGCTTGAACTGTTTGTAAGTTATCTTGACGTTTTTTCAAGTTATCTTGCAGTTCAGCTTGCGCTTTTGCTAATTTTTGTTTGTCTACTACTAAAGATGCTTCTTTTTCGTCAATTGTTTTCTTGTCCTCTTCAATTTGACGAAGATCTTGTTCTTGTAGACGTAAAATTTCTTTATCAGCTTCTAGAATAGTAGAAACTGCGTTCATACGTTGTAAGAAGTCTGCAAAGTTTTTTGACTCTACTACAACTTCTACTACTAAACTTGTATTTGAACTGTTTTGAACAGAAACCATACGTTTTCTCATAATATCTTTACGAGCAAGGACTTTATCCTCCAAAACGACAATTTCTTGCTTTTTTTGCTCAATCTGCTTATGTGTTTCATCGATTTTACGTTGAATAGCAGCTTGATCCTCTTTATTTTTTGCAATTGTATTATTTAAATTATGTAGTTCGTTTTCAATACCTTTAATTTCTTTACTAACAGCTTGCTTCTCTTGCTCTTTCTTTTGCATTTCTGCATCGTTTTGTTGCAATTGCTGTTGCATGTTGTTAAGTTTCTCGTCGTTTGACTCTGCTTTAACAGCGACTGTACTAGAAAGACCGATAATTCCTGCTAATACTAGACAGCTGATTCGCTTAAAATAGTTCATAATCCGACTCCCTTCTTATACAGTTATACATGATTTATTTTACAGTTTGTTTACAAAACGATTAAATACAGTTTATTTTTCGTGACGAAAAAAAGAGAATTATGAATAAAATGTAATAGATTCTTAAATATTTAACAATTCCTATATTTAAAAAATACAAAAGATGCTAAAATCCAAATATAGAGAAAATATAACTTTCGAAGGCGGTTGAAATAAATACATGTTTACTCAAAAAAAATCACTCCAACATACAATTGCTCAATTAGAAGAGCGTATACAAGAATTAGAAGCAGAATTAAAACAAAAAGATATTGAAAAGCAAGAGACTATTTCTACTATCCACGATCGTGTACAAAGCGTTGTACAAGAGCATCAACTTGTAAATAACCAACACAATACACTTCAAAATTTAGTTCAACAGTTAAGTTCATGTTTCGAAAATGTTTCAACACGTACGACACATTCCAATGAGTTAAATAATGAAATGTTACAAAAGGAACAAAGCTTAATTCAGTCTATTGCAGAAATTATTGACTGCTCTAATGAAGGAAAAGAATCCGTTCACCGCTTACTTATTGTAATTAATAAATTAGGTGAACAATCTCAACGCACGTCTAATAGTATGAATCATCTAAGCGAACGCTCAAAGGAAATCGAGCAAATTGTAGAAGTCATTCAAAACATTGCAGCACAAACAAATTTACTTGCATTAAATGCGAGTATTGAAGCCGCGCGTGCTGGAGAGCACGGTAAAGGATTCGCTGTCGTTGCCAATGAAGTAAGAAAACTAGCGGAAAGTACAGCAGAAAGTACAAAAAACATCGGCAACTTAACGAAAAAAATTCAAGAAGAAATTGAAAAAGCATATGATAACACAAAAGATAATTTACATTTAGTCGATGAAGGTGTAGAAATGAGCGCCGATACAAATGCTAGAATTGAAAATATTTTAGTTATGATTCAAACGTTACAAAATGGTGCTACAAATGTTATTAAGGCTATCGAAAACCAAAAGTCTTGTAATGATGACATATTACGAGAATTTGCTAACACACAACAAATGTTCCAAAAATTAAATACTACTATTATGAATCATATTCATGATGCTGAAAAAGTCGATGTTCAATTGTCTAAAAGTCTTCAAGGAACAGTGACTTCTTAATTAAAAATAAAAATCCCTTATACTGCTATAAGGGATTTTTATTTTATTTCGAATATTTATTTCTTTTCAATATTCATCCATATCTTTGTTATAATGGAAAAGTTGTTTCTTTCAACTAATAAACAAGGAGGTTATTATGGAACAATTTTACTACGTTTTAAAATATTTAATTCTCGGTCTGTTCCAAGGATTAACAGAACCAATTCCGATTTCTTCAAGTGGTCATCTCGTTTTAGCACAACATTTGCTAGGACTAAAAATAGAAGGGTTTAGCTTCGAACTACTTGTTAATTCAGCTTCATTATTAGCTGTATTACTTATTTATAGAAATGATTTAATTCGTCTAACAAAGAATGGTCTCTCTTATATATTTACAAGAGCAGAAGACGCAAAATCAGATTTCTTCTTTATTATTTATCTTGTTATTGCAACCATTCCAGCAGGTGTTATTGGTGTTTTATTTAAAGATTACATCGATCAGTACTTAAAAGGTGTGAAGATGGTTGGGGTTTCCCTTCTTATTACTGCTGTCGGCCTTTGGATTATTAGAAATTTACGCGGTCGTAAAAATGATGGCGACCTTTCTATGAAAGATGCAATCATCGTCGGATTAGCACAAGCTTGCGCACTGATTCCCGGAATAAGCCGATCTGGTGCCACAATCGTAGCAGCAATGTTACTTGGTATGAAGCAAGAAACAGCTCTTCGCTTCTCATTCTTACTATACATTCCTGTTAGCTTAGGTGGCTTATTGTTAAGCATTACAGACATTGCAAATGACCCAAATCTAGACACATTATTCGTACCATATGTCGTTGCATTCATCGCAACATTTATCATGACGTATATTTCACTAAAATGGTTTATGAACATTATGGCAAAAGGAAATTTAAAATATTTCTCTTTCTATTGTATTATCGTAGGTGTACTTACTCTTATTTTCTTATAAAGTAAAACTTACAAATTAAAAGCGAGTCATCTAGTGTAATAGAATGACTCGCTTTTTTATACCTTTATTAAGTTAAAACCTATTATTTACTTATAATTTTCAGAATAGTATAATATTTATCGAATTCACTATTACAGTAATTCTATCTTTCCTACTATTATCGTAAAAGAGGTGTTTATATGTTTATAGTTACTAAACTCATTCACATTAAGTACGAATATGAAAATGAGCTACTTTATGGGCTTAAACAATATTATCCTTCCCCCGGAACGAACGGTTGTATTAACATAGAGTTTTCACCTGTTCATCGTACAAATGATAAGGCAGAGTATATGATTCGTATGTTATGGAAAACACAACAAGATTACCATACATGGCTTTCTCAAAAAGAAGGCAATGAAACTTTGAAGCACAAAATACAAGGCTATATCCTTTCTTCCAAATCAAATGCTACCTATGTGCATTAATCCTTCTCTTTTTATTCCTTACGAGGGCCAAAATGATAAAGTTAAATTAATCAGCCCTCATCAATTGGGCTGTTCACAAATAACGAGATAAGGACCCTCTTACTTTTCATACTGTAAGAGGGCTTCTCTTATGCATACACTTTCTTCTCTTGACAATACAAACGAATAACATGTTTATTTTGTTGAAATACATCATGCGTCAGCCGAATAATAATAAAGTTTCGTTTTGTTTGATCATCATGAACAAAAATCTGTTCTCCCTCCTGAAAACGCCATGCACTTTCAAAAGTCGTAATATGATCCCCACTTACAGAAAAAAGTTCATATCGCATCTCTTGTACCCTCTCTCAACTTATATAATCACAATATCCTTATATTAAATTTATTATAACTTAATCCCTATCAAATTAGTAATTTTTTCTATTTAGAAAGGTTTTAACTTTGTATTTAAATATTTTTAGCGCTATAATGATAAACGAATTTTTATTGAAAGGAGTTTTACTTTGACTGCATATTTATTTCCAGTGAAAACAGCATTTATTTTATTTCCTTTTTTAGCAATGTTTCTTTTAATCCCTTTTTTAATATTTAATTATCGAAAATACGGTTATTTAAATAAATGGCGCTCATTTATTTTATACTCATTATTACTTTACTTATTAAATGCCTATTTTCTTGTTATTTTGCCGTTGCCACAAACGTTTGATACTTGTAGCCTACAACCGGCTAATACACAACACATGCAACTCGCACCATTTTATTTCATACAAGAGATTAGTAGTCATACATCGGCAGTTTTAACGAAACCAGCTACTTATTTCTACTTATTAAAAGAGTCTGCGTTTTTACAAGTTGCCTTTAACGTTCTATTAACTGTTCCATTCGGTATTTACTTACGTTATTATTTCCGACGTAGTTTCTTACAAACAATTTGCATTTCCTTTTTCCTTTCACTATTTTTCGAGCTAACACAAGTGACTGGATTATACGGTATATACAATTGTGCATACCGATTATTTGATATCGATGATTTATTTTTAAATACATTAGGTGGCGTAATTGGTTTTATCATTGCACCAATATTTACGTACTTCCTTCCGAAGACAAACGAGTTAGATAGTCATATTGATTTGGAAACGAAACCAGTCGGATTCATTCGTCGCCTTATCGCGATGCAAATTGATTGGATTTTCTTATCTATCGTCGTACCTGTCGTTAAAAACAAAGGAAATTCTTTCTTCGTTTCTAATATGCAATCTTACACCAATATGTATGAACTCATTTTCATTACGTGTTCAATCCTTATTTACTTTATTATTATTCCATACTTTACTAACGGAAAAACAATTGGGAAAGCATTGCTTCGCATTCACGTGAAAGGAAAATCAAATCGTATTACATTAAAAGAACTATTTATTCGCTACGGTATATTTTATTTTGCGTTAGGTGGAATCAATTATATTCTTTCTAGTAGCTCTATTTTAAATCACACAGAGCCTCTAATATTACTCGTTACATTGTTATTCCTATTCATCATTAACGGCCTATTTATTATTCATGTTTTACTACATGTATTTAGCCGGGATAAACTACTATTTTATGAACATATTAGTCATACAAGAAATGCAATTACACTAAAAAAAGCTGACAAATAATTATTTGTCAGCTTTTTCATATACATAATGTGAAACTTTAATTAGCCCTCACCTAACTTCTTTGCTTCCACTGAATTTTGAGGTAGGGGTCTTACTGCCTGACAAATAGCGGGATAAATAACTTCTCCGCATAAGGATTAAAAAACATTCCAAGTTCATCTAGAGATTTCCTCACCTGTAAAAACGAATGAAACTCTGGATATATATATTGTAATTGTTCATACGATAATGTATGCATTTTCCCCCAATGTGGACGCCCTTCATACTTCAGAAAAATCTTTTCCACTTCGCCAAAGTAAGCAGCATATTTCATACCTTTATACATATGAACAGCGATATATGCTGAATCTCTTCCATAGGCCGGACTAAGCCATATATCATCCCCTTTCACATAGCGGCATTCGATTGGGAAGTGCACCTTATACTTTTTCTTTTCAATAAGATTTGAGATTTCTTCTACAACCGTCCTCATATACTTTGAAGGAATGCTATACTCCATTTCATAAAATGGCACCGTACGTGATGTAGCAAATACTTCATAGCTCGGGCCAATTATTTTTGTGTTTGGTACAGCTTTAGCTGATAACCGACTCACGCCTTTACTTATAGAAGGAAACCATTTACATCCTTTAGATAGTAAAGAGAACATCCTATTTTCAAGTAACTCCACCTTTAGTTTATGCCATTTCAAATCACTGCCTTTATTCGTTGTTTCGTTCGTAAGTTTCACTTGTACTTCATCAGAATAAGGAAAAACGAAAAATTCAAAATGACGATGCTTCTTATATTCTTCTAGTTTGTTCATTACAGTGGATAATGACTGTTTTTCACTTTCATAAACGAGTGAATACGCTGGAATAACCTTCAATTTTATCTTTACAATGATACCTAACATTCCAAGTGACAACTGAAACGCTCTCCAATATTCTACGTTCTCAGCTTCCGAACAAACTATACTCTCACCATTAGATAGAACTGCCGTAATCTCTATAACTTGTGTTGATAAACTCCCAAAGGTAATACCCGTTCCATGAGTCCCCGTACTAATCGCTCCTGCAATAGATTGCGAATCAATATCCCCTAAATTTTCTTGCGCATAACCTTTTTCCTCAAGTAACTTCCCTAAATCATATAACTTTGTTCCTGCCCATACTTCAGCAACCATCTTCTCTGCATCAATATTCACAATACCCTTCAATTCATCTAAAGAAACTAAAACTTCTTCCGTTTGCACAAGGGGGGTAAACGAGTGTCCTGAACCGACAACACGAATTTTCTTTCCCTTTTTTCGCGCAAGCCCCACAACTTCTACTACATCTTGTATACTTTCTGGATACATCGTATAATGCGGCGTTCCTTCTACATTCCCTGTCCAATTTCTCCACTTTTGTCCCTTTATAGAAAGCATTGGCCATCCCCCCGATATGTTGAATACTCCCCGACAATCTCTCCTTTTTTAACACGATATAAAAAAGGAAAGCGTTCACATAATTCACCAGCCTTACTATGACGAAACAAAATGGTCTCTCCTATATCCACTCGTTCCTCGCCGTTATAAAAAATTGGCGTTTGTACCTCGCCAGCACCTTCTAAAGCTAATAATTTTGCACCCTTCGGTCTCCAAACTTCAGGCTCTTTATCTTTTCCAACTGCTCCTGAAGCAATATATCCACCACCTAGGCAAGTGTAAATAAACGGGACTGGTTTACGCACAACTGGTAAGGCAAATCCGACCGCTGGATGAAATTTCACCTCTTTATAATAATCAAACAGCTTCGGAGAATAAAAAGCAGAACCTATTGTAATCTCTGAAACTGAATTATCTTTCTCGGTTGTTTTTATGCTTCCTGTTCCGCCTCCATTTACAAACCTTAGCTCAATACCAATGTTTTGTATTGCTTTTACAATATGTTCTCTTCTTTCTTTAACTTCTAGCACTGATTTCTGCTTTAAATACGAAATCACTTTACTTTTCAACCATTGATTCGGTATATAATCGCCCACCCCGGCAATTTGAGCTTCATATCCCATTACACCATCTAACATTAAATATGATGACCTTCTCACCTTTTCTACTACTTTCAACGCATCCTGCACATTTTTTACTGGGGACCTTTGTACACCAAAATGAAATTGAAAGAAGCGACTACTCATATCAATATCCAAACAAACACGAAAACATCCTTTAGATTGCTCAGCAATGTTTTCTAAATACACAATATGCTCTTCACAATCCACCATACAAGTTATAATGAAACCTTTCTTTGTTAACAAACTAATTTCATACAGAGCTCTTTCATCGTAAGCAGGATATCCAAGCAATAAATCATTAAATCCTTGTTCTATTAAAAATAAAATCTCTCTAGGTGAAAAGCACATAATACCTTGAAATCGATCATTTGCAGCTAGTATCTTTTGCATAATCGGAACAGAGCGTAACGATTTACTCGCTATACGAATCTTTTTATTTCCACTTAACTCTATAATCGATTGAATATTTCTATCTAAAGCCACTTCATCCAAAAATGCACACGGTAATGGAACTTCTTTAAAAATTCCTCGATCCACATTTTTCTCTCCTCTTCTCAATATGTCTTATACATATTGGAAAGAAAGTGTGATTTTCCTGTTTGCAAATAAAAAAAGTTTCTTCTTTACGAAGAAACTTTTTGAAACTACTTCATAGAAATAGTCGCCTCTACTGGATAATGATCAGAGTAATCATTATACGTATATTTTTGGAACCATGATGTAACAGTCCATTGTGGAGATTGCGGCTGTAACACCTTATTCTCTATATACGATGGGTTCGCATGGTCTTTACTTGCAATAATATAATCTAAATACTCAGCAGGACTATCAGGGAAATTATATTTTGCAATACTGTTTGTCGTTGCGTCCCAAGTCGCTGTATGTCCAGTATAAGATGGTACAGAAGCGTTCAATGTTTTAAACATAGATGCATACTCTGAGTCATTCTTGTTCTCTGCATTTATTTTATTTACGTTCATATCACCACCAATTAACACATACTCATTATTTGGTATATTTTTATTTTTAATAAAGTCTTGAATTTCTTTTAATTGGTCTGTACGTACAGATGCAGGTGAAGTTTTTCCGCACATACTATCTTCCGCTTGCAAATGCGTACCAATTACATGAACAAAGCGATCATTTTTCTTAATTTTCGTGTATACAAATCCTTTATTCGATAAATTATCTGGCCCGCATCCTTTTGCAAATACATATTGAATCTTTTCAGCGATTGGCCATTTGCTCACAATCGCAACGCCACCATCTTCAGGAGTTGAAGATGAATAGTTTCCTAACGTTTTATCCCATTCACTTCCACTACTACGACCTAATACTGCTGTTTGATTTGGATATTCTTTCTTCAAATTCCCTAATAAACGATCTGATGCGCTATTATCAAACACTTCATTTAATATAACTACGTCTTGATTCTTTATATAATCTGCCGCCCCGATTAAATCAGCACGCTCAGTTTGTCCCCAGTTCGGATATAAGTTTGTTGATAGCATATATACATTATGCGTCATCACTTTTAATGTATCGTTTTGATTTGTAGACGCTTCTGCTTGAGCTGACGTTCCACTATATAAAGCTCCTAGACCAACACCTAAGCTAAGTACACCTTTTAGCAATTTACCTTTCACGTTTCATACCTCCATGTATTGTATAGTGATAAAAAGGCCAAATACTCTATTCTGAGATTTGACCTTTTTTAAATACTTAACGATTTCCGTACGTATCAAACCAAAGCTGAATATATCCAGCAGTAACACGTTGTGCATCCATTAAACGCTTACCTGTCATTGGTGTAACTTCAGCGCGCCATTTATCTGCATATTCTTGTGATACAGCAGCTCTCACGAACCAATCTTTCGTATTATCATTTACAATGCCAGCGTAATCTTGTTTCGCAACTACTGCCGCTCCATGAATCCAATCTTCTGGATTCGTACCTTTCCAGTTCCAATATCCATTTCCATCCGTTACTTTATAGTTATCTTTTATCGTATCTACAAAGTTTTCATATTTAGAATGGAACCCTTGTGGATACGAAAGGTTCGTAAAGTTTGCTGCATGCATCGGTTGGTTTACATCCCCTAGATAATGAAGAGATAATCCTAAATAGAAGAATGCTTGTTTCATATCTTTATTTTTGTAAGACTCACCAGCTAATTTAAAATACTTAGCTCCAGTTTCCTTTGCCTGCTTTGCATACGGAATATAAGTTTTCCCATTGTCAGGGTCATAGAAATGTGAAGCAAATGTGCTATTATCATAATAAGGATTTTCATAGTCAGCAGCATAAATACCGTTCTCTAACTCCGTACGCCATTCATTTAATAGTGCAACTCGATCTTGTTTTACAAGTGTTGTATTACGAGACATAATATCAATTGCACGGTTTACAATCCATAAATGAGAATTCACGCCTTCTTTATGTTTATCTTCAGCAGACCAGCGCGGAATAACTCCAAATCTCTGTCCCCCATCATTTTCATGAGCAAATGCAACACTTTGTAATGGAGCAACTAATGTAATAGCTGCCGCTAAAGCAAGTACTTTCTTTTTCATATAAAATCCTCCATTTTATAATTGAATTATTGTAAACATTTTGTTAGGATCCTATGATGTCGTCCGGTTAACCTATGACTAGAATATCCCACCTTTCACGAAATTTCTATCAATAAATTAAAATATGCAAATGTTCATATCATTATAACTTTATACACAGTGAATATAATGAATGAATACACTTTCATTTTAATAAACTATTATTAAGGCTTGTCTAAACTAATGTAAAAAAAGAGTAAAGCATCTGAATGCTTTACTCTTTTTTTCTATTCGATAATATACTTGGCAATTGTACATTAACTGCTAACTTATGAATAAATCCAAACACTAATCCAATCCCAATAAATATGTATAAGATTGTAAATATCTTTCCGAAATCAGTTTGCGGACTAAAATTCCCATCACCGACAGTCGTCAACGTGACCACACTAAAATATAAAGCGTCAATAGGACGTAATTCTTCAACTGTACTATAAAAAATCGTACCCGATATTAAAGTCAAAATTGTTAATACGAATAATACTTGAAATTCTTTATCTTTCCACGCTCGTAAACAGGCTCTTAACATTCGCTTTAAAGTTAACAAAAATGAAAGCATTAGATTCTCCCTTCCAAACAAAAATACATTTAGTCAAAGGAAAGTCTATCACCTTTCAGTATAGAAAAAAAGTAGCCCTCTTCTATTTCTAGAAAAGGGCTACTCTATTCGATTCTATCTTATTTAGGTGAAACAAGAATTTTCACTTGTGTTTTATCTTTTACAAGTGCTTCAAATCCTTCTTCAACAACTTGATCGACTGTAATTTTTTTCGTAATTAATTTCTCTGCTTGAATTTGACCAGAGCTAATTAATTTAATAACAGCTGGGAAGATGTGACGGTATCCTAAAATACCAATAACTTCTTTTTCTTTTAATACTAAGTTATTTGGAGTAATTGTTGCGTCTTTTTCCCATACACTAACAATTACAGTTTGTCCTTCGAAGCTTGTACTTTCAATCGCTTGTCGTAGTACAACTTCAACACCTGTTACTTCAAAGCTAACATTTACACCTAAACCATTTGTTAAGTTACGGATTTCAGCTAACACATCTTGAGTTGCTGGATTTAATACATAATCCGCACCTGCTAATTTCGCTAACTCTTGACGTTCTTTAGAAAGTTCAACTGCAATAACAGGAGTCGCTCCTGCTGCTTTAGCTGCTTGGATAACAAGAAGTCCAATTGGACCGCAACCAAATACTGCTACAGCTTCCCCTTCTTTTAATTTACTTTGACGTACTGCATGAACTGCTACTGCTGCTGGTTCTACAAGCGCACCTTGTTCATACGTCATTTCATCTGGAATGTGATGAACCATATCTTCTGGTACTACTGTATATTCAGAGAAACCGCCGCCTTCTCCGCCAAGACCGTGGAAAACAAGTTGTTCACAAACATTGTAATGTCCATGTTTACAAGCTTCACATTTACCACAAGAATAAATTGGTTCTACAACAACGCGGTCTCCCACTTTATGAGATGTAACTCCTTCACCAATCTCTATTACCTCACCACTAAACTCATGACCTAAAATAACAGGTGCTTTCACATGTGTTAATGGATGTTCTTCTGTTGGAATAAAAATAGGCCCTGCTAAATATTCATGCAAGTCTGTCCCACAAATACCACACCATTTAACTTTGATTTTCACTGTTCCTGGTTTTACTGTTGGTTCTGGTACTTCTTCTACTCGTACATTACGTTGATTATGCCAAAGTAGTGCTTTCATTTTATACATCCCTCTCTATGTATATACTTAACCTGGTGAAGTTTACAATTCTATTATAATACTTCTATCCATATATTTCAAAAAAACAATCGCATCTCTACTAATTTTTTACAAATAACGTTCAATATTTTGTCACTTTGTACTTTTTTCCACATCTGTTAATTCAATTTCATTGCAGGTGAAATTAGCATTATGCCATAATAGCATAGGAGAGGTGAATATCGCTTGAAATATTTTATTTACTTTATCGTTATCGTGGCATTTTTAGATACATTTTCACAATTACCTATTATGAGTACTTTCGCTCAAAGCCTTGGAGGAACCCCTCTTATTATCGGGCTAGTTGTCGGTATGTACTCATTCGCTAATATGATCGGTAATATTATTGCTGGAGCAGCTGTCGATAAATTTGGTGCAAAAAAAATCCTTTATATAAGCATGGGAATTACGAGTTTCATAGTCTTGTTATACACCGTTGTTCAAAGTGGTGAACAACTATTAGTTGTTCGCTTTATGCATGGATTTAGTGATGGCTTTTTAATTCCTGCTGCCTTTACATTTTTATCAAAACAAACAACTGCAAAAAAACAAGGAAAAGCAATGGCTCTATCTGGTGCTGCTGTTGGAACAGCGGCAATCGTAGGACCTGCTTTCAGCGGTATTATGAAAGCAACAGCTGGCGTAGAATGGGTCTTCATTACTATTTCTATTTTAATGGCTCTTGGTACGATCGTATCTCTATTCTTCTTACCAAATAACGTATCAAGAAAAGATACATCAAGAACGCAAATGATGAACAAAGAAGATATGGTTGAACTTTTAAAATCAGAACCGTTATTACAAGCATATATTGGTGCTTTCACATTAATGTTTTCACAAGGAATTGTCACTTATATGTTACCAGTAAAAGTTGAGGCATTAGCGCTTAAAGCATCCACAACAGGCATGATGTTAAGTGTATTTGGTATAACTGCTATCCTCTTCTTCTTGCTTCCAACAAATCGTATTTACGATCAATTTAATCGTTCGAAACTAATGCTAATCGGAATTGCAGTTATGGCATTCGCATTATCTTTACTCGGATTATTTGCTACAAAAGGTATGCTCTTTATCGTAATGATGATTTATGGAATTGGATTCGCAATCCTCTTCCCGTCTATTAACGCTTTACTCGTTGAAAATACTACAGACGATAATCGTGGAAAGGCATTCGGATTATTTTATGCCTTCTTCTCATTAGGAGTTGTTGCTGGCTCCTTTACAGTCGGTGCAATCGGAGCATCACCTAGCGTCAGCTTCATTATCGGGACAGCATTTTTATTAACATTTGCTGGGATGATTTATGTAAGAAGCAAAGTAAAAAAGACAATGATGGGATAATCCATCGTTGTCTTTTTTAAAATGCATATTGATATAATCCGTAATATAATGGAAGCGTTGGAATAATGCCAATTAATTTAAATATAAAAGGTAACGGCTCATCTCGCTCTTCATATAAACGAAAAACAAAAACTGCAGTTAAAGTCCAAATGACGCTAAACAAGAAGATACATTTCCAAACAATTGAGGTTAATATTTGTATATCAAATACAAAACCAAAGAGCCCTATCGAATAGAACTCTTTTTGCCCAATATATTACTTTTGTGTATAACCAAATAACAATGTAAATAAATTAAACTGTAAAGGCAATACTACATTTCTTCTTTTACAAAAAAGGTGTATAAATACCGACGATACTTCGACAATTTCCTCGGAAATATTTCCTTTCCCCACATAATTTGATACACTACACATGAATAAAAACTTGTATTACATAAGCTAAAATAATAACTTACTGTACAAATTAAAAAGCACACTCTTCATATGAAGAATGTGCTTTTATGTTATTAGCGTTTAATCCAAACAGCGCCTGCCGATTTATCTTCTGCCTGTCCAACAACTTGGAATTTAAGTCCAAGGTTTGGAACTTTTCTTCCTGCGTCTGCAATTTGCTTGTTACTATATACTTTTGAATCATCAAAAGTTGTAACACCTTGTAATCCAGAATAGTTAAACTGACCACGTGTTAATGAATTTACACTCCATGCTGGTGTTTTATCAAATGAAAATGCAGCATCTGCAATTTGCATGCCCGTATTACCGTATGCTGGTTTCCCGTTTAAATTACCAACTAGCGCTTCTGGATGAGAGTCAACAACACCAAGGAATCCTTCACCTGGATGCATCCCAACCCAGTTATCTTTAAAGCTATCATCTGCATACCAAACGACAAGACCTGTATTGTACACTGGACCTTTTCCTGCTTTTAATCCATTATCTGATCCCGCATAGTTTCTCCATTCTAAGTAGTAATAATGAGCTTTCTTCTCTGTCCCATCAGAAACAACAAAACCATTTAAATTCATTTTAGAATTTCCTTCTGCATCATCAGAAAATACAACTTGTCCATCAACAGTTACATTTACATTATCCATCGCAAAACCTTTATATGTTACAGCCGGATCTGTAATATAGTCGAATTGTAGTTTCACTTTTTTGCCTTTAAATTGACTTAAATCATATGATTTATCAATCCATTTCCCATCTGTTGTATCTTTATCTCCTTGGACTACTTTTTCTCCAAGTCTATCAATTAACGTCTTCGTTCCATCTTCTGTTACTGCATGTACTTCGACGAAATCGCACTCTGCTTCTAACTCATAATTTGCTTTATAATCGAATTTTGCATTTGTTCCCTTTGTTAAATCAAAGAATGGTGTCTCTAACGTTGTATGCATATCATCGCCTCTTGTACTATAATATGCATGCTTTCCAAACTCCGGTTTAATCGTTTCAACACTTTTACCTGGTAAGTTAACACGTACAACGCCTGGACGATTTGATTTCGTAACACTTTGATCAATATAGGTAGGAACTCCCACACCACTCTTAATTTTATCGTAATCTACTTCTAATATTTTTGCCCAGTTGCCACCCATATTCTTTTGTAAGAAGTCTTTATTTTGTGGTGAAAAACTAGTCGGCTCTGTTCCTGCGATTTTCCCTGTCCAACTACCTCCACTCATTAATGACCAAGCTTCGACTGGTGAACCATTTCCAGTATATTTCGTGTCATATTCATCTGGTAATCCAAGATCATGTCCAAATTCATGTGCAAACACACCTACAGCTCCATCTTCTGGTTCAATTGTGTAATCATGTGCTGCTACTTTACCACCAAAGTAATCTACCTTTGATTTCGTACCTTCAATCGCTACTGGATCTACTGCTAATTTTGAACGATGTGACCAGATCGCATCATCACCTAATTTACCGCCACCAGCTTCTTGACCAACACCAGCATGGATTACCATTAAATGATCAATTACACCGTCAGGTTCATTTTGATTCCCGTCCCCGTTTGTATCATATCTATCAAATTGATCAAACTGGGATAAATCTAGTCCTTTCTCAGCAGCTGCATGCAAAGCTTCTTTCACTAAATCACGTGCACCTTTCGGACCTTTATTATCGTGCCCACTGCTACCATCAGCTCCATAATCAGATGCTTTTCCTGGAACAGTTAGCCACTCCGTTACATATCCATCTGTCGTATAACTACCACCAGACTGCTCTTCATAGTATTGTTTAAACGTTTTTACTTTTGAACCATCAAATAAAGTATACGGCTCATTACCGAACAACATCTTTTGATAATGTTCTCTACTAAAGTCTTTCGAATACATATAACCTGGTGTTTGATCAATATTATTATGTTTATAATCACTAAATTCAACGAGTAGCACTAATACTTTATCTGATCGAACAGATCCCTTATATGGAGCTTGCTTTGCTTTTGAAGTTGGAACTTGCCCATTCAATTGATTTTTATTTGGTTCTGGCTTTTGCTCAAGGCTAACATTTTTTTCAGCCTTTTTTACATTTTCCTTTTCTTCCATCTTTTTCTCTTTTACTTTTTTTGTGAAATCAGACGTTTCTTGTGAGTGAGCATCTGGAAGAATTTCTTTATTCGCCTGATCTCCTTGTTTCTTTTCAATATATTGCTCAACAGCTTTTTTCGTCTCTTCTTTAGAAGATGATGGATTAATTGTTCCTCTTTCTTTCAGTGCTTCCGCTAAACGATCTTCTTGAATTAAATTGTAATCAATTGGTGTTGTAGATACATTATCTTTCTTTTTTGCTGCCGTTTCTGCATATGCTAACGGAGCACTCATTACAGATGTACATCCGATAATTGCCGCAATTGCTAATGATGACAACACTTTAAATGGTGCTTTTCTTCTCATTCCATTTCTCCCCTTTTATAAAACTTAAAATTCAGATAAATTGGTGCGTTTTTGTCGAAATCTCTGTTTACTACCCTCCCTATATAAAAAGACATAATTCTATAAACATTAAGCTTTTTGTTATAGAATCATGCCCTCCAGTTTTCTGGTCAGACCCTCTATCTTTTTATCCCTTGGTTCAATTAATAATCAGTGGGGGGATGAACAAAGCCCCCACTGATTAAAGTTTCACTTTATGTCGAAATATGAAAAATAAAGAGTTATGTGATATATATTAAATATCTTATATAACAAATTTAAAAGACAATATGCAAAATTGCATGAAAATTCTTTTAAATAAAAAAAGAATCCTAGTCAATTAAACTAGGATTCTTGCTTTTCTATTATTTCTCTTGTGTTTTTTCCCAATCAGCTAAGAATTTCTCAATTCCTTGATCTGTTAATGGGTGCTTCACTAATGAAGCAATTACGTTTGCTGGGATTGTTGCAATATGTGCACCGTTTAATGCTGCGTCAGTTACGTGAACACTGTGACGTACAGATGCTGCAATGATTTCTGTTTCGATGCCATGAATTGCAAAGATTTCTGCGATTTGACGAATTAAGTCCATACCGTTATGACCGATATCGTCTAAGCGACCTAAGAATGGTGAAACGTATGTTGCACCAGCACGAGCTGCAAGTAATGCTTGAACTGCTGAGAACACTAATGTAACGTTTGTACGAATTCCTAAATCAGAGAACGCTTTTACTGCTTTTAAACCTTCTGTTGTCATTGGAACTTTTACTACAACGTTTGGAGCAATCTTCGCTAGTTCTTTTCCTTCTTCAATCATCTTATCAGCTTCTAAGCTAATTACTTCTGCACTTACAGGTCCTTCTACAACGTTGCAAATTTCACGAATGCGTTCGTGGAAGTCTACGCCTTCTTTTGCTACAAGTGATGGATTTGTCGTTACTCCAGCTAATACACCTAATTCATTTGCCTCTTTAATTTCGTTAACGTTTGCTGTATCAATAAAGAATTTCATTTGTTGTTCTTCCTTCCTAATTTTCATTTTATATTTATTTATTTTTCTTAATAAGCTCTAATTCAATCGGAATAGATTTGTCCACTTTTTTACCTTGTGTTATCTCTTTTGCTGTTTGCATCGCCTTCTCCCCGATTAATTCCGGTTTTTGAGCGACTGTTGCAGCCATACGCCCATCGTTAACCGCTTTCACTGCATCGTCTGTTGCATCAAATCCAACAACGACTACATCTGTTTTTCCAGCAGACTTCAATGCTTCAAGTGCACCTAATGCCATCTCATCGTTATGCGCAAACACGGCTTTAATATCACCATTTGCTTGCAAAATGTTTTCCATAACAGATAATCCTTTCGCTCTATCAAAATCAGCTGCTTGTTTTGCAACTACTTTTAAAGACTTATCGGCTACGTTATGGAATCCTTTCCCACGTTCACGAGCAGCGGAAGACCCAGGGATTCCTTCTAACTCAGCAACGTTTGCTCCTTCGCCAACTAATTCACGAATGTAATCACTAGCCATTTGACCACCTTCGATATTGTTAGAAGCAATGTGAGAAACAACCTTACCTGAATTCGCAACGCGGTCTACTGTAATAACAGGAACATTTGCTGCATTTGCCGCACTTACTGCTGAAGCAACAGCATCTGAATCGGTCGGATTAATAACAACTACATCGACACCCTTTTGAATTAAATCTTCAACATCGTTCGTTTGCTTTGCTGCATCATTTTGTGCATCAACAGCAATTAATTCGATGCCACTATCTTTCGCTTTCTTTTCTGCACCCTTTTTCAAAGTTACAAAAAAGGGATTATTTAAAGTTGAAACAGAGAATCCAACTTTAATAGTTTTATTTCGACCTTTATCGCTAGAATCCTTTGCCCATTCTGGCGGTTCCATTGAACAACCAGCAGTAATGACCATAATACATGCAACGAGTATAAGTAACCATTTCTTCATGAACTGTCCCTCCATTACGCTTCTTTTCTGCGATCAATTAATACAGCTAGTAAGATTACAAGTCCTTTTACAACTTGTTGGAAGAAAGAAGATACACCTAATAAATTTAAACCGTTATTTAATACACCGATAATAAGTACACCGATGAATGTACCAACAATCCATCCTCTTCCCCCAGAAAGACTTGTTCCACCTAATACAACTGCTGCAATTGCATCTAATTCATAAGAAGTACCTGCAGTCGGCTGTGCAGAATCTAATCGTGATGTTAAGACAATACCTGCAAGCGCTGCCAAAATTCCGGAAAGACCGTAAATCATTACTTTAATTCTCGTAACATTAATACCTGATAGTGCTGCTGCTTCTTCATTTCCACCAATTGCAAATGTACGGCGACCAAATGTCGTTTTCTTCAAAATGAAGTACAGTACTGCGAAAGCGATCATCATTGTAACAGCTGGTACCGGAATACCAAGAAAATAACCGCGGCCAAACATTTGGAACATTAAATGATCACCAAGACCAGTGATCGGACGTCCGTCCATATAAACAAGCGTCAACCCACGAAAAATAGTCATTGTTGCCAAAGTTGCAATAAATGGAGCTACTTTTCCTTTCGCAATGATGATACCGTTTACAATTCCCATTACAAGACCTGCTAATAATCCAACTGCCATTGCAAGGAACGGATCCATGCCACTTGCCATCATTCCAGCAACAAGTGCACTTGATAATGCTAAAATAGAACCTACCGATAAGTCAATACCCCCTGTTAAAATTACGAAGGTCATTCCGAATGCAATAAGCGCATTAATCGATACTTGACGCAGTATATTAAATAAATTTGGAATTTCAATAAACGCTGGATTTAAAGCTGTAATTACGACGATAATTAATACTAAACCGATTAAAGAACCGAGTTGTTGTAATACATTCCCCTTCTTAGTCATCCTTACTCTCCCCCTGTAGCTAGTGCCATAATAGACTCTTGTGATGCCTCATCTTTCCCTAAAATTCCGCCTACTTTTCCTTCATGAATAACAAGAACACGATCACTCATCCCTAAAACTTCTGGAAGCTCAGATGATACCATAATAACGGCATCTCCTTGCTCCGTAAGCTTATTCATAATAGAGTAAATTTCTTTTTTCGCTCCAACATCAACACCCCTTGTTGGTTCATCTAAAATGAGTAACTGCGGATGAATGCCTAGCCATTTTGCGATTACAACCTTTTGCTGATTTCCACCAGAAAGAGATTTCACTGCCTGCTCTCCGCTAGATGCTTTCACATTAAGAAGTTTCATCATATCCGCCGTAAACTGTTGTTCTAGCTCGTTGCTTAGAACACTTCCCTTTGAAAGACTTTCTAAATTTGGTAAAGCTAAATTTTCTCGAATTGAAAAATCTAACACTAATCCTTCAGACTTTCTATCTTCTGTAATGAAAGCAATTCTTTGTCTAATTGCATCTATTGGACTATCAATCTTTACTTCTTGTCCATTTATAAAAATTTGTCCAGAGTCTAAAGGTTCATAACCAAATATCGCTTTCATAATATCAGTGCGACCAGCCCCCATCAAACCAGCTACACCAAGGATTTCACCTTTCCTCACTTGAAACGAAACATTTTCAAATTTCCCTTTCTTCGTTCCGTTACGCATTTCAAAAATGACATCACCAATTTGACTATTTCGCTCTGGGTAACGTTCACCAATGCTGCGCCCCACCATCATACTCACTACTTCATCAAATGATGTTTCTGGAATTAATCTCTTTCCGACGAATTCTCCATCACGCAAAATCGTAATAGCATCACATATTGAGAAAATCTCTTCCATACGATGCGAAATGTACACGAATGAAACACCTTCTTTACGTAACTTATTGATTACTGTAAAGAGCGTTTCGATTTCACGATCCGTCAGTGCCGCAGTAGGTTCATCCATAATAATAACGCTCGCGTTTGTCATTAATGCTTTCGCAATTTCGATAATTTGCTGTTGTCCAACCGATAATTCCTCTGCTAACATAGCGCCTCTTACATGCAACCCTAACTCCGCTAGTTGCTGCTGCGCAATCGCGTTCATTTGTCGAGTGCGTAAAATACCTGTTTTCCCATACATTAACTCTTTGCCGAGAAACATATTTTCAGCTACTGTTAAATTCGGCAATATGTTTAGTTCTTGATGTATAAATGCGATGCCGTACTCTTCAGCTTCTTTCGCATTTTTAAAGGTGCGCTCTTGCCCATCGATCGTGATTGTCCCACCATCTTTTTTGTATACACCTGTTAAAATCTTCATGAGCGTTGATTTACCCGCTCCATTTTCCCCCATCAATGCATGGACTTCTCCTGTTTCAATCATAAACTGTGCATTCTTCAAAACAGGATTTCCATTGAACGCCTTTGAAATGTTTTTCATTTCAATATGCATTCCCATCACTTCCCTTTATTAAAAAATCACGCCTGCATGTAAAATTACATTTGCATAAGGCGTAGCCTCGCCTGTACGAATAATCGCCTTCGCTTTCTTTGTATGCTCTTTAAATTGCTCATGAGATACATACTCAAATGCTGGCTCTATTAATTTCTGCTCTATTTCTTTATTTACTTCCGCATTATTTATAATAACTTCTTCTGCTAACGTCACTTTTTCGATTGCCATATCATCAGCTACCACTTGCAATACATCTAAAAAGCTAGGTTTTCCAATTTCAACAGCTAAATCAATTCTTTTTACTCCGTCAGGAATTGGTAAACCGCAATCAGCAATTACAATCGTATCCGTATGCCCAAGTAAAGCAAGGATTGATGCAATCTCACTGTTTAATACGCCGTGTTTCTTCATCCAACAATCACCTGCACTTCACGTACTTTATCTCTCGTTGGCATGCCGCCTTGCGCCCCAAGTTTCGTTACAGAAAGACCACCGGCAATATTCGCGAAACGAATTGCTTTTTGAAGTGTCTCTCCTTCAGAAAGTGCAACTGCTAACGCACCATTAAATGTATCACCAGCTCCAGTTGTATCCACTACATCAACAGCAATGCTAGGAACATGTACAATCTCCGTGCCATTATGGAAACGAACACCGTTAGAACCTTCTGTCATCAATAATTTATTGGGATACTTCTCCAATAAATCTTCAATTGGTGATGTAAAATCATCTAATACGATGCGGCACTCATGTTCATTTGGCGTAATATAAGTCGCCTTTTCTAAAATTCCTTCTGATAAAACTTGTGCTGGCGCTGGATTCAACATAACAGGAATATTATGTTCCTCACAAATAGCCAATACATATTTTACTGTTTCAAGTGGAATTTCTAGTTGAAGAACAACCATATCCGCTTTTACAAGAAGATCTTTGGAGCGATCTACAACTGACTTATTTACAAGAGCATTTGCCCCTTGTACGACAACAATACTGTTATCTTCTTCTGCTAAAACGATATGAGCAATTCCTGTCGTTCTATCTGTAACCGGTACCACATAATCGATAAAAATGCGTTCGTTCTCTAGATTTTTTCTAACTACTGTTCCATAATCATCATTTCCTACCGCTCCAACCATTGCTACATTTGCTCCTAATCTAGCTGCAGCAACTGCTTGGTTTGCTCCTTTCCCTCCTGGAATTGTATGAAACGCTTCACCAATTACTGTTTCTCCTGCTTTCGGCCGTTTTTTTGAAACAGCCACTAAGTCCATTGAAATGCTCCCTACTACTGCAATATTTGGCATCTGTTTCATCTCCTTACTTTGTTGTATTTCGTTCTATAATTTCAATCGGCAAACGATAATGTTTCTCTTCTAATGTATTTCCTTCCATTTGCTCTAACAACAACTCTGTTGCAATTTTCCCCATTTCATATATCGGTTGTGCAACTGTTGTAATAGATGGATACATCATTTCCGTTAAAGAAATGCCATCAAATCCGATAATTTGTAAATCATTTGGAATGACAATCCCCTTTTGAAGTGCAGCCTTTACAATACCGATCGCAATTAAATCATTCCCAGCAACAATACCATCAATATGCGGGTATTCTTCTAATAATTCCATCGCTACAAGCTCACTATTTGCTGGATCAAACGTACTCTCTGCAATCATATACGAAAGATTATTTTGCGTAATAACGTCTACAAAACCTTCAAAGCGTTCATTTGCAGTACTCACATCACGTGGACCGCGAATATGTGCAATATGTTTACATCCTTTATCTAGTAACAACTTTGTCGCAGCCTGACTTCCTGCATAGTTATCTGCATATACAGTAGGAATACGCTCATTAAACATACGGTCAATCGCAACAACTGGAACAGATACATTCATGTAATTAACACTATTTTGTGGATTCGTTGCTACAATAAATCCATCTACATTATTTTGTCTAAGCACATCAATATATTGTTTCTCTTTTTCTAAACTTTCATCAGAGTTACAAAGGACAACTGTGTAACCTTGTTTATGTGCTACATCTTCTACGGCACGTGCAACTTCCGGAAAGAATGGATTCACGATATTTGGAACAACTAAGCCAATTAAACGAGACTTTTTATTATACAGTGAACGCGCTACTGTACTAGGCTTATAATCTAACATCTCAATTGCACGTTCTACCTTTTTTAATGTATCTTCGTGAACATATCCATTTTTATTTAGAACTCTGGAAACGGTCGCAACAGATACTCCCGCTAATTTCGCAACGTCTTTGATCGTACTCATTCTCTTTTCTCCTCATTTCATGTAACCGTTTACATAAAATAATATAACGTATTTCTAAAAATACGTCAATCATTTCTCACTAAAAAGCTTTTAAGGTTATACTCAAAAAAGCACCGCCATAAGGCGATGCTTCTTCATTACGAGTATGATACAGTTTTTTCTTTTTCTTCTACAACAGGCTCTTTAGCATCTTTTTTACGATCTGATAATTTAATTTTTTGTAAGAAAATCGTAAAGATAGCACCTACTACGATAAATACTAATCCTGTTAAGAATACAGTATGAAGCGAGTCTACTAAAGAGTTTTTCAAAATAGGTACAATACTGTTAGCGAACGCTTCTGGCATTTGTTTTAATGCCTCTGGGCTAAATAGCATCGAATATAAACCTTGTGGATCTGTGTGAATCATATCTTTAAATTTCGTTACCATTTGTCCCGCTTCTTTCGGGAATGTATCTAATACAGGTACTAAATTCTTTGTTAATGTCGTACCTGAAGTGTTATTCATAATTGATCCTAAAATTGTAATACCAAATGTACCACCGATTTGTCGGAAGAACTGACTTGATGATGTTACAACACCAAGGTCTTTTTTCGGGAAGCTTTCTTGTAACGCTAATGTTAATGTCGGCATTACAAGACCCATTCCTAAACCGATAACCATCATATAAGAAGTAGCTGTAAGCTTCGTTGTGTGCATATCCATCGTTGTTAATAACCAGAAACCACCGGCCATAATAAGCATACCTGCGATAATTTGTGGTTTTACACCAACTTTTAATACAAGTTGCCCACCGATAATACTCATCACAATCATTGTAATCATCATTGGAGTCATAATTGTTCCTGATTCAGCAGCACTTACTCCTACAATACCTTGCATGAAGAATGGTACGAACATAATCGCGCCGAACATTCCAATACTCATAAAGAATCCAATCGCATTCAGTATTGTAAATGTGCGATTTTTAAAGAAATGCATTGGTAAAATTGGCTCTTCAGCTTTCGTTTCAACGATAACAAAGCTAACGATACCAATTACAGCTAGTGCAAATAAACCGATAATTTGCCAAGAATCCCATGCATAATCTTTTCCGCCAAACGTTAGCGCAAGTAATAAACTTACAACACCGAGAATCATCGTAAAGATTCCAGCGATATCAATTTTAATTGGTCCTGTTTGTTTATGCGATTTTAATCCCATTGCAATAAAGATTGTTGCTAAAATACCAACCGGTAAGTTAATGTAGAATACCCATCTCCAGTTCACTGCATCTACAATCCAACCACCAACTTGTGGTCCAATTACAGAAGCAAGGCCGTATAACGCACCAAAAATACCTTGCCATTTTGCACGTTCTTTCCCCGTGAACATATCTCCAATAATAATCATAGCCATTGGCATCATAATACCGCCACCAAGACCTTGAATACCACGGAAAATAATTAATTCTGTCATACCATTTGCCATACCACATAACGCCGAACCAATCATGAAAATAACTAGCCCTGTTATATATACGTTACGACGACCAAGTAAATCCGCTAATTTACCTGCAATTGGTACAACTGTCGTTGATGTTAACATATAAGCTGTTGTTAACCATGTCATTAAACTTAATCCACCTAGGTCACCGACGATACGTGGCATTGCTGTACCAACAATTGTTCCATCTAATGCAGCAAATAGCATCGCGATAATTAAACCGATTAACAACAACTTTCTATTTTGATTTTCTTGTTGCTCCATGTAATCTCCTCAATTCCTCTTAGTTATTCTCTTTTTTCTCTTGTGTCCCGCAAATAATGGTTTCTAACTTCTCAAAGAGACGTAATAAATCTTCTCTTTCTTGCAACTCTAAATGTGAAAAGTATTTTGCAATATGCTCGTTACGAGCTGTCATTGCCTCTTCTACTCTAGCTTTCCCCTTTTTTGTTAACTCGATGATGACAACGCGACGGTCATCTTTGTCGTGATAGCGTTCTACAAGTTCTTGATCGATTAGACGATCAATCATCACTGTAATCGCGCTAGGCTTCACATACATCTTTTTCGCTAATGTTGTCGCTCTTGAAGCCCCATAATGATCTAAAATCTTTAAAATATAAAACTGCGGTGGTGTAAGTCCTGTCGCTTGCATTTGTTCTAATAACTCCGTCTGCATTTTCTTTCCAATCGAAAAGGCAAGAGCTTGAATTTTATCGATATGCGTCATATCATTTGGCATGTTATCCACCTCTTATTTAAACAATAAAATATTTAATGTATTTAAATATTAATCCCACGAACAAAATCCGTCAATACTTTTATTCATAAAAACGTTTACATTTTTGTCACAAAGTTGTATAATTTTCGACGAAGTTAATATTGACAGTCACGGAGAAACGGAGTACACGGCTATGAATCATAAAAGAGGAAACTTTTTTATATTTCATGGCCTTTTTATGTTCTCTGTCTTAAAACGCTTCGAATTAATTAGGGGAGGATTTTCATTTTATGTTTTTCACACAATTATTTAAACCTGCGCCCCATGCGGAACGCTTACCAGCTGATCGCGTTGATAGCGAATACCGTAAATTACGTTTACAAGTATTCTTAGGTATCTTCATCGGTTATGCAGGTTACTACTTTGTTCGAAAAAACTTTTCACTAGCAATGCCATACTTAATCGAGCAAGGCTTTAGTAAAGGGGAACTTGGGGTTATCCTTTCAGCAGTTTCTATCGCTTACGGATTAAGTAAATTTCTTATGGGTATCGTATCCGATCGTTGTAATCCTCGCTACTTTTTAGCAGCTGGGCTATTTTTATCAGGTATCATTAATATTATTTTCGGCTCATTTTCTTTCATTACAACGAGCATTATACTTATGTTTGTACTTCAGTTTTTAAATGGATGGGTACAAGGTATGGGATGGCCTCCTTGTGGTCGTACGATGGTTCACTGGTTCTCTATTAGCGAACGTGGTACAAAAATGTCTATTTGGAACGTCGCTCATAATGTTGGCGGAGCGCTTATGCCTTCACTTGTAACATTAGGCTTATACTTCTTCGCAGATGACTGGAAAAGTATTTTTTACTTCCCAGGTATTCTTTCAATTTTAGTTGGTATTTATGTATTAATTACGATGAAAGATACGCCTCAATCTTGTGGGTTACCTTCTATTGAAGAACATACTGGGGAATATCCACCAGATGAAAAAGTAAAAGATCGCGAACGCGAGCTTTCAGTAAAGGAAATTTTATTTAAATACGTATTAAACAATAAGTTTTTATGGTACATCGCTATTGCGAACGTTTTCGTATATTTCGTACGTTACGGAGTTGTAGACTGGGCTCCTACTTATTTAGTAGAAGAAAAAAGCTTTACTCATAGTAGCTCACGTACTGCTTACGCTCTATATGAATGGGCTGGTATTCCAGGTACACTTCTTTGCGGATGGATGAGTGATAAACTATTTAAAGGACGTCGTGCACCTGCTGGTATTTTATTTATGGTCGGTGTATTTATCGCAGTTCTTGTTTACTGGTTAAACCCTCCTGGTAATCCAATGGTTGATAGTATCGCACTTGTCGCAATTGGATTTTTAATTTACGGACCGGTTATGTTAATTGGTCTACACGCTCTAGATTTAGCACCAAAGAAAGCTGCTGGAACTGCAGCAGGCTTAACTGGATTCTTCGGTTACTTAGGCGGAGCCGCTTTCGCTAGTGCAGCTATGGGCTTTATCGTGGATGCATTCGGATGGGATGGCGGATTCATCTTATTACTTGCATCTTGTGTACTTGCAATGTTCTTCCTTGCTCTTACTTTAAATACAGGGTCAGTAAAACAAAAGCAAGCTTAAATAATATATAACAAGCATAAAAATAGCTCTTAGCATTTACATACATGCTAAGAGCTATTTTTTATTTTCATTGCTGTTCCTACTAATGATAACAACCAATTCCTTCCCTACTATAAGATTAAAAGATTTGATGAAACACCTTTATTAAAACAGCTAACGTAACAGATGCAGCAAATCCCCCTAAACAAATAAGACTGACACCTTGGCTATATGACAAATTTTGAAATGATTTCATTGCTTCCATCCTCCCTATCTCCCCTTTGATACTTTTATTTTACCAATGGGAAAAATTTCATAACATCGATTTCTCTAACAACTAACTTACAAATTTGTAAGTTAACATCTTTTCAACTTATATATCTAGTATTTCCACAAATAAGAGTCATTTATACATAAAAAAAGACCTCAGTTATACTAAGGTCTTCGTTACATTCTATTTCATTTTACAATCATCACTGGACATTTCACACGCTTTGCTATTTTATGACTTACACTTCCCAGCACCATTTCTTGCAGTGTATTGAGCCCTCTACTTCCAGCAATGACAAGATCTATATCTCCTGTATTTACATATTGAACAATTGTATCTCCAGGATCACCATGTAATATCGTAATTGTATAAGAAATGTTCTCTTTCTTTAATAAACCTTCAATCTCTTTTAATTTATCTTTTCGACTAGCCGATATTGTTTCTAAATCTGTTTGACCTTGTATAATATCTGATTTTGCCGTTCTATTATCTACTACGTACACAACTTCAACATTTGTTTCTTCGCTACATTTCGCAATATAGGTTGCATGCTCCGCTGCTCGAAGTGCATGTTCAGAACCGTCACATGCTAATATAATTTGTTTGTACATATGCTGAATCCCCTTTTCGTTATCCTATTCGTATTATATAATAAAGCCCCCTAAAAAGGAGGCTTTTAACTAGCAATTCTTTTATTATAAGTAGCTAAATTTGCAACAAGTTTTGAACTACGTTCATTTAATCCTGTTATAGTTACTTTCACACCACTTTGTTCATACTTCATGATAACTTTATCAATTGATGCCACTGCCGAATCATCCCATACGTGCGCATGAGTAAAGTTCATTTCGATTTCTTTTACATCTTCATTAAATGAAAAATTATTTATAAAGTCGGCTGTAGATGCAAAAAAAAGTTGACCGTGAATTTCGTATATTTTCTTATTTTCAATATATAAATGTTTCACGTGAATCTTTGCCATATTGAATGCAAATAAAACCGCACTAATTACTGTTCCGATAATTACACCTAATGCTAAATTATGTGTAATTAGGACAATCACAACTGTTACGATCATAACAAATGCGTTTCCTTTTGGTACTTTATGAATTGTTGTTACAGAGTTCCAATCAAACGTTCCGATTGAAACCATAATCATAACTGCAACTAAAGCTGCCATCGGAATATGAACGACATAATCTCCTAAAACAAATAGTAATACGATTAAAAATCCGCCCGCTACAAATGTTGATAGGCGACCTCGTCCACCTGATTTAATATTAATAACAGATTGACCGATCATTGCACAACCTGCCATTCCTCCGAAGAAACCAGCAACAATGTTTGCGATCCCTTGACCGCGTGCCTCTTTATGCTTATTACTTTCCGTATGCGTCATATCATCTAAAACTGAAGCTGTTAATAATGATTCTAGTAAACCGATAATTGCAAGCATAACTGCATACGGTAAAATAATCCCTAATGTCTCAACTGTAAAAGGCACGTCAGGAATGCTAAAGAATGGTAATTCTTTCGGCAAGCTTCCCATATCCCCTACTGTTTTCAACTGTAATCCGCTCATAAGTGCAATACTCGTCACAATAATAATGGAAATCAGTGTAGACGGGACAGCCGTCGTAACACGTGGAAATACATATATAATTACAAGACCTAATGCGACAAGTGCATACATTTTCCAATTTGCATTTTTAAAATGCGGTAATTGCGCTGTAAAAACTAAAATTCCAAGGGCATTTAAAAAACCACTCATAACTGACTTAGGGACAAACTTCATAAATGAACTCAGTTTGAACACGCCAAAAATAATTTGGACAATACCTGTTAATATTGTTGTAGCAAATAAATATTGCAAACCATGATCTTTAACGAGCGTCACCATTAATAATGCCATTGCACCTGTTGCAGCTGAAATCATCCCAGTTCTTCCGCCAACAAATGAAATGGTAACTGCAATACAAAAGGCTGCGTATAGTCCAACGGTCGGATCCACACCAGCGATAACAGAGAAGGCTATCGCTTCAGGAATTAATGCTAAAGCAACGACAATTCCTGATAACACGTCCCCTCTCAAATTAGAAAACCAATCATTTTTTATCGTTTGAAACAAAATACCACTCCTCTACTCCTTTATCATTTGATTTTCTCCATAAGAAAATCAGCCGACTGCACGAAAGCTATTATATAACGAGTAGAAGATTTTTTACTATGTAAAAGTTTCCTAAAAAAGATATTACCTTCGTAGCTTCTTTTCTGAGAATATCAGGAAGACTTTAAATATACTATTACCTATTGTTGACTTATCGTACAATGATTTCGGATTCTACCGTATGTCAAATGAAGAGAACTTTGTTTGGATGGATGCAAAATGCACATGTAATTCAGCTCATTTAATTGAATAGTCCAAGGATCAAGATATTAGCTACCAAGGAAATTCATTTACAGTTCTATAGATATTTCCACTTCATATATGAGGTTTAGTTTTGAGGGTTTAGGATTAGAGGAGTTTATGCTAATTTAATGAAATTAGTAAAAGCACTCTTTCGAGTGCTCATTTTATGCAGATACAGTTGCTTTATCCTTACGGAATATGCCCATTAACCCACCGATTAATAATAATACGCCTGGTAATAAGTAAATTATAGAAATACAAATAAATCCACCGATAGCAGCCACAGTCATCATAATACCGCCAACCTTCGCTTTACTTCTTACCATAACGGATCCAACAATTCCTAAGATTGATAGAGCCACAGCTCCCCAACCTAAACCAATAACAGTATTCGCTCCATCAGCTTCAAAAGCAGCTCCCATACCGCCGATCAATAAAGCAACAAATGCACAAATAATACCAAAAATACCTCCAATAAGACCTAATACAAATTCAGCTGTTCTCTTCATTTTAATCTCTCCTTATTTAGCAACTTCAAATTCAAATTTCACTGATTTCTCGTCAAATGTAAATGTAGGTTTAAATGTACCAACAAACTTATCGCCTTCTGGTACATCAAATAACATTTTGTTTGTAATTTGGTTACCTGGCGCAATATTTTCGTTTATAAACGTATTTTCCCCACCAAAGTACTCTTTGAATTGGTTGCCGTTAGTATCAGCAATTTTTAATTCAGAAGTTCCAAAATATATATCTTTTTTGCCATTATTTTTAGCATTAAAAGCGATTTCTAGTACTTTCCCTTTTTCAGCTTTTACGTATTCGTTAGGCTCAACGAATTTAGCTGAACTGAAAGTAAGTTGTAAGCCATTAACTTCTACCGTATCTCCAATTTTATAAATCTTGCTTTCAGCTTTTTCCTTTTTATCTTTCTTTTCAGCCTGTTTAGGAGCATCGTTTTTACTCACTTCTTTAACTTCAGTTTCACCACAAGCAGATAAACTAAAAGCAAGTGCACCTGTTAAAGCAATAGTACCCAATTTTTTATACATTTCTTTTCCTCCGATTATGTAAAATGTAAGATTTCCGAAACTATCATAACAGAAACAGTTACAACTTTTTTGTCATATTTTGTCGAGGAAAATAAAAAAAGACGCTATATCAGTAGCGTCTTTGCTCATTTCATTAATGTCCACCGTGTCCTTGACCACTTTCCTGAACAATTTCTAACCTCTCATCTAGTATTCCTTGTGTTTCAAATGAAATATCACTCGTACTTCCTAATAAGAAGCCATGATTATATGGTCCAAGTGTTGGATCATCTTTAAACTTCGGCTGAATGCTTGCAAGGAAGTCATACACTGGTTGTGAAGCTTTCCCTTCTTCTAACAAGACAACAGGTGCGTGTTTACCCATATGTGAAAAAGGTGCCCCAGCAACTGCTAAATCTGGTGTTTTGCTTGAAACAAATGATAAACCGTGACCAGGTTTTGTGAATCCCCAGCCAAATTTTGTTTTTTCATCTTTAAATTTCGCAAACGCAACCGAATTTTCTGTTGGAGTCTCTCCACTAATACGCGTTACTTTCCCGTATTTGCTCAGCTCTTTTTCCACTTCTTTTGAAACAATTTTTTCTGGCCCTAATACATATATATTTGCTTTGTCTTTTCTCATTTTTAATGCCTCTATTGTCGCTTCTGGCACTTTATTCTTTTCTGTATAGAGTAGTGGTTCCGGCATATGAGAAATCCAATTTACAGCGGGTGTTGTATATAAACGGCCTTCTTCTGCAGACGAACCAATAATAACACTATTTGGGTAGCTTCCTGTTATATCGGCATACTCCTTATCAACATCCTTCGCAAATATAGCTGGGTCCGTTTCTTTTATTTGTTTTACTTTATAACCTTTTAATTGTTCAAGCGCGCTAGTACCTACATCTCCCATCACCATAATTTGTGTTCCGTCTTTCGTTCCGATTGGATTTAATCGTTTTATTTCTTTTAACGTCATTTCCGGTATCTTTTCTTTTTCTATAAATAAAATCGGCCCGTTATTCGGATGATGAATAAGGTCTGCACTCGCAATACCTAATTGCCACTCGCTTGCTGGTACTAAAATAACAGCACCTGGCTGGTTCTCCTTATGAGTTGCTGGCCATATCGTTTGCGAAGTTAATACTGCCATTTTTAGGGGGTCATTTGTATTTAACCTCGTCACATTTTTTAGACTTGTCGTTAATAAATCATTAGATGCACCTTCGTTCATTTCTTTTGGCGCCGTTACCTCCTGATTCATTTTCATTTCCTTTTGCTCTGTTTTCTTCTCTTTTGTAGATTCATGGTTTTTATGGTCTGTATTCGTTTGTCCGCATGCAGCAAGACCAACTGCTGTAATTATTGTTATCCCAAAAATTCGGGTCATTTTTTTCACTATACCGCCTCCGTATTAATCATTTTTGAGCCAATATGATTACCTAAAATGTAATTTCAACTCCACAATAACAAGCAATTCTGAAGAAATTATGCAGACGCATCATAATCTGCACCATTTCTTCATGATTTTGCATTACACTTTAAGTAACGATTATAAATATGGAGGGCTCTCTATGATTGATATACTGCTCGTAGACGATGAACCGAGAATGCTTGAATTATTAACGCTTTATCTTACCCCAATTGGATATAACTGCGTATGTGCGACTTCAGGAGAAGAAGCTATTTTACATATAGAAAATCGAAACTTTAAATTTGTTTTACTCGATATTATGATGCCAAAGATGGACGGATGGGAAACGTGCAAAAAAATCCGATCTTTTAGTAACATTCCTATTATTATGGTTACAGCTCGTGATCAAACAGTAGATGTCGTTCAAGGATTAAAACTTGGAGCCGATGATTACGTAACGAAACCTTTCCATGAAGAAGAACTTTTCGCAAGAATTGAAGCCGTTTTAAGACGTACAAATGAACATAAACAAATCCAATATCACGGTATTGTATGGGATGAAACAAAACACTTCGTTTCTGTCCATAGTGAAGAACTCCTTCTCACACCAATTGAATTTTCTTTACTCGGATTATTTTTACGCCATGTGAACTACGTACTAAACCGTGATCAGCTCATCGAACGAATTTGGGGATTAAACACAAATACAGAAGATCGCACAGTCGATTCGCATATTCGTAATTTACGTGATAAATTGCGAAAAGCAAATTTCCCTATTGATCATCATTTAAAAACCGTGTATGGAGTAGGTTATCGATGGGTTGATACTGAACAGTAAGGGGCAAAACGATGAAACGAATTTCAATTCAATTCGGATTTTATTTTTTAATTGTTACACTTTTAATTGAAAGTGTTCTCTTTATTTTGCTCTATTATAGTCTCGTAAACACTAGAGTAAATGAAGAAATGACAGCTTTATTAAAGCGAGGAAATAGTCATCGAGATGTACTTGAAAAATATTACGATGAGCAAACCATCTCTCACGTAGCATTAATGGAATCTGAAGCTGAAACAACTGTCGTTATTACAAATACAAATAAAGAAGTGCTAGCTAAATCTAACGAAATAAACACGACTATAAAAAATCACATTAGTAGCATGCAGACTCGAACAGACCATAACGGAGCGATTATAGAAAATCATTGGAAAACATCTAATTATATATGTACAGTTAGTCCTATCATAGTAGCTGGAAAACATGAAGGGTATGTGTATATGTTTCTTGGAACAAAATCCATTGAAAAGTTGGTAAATGGATTAACGAAACAATTCATTATTGCTGGCGCCATCACGTTTCTACTCACAGTCATCACAATTTTCCTATTATCACGTTTATTAACAAAACCATTGTTACACATGAAACATGCAACTGAAAAAATGAGTAAAGGCGATTTGTCCGTTTCATTAACGACTACTCGAAATGATGAAATTGGTGAACTAGCATCATCTATTCAAACGCTCGCAAATGATTTACATTATATGAGAACAGAGCGAAGTGAATTTCTAGCAAGTGTTGCTCACGAATTACGAACACCATTAACATACGTAAGAGGTTACGCTGACATTGCTTTAAAAGAGACCACATCTCCTGAGCAACGTTTGCGATATTTATCTATTATAAAAGATGAGTCTGATTACATTACAAACTTAGTTCAAGATTTATTTTCACTTGCACAAATGGAACAACATAACTTTTCTATTCAAGTAAAGGAAGTACATTTACACACCTTCCTTACTCGCATAGCCGAAAAAGTTAACGCTATGTATAAAGAAAGGTACATTAAAGTTTCTTTCTCTTGTCCTCCTACACTGGTAGTAAACTTAGATGAACAGCGATTTGAACAAGTTATAATAAACATTTTAAATAACGCTTATAGGCATTCAAAAGAACATTCTCATATAAACATTTCTGTTACAGAAGAACATAGACGTATTTTCATTACAATTGAAGATGAAGGCGAAGGTATTCCGCCTGAAGACCTCCCTCACATTTTCGATCGTTTTTATCGAGTTGATAAAGCGAGAACACGAGCTACAGGCGGAACTGGTTTAGGACTATCTATCGTAAAAGAAATTGTAGAACTACACGGCGGAAATATTACTGTAACGAGCGAAGTCGATTATGGGTCTTGCTTTATAATTTCATTACCATCCATAAAGAAACACGACTATCATCAATAGTCGTGTTTTTTATCACTTTACTTTATAATATAAATTTACAAATTGCCCAAAACGTTTCGTATCCGTTAAAGTTAAATTAATTTCCGGGTTCTTGTCTTGAAATAACGGAACTCCAGAACCTAATATGTGAGGTGTAATCGTAACAACATATTCATCAATTAGATTATTCTTAAAGAACTCTCTTAAGAGACTCCCTCCACCGACCATCCATATTTTAGATCCTTCTTGTGCTTTTAACCTTTTTGTAAACTCCACTACATCTTCATTTACAAACTCCACGTGTTCGTTTGAACCTTTTTCTGAGTTAGAAAAAACATAACATTTTTTATCTAAATACGGGAATGGTTCTATATGCTCTACTACATAATCATACGTTCTTTTTCCCATAATTATTGTATCAATAGTTTCGTACATTTCTGTATAACCGTTATCTCCCTCTCCTTCGGTTTCCATTAACCACTGTAAATCATCATCTTCTTTCGCAATATATCCATCTAAGCTCGCCGCAATAAATAAAACTATTTCACGTGACATATTTTTTCCTCCTTATACCTCATCTTGATAACATTATGATGTAAACAATATACTAACAATAAAACACGACAATTTATGTCATGTTTAAAAAGAAAAAAGGTGATACATTTGTCAAAAGCTAAACGCTTATTAGATATTCTTATATTTGCTTCTGCGAAAAAAGCATTTACAGCTCAAGAAATAGCCGATGAATTTAATATTTCTGTTCGTACTGTCCATAGATACATTTTAGATTTAAGTGATATGGGATTACCCATTTACGCTGAACAAGGTCGCAACGGAGGATATAAAGTATTAACGAATAGAGTAATTCCACCTATTTTATTTACCGAAGAAGAAGCAGTCTCTATCTTTTTTGCCTTTCAATCTTTAAGCTACTACAGAGACTTGCCTTTTAACACAGAAATAAATTCCGTTACACATAAACTATATAGCTCCCTACAACATGATGCGAAAGCTAAAGTTGACAAAATACGTTCTTATATCGCCTTTTGGAATCCGAAAAGAACAATTGAGACACCACTTTTAAACGAAGTGTTAACAGCGGCTATTGAAAATAAAAATTTACACTTTCAATACGAATCTAAATCAAGGATCAAAACAAAACACGTTCATCCTATCGGTGTATATGCGCATGATGGTTTATGGTATTTACCTGCTTATGATTTTAATGTAGAAAAAACATTACTGTATCGCGTCGATCGTATTCTTTCTATATTATCAACGGAAGAAAATGAAGATACATTCATGAATTTAGAAGAGTGGTTTGCCTCTAACTCTCACGTAGTACATAATCCTACTCAGTTACATGTTTTACTGTCAACAGAAGGCGTACGCCAATGTAAAAGCGTGCCTTACCTTGAAGAATTCGTTGTAACAAACGAAAACGGGACAGGATATATACATTCAACAATTGATAAAGGAGAAATCAATTTTATTACCCCTTTATTTTATAGACTCGGAAAAGATGCAAAAGTTTTAGAACCGATAGAATTGATAGATGGTTTACGTATGCGTGCGAAAGAAGTTTTACATATGTATGAAGACTAAGAAGCTGCTAAATATAAGCAGCTTCTTTGTCCTGTTGTTCCTATTGTTTTATTATTGACGAATATCAAACCACCAACGATTTTTCGAATTCATATTTTCAGTGTCACCAATCCCTCTGTAATTGAAAGCATCAAGGAAGATCGAGTCTAGTTTATCTTCATCTACAAAATAACCTAAATTAACTTTTACCGTTTCTCCTGGTGTGATACTGCCAATATTGTAAAAACTTTTTCCATCTCCGTGAGGTTCTAAATAATCAACTTCGCCTGTCATAATATTTTTTTCTGCGATTCCATCTTTCCCAGCATACTGCCATGCATTTCCTTTATCTTCAAGAACTTTTATAGATGGAGTCATATAGATTTCTTCTGTCGCCTGTTTACCTATATTTTTCACTTTTGTTGTCAGGTAGACAAATTTAGGATGAATTAATTTTGATTCTACTAATTGATCAATTGAATCTTTACCATTTCCAATTTTATATTTATCTCTTCTATATGGTATCAATTGTCCAGCTTGATCCAAAGCTTGATTCCTGCTTAGTATTCCTAAGCCCATTTCATTAAAGTTCTCTTGTTTAAAATCTTTGATTGAATCAAAGGCTTCAACTTTTTCTATCACATATTCAATTTGACTGTTATCCATAGATATCGTTACTGGAGCCTTTTGCCCTATATGAAATAGTCGTTTGCTATCCTTCTTCAAAGGAATTACCTTAGTTGTTTTACTTTCTTGGCTAAAATACTTTTTATCATAATCGCTTATATATGATGACTTTTCTTTTGACGTGGGATCAAGTGAAATGCTCCCTAGCACATCTATCATTTGTTCTTCGTTTATATCATTTCCAATATAACTTTGTAACATAATTCCTTCTTCCTCAAAATAGAGAAAAATTACTCTATTAAACATTAAATCTTTATTACCATTTTCTCTATGGACAATTACTGCCTTCTTACCATTTATCTCTTTTTCTTCATAATTTTTCGAGTACAGAGTTGGAAAATCTGAATTCCCTCCTACTCTCCAAAGAACGAATGAAAATCCACCCATTGCGTAGTTATCTTTAAAGGAATATTTCATAGCAGAGTCATCAATTGCTTCCATATTTTCTGGTAATTTATCGATTTTCAGCTTATACCACTTATCAGCCTTTTTCGAGTCCTTATTTGTTACTGAAATATTTACTTCATAATTTTGTTTTTGAACGATCATATTATAGACTTTTACTGCTCCAAAAACGGTTGTCGGCATGCCGATTAATAAGCAAGCAGCAGCGATTAACATACGATGTCTTTTACGCTTTTTCAGCGGTTGTCCATCTTGCAGCTTCATTTCCTCCATAAACAATTTCTTTTTGCGCGTATATGTATGTGAAAATTCATGTTGTTCTTCAAGTTTATCAAAATCATCTAAAGCAATTTTTTCAGCAAGTTCATATATTTCTTTGGAGTTCTTTGAATTCGTCATGTTGTATACCTCCTATCATATTTTGGACTCGTTTTCGAGCGCGTTCAAACTTCTTGCGGACATTTGCCTCCGTTATCCCCATGACACTTGAAATTTCTTGATACGTTAAGTTATAGAAGACTCTGTACTTAAACACCTGTCTATTAGACTCATTTAACTCTTTTAACAATGCATCAATTTGAACCTCAGACATTTTACGTTTTTCCCACTCTTCAATATTTTCATCTACTGCTTCTGTTGATTCTCTTTCATATTCTTCTAAAAATGTTTCATGTCGTTTGTTTTTCCGGTAACTATCAATCGCCTTGTTTTTCGCGACCCTCAAAATGTAGCGTTTAAGCTCTTGAGTAGCCAAGCTATGGAGCTTTTCCAAGTTCTTATAAAGAGTAATAAACGTCTCTTGAACCGCATCTTCAGCCTGTTGAATATTATTTAAAATAGAATACGCTACATAATAAATCTTTTGTTCATACAACTCATATAGCTCTTCCATCTTTTCATAATCGTTGTTTGTAACTTTCATATAATTCCTCCTTTCACTCTATATAACGAATGAGCACTGTACTTTGTGACACTGCAAAATCTTTTTATAGATAAAATTTAATAATAGAATAAACAAAAGCCCAATTTCTCTATTGTAACTGAGAAATTGGGCTTTTTAATATTAGAATTTTCCTGACTGTATCTCTAAGAAAAATTCTTTTACACCTTTTCAATATGCAGTATTTGCTCTATCGCTTCTTTTAACAAATTCTTTGTCTCTTCCAAGTTATGATTCTTCTTTTCTCCCGGTTGTACCATATAAAACTCAGCAAACGAACGCTCTTTATATCTTGGTACGACATGCATATGATAATGTGTTAACTCGTTAAATACTCCACCATTTTGACAAACTGTAACTCCGTCAGGTTTATATACTATCTTAATCGCTTTTGCAATAAGCTTAGAAGCATCCATAACGGATTTTGCTACAACATCATTTAATTCATCTACTTCTACAACATGTTGCTTTGGCACAATTAAAGTATGTCCTGGGTAGAAAGGCGCATGATCTAAAAAGCAAGTTACATAGTCATCTTTATATATTTTATATATTTTTTCCTCTTCGTTTGCTAATTTACAACCTAAACATTCCATCATACTTTCTTCCTTTATTAAAAACATAAAAACGTGAGAGCCGTATTCTCACGTTTTTATGTTTCATTTTATTAGTTCAATTGTTTCCGTAACTTTTATACTATCTTTTACAGATTGAACAATCGTACAATTTTTCACTGCAAGTTGCAGCGCCTTGTCCAGCTGCTCTTCTGTAATGTTTTCTGCTTTAATTTTATAGTGCAAATGAACACTTTCAACTGGCTTCGATAACGCTTCACTTCTACCAATTTCAGTTTCGATTGTAAACGTATCGTATGGAATACGTTTCTTTTCTAAAATCGTTCGAAAGACAATTGCACTACACCCTGCGATAGAAGAAACGAGTAATTGTAACGGTGAATAACCGTTTTCTTTTCCAATCGCTAATTGACCATACGATAAATCTGCTTCTATATCATCGTGTTTGATTGTTAGTTTCATTTGTTTTTTCCATCTCCACTTTCATCGGTTTCTGCCGTTTCTTACTAATATAATAATATATATAGCAGAAAATGATAAATGGAATACCACAGTATAACGCCATTCTTTGTTCAGGAATAAACGCTAAACTAATAACAACGATGCTATTTGTAATTAAAGCTAAAATTGGAACAATCGGGTATAGTGGTGTTCTATACTTTAAGTCCTCTAACTTTCCCCCGCCTTTTATATACTGACTTCTAAAGCGAAGTTGCGATAGAGCAATAATGATCCAACTTGAAACAGCCGATAAACCAGCTATCGATAATAAATACATGTATACTGTATCTTCTGCAAGGAAGCTTGTTAATAAAGATAAAGCAGCTACAGCAATTGTTACAACTAACGCTGTAATTGGAATACCACGTTTATTTACTTTTTGGAAAGACTTTGGTGCCATTCCTTCATTTGCAAGTGACCATAGTATACGAGTTGCCGCATATAATCCTGAATTCGCTACAGATAGTAACGCTGTAATAATAACGAAATTCATAATATCAGCTGCATACGGAATACCGATTTTATCAAATACGACTACGAATGGACTTTCAATTACGCCAGCTTCTTTCCAAGAAATTAACCCTACTAAAATCGTCATTGTTAAAATGAAGAATAACATAATGCGCCATACTGTATTACGGATCGCACGTGGAATTGTTTTTTCTGGATTTTCACTTTCTCCCGCTGCAATTCCGATTAACTCTGTTCCTTGGAATGAGAAGTTAACTGTAATCATTGTAAGTAGTACGGCAGCTAGTCCATTCGGGAAAAGCCCACCATCGCTTACAAAGTTAGAGAAAAGAGGTGCTGCTTCTTTTCCGTCATATGATATAAATCCTAATAATGCACTACCACCAAGAACGACAAATGCAAGGATTGTAATTACTTTAATACTAGAAAACCAAAATTCTAATTCAGCATAACTTTTTGCCGAAATTGCGTTTGAAGCATATAAAATAACACCGAATACAAGGCACCATACCCAAACATCAACATTTGGAAACCATCTTTTCATCATTAAACCGATTGACGTTAATTCTAGCCCCACTGTTACTGCCCAGCCAAGCCAATATAACCAGCCAATCATAAAGCCCGTTCCTGGTCCAATAAACTTCGTTGCATACTTTTGGAAAGATCCTGAAACCGGCATAGCTACCGTTAACTCTCCAAGACAAAGCATTGTTAAATACATAATAAATCCGCCTACTAAATATGAAAGGATGGCTCCCCCTGGTCCAGCCTGATTAATAGTGTAACCTGAACCTAAGAAAAAACCAGTTCCGATTACACCACCAAGTGCGATCATAAATAAATGTCTACTCTTCATCGTGCGATGTAATTTCTCATTCGTTGGTTGCTGCATCTAAATCCTCCCCCTACCAATACCCCTATATCTTGTTAAAATTTTCTGATAATAAAAATATACACGAAAGCGATTACATTTTCTATATAAAATTAAAACTTTTCTGATAAAATAATATAAAAATCGAATTATTGCAAGGTTTAGATTCTATTTAGAGGAAAATAAGGAGAAACAAGGAAAAAACCCTTACATATATTGTAAGAGTCAACGAAGTTCTAATCTTCTCGATAAAATTGATAAACTATAATTTACGATAAAGTACATACAAGCTACTAATATAAATGTTGGAATCATGTAATTCACATTTTGCCCGCTAATAATTTGAGCATTATGCATAAGCTCAGGGAGTGATATAACAACCGCTAGCGACGTATCCTTCAGCAATGAAATAAATTGACTGACAAGCGGCGGAACCATTCTCCTTAATGCTTGTGGCAAAATAATATGCCAAAGCGCTTGCACATAAGTTAATCCCGAAGATCTTGCGGCTTCAACCTGCCCTTTTTCAATAGACAATAAACCACTTCTAACAATTTCAGATATCATTGCTGCCTCAAATATTGTTAAAGCAACAATTGCAGCTGTTATAATTTCTAATTTCAAGCCTGCTTCTGGAAGTGCAAAATACGTGAAAAATATAATTAACAGTAGTGGTAAGTTTCGAATCACTTCAACTATAACTCCTAATATTTGTGAGACGACAGGTATTTTCGTGTAGCGCAATATACCGATTACACTTCCAATAATAAAACTAAGTACAATTGCTATGAGCGCTACCTCTAATGTTATAAGTAATCCTTTTAATAAAAATAGAATATGATCTCCTGTAATTGCTCCCTTGAAATCCATTTACACCGCCTCCTTTGCTAAGCGTTTTTCTAAATAACGCACTAGCATACTGAGCGGAATTGTTAATATTAAATAAAACATCCCGACAAATATATAAACATCAAACGTAACAAACGTCTTCGTTGAAATTAAATCTCCTTGATACATTAAATCAGCACCAGCAATGATTCCAAGTATTGAGGAGTTTTTAACTAAATTGAGAAACTGGTTTCCTAAAGGGGGAATTACAATTTTCACAGCTTGTGGTAAGACAACATAATACATCGCCTGCACATACGTTAGCCCTGAAGAGCGAGCAGCTTCCATTTGCCCTTTCGCAACTGATAAAATACCAGCGCGAATTACTTCTGCAATAAAAGCTGCCGTATATACCGTAAGCGTAACTGTTCCTGCTACAAAACCATTTAAAGTAATTCCTATTACAGGTAAAGCAAAATAGAATATAAATGCAATTAATACGAGTGGAATATTTCTTACAAACTCCACAAAAGCTGATCCTATCCAATTTAAAATACGAATAGGTGCAATACGCATTACTGCCAAAATTACTCCTAAAATAAAACTACCTATCAATGCAATTACACTAGACATAACTGTATATTTAAATCCTTCTAAATACATATCAATGTTATTCGTTAATATAGAAAAATCAGGCACATATTCTCCCCTCTTTCTTTACAAGAAGAGGATGAGTACTCTCATCCTCTCACTTTTACTATCTACTTTTCTGGTTTTTGTCCAATCCATTTCTCATATAATTTGTCATACTCTCCGCTTGCTTTCATGTCTTTAATTAAAGTATTAATCTCTTTCGTTAAATCATCTGCCCCTTTTTGCACTGCAATTCCATACGGTTCATCTGTGAAAATTTTTCCTACTACTTCATAATTAGAATCTTGTTTTGCCATTCCGTAAAGGATCGCATTATCTGTCGTTAACACATCACCTTTACCTGCCTTTAACGCTGTAAATGCCTCACTATAATTTTCAAACTCTAATACAGTCGCTTCTGGTGACTTTTGACGAATGTTATTTGTAGATGTTGACCCTTTTACAGCTAATACTTTAACGCCTTGTTTTATATCATCGACACTCTTAATATTGCTTCCTTTTTTCACAAGTAACGATTGTCCTGCTTTAAAATATACATCTGAAAAATCCACTTCTTTTTTGCGTTCTTCCGTAATTGTCATTGTTGCAATAATTGCATCAATATCACCATTTTTCAGCATTGGAATACGTGTTTTAGACGTTACTTCTTTCAGCTCTAGCTTCTTTTCATCTCCAAGAATCTTTTTCGCAAGTGCCTTCGCGACATCAACATCGAATCCTTCTACCTGCCCTGTTGAAGGATTTTTTAATCCAAATAAATTCGTATCATTCTTTACCCCGACTACTAATTTCCCTCGTTTCTTAATTTGTTCAACAGCCCCGCCTTGCTTCGTATTTGTTTCCTTTGCCTCATCTTTCTTACTTCCGCAACCAGCAACAACAAGCACGAATAAACATGAAAATACGATTAAAGTAAATAATTTTTTCATTTTAAGCATGGAATTCCTCCTCTAATGATTTAGCACCCGACTTAAAAATAAACGAGCTCTTTCTTGTTCAGGGTTTGCAAAAAAGTGCGCCGGTGTTGTATCTTCAATAATTTGACCATCATCCATAAATAAGATCCTATCTGCTACCTCTCTAGCAAATCCCATTTCATGCGTGACAACGACCATTGTCATCCCTTCTTTAGCCAGTGCTTTCATAACATCAAGTACCTCTCCAATCATCTCTGGATCAAGAGCAGACGTAGGCTCATCGAATAGCATAATTTCCGGCTGCATTGCAAGTCCTCTAGCAATTGCCACCCGTTGCTGTTGTCCTCCGGATAATTGATGTGGATATACGTTAGCCTTCTCTGGGATTCCTACTTTCTCTAAATAAAGCATTGCTGTTTTCTCTGCTTCTTCTTTGGAAACTTTATTTACTTTAATCGGTGCTAATGTAATATTTTGAAGAACCGTTTTATGTGGATATAAATAAAAATGTTGAAAGACCATCCCAATATTTCGCCGCAATTCATTCATGTCCGTTTTTTTATTGTGTACCTCTGTATTTTGTACAATTAATTCTCCATCTGTAATTGCCTCTAATTGATTTATACATCGAAGCAATGTACTTTTTCCTGATCCTGAAGGCCCGACAACTACTACCACTTCGCCTTTTTTCACTTGCACATTAATATTTTTCAAAACTTGAAAGTTACCATAATATTTATTTACATTACGAAATTCTATCAACATACTCCCCCTTCCCCTAACAATGCATGTACATTCTTTTTATATTCAAAAATAGTCCCAAAAATAACTTTTAGCTTCAATTTGTCCATAAAAAAAAGCAAAGAGTTTCCCCTTTGCTTCTTCATTTCTATTCTGTTAAGATACTTCTTCTTTCTTATCTTTCCCGTATTCATGCTCCCAAAAATCAGCATTTTTAATTCCTAATGGCCCTGGATCGAATACTGGATCTTTTCCTTCTTTTTTCTGTTTTTCATAATCCTTTAATGCGACTAATGCAGGTTTTTGTAATAGTAAAATCGCAATGATATTTACCCATGCCATAATTCCTACCCCAATATCGCCTAAAGCCCAAGCCGTTGCTGCTGTTTTTATACAGCCGTAGAATACAGCTCCTAAAAATACAAACTTTAGTACCATAGACATCCAAGGGCGATCTTTATCACGATTTAAGTACGCGATATTCGTTTCTGCAATGTAGTAATACGCCATAATTGTTGTAAACGCGAAGAATAATAACGAGATTGCAACGAAACCGTTTCCAAATCCAGGGAAAACAGATTCTACTGCTGCCTGTGTATATCCCGGCCCTGGCTGTGCACCATTTAATTTATTTACGATAAAGTTTTTTCCGCTTGCATCAAATACGTTATACATGCCTGTAATAATCATCATAAATGCTGTTGCTGAACAAACAAATAATGTATCAATGTAAACGGAAAATGCTTGCACTAAACCTTGTTTAGCTGGATGTGATACTTCAGCAGCTGCTGCTGCATGTGGTCCGGTTCCTTGCCCTGCTTCATTGGAATAAATACCACGTTTTACTCCCCAAGAAATTGCCAAACCGATAATACCACCGAAAGCCGCCTCTAATGCAAAAGCACTTCTTATAATTAACATAAATGCTTCTGGCAATTTTTCAATATTCATAGCAACAATGACGCAGGCTACTAAAATATAGCCTATTGCCATAAAGGGTACGACAACTTGCGCTACGTTAACAATTCGCTTTACTCCACCAAAAATGATAAGAGCTAATACAACAACCAATATAGCCCCTGATACGGTAGTATTAATACCAAAAGCCGTTTCTAAACTTACAGCAATACTATTTGCTTGCACACCTGGTAATAAAAGCCCTGTTGCAAGAATTGTCGCTGCAACGAATACTAAAGCATACCATTTAACTCCTAGACCTTTTTCGATGTAATAAGCAGGTCCACCACGAAACTGCCCTTGATGTTTCGTCTTATATATTTGCGCGAGTGTTGATTCAACATAAGCTGATCCTGCCCCTAAAAAGGCTACTGCCCACATCCAAAATACAGCTCCTGGTCCACCGAATGCAACCGCTGTTGCTACCCCAGCGATATTCCCTGTCCCAACACGTCCTGATAACGAAAGTGCTAACGCTTGGAATGAAGAAACACCAGCCTCTGATTTTTCTCCTTGAAATGTCAGCTTCACCATTTCTCCTACGTGCCTTACTTGTAAAAACTTCGTTCGAATAGAAAAATATAAACCTACTCCTAAACATAAATAAACAAGTGCTGGACTCCAAACAATATTATTTAACCAATTTACGAAAGTTTCCAACATTCCCCCTCCTTCTTTATAAAGAATATTCAGAATATATATAAAATTATAAGTGCATACCGAATCTAGGACAATATTATTTTAATAAAGTAAACATATTTTTGTATAAAAAAACAAAGTATATATTTGTTTTATATACTTTGTTTTGAACTAAATGTATTATATATTCACAATTGCTTCTCTTTTAATAATTCTTTCGTATAGCTCTTCTGATAATTTCAAGAAGTTATCAGGCATATCTTTCCCTTTAAACTTCTTCTGAAGCGTTCCATATAAACCTATATCACGTAAACGTAAAAATAGTGGCAACGATTCATACCAACTATCCGCCAGCCTGTGCTCATACTCATATCCTTTTCGTAACACTTGTAACTGTTTACGAGCAAAATCTGTCTTCTCTTCTGCTGTCCACGTTGTAAATAGAACAGAGTAGTATAGAACCATCGCTAAATCATGTATAAAGTAATTATAAGCCGCATCATCAAAATCAAAGATTGTTAGCTCTTTACCATCATAATGAAAATTACCTTGATGGATATCACCGTGCATAAGACCGAACGTTTCTCTTTCAACTGGAAGGGCCTTAATTTCATCCATTAGTACCGCTGCAATCTTTTTCACTTGACCATCTTCTAATTCATTAACAATTCCACTTTCGTCTTCTTCCCACGTATCACGGTAATCTGTTTTAGGATATTCCATTGTAAGGCGATGCAGTTGCCCAATCGCTTTTCCCCATGCTTCAAAGAGAGGCTCGCCCCAATAAGGCGATTCCTCTCCTTTTACTTGCTCACCTTTTGCATATGTAAATAAAGAAGCGGAAAAGAACGTTCCATCCTCTGCTACGATTTCTTCTACGAGATTTCGAGACGTTGAATAAAGAGGTCCTGCTACCTTTGCCCCATTCTCCGCAACATATCGTAAAAAATCTAGTTCAGCCTCTACCTCTTGTTTAGAACGATGAGAAGAATGTGTTAAACGTAATACGTAATCTTCATCATTATCACCCTTCGCCTTAAAAATATAATTCTCAAAATCTCCAAGTGGCTTTTCTTCCACTGTTACATGAAACAAATTCGCTGCTCTTTTTAAAATCTCTTTCGTAAAAACACGTTCTACAGCTATTTCCATATATATCCCTCCTATATATCTTCTTAATTCGACACAAATGTTAGAAGTACTGCTATGAAATTGAATAATGCACAAAAGACAATGTAACGTAACCTTCAATCCTCTTTTTTTAAAATAATTCAAGCATAAATTTCTCACAAACGACAAAAATTAACAGAAACAATTGCACTTTAAGAGAGGTGGAAATTATGACAGAGCAAAAAGAACAACAAGAGAGTAAAAAACAAAAGCATATGTTTCCATCACTTCCGGAGAACATTAATTACATTGAAAATAAACTTTCTCATTCTGATGATATAAAAAAATTAGATCTCCCTTTTCAAAACGGAAAAGGAGCAATCTTATATATCGAATCTTTAGCAGATCCAAATCTAATTCATCAGTTAGTCCTTGAGCCATTATTAACGCGATCAGATTTATCTTTAGATAAAGCTTTTTCTACGTTAAATATGAAAAAAGAAACGAATTTAAATTATGGGATACAACTTTTATTACAAGGTAAATCCTTATATTTTCATGAACACGTCGACAGTTTTTGTATTTTCGAAACAACCTTATCTTTAAAGAGAGATATAGCAGAGCCTGATAATGAAGGAGTTGTGCGCGGTCCACATACTGGTTTTGTAGAGGATCTAGCAACTAATTTAACCTCTATTCGTAAACTCATTAAGAGTCCAAATTTAGTTGTTAAGTATTTTACACTCGGTGAAGAAATGCACACGAAAGTGGCAATTACTTATATGCAAAATATAGCGAATGACGATTTAGTTATAGAAGTGAAAAGAAGATTGGAAACCATTAAAACGGATGCACTTATGCCACCAGGATACATACAAGAATTTATAGAGGATACGTCTTTCTCCCCATTTCCGCAGCAATTAAATACAGAGCGTCCAGATAGAACTGTTGCTAATTTAATGGAAGGGCGTGTTGCTATTTTATCTGATGGAGATCCAACAGCACTCATCGTTCCTGTTACGTTATTTGCTTTCTATCAATCACCAGATGATTATAATAACCGTTGGATTGTCGGTTCTTTCGTCCGAATGATTCGCTTAGTAAGTTTTTTAATTGCCTTTCTCTTACCAGCTTTATATATTGCAACTGTTGCTTTTCATCCTGATGTGTTACCGCTCGAACTTGTGTATACGATTAAAGCTTCATTAGAGAAAGTACCGCTTCCTCCTATTTTTGAAGCTCTCTTAATGGAGTTAATTTTCGAGTTATTACGAGAAGCTGGTATTCGCTTGCCGAGCCGCGTTGGACAAACAATCGGTATTGTAGGTGGTTTAGTAATTGGGGATGCAATTGTAAAAGCTGGACTCGTTTCTTACACAATGATCATCGTTGTAGCTTTAACTGCAATCTCATCTTTTCTCGTTCCATCAAACGATATGAGTTCAGCAGTTCGGATTCTTCGTTTTCCATTAATGCTCCTTGCTGCCATATTCGGATATGTAGGAATATCATTCGGTCTCATTATAACTTTCGTTCACTTATGTCAGCTTCATTCATTTCATACACCATATCTTTCTCCTGTTGCCCCGATGCGGATTAAAGATATGAAAGATTCTTTCATAAGACTACCAATTTGGTCATTTTGGGAAAGACCACATGATCCAAAACCGAAAAAAATGCAGCGCCAACATGTAACGAGAGAGGATGAGGACGGTGACAAACACGCAAAGTAAAATTTCACTTGTTCAATTTACCTTTTTCGTTATTCAATGCCAAATTGGGGTCGGTATACTATCTCTACCTAACCGGCTTCATCCGATAGCAAAAGGTGGTGGTTGGATTTCTGCGCTCATTGCGGGGCTTGCCATTCAACTTATTATTTTACTTATGTGGCTTTTCTTAAAACGATTTCCTGATGCAGATATGTATAAAAGTGTTTGTATGCTATTTGGTAATAAGTTAGGAAAACTATTGGGCTTTTCTTATGTTTTTTATTTTACCCTTATCGGTATGACGGTTATGTTGAATGCTTGTAACGTCATTAAAGTATGGGTTTTACACGCAACTCCGTGGTCTGCAATTCTCATATTATGTACAGTAGCTTGTTGTTATGTAGCTTATAACACATTTAAAGTCATCGTACGATTTTATGTCATGGCCTCTATTCTCATTATTCCAATGGCCCTTTTAATTGCCCTAGGGCTTTCACGAGCTGATTTCTCTTATATTTTTCCTATTACAGAAGCCGGATGGTGGAATATAATTCAAGCATCCAAGGAAACAATTACAGCCATGTATGGTTTTGAAATTATTCTTATCGCTTTTCCAAAAGTAAATGGGAGTTCTATTGCAAAACTGAAGGCCATTTCTATCGCCAATGGATTTGTAACTCTTTTTTATACTTTTACCGTTTGGATTTGCTTTATCGTATTTAGTCCAAAGCAAATTGAGCTTATTCCAGAGCCAGTTGCTTACTTATTACGCTCCTTGCATATTGGAATTATAGATCGAACGGACCTAATCTTCATCCCAATTTGGATGATAACAGTTGTCGCTTCTATTGCTAGTTATTACTGCGCTGCTTCAATCGGAATTGGACATATATTCAACCTTGCTAATCATAAAAAGGCTGTTCCAATCGTTGGTATTATTGCTTTTAGTGTAGCCTTATTTATAGATACACCTGAAGAATTAAAAGTAATTTCAACTTTCACTGATAAGTTCACCTATATTTTCATCGTTGTTCTCCCTCTTTTATTTCTACTTTATTCAATAATAAGAAAGAAGAAAGGAGAACAGTATGTTCCCAAAAAGAGTTAAATTACTTTTAATATTATGTGCTAGTTCCCTCCTTTCTGGCTGTTGGGATCAAGAACCATTAAGGGAGGCAAGTTTAGCTTATAGCGTTGGAGCTGATATTACGGAAGAGAATAAACTCCAGCAAACAATCGAGCTCGTAAAAAGTTCAAGCGGAGAGCAATCTTCATTTGAGAATGAAATATATTCAGCAACCGGGCATAACATAATGGATACAGGCGATGCCCTAAAAAAAAATGTGACTGGGAATATTCGCTATTTTAAATATGGTGTTCAATTACTCGGAACCAAAATTCTAAAAAAGGGTATACTCCCCTATTTAGATGTCAGCTTTCGAGATCCAACAAACCCAACTGCTTTAGTAAAACTTATTGCAGTAGATGGTGAATCATCGGAGATACTCGAAAAAAAGAAAATAGGAAATTTACTAATTGGAGATTTTCTAAAGAAAAAAGTGAAAAGCTTAGAAGATATGAGTGTATTTCCAAAAGAAACTTTAGAAACAGCTGCTACAAAAATGTTAGATCCCGGTAAAGACTTTACCCTTCCTTCTATAAAAATAAAAGGAAAAGAAGTAGTTACAAACGGGTTAGCTTTATTTAACAATGATAAATTAACTGGGCATTTACCTTTGCAACAATCTGTTTTATTCGTATTATTAACCGGAAAAATGGGAACAAGTGCCCGTATAACCCAAAAACTGACTAGTGATGAATCTGAGAAGACATCTGATTATTTAACAATGGAAATTAGTAATCGAAAATTAAAACGCGACTTAAAAATAACAACAGATAAAAAAGGAAATGTTTATGCTCACATTAAGCTCCAATTAAAAGTTATAGCACTTGAATCTCCGAGAGATAATATGTATACAATGGACGATAGAGAAAAACTAAATAAAGAACTTTCTAAACAACTCACGAAAGAAGCGAAAAAAATAACACGAAAACTACAAAAAGCAAATTGTGATGCTTTCGGTATTGGAAGACATCTTATCGCTTATCATCCTAACTTATGGAAGAAAAAAAATTGGAATAAAGATTATGCAAAAGTAAAATTCAAACCTGAAGTAGAAGTAAGCATTTTGTATAGTGGTGTCTTAAAATAAAAAGGTTGTATGCCGCTCGGGCATACAACCTTTTTATTTCGTATATCGATACACAATTGATTCATATGGTCTTAAGTTAAGTTTTGCAATATCCTTGCTGGCATCTTTATAATTCGACAGTAGTACTTCTTGTTTCATTCCATCTAACTGAACGTGCGCTGGTACTGAATACGTTATTTCTTCTCCATAGAAGTTATTTATAACAAGTAGTACTTCACTTTCTGTAGTACGAGTATATGCCCAAATTTTAGGATCATTTTTATCCAAAATAGCATATTCTCCTTCTGTAATTACATCATACGTTTTTCTAAGCTCTATTAACTTTTTATAATGATAAAATACGGACTCTTTATCTTCTAATGCCTTCTCTACGTTTATTTCTTTAAAATTTTCAGCCGCTGAAATCCAAGGTGTACTTGTTGTAAAACCACTGTTCATCTCTTCATTCCACTGCATCGGAGTGCGAGAGTTGTCACGAGATTTTTGCTTTAAAATCCCTATAATCTCTTCTTTTGATAGCCCTTCTTTTAGCTTTATATCGTATATATTTAACGATTCTACATCACGATATTGCTCGATGGACTCAAATTTAGGATTCGTCATACCGATTTCTTCCCCTTGATAAATATAAGGCGTTCCTTGCAGCATGTGCATGGCTGTCGCTAACATTTTTGCAGATTTGTTTCGGTACTTTCCATCATCACCAAAGCGTGACACGATGCGAGGCTGGTCATGATTACACCAAAATAACGCATTCCATCCTCCGCCCTTTTGCATTTCAATTTGCCAGTTAGACATAATCTCTTTTAATTTAATAAAATCAAACTCTGCTTTCGTCCACTTATCACCATTCGGATAATCTACTTTTAAATGATGGAAACTAAACGTCATGCTTAATTCATTACGCTCAGGATTAGAATATTTAATACAATTATCAATTGTCGTAGATGACATTTCTCCAACTGTAATGACATCTTTTCCTGCAAAAACATTTCGGTTCATCTCTTGTAAATATTCATGAACACGCGGGCCATCTGTATAATACTTGCGTCCATCACTTGTCGCAGTACTACCTTCATCGTTTAAAAAGCATTGGTCTTTTGAAATTAAGTTAATGACATCTAATCGGAATCCCGTTACCCCTTTATCCAGCCAAAAGCGCATCATATCATATACTTCTTCACGCAGTTTTTCATTTTCCCAATTTAAATCAGCTTGTGTTTCATCAAATAGATGTAAATAATATTGCTCCGTCTTCTCATCATATTTCCAAGCAGATCCACCAAACTTAGACTGCCAATTATTTTTTTCATCACGCCAAATATAGTAATTACGATATGGACTATTTTTATCTTCCTTCGCTTCTTTAAACCACTTATGTTCAGTCGAACTATGATTTACAACAATATCAAGCATAATTTCAATGTTACGTACTTTCGCTTCTGCTAAAAGTTCTTCAAACTCTTCCATCGTTCCGTAAGATGGATCAATGTTGTAATAATCACTTACATCATATCCATTATCATTTTGTGGTGATTGGTATATCGGTGTTAACCAAATATAATCCACTCCGAGTTCTTTTAAATAATCTAGTTTCTCTGTAACCCCTTTTATATCACCGGTTTCTCTATTGTAATAACTATTAAAGCTCTTCGGATAAATTTGATATACTACACTTTTATGCCAATCCTTCATGTTTAACTTCCTCCTACTTCTGTTTCACTCTTTTTGCAAATAACCATGTTAAAGTAAATGGGATTACAACTGCAATAATCATTCCGACAATAAACATCGGAATCGATTTCGGAATGATAGAAATAAATGCTGGCAATCCCCCAATTCCGATAGCAGGTGCTAATACACCATTTAATGTAATGAATATCGCTGCCACAGCAGACCCTATAATCGCTGCATAAAACGGGAACTTATTTCGTAAATTCACACCAAACATCGCTGGTTCTGTAATACCGAAGTATGCTGAAATGGCTGATGTTGATGCCATACTTCTATCATTTTGATTTTTAGAAATCCAGAACATCGCAAGTGCCGCACTACCTTGCGCAATGTTAGAAAGAGCAATCATCGGCCAAATAAATGTACCGCCATGTTGTGCAATCAATTGTAAATCAATTGCAATAAACATATGATGCATACCTGTAATTACAAGTGGTGCATATAACGCTCCAAATAATACTGCTCCAACTACTGGTACTGTTTCATATACACCTACTAATCCTACTGTTAATAAATCTCCAATATGACGTGTAACCGGACCAATAATTCCTAATGCTAACACACCTGTCACAACGATTGTTGTAATTGGTACAACTAATAATTGAATTGCATTTGGTACATGTTTCTTTAAGAAAATTTCTACTTTACTTAACACAAATGCAGCTACTAAAACCGGCAAGATTTGACCTTGATACCCTACCTTTTCAATTTGGAACAGTCCTAAAATATCGAAGTACTCAATCTTTTGTCCGTCTAAACCAGTCGCTGCTTTTCCATAGTCCCAAGCGTTTAATAAGGCCGGGTGCACAAGCATTAATCCCATAACAATCCCTAGTATTGGACTACCACCAAAACGCTTCGTTGCTGACCACCCGACAAGTGCTGGTAAGAATACGAATGCTGTATTGGCCATCATATTAATTAAATCCCAAAGCCCGCCTAAGTTCGGATAAACATCTAATAAATTTTTCCCATCAAAAAATAAGTCCTTTGCGCCTAATAGATTGTTAATACCCATTAGTAAACCAGCCGTTACGATCGCTGGTAATATCGGCATAAATACATCTGAAAATATTTTTACAAACTTTTGAGCTGGATTTAACTTCTGATTTCCAGAGTCTTTTACGTCAGCTACAGTCGATTCTTTCATACCCGCAAGCGTTATCAATTCAGCGTAAACACGATCTACATCTCCTGGACCAATTACAACTTGAAATATACCAGCGTTATGAAACGCTCCTTTCACTAATGAAACAGACTGTAATTTATCATTATCTATTTTACTTTCATCTTTTAAAGCGATACGGAGCCTCGTCACACAATGTGCAGCTTGTTCAATATTGTCTTTCCCACCAATATACTGCAACACTTCCTCTGCTGTTTTACGATAGTCTTTCCCCATATTCCCGTCCCTCTTTTCTTTTTTTGATACCGTTTACAATTACATGTTAACTCGTATATATAAGTTAGTCAACACTCGTATATACGAGTTTGTGTTTTTTTTATAAAAAAAAGAGATGAAACAATATTTTGTTCCACCTCTTTACTTCCTGCGTGCCACATCCGAAAAGTGAAAAATATCTAAACGGTGGCGTGATTCTGTATATTCAAACTGACTTCCATCATACAAATGTGTAAAGTTTTTCACAACGACAACATAGTCTGTTCCATTTAAATCTAAATACTTTCTGTCATCCCCTGTACATGGCTGTACTTCAATTACCCTCTGCGAATAACTAATATGTAGCCCAAGCTCTTTCTCGATGTATTTATAAATCGATGCAGTTGCAATTTCTTTCGTTAATCCTGGAACAAACTCAGATACAAAATGATTTATATCTAAAATTACTTTTTCTCCATCAATATTTCGTACACGTTTAATATGGTCAATCTCTGTTTTTTCTTTTACATTTAATAATTTTGCAATTTCTTTTGTGGCTTTTTCTTTGTCCATTTCCACAACTTCTGTAATACAATGACGTCCTAAACGTTCATTTTCTTCTTGAAAACTTACAATACCGCCAAAATTAAATTCAATATTTTTTCGCTTTAAAACAAAAACACCTTTTCCATGAATTTTTTGCACATATCCACGCTCTTGCAGTAAATCTACAGCTTTTCTCACCGTGCCTCGGCTTGCCTCATACTGCTTCATTAATTCTGTTTCTGATGGGATTTTGCATCCCTCTTTTAATTGTTTATTATCAATAGATTTACTGATTTCTGTATAAATTTGTTCATACTTACTCATCATCTACAATAGCCCCTTGTCACCTTCTAATTCTATATGTATTATAACATGCTTCACTCTTCTGCCAATCTCTCACTTATTTTCCAGTACAAGAAAAATATAGGTAAATATTTAATCTTTAAAACGTATTTTTATAAAAATTTTTATATTTTTCTTTTCATTCAAAAAAACATGTAGTATACTAACTTCAAAATCAGAGGAGAAAGGGAGCAAAGAACTATGCTTACTTATACAACAACTGTAGTTACATTTGCACAAAAACATCATCATCATCATACGTAACCCTTGAAACCTAGCGGAAAAATTACGCGTAGGTACAAGGGTTATTCCCGTTGTACCTACGCTTTGGCAAAAGAGCCATGTAGGTATTTTTTTATCTACATGGCTCTTTTTTTATTGTCAAAAAGCTAGTAAAAAATGATGTTTAAGCAAAACTTACTACAAAGGAGTTAACAAAAATGGAAACGAAAAAATGGGGATTATGGGTTTTAACAGCATTTGTTATCGGGAATATGGTTGGCGGTGGCGTATTTATGCTTCCAGCAAATTTAGCACAAGTATCAGGTCCAATGGGTTCTACACTCGCATGGAGTATTACAGGCCTTGGCGTATTTATGATTGCACTTGTATTTGGAAATTTAGCGATTCGTAAACCAGAATTAAAAGCTGGACCACAAAGCTATGCTCAAGCGATGTTTCCTTCAAAAAAAGCTGGTAAAGTTGCAGGATATAGTATGGCATGGGGATATTGGGCTGCTAACTGGGCTGCAACAGCATCTGTTATTATTTCCTTTGCTGGATATTTATCAACATTCTTTCCAGTTTTACAAAGTAAGCAAATTCTTTTTTCAATAAACGGATTTTCACTAGAACTCGGAAAAGGGTTAACTTTCCTTGTATGTAGCCTTATGCTATGGGGAATTCAATATATTCTTTCTCAAAATATTGATCGAGCTGGAAATATGAATCTACTTGCTACTATTGCAAAAATTATCGGATTTACAATGTTTATTGTAATTACATTATTCATTTTCAATGCTTCTAATTTCGGAGACGGTCAAACCTTTATGAATGAAGCAGGACAATCTATCTCGTTAGGTGGCCAAATCAATTCAGCTGCTATTGCAACACTCTGGGCATTTATCGGTATTGAATCAGCGGTTATGCTTTCTAACCGTGCAAAATCACAGCGCGATGTAAAAAAAGCTACGATTTTCGGATTAATTATCGCTCTTCTTATTTACATGTCAATTACTTTACTTACAATGGGAGCTCTTCCGCAAGATGCTTTAAAGGAGTCTCAAAAACCGTTAGTAGATGCATTAAATTTAGCAATTGGAAATAAAGGTGCATATATAATGGCCTTACTCGCTCTTATATCTTTATTTGGATCTACAGTTGGCTGGATTGTTGTTAGTTCAGAAGTACCTTACCAGGCAGCAAAAAATGGACTTTTCCCTAAGTTTTTCGGGAAAACAAATAAAAAAGGTAGTCCTTCAAAATCACTATTGATTACAAATATAATGACGCAAATTTTCTTATTTTCAACGATTTCTGGTACTGTTTCAGAAGCGTATAGTTTCGCTATCGTCGTAGCAACATTAGCCTATTTAATTCCATACCTTGTTTCTACCTTGTACCAATTAAAATTAGTTATTACAGGAGAAACGTATGATATACTGCCCGGATCTCGAGTAAAAGATGGAATCATTACGACATTAGCGTTGGTATACTCTATTTGGGTTATCAAAACGGGAACTGCTGATTTAAAAACATTCTTCTTAGGAATTGGATTGTTCGTATTAGGTCTTATTCTTTATCCAGTACTAATGAAAGACTCACAAAAAACGGATTAAAAAAAGAGAAGCTGCTGGCTTCTCTTTTTTATTAAAAATCTGTAATTAACTTTTCTTTTAGCTCTCCTACAGATAAAGGTTTCGCATAATAAAATCCCTGTACATAATCACAGCTCATTGATTGTAACAAACTCTCTTGCTCTACTGTTTCTACTCCTTCAGCAACTACTGCTAAATTTAAACTATGAGCAATTTCAATAACGGATTTTACAATCGTTCGTTCTGGTTGTGCGTGATCATAATGAAATTCACGAATAAAATTACGATCAATTTTTACAATATCCAGTGGTAGTTGTTTTAAATAATATAAGGAAGAATAGCCAGTTCCGAAATCATCCAAAGCAATTAAAACACCCATATTTCTTAATTCTTGTAATGTAGCAATAATATAATCAAAATGGCGGACTGCTATGCTTTCCGTTATTTCTAATATTAAACGGTTCGGAGGAAAACCAGTTCTCTTTAAAATGCTACGTACAGAGAAAATAAAACGTTTCTGCATTAATTGTTGTATAGATAAATTCACTGATAACTTTAGTCCTTCTTGATAATTGGGCAATGTTTTAAACAATCGGCACGATTTTTCTAATACCCAGTCTCCTAGCTTTATAATAAGTCCAGACTCTTCAGCTACCGGGATAAATTCGTTTGGTGAAATAGGTCCGTCTTCTGTCATACAGCGTACTAGAGCTTCTATACCAGAATATCTCTTCGTTTTCAAATCAATAATAGGCTGCAATACTACATCTAACTCTTCATCACGAATTGCCTTTTGCAAAGCAAACTCAACTTTCATTCTACGATTTATTTTCGCGCGTAGCTCATCTGTAAAGAAACATGCAGCATTTCTCCCCTGTTCTTTTGCACTATACATAGCTAAGTCGGAGTTTTTCAATAATGTTTCCACGTCTTGTCCGTCTTGTGGATAAGAACAAAGTCCTAGACTAGCTGAAATATATACTTCATGGCCTTCAAGAATAAATGGTGCCTGGAAACATGACAACACAGATGTCGCTAACTGCCTCATATCATCTTGTCTATGATTTTTTGTTAACAGCACAAATTCGTCGCCACCTAGCCTAGCCAGAACATCTTTCTCTCCTAGTACATAATGCAACCTTGAAGCGACTTCGCTTAAAAGTAAGTCCCCTATCATATGACCTAACGTATCATTTACTAATTTAAAACGGTCCAAATCAAAGTAAATCATACCAAATTCTTTTTTATCTGCAATCAATTTATTAACGGTCGTTATTAATTGCAAACGGTTCGGCAAACTCGTTAAAGCATCATGATAGGCAAGTTCCCTATAACGACTTTCACTTAGCCGCAACCTCTGTTCCGCTTCTTTTCTACTACTAATATCATTTCGTATTGCGATAAACTGGTATGGCTCTCCTTTTTCATTTAAAAATGGAACAATTGTTGTTTTGACCCAATAATATGTACCATCTTTCGCTCGATTCCGAATCTCACCTGTCCATACTTTCCCATTCAAAATACGTTTCCATAAGTTTTGAAAAAAGGTTTTCGGATGATGACCTGAATTTAAAATACGGTGATCTTTTCCAATTAATTCTTCCCTTTTGTATTTAGAGATTTCACAAAATTTATCATTTACATATGTAATAAGACCTTCTCGGTCTGTAATTGCAACAATTGAAGACTCATCTAATGCTAACTTTAAATCTCGCAACGAAGAGTCATATAATGCATGACCTCTCTGTTCTAGCATGCGCATCTCTCCTTGCTTCTATCTGACTAAAACACAACCTGTTTCTCTTCATAGAAATAGAGATATTTCATTTTCTAATACTAGCCCTTTACATAAATTATCTTTTTAAATAAACCGATTAAAATAACATAATATTATTTGTAATAAAAAGCAATATTATACCGTTTCAATTATAACTGGTAGCTTCCCATATCTCTAATTACTTCGCGCCTTATTATACCGCAATCCTTTTAAGTAGCTCTATGCAAGCCTTGTTTCCAACTAATACCACTCATATCTGATCTCTTTGTTTTTAATAACGAAATAGAAATTAGATCATACTACATAACTATTCACAAATAATAATATGAAAATCTACATTAATGTGTATGTTTTTGAATTACAATAACAAAATATTAACATATTTCCACCTTAACTTTGGAATTATTTTATAAATAAATACTGTATTAAACTAAAAAAGAGGATAGCCTCTTTTTTAGTTTAATACGAATATGGTATTTGCTGATAACCTGGGTATGGCATTGGATACGTTACAGGGTATGGTGATGGATAAGCTACTGGATATGGAGCCGGATAATATCCTCCACTTGTTGCACCTGTTAATGCACCAGCTGTCAGTCCGCCTAACACTCCTCCTGCAAAGCTTCCAGGGAAAAATCCGCCTCCCCATGAACTACCACCACCCCAGCCCCATCCGCCTCCGTGATGATGATGGTGATCATAGTGATTGTGTCCTCCATGGTGATGATGTCCACCGTTATGATTGTGCCCACCATGATTGTGTCCTCCATGATGATGATTCCGATAGTACAATCCATTGTTTTCTATATAATTCATGTTTCTCCGCTCCTTTTCGATTTTTTCATTTTCATATGCGTTAAGAGTGAGATAAAAAATGGGATAGTACACTGTATGTAGGACAAATGCGGAAAGTATAGGTGATATGTCTATATTTTGTAAAAAAAGCAAAACACCTTATAATAAAGATGTCATATTACATCTTCTATTTAAGAAGTCTATATTGAAAAAAGATTAGGGGAATTATATAGAAATGAAAAAGCCTATCGTTCAATTACTATTAATATTTACAATCGTATCTATCGTTCTGTTCCTATTAAATACATCGTATATTTCGTTATATACATTTGTCGGTGCTCTATGGTCCATCACAATCGTCGGAATTTCATTCGTTATTTTTATAGAAAATAGATCTCCACAAAGTACGTTAGCATGGTTTTTAGTATTAGCACTTCTTCCTATTATAGGTGTGCTTTTATACGCTATTTTCGGACGCAGCCGCTGGAGAAGAAAAAAACATCTCCATCGTTCAGAAGAACAAAGAAAATTATTCCGTGAAATATTAGAAGGAAGAAGACTAGAGTTATTACTCACAGTCCCACTAAATGAACGTTCCATACATTTAACAGAAGTCATACAAAAATTTGGAGGTGGTCCTGCCGCAGATAAAACAACTACAAAACTTTTAACAAACGGAGATCAAACATTTTCAGAAATTTTGCGAGCTATAGAGCAGGCAAAGCATCATATACATATTCAATACTACATTTATAAATCTGATGAAATTGGTACAAAAGTTCGAGATGCTTTAATACAAAAAGCAAAAGATGGTGTTATTGTACGCTTCCTTTATGATGGCCTTGGAAGTAATACGTTACGACGACGATTTTTGCAACCTATGAAAGAAGCTGGGATTGAAATTGTAGAATTTGACCCTATTTTTTCAGCTTGGTTACTTGAAACTGTCAATTATCGTAACCATCGAAAAATTGTTATTGTAGATGGAAAAATTGGTTTTACCGGAGGACTCAATGTCGGTGATGAATATCTTGGCCGTTCCAAGAAATTTCCTGTTTGGCGTGATAGTCATTTAAAAATAGAAGGAAAAGCATTATATAAATTACAAGCAATCTTTCTAGAAGACTGGCTCTATGCCTCTAGTGGTTTAAATACTTATTCCTGGGATCAATTTATGAATAGACAATACTTCCCAGGTAAAGAGATTTCAAATGCAGAAGGTGCTGTTCAAATCGTAGCAAGCGGACCAAGCTCCGATGATAAAAGTATTCGTAATACATTATTAGCTGTTATGGGCTCTGCAAAAAAATCCATTTGGATCGCTACACCCTACTTTATTCCAGATCAAGAAACTTTAACATTATTACGCTTAAGTGCAATTGCCGGAATAGATGTACGGATTTTATATCCAGGTAAAAGTGATAGCATCATTAGTGATCAAGCATCTCAATCCTATTTCACTCCGCTTTTAAAAGCTGGTGCTTCTATTTACAGTTATAAAGATGGTTTTATGCATGCAAAAATTGTACTCGTTGATGATACAATTGCAACTATTGGAACAGCGAACATGGATGTACGTAGCTTTGAATTGAATTACGAAATTATTAGCGTGCTTTATGAATCAAAAACAGTTCACGACATTAAACGTGATTTTGAAGAAGATTTTAAACATTCAACTGAAATTAAATGGAACTCTTTCCAAAAAAGAAGTATAAAAAAACGCATATTGGAGTCTTTCATGAGGCTCATTTCTCCTTTACTGTAGGCAATCAACTTCATCTTGATTGCTTTTTCTTTTCCCTTTATCCTCCTTCCTTTTCTTTGCATACCATATTAAAACAAGTTATCATAAGATGTATTACTTTATGAAAATAATGTTAGGTGGGAAATACATGTTAGAACAATTTCATATACATGCTGATTTAAAACAACAGCTTTCTACGATTCATGAAAAGAATAAACAAGAAGCTGGTGAAAATGCACATTTAATCGGAACGAAAATATATAAAGCGTCTGATAATAGCATTATTGAAGATGCGATTACAGCACTTCTTCTTGGCAAGAATATTCTATTAAAAGGACCGACTGGTAGTGGTAAAACAGTACTAGCGGAAACTCTTTCTTCTTTATTCCAAAAACCAATGCATAGCATTAACTGCTCTGTCGACTTAGATGTAGAGGGTATTTTAGGATACAACACACTACAAACGAAAGATGGTGCATCTGAAGTTTCATTCGTTAACGGTCCTCTTATGAAAGCAATGAAGAACGGTCACTTCCTATATATTGACGAAATCAATATGGCAAAACCTGAAACGTTACCACTTCTTCACGGCGCATTAGATTACCGTAAAATGATTACAAACCCATTTACACAAGAGGTTGTATACGGTGATGACGAATACCGTGTAATTGCTGCGATTAACGAAGGTTACGTTGGAACAAGTGAACTAAATGAAGCGTTAAAAAACCGTTTCGTTATTATTGAAGTTCCTTACATTCAAGGTGATACATTAAAAGAACTATTATTAGCAGAATCAAAATTAAATGATGTTGCAACAATTGAAAAGTTTGTTGCATTTGCAAGCGACCTTATGCCTTTAGCTCGCGATGGACGTGTAAGTGAAGAAGCAGCAAGTATTCGTGGTATTATCGACGCATGTGATTTAGGTGTATATATTCCTGTTATGCGAGCGATTGAACGAAGCATAATTGCAAAACTTAATGATGAAACAGAACAAATGACTGTCCGTGAATTAGCAGAAAGTTATTTCTTTGAGGGATAATTTATGAGACAAATTTTTAGTGACAAAAAAATTGATGCGTCGCTGTTTCTACAAATGGAAAACTTAATGTATGCCCTTCTAAAAGAAGACGATGCCTATCTTGAATATGGCTATAAAGCATACTACGACGAAATTGAAAAGAAAGTTGTCATTAGTCACTTTTGGGATGATCGAAAAGAAGAAGATACAGTAATCGGATTAAAAAGCGAAGTGTTCTTAAAAGCACTTGGTAATAAACATTACTCGGACATGACTTTAATTCGTTCTTATGCGATTGAATTGCAAGAATCGCCCCTAAAAAAGTTTTTAACACAATTATTTGTTCTATTAGAAGATTTACGCGTTGAGGAAATCGTAAAGAACTTACGTCCTGGCACGAAGCATGTTTTTAAACGTCGAAAAGAAATGTACCGCAATTATTTCGGCTCTCAAAATGAAATAAACCGTGTTCGTAATTATCACGGTGATCGTCTATTTTGCCTATGCTATCTTTCATTAACTAGCGATAAATACGAAATGTTTAATAATGAATATTTTGAGCAAATTGAAGCGATTTTACATGAAACATTCCAAGCACGTAATACAGAAGATATTATGTATATCGTTGAGAAAATTCGCTATCGCTTAGAGGCGCTTCTTGAAAGCGATATGCTTAACAACTATTTCGGACATGCTCCACTTTACTTATCTGTCCTTGCAGACGAAAAGAACTGTCGCGTCGAAGATTTAGCAAATGATGATACGCAGCTTATAGATGACGATGAAAATAAAAACAAAATGGATGAAAGTTTCTCCACATGGCATCGTGAAAATAAAAATAACGAAAACGAGAACTTTTTACGCTTTGAATTAGAAAGCGGAACAAAAACTAATATGATGGGTGATACTGCCCGTGAATCAGAAGATGGCGACCAAGCACTTGGTTCTGTACAAGGTACCTCACAAAAAAATACACAATCCAACTTTGATGGCGCTGATACAGAAGAAGCAAGGGCTTCACACGCTTCTAGCCAGCACGACGGTGCATACGGTAAGTATAATGTAGGTGCTTCTCATACATTTAAAGAAGCTCGCAAACCAAACTCAGATGAGAAAAAAGATTACCAAGCTATCAAATCAGTCGTCAATAAAGATGTAAAAGAATTAAAGAAAATTATCGAAAAAACAATTGAAAATAAAACGAATGCGAATAGTGATAAATATTACGGAAGACTTCGTAAGAAATTCCTTCGTATTTATACCGAAAAACAACCGCGTATGTTTTATAAAAAAGGACAAGAGTCACAAGAACTCGATGTTGCATTCCAACTATTAGTTGACTGTTCTGGTTCTATGTATAACAAAATGGAAGAAACGAAGAAGAGTGTTGTACTATTCCATGAAGCTTTAAAGTCTTTAAAAATCCCGCACGCTATTAGCGGATTTTGGGAAGATGCCTCTAGCGCTAAACCTGAAGATAAGCCGAACGTTATCCATGAAGTTGTAAATTATAAAAACTCAACGTTGCCAAACGTTGGTCCAGAAATTATGCAACTTCGTGAAGAAGAAGATAACCGCGACGGATATATTATTCGTATCGTTTCTGAAAAACTTGCCAAAAGACCTGAGAAACATAAATTCTTACTAGTCTTCACAGACGGTGAGCCTTCTGCGCTAGACTATCAACAAGACGGAATTTTAGATACGCATGAAGCTGTTAAACTCGCGCGTAAAAGTGGTATGGAAGTAATCGGTATCTTCATCGAAGAAGGCGAAGCGAAAGAAGCAACTTATCAATTGATGAAAAACATTTATAACCATCACTTCTTAGTTGCAAATCATGCTGAAGATTTACGATTGAAGATTAAACCATTGCTGAAAAAACTATTACTGAAGACGATTGAATAGAAAATAGGAGCCTTGTGGCTCCTGTTTTTTCGTTCAATTACTTTGTTTCTGGTTGAAACTTGTATGGAATGGCTACTTCTAATAAAGATTCAAATCCTCCGTCATAGTATGGGAAACGCTCATTCGCAATTGTTCGATCTACCCACTCTATTGCAGAAATTTCACCTTCATCTTCCGCAATAAGTTCCCCTTTTACTACATTCGCTCGGAATGTAAAAAATAGTGCATGATTCCCTGATTCTTCAAAGAATTTTTCATTGATCGCAACAAGCCCCCCAGCCAAGGCGGTTAAACCTGTCTCTTCTTTCACTTCTCTTATTAGTGCTTCCTCTAATATTTCACCTTTTTCCACAGCCCCACCTGGCAATGACCAAACGTTTTGTTCTACATTATGTACCATTAATATTTTATCTGTTTCTTCGTCATGTATTAGTGCGTATACGACATCAACTCTTTGCATAAGACTTCTCTCCTCCCAAAAATAATGAAGAGCCGATTCCTAAGAATCGACTCTTCCTATTAATTCATCACTAACTCAGCTGTGAGCTTTTTTTTTAACTTAGCCAGCATGTCAGTTGTCATTTTGTCTAAATCGTATTCTGCTTTAAAGCCCCACTCTTTCATTGCTGCAGTTGCGTCAATAGAGTTTGGCCAGCTATCAGCGATTGTTTGACGAGCTGAATCTACTGCATAATCCATTGTAAACGTCGGAATGTGTTTACGAATTGACGCTGCAATTTGCTCTGGCTCGAAGCTCATTGCTGTAATGTTAAATGCATTTCTATGCACTAGCTTACTTGGATCAGCTTCCATTAATGAAATGATCGCTTGTAAAGCATCAGGCATATACATCATGTCCATGTACGTTCCTTCAGCAATGTATGAGGTGTATGCACCTTTTTTAATCGCCTCATAATAAATTTCAACTGCATAATCAGTCGTTCCGCCTCCTGGAGGAGCTACGTAAGAAATTAAACCTGGGAAACGGACACCGCGCGTATCTACGCCAAATTTTTGATGATAATAATCACATAGTAATTCTCCTGCCACTTTGTTTACCCCATACATCGTAGTAGGACGCTGAATTGTATCTTGCGGTGTATTATCTTTTGGCGTCGATGGACCGAATGCACCGATAGAACTTGGCGTGAAGAACTTACAGTTTAATTCACGAGCTGCTTCTAATGCATTTACAAGTCCGCCCATATTTAAGTTCCATGCGAATAACGGATTTTTTTCTGCTGTTGCTGAAAGTAAAGCTGCTAAATGAATAATTGTATCTACTTCATTACGCTTTGCGATATCATGTAGTTTTTGTCCATCTGTTACATCTAACGTTTCAAATGGACCAGACGTTACTACTTCACTATCTGTTTCACGAATATCTGTTGCAATAACATTTGATGCGCCGTATACATCACGAAGTTTCATTACTAGTTCAGAACCAATTTGCCCTAAAGAACCGGTTACTAGAATTTTTTTCATTTTCCCCACTCCTCATTTGCAAGCTATTCAAAAGATGTCGTTACTTAAATGATGCCCATTTCTTTTCCTACTTTTTCATACTTAAGAATTGCTTCATCTAACATTTCTTTCGTATGAGCTGCTGTAGGCATATTACGAACGCGCCCTGTTCCTTTTGCTACAGTTGGGAACACGATAGATTTTGCGTATACACCTTCTTCATTTAGACGTTTACTAAATTCTTGTGTTAATACTTCGTCCCCAATGATACAAGGTGTAATTGGCGTTTCACTTTCCCCAATGTTAAAGCCAAGTTCTTTTAATCCTTGTTTTAAGTAGCGACCATTTTCCCATAAGCGATCGTGTAACTCTGTGCTTTCCATTAAGATTTCAATTGATCTCATGCAAGCTGCTGCATCAGCTGGTGTTAATGCTGTAGAGAATAAGAATGGACGTGAACGAACTTTTAACCAGTCAATTAAATTTTGTTTCCCTGCTACATATCCACCAATTACCCCAATTGCTTTTGATAATGTACCAATTTGGAAATCAACTTTATCAGAAAGACCGAAGTGCTTTACAGTTCCTGCACCTTTTCCAAGTACACCTGAACCGTGTGCATCATCTACGTATGTCATTAAATCTAACTCTTCTGCAATCTCAACAATTTCTGGTAGTTTTGCAACATCTCCATCCATTGAAAAGACACCGTCTGTAATTACCATTAATTTATTGTAAAGACCTGATTCTTTCGCCGCAATTGCTTTTTGGCGTAAATCTTCCATATCCGAATGTTTATAAACAATAATTTTTGCTTTTGATAGACGACTACCATCAATAATAGAAGCATGGTTTAATTCGTCTGAAAGAATTGCATCATTTTTATCCATAACGGCTGAAATCGCTGCCATATTACAGTTAAATCCTGATTGATAAGCAATTGCTGCTTCTGTATGTTTAAACTTTGCAATTGTTTCTTCTAACTTAATATGCAAATCTAAAGTACCGTTAATTGTACGAACAGCCCCTGCTCCAACACCGTACTTATGAATAGCACCAATTGCTGCTTCTTGCAAACGACTATCTGTTGCTAATCCAAGATAGTTGTTTGAAGATAAGTTAATATATTCTTTTCCGCCAATTGTAATGATCGGTCCATTTGAACTCTCAAGCGGATCAATTACGTTATAAAGCCCCTTTGATTTTAAATCCTCTAAATTTTCTTCTAAAAATTTCGCAAGTGTTTTACTAGACATCGTGAAGCCTCCCATCGTTCATGTAAGCGGATTATTGTCTTAATAGTTCTAATAATCCCTCTACTAGCTTAACACGTTTTCAGAATTTATTATAGAAAAATAGTTTAAAGTAACCGCTTACAATTTTAGATTATATATGATTCATTACAATAAATCTATTATTTACTTTTCATATTTGATAGAATTAAAAAAATATTTCGGGAGGTTTCAAACATGGCATTTACAGAATCTGATGTATACAATAACACAGCATTTTTCGAACAATATATGAAACGAAGATACCGAGAAAATAGCCCAAATGAATCCATTGAAAAACCAATATTCTTTCAGCTCATTGGTCATGTACGAGGAAAACAAATTCTCGATTTAGGCTGTGGTGATGCTAAGTTTGGCGCGGAATTATTAGAAAAGGGATGCTACTCTTACACCGGCATTGAAGGCTCCGAACTTATGTATGAAAAAGCTAAAAAACAACTAGAAAATAAAAATGGAACTGTTCATTTTTTAAACCTCAAAGATTATACCTACCCCTCTTCCACTTTTGATTTAGTAACATCTAGACTCGCCTTACATTATATTGAACATCTTGATACCATTTGTCAAAATGTGTTTCAAACTTTAAAAACAAATGGCACCTTTACCTTTAGCGTTCAACATCCCGTTATTACTTCTTCGTTTGAAAGCTTACAAACAAGTGGTAAAAGAACGAGTTGGCTCGTCGATGATTACTTTAAACTAGGCAAACGGGTTGAACCATGGATTGACCAAGAAGTTATTAAATATCATCGTACAACGGAAGATTATTTTACATTATTACAGCAAGCCGGATTTACCATTACATCATTAAAAGAAGCTACACCAAATCCAACCTATTTTCAAGATGAAGAAGAGTATAAACGTCGCTTACGTATTCCTCTCTTCCTCTTATTTTCTTGTACCAAATAAAAAAACGATGAATCACTCATCGTTTTTTTATCTCATTGCCTGAGCAACTTCTTTAACTACACGTCTTCCTCTTCCGTGAGGTATACAAAGCGGTGTTCCAAATAACGGATCCGTACTAATTTGACACTCCATTCGGAATACATCACGTACTAGTTTCTCATCTACCACTTCTTCAGGTTTACCTTGTGCATATATTTGTTTATCTTGAATGGCTACAATGTTATCTGCATAGCGACATGCTAAATTTAAATCGTGTAATACCATAACAATTGTTCTTTGTTCTGTTTCATTTAATTCGAATAATAAATCTAGCACTTCAATTTGGTGAGTCATATCTAAATATGTAGTAGGCTCATCCAGTAAAATAATATCTGTATCTTGTGCAAGCGTCATTGCAATCCAAGCACGTTGTCGTTGTCCACCTGAAAGAGCATGCACATCACGCTCAGCAAATTCTGTCATACCTGTTGCTGCAAGTGCCTTCTGTACCATTTCCTCATCTTTTTCTGACCACTGTTTCAGCCATGTTTGATATGGATAGCGTCCTTGTTTTACAAGTTGCAATACTGTAAGCCCTTCAGGTGCTTGCGGTCCTTGCGGTAAAATTGCCATTTGACGAGCAATTTGCTTCGTTTGCATACTTTGAATAGCTTGATTATCTAACAAAATGTCACCAGTTGTTGGCTTTAATAATCTAGCTAGTGAACGTAATAAAGTTGATTTCCCGCAACCGTTGGAACCGATAAAGATTGTAATTTCACCTTTTGGAATTTCTAAATTCAACTCATCGATAATAATTGTTTCACCATAAGACAACGTCAAACGTTTCGTCTCCAATGCTTTTTGCATATTCATCTCCCTTTATGAATTCCGACTTTTATAAAGTAAATAAATAAAATAAGGTGCACCAATTGCTGATGTAAATACCCCTGCTGGAATTTCAAGTGGTGTGAAAACTGTACGCCCAATTAAATCTGCAGCAAGTACTAGAATTGCACCAACAATAGCTGCAACTGGGAGTAATGCACCGTATAAAGAACCAACTAGCCTTCGTGAAATATGAGGTGCCATTAAACCGACAAATCCAATTCCTCCGGCGAAGGCAACTGCTCCCCCAATTAAAGCCGTACTAAGTAATAACATGAATACGCGTGACTTCGTTAAAGGAACACCAAGTCCTACCGCAATATCATCCCCTAGCTCTTGCGCATTTAAATGTCTAGCAGCTATAAATGATATTACCGTTAAAATGAGAACCCACGGTGCAAGCACCATAACGTTTTGCCATGAAGAACCATAAACAGTACCTGTAATCCATACATTCGCTTGACTCGCTTGATAAATTGGTGCTAACAACATAAACAAAGTCGTTGCCGCTTTCGTTAATGCCCAAAACCCCACACCAATTAAAACAAGACTAATCGGCGATAACCCGTCATTTCTCCATGCAAATAAATATACAAAAAGCGCCACAATCGTTGCCCCAACAAAGGCTGCTAACGGCATATAATGAATACTTACAGTTAGCGCATTATTTTTATCACTAAATATAGCTAAAAACAATACAACTGCAACACTTGCCCCGCCCGTAATCCCGATGATATCCGGAGAAGCAAGTGGATTTCGAACGAGACCTTGTAAAATACATCCTGCTACAGCAAGCGCAATTCCTACGAGGATAGCAATTAAAATACGTGGCATACGAAACTTATTCACAACCATATTTGACATCGCATCGCCATTTCCAGTAATTGCTTGCCATACGTCATAAGGAGCAATTTTCATGTCTCCCATACCTGCGCTCGCAAAGAATAATCCTATTAAAACAACTAGTAAACTTAACAAGACGAGACAAGCTCGTTTATACATTAAAAACGAGAGCTCACCTTTTCCTATACGAAACGGAATATATTTCTTCATTTGCTAAGCCCTCTCTTACGTGCAATATAAATAAAGAATGGAGCTCCAATAAATGCTGTCATAACTCCTACTGGTACTTCTTGTGGCATAATGACATATCTTGCTGCTATATCAGCCAATATTAGTAGTATTGCACCTAACAATCCGCTATAAGGCACTCTCCATCTGTGGTCAACTCCAACAAGAAATCTCGCAAAATGCGGAGTAATAATTCCAATAAATCCAATTGGGCCAGCAACCGCAACCGAACCACCAGACAACAGTACAATAATAAGTAACACGAATGATTTCATTAAAATTGTTCGTTGTCCAAGTCCTTTCGCGACGTCTTCTCCCATCATCAATGTATTTACTTTCCCTGCCATCATAAGAGATGCAATCCATCCTATTAATAAATATGGGAATACAGATTGTAAAATTTCTAACTTTCTCCCTTGCACAGATCCAGCAAGCCAAAATAATACCTCTTCAAGTGCTTTTTCATTTAACACAAGTAATCCTTGTGTTAATGATGAAAATAACGCACTAATTGCGACCCCTGCTAACGTTAACTTAAGAGGAGTAGTTCCTTCTTTTCCTAAAGAACTAGAAGCAAATACAAGTACAGCTGCAACCGCCGCTCCTAAAAAGGCAATCCATGTGAAAGCTGATAATGATGTTACTGAAAAGATTACAATTGCTACAACTATGAAGAACGCAGCACCTGAATTTAATCCAATAAAATCTGGAGAAGCAAGTGGATTCTTAGTTAAAGTTTGCATAAGACAACCAGCAATGGCTAAACTAGCACCAACACTAGCTGCAATTAACGCCCTAGGCAGACGTACATTTTGAATAATAATATGTTCATTGGAACCGTTAAAATGGAAAAAAGCATCCAATGCTAGTTTCCAACTCGTATTTGTATACCCGAAAATAATACTTCCCCAAATACAAATAACGACTGCAATGATTCCAACAAATAATCCAATCCATTTTGCTCGATTTGTTTTTAATAACATGCAGCGTTTCCCCTTCAATGTATAATGATACGTTGTTAGTGTATTTCAACTTAATTCTCATTGTCAACGGAAATGAGAATTATTTTCACCCATATGTATTGACAATCAAAAGATAAAGGCTTAATATCATGCTTGCTATTGAAAAATATTCTCAACATGTAGGGGGTACATAATGAATTTCATGCGGAAGAAATCGTTTACAGTATTTGTATTTTTACTAGCATTTTCAATGCTTTTAAGCGCTTGTGGAAAATCAAATAACAAAGAAGAATCTACAAAAGAAGATAATAAAAAAGAAGTGGTTACTGTAGAACATGCAATGGGTAAAACAGAAGTTCCTGCTAATCCAAAACGTGTAGTTATCTTAACAAATGAAGGAACTGAAGCTTTACTTGAATTAGGTGTGAAACCAGTTGGTGCTGTAAAGTCTTGGACTGGTGACCCATGGTATCCACATATTAAGGATAAAATGAAAGATGTAAAAGTTGTTGGTGATGAAGGACAAGTTAACGTTGAAACAATTGCTTCTTTAAAACCAGACTTAATTATCGGTAATAAAATGCGCCACGAAAAAGTGTACGAACAACTAAAAGCAATTGCACCTACTGTGTTCTCAGAAACATTACGTGGTGAATGGAAAGATAACTTCAAATTTTATGCAAAAGCATTAAATAAAGAAAAAGAAGGTCAAAAAGTTGTAGCTGATTACGAATCACGTATAAAAGATTTAAAAGGCAAACTTGGCGATAAAGTAAACCAAGAAATCTCTATGGTTCGTTTCATGCCTGGTGATGTTCGTATTTATCATGGCGATACATTCTCTGGTGTTATTTTAAAAGAACTTGGATTTAAACGTCCTGGAGATCAAAATAAAGATGATTTTGCAGAGCGTAACGTATCTAAAGAGCGTATTTCTGCTATGGATGGTGACGTATTATTCTACTTCACATTCGATAAAGGAAATGAGAAAAAAGGATCTGAACTAGAAAAAGAGTATATAAACGATCCTCTATTTAAAAATTTAAATGCAGTAAAAAATGGTAAAGCATACAAAGTTGATGACGTTATTTGGAATACAGCTGGTGGCGTAATGGCCGCTAACCTACTATTAGATGACATCGAAAAACGCTTTGTTAAATAATATTTCCTTAACCAGCTCCCTTCTGTGGAGCTGGTTATTTTTCAATTCACTTAAATGTCACATTATTTCGTTTTGTATTTTTATTCCCAATATGTTATATTGAGAAAGTAAATAGAATATATTTTCTTTATATCAGAATAAATGTTTTAATCTAAATTTTCTGATTAATCACTATTTTATTTTCTTTTAGAATTCAATTATTACATTTGAAAACGCTTATCATCTCGTTTTCAGGGCAAAATACAGTAACGGTCGAAGAAAAATAGAACTTTTTTAGAAATTTTCTTTCTATTTCCATATAATTCTATTGACTTCTAAATATTTTGTAAATTAAAATGATTACATAAATATCCGTTATACAGGATTAGGGGGAAACAAAAATGGATGCAGCTTTAAAATTAGACAAAGCTGGAGAGCAACAATCACCAAAAAAACATCCACCAGGGTTATACTTGTTGTTCTTTACAGAAGCATGGGAAAGATTTAGTTATTACGGAATGCGTGGCTTATTAGTTCTTTATTTAACAACGAGCTTAGTAAGCGGCGGTTTAGGATTTGATAAAGCAGTTGCAGTTCAAATTTACGGTATTTTCACAATGTTAGTATACTTCACACCGATTATTGGTGGTTGGTTAACTGACCATTTCATTACGAAGCGACATGCCATTACTATTGGTGGTATCATCATGGCAATTGGTAACTTTGTATTATTCTCAATGAACACAAAAACTGGACTTTTCTTAGGATTAGGATTATTAGTTATTGGTAACGGATTCTTCAAACCAAATATTTCGACTTTATTAGGTCAATTATATAGCGACAACGATTCTCGTCGTGATAGTGCCTTCACTATCTTCTACATGGGGATTAACTTAGGAGCTCTTATCGCTCCATTCATTTGCGGTTACTTCGCAGATTATAGATACGGTTTCTTAACAGCTTGTATCGGTATGATTATTGGGCAGCTTGCCTTTAATTTCTTAGCACCTCGTTACTTAGGGTCTATCGGAACAACTGTTGTAGGTAAACAATCTAAAGAAAAAAATGCAAAAGCAATTGAGAAAAAACCTTTAACAACACAAGAGAAAAAACGTACTGCTGCAATTTTAATTTTAACTTGTTTCGTAGTATTCTTCTGGGCAGGATTTGAGCAAGCTGGTAGTTCTTTAACACTTTACACAGATAAGTTCGTAGATCGTACAATTGGTGGATTTACAATTCCAACACCTTGGTTCCAATCTGTAAACCCACTATTCATTATCTTACTAGCATTACCTGTTTCTGCGTTATGGATTAAGCTTTCAAAAACAAAAAATGGCGATTTGAAAATCCCAACAAAAATGGCATTAGGCATGATTTTACTAGGGATTGGATATTTAGTTCTAACTTTAGCTGTTTTAAAAACTGGTAGCGATGAAGGTAACATTACAATGAAAGCAAACTTACTATTCATTGTATTCACTTACATGTTCCACACAATCGGTGAGTTATTCTTATCACCAATCGGATTATCTATGGTAAGTGCAATTGCTCCTGTTAAATTAGCATCATTATTAATGGGTGTATGGTTAGCTGGTACTGGCTTCGCAAACTTATTAGCAGGACAATTAGCCGCTTTCACTCAATCTTTAGGATATTTAGAAGTATTCGCAAGCATCGGTATTATCGTAATTGTACTGGGATTAGTACTTCTTATGTTCTCTAAGAAAATTGCACATATGATGGAATAACAAAAAGACGCTTCTAAAATTAGAAGCGTCTTTTTTATTACTTCTCCTCTAAAGCTGTCACGTCCACATGAACGCTCTCACCAGGATTAGATACATCATACACTTGAGCACTCCCCTTCTGCTCATCACAGCTCTCAATCCATACTGGTACGCCCTCATATGTAACGTCAATTCTACTTGAAGAAGATAAGATTTGTTTCACACGTTTCACATCCATACTACTATCCCTCCTTTTGCTTACTACACTCCTTTTTATTTTTTCTTTTCCTTTTAGAATATATTCCGTCAGGCAGCATGTTGATTGATAGTCATTTCTTCCTAACATGCTAATATTTACTCTCTCGCTACCTTTCTGACAAATAAAAAAAGACGTATATTCTACACGTCTTTTTCCATAATATTCAAATTTTAAGAAAATAATGTTTTTACTACCGCACTTACTTTATCATTATGGATTTGATAATACACTTCTAATCCTCGTCTTTCAAAGCGTACTACTTTATTTTGCTTTAACTTCGTTAAATGTTGTGAAACAGTTGATTGTGGAATTTCTAATACTTCCTGTAGCTGTGTTACATTACATGTTCCTCTTTGCATAAGTTCCATTACTAGACGTAGACGAAGTGGGTGAGCTAACGCTCTTAACATTTGTACATCTTCTTCTGAAATACGACATTCGAATTGATTTTGGCTCATAAAGTTCCCCTCATTTTCGTTTTTATTTGCGTTTTTATGTTCTTTTTATTTATTTATATATCTGTTCTTATATTTCCTGTTACGACATAACTTTATCAACCTATAAAGCCGAAAATTTTTTCCATCTTTATCAGCAAAAATTCAGGAAAAAATCCTTGCTGATTTTGAATATTATACTATATGATATAACGAAAAAGCAAAATAATGGCCTACGAATACTTTGCTTGCAAACGTTGTTTTATCAGGCTTTTTGTTATATTTTCACCTCATTGAAATGCACAGTAACGGTATTGTAAAATACCGTCTATAATTGATAACCTATCGTAATGTAGTTGAACTATAATTAACCTCTTTGTTACGCTAAAAGGAATTTTCAGTAAAAAGAGATGATGTGATATTAAAAATTTGTTTCTTATTTTTTATTCGTATTGCAAGCGGTTGGATTGTTGTGCAAAACTTCCTATTAAATCCACTCACCGTTCCCCCCACTAGATCAAACAGGACAGATAATTGCATATATCAAACTTTATACTTAATATAAAAGACTTCATCTAATATACACCTATAAAGAACATGCCATCTGAATAAGCAAAATAATATGCACATAGTTTATACAGCGCACTTAAATTCATTTGAGTGTGTTTTTTGTCTACTTTATGAACAAAGCTTTTCTTTTAACACTATTATGGAATAATTATACTTTTTTACGTTGACAATAGTGTTGAAGGAGAATATACTAAGCATGTAAGTTGATTGTGAATTGTTTCACAAATAATGTGAATTTCTTCACATATAATAGATAGGAGTTGTCATTATTATGAGTACTTGGACACAAATTTATGACCCGTTAAACAATATTTGGTTATCTGCACTAATCGCAGCACTTCCAATCTTTTGTTTCATCATTTGTTTAATGGGATTCAAAATGAAAAGTTACATGGCTGGTCTTTATAGTGTGATTGTCGCTATTATCCTTGCAATATTTGTTTATAAAATGCCAGCAACAGTAGCTGTAGCATCTGCCGGATTCGGTGTTTTATCTGGATTTTATCCAATTTGTACTATCGTTATCGCCGCAATTTTCCTTTACAAATTAACTGTTAAAACAGAGCAATTCAATATTATTCGCGATAGTATTTCAAGCATTACAAATGATCAACGTTTACAAGTATTATTAATCGCTTATTCTTTCGGTGCTTTCTTAGAAGGCGCAGCTGGTCTAGGGGTTCCAGTTGCTATTACAGCTGCACTACTTGTAGGTATGGGCTTTAATCCATTAAAAGCAGCAGGTATTTGTTTAGTAGCTAATATTGCTGGTGGTGCTATGGGTGCTATGGGTATTCCAGTTACAGTACCAGCACAATTAACTCAACTTGACGCATTAACTATTGGTCGTCAAACTGTTCTTATTTTACCTTTCATTAGTGTTATCTTACCTTTCTTACTTGTTTCAATGGTCGATGGAATTAAAGGTATTAAAGAAACTTGGCAAGGTATTCTTGTAAGTGGTGTTTCTTTCGCTATTACTCAATTCGCTGTAACTTACTTCTTAGGCGCAGAACTTACTAATATTTTTGCAGCCGTTGTAAGTATGATTGCTCTTGCATTATTCTTACGTGTTTGGCAACCAAAATCTTCTACTAAAGAAGAAAAACAAGAAACTAAAGTATCACATACATTCAATCAAATTTTATATGCTTGGTCTCCATTCGTATTCTTAACTGCATTTGTAACAATCTTTAACTTAAAACCGATTAAAGCTTTATTTGCTCCAGATGGTGCGTTAGCAAACTTAGTATTTAACATTCAGTTCCCTGGTCTTCATAATGCTGTTATGAAAACTACACCAATTACAAAAGCTGATACACCTTTCGCAGCTGTTTTCAAATTTGATGTATTCTCTTCTACAACTACTGCGATTGTACTAGCAATTATCGTTTCACTTATCGTTTACCGCGTAAAAGGTAAAATGGTTAAAGAATTAATGATTGAAACAATGAAAGAATTAAAAGCCCCAGTATATACAATTTGTAGCGTTATCGCATTAGCTTACGTAGAGAACTACTCTGGTATGTCATCTACACTTGGACTTGCATTCTCTTCTACTGGTAATGCATTCCCAATTCTTTCTCCAATCTTAGGATGGATTGGCGTATTCATTACAGGTTCAGTAGTTTCAAGTGGTTCTTTATTCGCACCACTTCAAGCAGTAACAGCAGACCAGTTAAACATCGTCCCTTCTACACTCGTTGCCTTAAACGTAGTAGGTGGTACAATGGCAAAAATGGTTTCACCACAATCTGTAGCAGTTGCTTGTGCCGCAGTTGGACTAGTTGGTAAAGAATCTGCTCTATTTAAAACAGCAATGAAATACAGTTTAATCTTCTTAGCTGTTATTAGCTTACTTCAATTAAACGCTGTATTTAATATCTTTTAAAAATAAAACACCGATCCAAATGGATCGGTGTTTTTCACATTACATTTTTTTATTTTTTAATAAAGAAGCTCCAGCAATTTCAGGGTGAGTCATTTCGAATGGATCTAAAATAATATCCAATTCCTCTTCTGTCAGTACACCATGCTCTAAACATAACTCCCTAACAGATTTTCCTGTTTCAATCGCTTCACGTGCAATACGAGATGCTGCTTCATAACCAATATGAGGATTAACTGCTGTAATAATTCCAACACTTTTCTCAACATATTGCTTCAGCAATTCTTCATTTGCTGTAATTCCTTCAATACAATATTCACGGAATACACGGAATCCATTATTCATAATACTTATAGATTGAATTAAATTAAATACAAGCACAGGCTCCATTACGTTTAACTCTAATTGTCCTGCTTCTGATGCTAAGCAAATTGTATGATCGTTTCCGATTACTTGGAATGCGACTTGGTTAATCACTTCTGCCATAACTGGATTTACTTTACCTGGCATAATCGATGAACCCGGCTGACGTGCTGGCAATTGAATTTCAGCCAACCCAACACGTGGCCCAGACGCCATAATACGAAGATCGTTTGCAATTTTAGACATGTTCATCATACATACTTTAAGTGCTGCAGATACTTCTGTGTATGCATCTGTATTTTGCGTTGCATCAACTAAATGCTCTGCACCAACAAGTGGGAACCCACTAAACGTTCTTAAATGTTTTACCACCTGTTCAATATACGTAGGATTTGCATTTAATCCTGTACCAACAGCTGTCGCCCCCATATTCACTTCATATAAATGTTGACGAGACTGTTTAATTCTTTTTATATCACGCGCAAGCACTCGGCTATACGCTTCAAATTCTTGTCCAAGGCGAATTGGAACTGCATCTTGTAAATGTGTGCGTCCCATTTTAATAACGTGATCAAACTCTTTTGCTTTTTTACGAAAAGCAGAATGAAGTTCTTCCATTGTAATAAGAAGCTTTTCTAACATCATAAGAGTTGCAATATGAATTCCTGTCGGAAACGCATCGTTCGTTGATTGGGCCATGTTCACATGAGTGTTTGGGCTAATTTTCGCATACGCCCCTTTTTCATATCCCATACGTTCTAACGCTCTATTCGCAATTACTTCATTTGTATTCATATTAATAGAAGTTCCGGCTCCGCCTTGAATAGGGTCTACGATAAATTGATCATGAAACTTTCCATCAACAATTTCTTGCGCTGCTTCTGCAATTTCATGTCCAATGTCTTTAGCTAAGTAACCAGTATCTATATTCGCAAGCGCCGCCGCTTTTTTCACAATTGCCATTGCTGTAATGAGTGATGGATGAATGCGATATCCTGTAATTGGGAAGTTTTCTACGGCACGTAATGTTTGTACACCATAATAAGCTGCACTTGGTACTTCTTTTTCACCTAAAAAATCTTTTTCTATACGTATATCCTTCGTTGCTATCATTTTTATCACCTATACTTTTTCATTCTAAATCCTTATCCAAAAAATCCGCCCTCGAAAAACACGAGTATCATTCAGAAGAATTTTTCAGTATCCACCTTCACTATATAGTACCTTTTTTGAAAGCGCAAACATTTATTTTTCTGCATATCCTTTTTATTAAAGTTTATAGAAAATCATTCTTCTACTTTCCTTATTTCCACTCGTTTAATTTGATGCATATCCTTTTCAAGGACTTTAAAATAAAAACCGTATTTCTCAATAACATCTCCTTCAGCAACGATTTGTTTTTGTACCATAATCCAGCCACCAATTGTATCTACATCATCAGCAATTAAATGTATGCCAAGCAAATCATTTACTTCACTAATAAGCACTTTTCCCTCTACGATTTTATAACCTTCACTTACATGCTCTATAGGTGGATTCTCATCTTCATCGTATTCATCTCGAATTTCTCCAACAATTTCTTCTAAAATATCTTCTAGTGTAACAATCCCTGCTGTACCACCATATTCATCATACAATACAGCTAATGGAATGTGTTTTCTTTGCATTTGTAATAGTAAATCATGAATTGGAATATTTTCTAGCACTTCAATAACTGGCCTTGTATATGGCATAATCGAGCACTCCTCGTCCCGACTACCATCCATATAACGAATAAATAAATCTTTTACATTAACCATCCCAATAATTTCATCTTTATCTTCACCAAATACAGGATATCTCGTGTACTTTTCTTGCGCGATTACTTTAATATGTGTTTCAAATGGTTCGTCCTCATATAAGCCTACAACTTCCGTACGAGGTACCATAATTTCTTTTGCTACTCTATTATCAAATTCAAAAATATTATTTACATATTTAAATTCCCTTTGGTTAATCTCTCCGCTCTCATAGCTCTCAGATAAGATTAACCTTAATTCTTCTTCTGAATGAGCTACTTCATGTTCAGAAGCTGGATGTAATCCGAATAAACCAGTTACAACCCTCGCTGAACCATTCAAAGCCCAAATAAACGGATACATAACTCGGTAAAAATAAATAAGTGGTTTAGATAACAATAAGCTAACTTGTTCTGCTTTTTGTATAGCAAATGTCTTTGGAGCAAGTTCCCCAATGACAACATGTAAAAATGTAATTACTGCAAAGGCAATAATAAATGAAACTGTACTGGAAATTGTAGGTGAGAATTGCAATTTTAAAAACAACGGCTCGAGTAAATGTTTAATGGTTGGTTCCCCTAACCACCCGAGCCCTAAAGCAGTAATTGTAATGCCTAGCTGACAGGCCGATAAATATTCATCTAAATTTGTAGTTACCTTTTTAGCGGCCAGTGCACCTCGTCTTTTTTCGCTAACGAGTTGATCAATACGACTGCTACGTACCTTAATAATTGCAAATTCAACAGCCACAAAAAATGCTGTTAACCCAATAAGAATGACTACCATCAATAATTTTAAAATATCCACATATGCTCTTTAGCTTTCTTAGCTAAAGTTACACCTCCTTTTAAAAAGAAGTTTCACTTTAGTTTCTTCAATTATTGGAAAGCAACTCTATATAAAATCCACCAATTTTCAAACCTCATACAATTCTAAAGGTAAACCATCAGGGTCTTGGAAAAAGACGAATTTCTTCCACGTTATTTCATCAATACGGATCGGTTCGGTCTCAACACCACATTGATTTAAATGCTTCACAGCTTCTTCTATATTTGTAACAGCAAATGCTAAATGTCTAAGACCGGCTGCTTCTGGAAAACTTTTGCGCTCAGGCGGATTTGGAAATGAAAATAATTCGATTTGATACTCTTCTCCTACACATAAATCTAATTTATAAGAATCTCGTTCCTTTCTATATACTTCATTCATTTCTTTAAACCCTAATATTCTAGTATAAAAATCCTTTGACGTCTCATAATTCGAACAAATAATTGCAACGTGATGCACTCTACATATATTCATACTCTCTCTATTCCTTTCTTTACCAAAGATGCATATTCTCCCTTGAAATGAAAAACATATATAGCAGAATATCTCTTTTAGGGGGCTTACCATGAAATTCATTACTTTTTTCGTCGGATTAATTGTTGTTTTCTTGCTCGCTTATATTGCTAGCAATAATAAGAAGCATATTAAATTTAAACCAATTTTTATCATGCTTATTATACAGTTAATTTTAACCTATTTACTATTAAATACAGAAATCGGCCTCATACTTATTAGAATCATTTCCAGTTTGTTTACAAAGCTACTCGAGTATGCTGCTAATGGAATAAATTTCGTATTTGGTGGTCTTGCAAATAAAGGTGAAATGCCATTTTTCCTTACTGTATTATTACCAATCGTCTTTATTTCTGTTTTAATTGGTATATTACAACATTTCAAAATACTACCATTTTTCATTCGTTGGATCGGGTACTTTCTTAGTAAAATAAATGGTCTTGGAAAATTAGAATCTTACAACGCTATCGCCTCTGCCATTGTCGGCCAATCAGAGGTTTTTATTACAGTGAAAAAGCAATTAGCTCAAATTCCAAAACACCGTCTTTATACACTTTGTGCCTCCGCTATGTCAACCGTATCTATGTCTATCGTAGGTGCCTATATGACAATGATTGAACCTAAGTATGTAGTAACTGCACTCGTTCTCAATTTATTTAGCGGTTTTATTATCGTACTCATCATTAACCCTTACGACGTTAAAGATGACGAAGATATTTTAGAAATCAAAGGTGAAAAACAAAGCTTTTTTGAAATGCTTGGAGAATACATTCTTGATGGTTTTCGTGTAGCCATTGTTGTCGGCGCTATGCTCATCGGATTTGTCGCATTAATTAGTTGTATTAATGACTTGTTCCTCATTATATTCGGTATTACGTTCCAACAATTAATTGGCTACGTATTTGCACCTATCGCATTCCTTATCGGTGTACCAAGCTCTGAAATTGTAGCAGCTGGCAGCATTATGGCAACGAAGCTTGTAACGAATGAATTTGTCGCAATGATGGACCTTAGTAAAATTTCTAATAGCCTTTCTCCCCGTACAGTTGGTATTATTTCTGTTTTCCTTGTATCTTTTGCCAATTTTTCTTCCATTGGTATTATTTCAGGTGCGGTAAAAGGACTAAACGAAGAACAAGGAAACGTTGTTGCGAGGTTTGGCCTTAAATTACTATATGGAGCTACTCTCGTTAGTATTTTATCTGCAATTATCGTAAGCATTATGTTGTAATTAGGTAAAATTTTATCATTTTCTTATCCCTATCTTTTGTATACAATAACGAATAGATGTCTTATAAAGTGAAACTTTAATCAGAGTGGGGCTATCCCCACTCTGATTATTAGCCTTCACCAATCGGGTATTTACGGGCAGTTATCTCCCACCTAACTTCATTGCATTCACTGGACTTGGAGGTGGGAGTTTTACTACCCGTTAATACGGGATAAATAATCAAGACATCTATTTTTTATACATGTACAATCGCTTTTATTTAGCGTAAAATATTTTTTATGTGTTTGAATACACTTCTAAATGTATACACTTTGATAGTTTTAAAGGAGAAAAAATGATGAAATCCGACACGAACAAAGATACGCGAGCCAAAAAAGGACGCTCAAAGAAAAAACGCCTACTTTGGTTCCTTCTTATTCCATTACTAATTGTAGCACTTGGAGCAGGAGGCTATTCCTTCCATATATACAGTAAAGCAAAGTCCGTCTTAAATAATGCTTATGCTGAACTAGGTCGAGGAGATAAGTCCAGTAAACGTGAAAAAGCTGTTAAACCTATGACCGACAATATTTCCGTACTAATTATGGGTGTTGATGAAAGTGATATTAGGGAAAAAGGTTATGGAAAAGCAACTCGAACAGATGCGTTATTACTTGCAACAATTAATAAAAACGATAAATCCGTTAAACTTGTAAGCATTCCACGTGACTCACGCGTCTACATTAAATCACGTGATAAATACGATAAAATCACACATGCGCACGTATTCGGTGGTGTAGACAGCACAATTGATACGGTAGAGAACTTTTTAGATGTTCCAGTTGATTATTATGTAAAATTCAATTTTAAATCCTTTATTAAAATTGTTGATTCTCTTGGTGGCATTACTGTGGACGTTCCAGTTGAATTCACAGAGCAAAATAGTAAAGATGAAGCAGATGCAATTCATCTAAAAAAAGGACGTCAACATTTAAATGGAGAAGAGGCACTGGCACTAGCTAGAACTCGTCACATCGATAGTGATTATATGCGTGGCCAACGACAACAGCTTGTATTAGAGGCCATTGCTGAAAAGGCACTATCTCTTAATTCCATTAATAAAATCGGTGGCCTACTAGACGCTGTCGATAAAGACTTAAAAACCAATTTAACTTTTGATGATATGATGACAATTACAAAAAATTCAATGGATTCAAATTTAAAGATGGAAAAAATGCAAGTAGAAGGTACAGATAAATATATAGGTGGTATTTATTATTACGTGCCAAATGAAAAAAGCGTCGATACTATTTCAACTACCCTTCAAAAACATCTCGGTGTTACGAATAAAAATGAGCATAAAAAATTATAATAAAAAGGCTGCTAGATCTTTCTAGACAGCCTTTTTATTATATTTTTCAACATATTTTTCAACATATTTTTCATACACATTGTGACAATAAGTGACAATTATTACAGAAATGTAACATTTTTTATGAAAACATTACACACGCAGTGAAAATAATAGTATACTAGTACGTACATAATGTTATTTTCATCATTTTTATACAAAAAATGTAATACATATATTTATACATAAATTTCTGGGGGGAAATAAATGAAGCTAAGTAAAATACTGATTGGTTCTGCAATTGCTGGGGGCATATTACTTTGTGTAGGCGGTGTTGGGGGATATCAATATGTATCCAAATTAAATAATCAATTAGATACTACTGCATTACCAAATACTACATTTGAAGGTATTTCTCTCGATGGAAAAAATAAGAAAGATATTCAAGCAATTATTAATCAAAGGGTAACTGAATTAGATCAAAAATCCCTTACCTACATATTCCAAAACGATAAACAAACTTACACATGGAAAGATTTAGGAGTAAATTATAAAGAGAAAGATATTATTGACAAAATCTTTAAAGAACAAGAAGGAAACGTAATGAATCGTTACAAAATGCGTAAGCAAGCTGAAAACGGTGAATTAAAACGTGACTATAAATTAACACCACAATTAAATGCAACAGCTTACGAAACCTTTATAAAAGATAAATATAATGAAACATTAAAAAATCCTGTTAATGCAGAATTAAGCATTGAAGGCTCAACAGTAAATGTTAGTCAAAGCCAAAACGGAGAAAAAATTGATAAAGGAAAACTAAACAGTTTAACAAACGAAGCTATTACTACTGGTAAATCAGATGTTACATTACCAGTTACATTCATAAAACCAGAACGCTCTACAGAAGATATACAGAAAATGGGTATTAAAGAAGTCATTGCTGAATATTCTACTCCAATGGCTGGCCGTAACGGAAATCAATCATTTAACGTAAATAAGTCAGCTAATACTTTAAGTGGGGTTATTGTCGCACCTGATGAAACATTTAGTTTTAACGGCCGCGTTGGCGTAACTGATGCTGCACATGGTTACAAATCTGCAGCAGTATATTCACAAGGTAAAGTAATACAAAGTGCAGGCGGAGGAGTTTGCCAAGTCAGTAGTACTTTATACAGCGCAGCTTTAAGGGCTGATTTAGGAATTGTTTCTCGAAGCAATCATTCTATGCCAGTAAATTATTTACCACTTGGGCAAGATGCAGCAGTAGCAGATTATGGTCCAGATTTAAAATTTAAAAATAATACAGGCAATCATATTTATATTCAAGCATTTTCAAATGGAGGTAGTATTACTACACGCATTTTCGGTACAAATACTGGTAAAAATGTTGAAGTTTCTTCTCAAGTAATTAGTAGGACTAGTGATAAAATCACAGCGGTTACGTATAAAAAAGTAACACAAAACGGGGAAGTAATATCAAATGGACAAATTTCAAAAAGTGTATATAAAAGCGCCCCAAAAGAATAGATAATATCAACCGAATAACATAAAGAAAAAGGCGTGATTAAATCACGCCTTTTTCTTTTGCAGTAATAGTAAAAAAGTTTCAAGATGATCTTTCGTTTCTTCTAAAGACCACATACGATTTCCTTGCTTCGCAGCTAATACACACGCCTCTTCCCACGCGTTCTTTTTCTTCATATTTATTAATTCATCACGTAATTTCAAAACAATTTCTTCGTCTTCTTGTTCAATAAACTCTTCCATCACGCTTACTATTTCATCCTCATGAATACTTAACGTACAGTACGATTTAAGAAAGTATTGTAATGTCATATACATAATGTACTCCCCCTTCTTATTTATCAGATGGATAAGAAGTAATAATCTTAAACCCTAATTCCCCTGACTTATCTCTTGCTAAAACAGTAACAGTTTTTACCAACTTGTCTTTTACACTCATATTTTTCTTTATTACCGTTTTTCCAACAGGGAATGAATGAGTTGTATTTACTACGAGACGAGCCTCTTTAGAATTTTTTAACCAATCTTGAATTTCCTTGTCATGTTGCTTCAAGCTATCTTTTACAGCTTTCGTCGCTGTTTCTTTATCATAGTATGTACTTGCGGCTGACACTTTATCTGTCTTCAAGCGATTCTTCAAATCCTCTTCTGACTTGCCTACATGTCTTTCAATCGTATGACCATTTTTAGGTGGTCCTTCCATTTCATCTAAAATATTATCACTAATTTTTTCTACCGATGTAGCTTGATTACCTGTCTGTTTCTCTGTTTTTTGTTCTTTTCCTGCACATCCACTTAAGATTAGCACTAATGCCAATAAACTACTGAAGAAAAGACTGCTTATTCGTTTCATCATATCACCTCTTCCATGATTATTATCGCAACTTCACTAAAAGTCAATTTCACAACGAAAAAATCTATCAGTTTTCATTTTTTCCATCTATTTTTCCATATTTACCCGCGCAATTTCATCAACCCTCTATTTTTCGCCTTTTATAATATATACCCCCTATATTTTATAATTATTTCCCGAATAAAATCACCAATAATATAATTATAAAACTCTTTTACACAAAGGTTTTTATACTGTTTTTCAAAATGATTTAAAATACCCCTATTTTTATATACCTAATACCCATATAAGGTATCAATACCCCTTCTTATCAACGTTTTTCTACATTATGTAAATTTTCCCTTGCCTATACAATCGAAATATGGTGTAATGCAAAAAAAGATAAAGGATTTTAAACAATGGCTGAAACGATTCAAAATTTCTTAACAGAATACTATTCAATCGCAATTCCACTTAGTATCTTAATTAACATCATCATTAGTCTTTTAGGTGTTATTCCTAGCATCTTTTTAACCGCCATTAATATACAGCTCTTCGGTGTAACAAATGGCACAATCATTTCGATCGCAGGTGAGGCCTTAGGGGCTATTATCTCGTTTTATATTTACCGCCTGGGCCTTCAAAAGTTCACTCACGATAAAGTAAATAAGTACCCAAAGGTAGAGCGTCTTCTTTATGTAGAAGGTAGAGAGGCCTTTCTACTCGTTCTATCATTTCGATTGATACCTTTCATCCCATCAAGTATCGTGACTTTATTTGCAGCTCTAGGGAAAATGTCATTACTCTCCTTCAGTATTGCCAGTACAATAGGTAAAATACCGGCCTTATTGATTGAAGTATATTCGGCATACCAAGTCATGAACGGAACAAATGAAGCGAAGTGGGTTGTAACAATCGCAGGCGTTATTGGATTGTTTTATTTGTGGAAAAAATGGAGAAAAAAATAAAGAAGGAGCCTATGCTCCTTCTTTATTTTTGAGGTATTTTATTACTAGCTCTTCCTTAAAGCCTTAGTTTACACCAACAGCACTAAATGATTGCTTAACTGCTGCTACTTCAGCAGAATTTGCACCATATAAGTCTGCTGCAGCTTGTACTGCACCAGCACGAGCTTGACTAAATGTAGTAGATTGCGTGAAATACTGTGTATTTGCACGGTAGTAAATCGCACCTAATTTATCTTTACCGATACCAGTTACAGTTACACCATAATGCGTACCACCATTTGCTAATAAATAAGCTTGTTTATTAATAATGCCGCTGTTTGTATGAACACCACCGTTATCACTTGAACCAGTGTAACGCTTAGAATAATGGTCTGGATCACCATACTTCGTAGGATCACTCATAGAGCGAAGTGCGTCTCCTGCTTTACCAGGTGTGTAAATATCTTCACCAATCTCCCAATCCGGGTTACGGTTATCATAGAATTCTACTAAAGTACCAAAGATATCAGAAATCGCTTCATTTAAAGCCCCTGATTCATTTTGATAAATTAGATTTGAACTATTTTCCGTAACAGCATGCGTTAACTCGTGACCAATTACATCAATTCCACCAGATAATGAAGTAAACGTTACACCATCACCATCTCCGTATACCATCTGTGATCCGTTCCAGAATGCATTGTTATAATTACTTCCGTAATGAACTGTCGATTTTAACGGCGCTCCTGCATCATTAATAGAATTTCTATTAAACGTAGCTTTATAGTAATCATATGTTTTACCTGCATAGTAATGAGCATCTACTGCTGCTGCATCATACGCTGCATTGAAAACATTATCTGCATCTGCCCATAATGTTCCTGGTAATGTTGAACGATTTTTCGCATCATATGTGAAAATCGTTGCTCCGCGTGTATTATCTTGTAAGTAGTAAGATGATCCAGATAACGTTGTATTAAGCGACTTCGTATCTCCTAATACACCTTTACCAGTTCCTACTTTATTCGTTCCTGTAACAGGCTTTACAACAGCTTTCGCATCCTGTTTAGGAGCCTCTTGCTTAACTGGTGACTTATCATCATTCGTTACATGATCAATTGTATTAAACTTATTTAATACTTTACCGCTGTCTGCCTCAATGAAATAGTAGTAGTTTCCTGGGCTTGGATCTAAGAAGTTTAGATTTACAACATATGCATATGTTGTTTCCTCACCGTTTTGATATACATATAAGTCCGCTTTTGGTTCTACCTCATATTTCGGTGTTACCCCTAAATCTTGCTGCGCGATTTCAATTGCTTTTGCGCCTTCAATCTTATTTTTATTTTTCAACTTTTCCTTTTTGTCTAAATCAGGTGCAACTGTTCCAGACAATACTTTTAAAGAACCGTCTTTACTTACGTGAGCTACTTGAGTAGAACCCCATACAGGCACTCCTTCGTAAACTTGTTGCATACGTACTACTGTTGAATCAGTTACAGCATCTTTCTTCACTTGTTTCACTTTGAAAGAATCTTGTGCACTCTTTTCCCCTAGCTTGTAATCACCTTTTGCTGCGTTTAAGTAATCAAACACAACAGATTCTGCTTTCTTGCCAGTTGCTTCAGTTAGATCACCAGAAATAAACTCAGGTGACTGCACCGTCTCATTGTACTTCTTCGTAGAGAGCACATTTTTAGAATCCGCAAATGCAGAGCCTGTCCCTCCAAACGTTGTAACTGCCATTCCTGTCGCTAACACTAATGCTAAACTCTTCTTTTTCATATAACCTTCCCCCTAATAAAAAATTTTTTGAAAAAGAGTAGTTTCATATTAGCATTATGTTTCCACTATTAATATACTAAAAATTCAAATAATTTTTTTCTCAAGTTTTGTAGAATTTTGAGGAACAAATATTGAAAAACCCTTTCCGATTGGAAAGGGGGGGAGATTATAAATTAACTTGTTCAACAGTTTTAGCTTGTTGACCAACAATATCAGGTTTACTGCTATATTGTTGTATTCCTCCAGCAACTGTAAGAGTCACTATAAACGCCAATACTCCAAATACCATCTTTTTCATTTTTATTCCTCCTTATTATCATTCATTAAATCAATAACTAACCTATAGTATCGATTACTTTCTTCAAATCTAGATAAACTCGAAAAATGTTCTGCTAGTTCAACGTATACTTTCTTTAATTCTATTTTATTTCCTGCAGATTTATACAACGGGATAGCCTCATTTTCCAAAAATGCTTTATAATCTTTTGCTTCTTCAAAATATTTATATCTAAGCATTAAAAGCAAATATAATTTTGCATTAAATCTCTCTTCCTGTTTTGCTGCATCAATTCCCTTATCAATTAATGTCCTTGCCTCTTCCAACTCTTCTAATTTAATGCATACTAATGCCATTTCGTATATTGTATCTAAATAGTTTAAATCTATTTGTTTTTGAAGTTGTAGACTATCTAAATAATATTTTTTCGCTTGCTGATATTTGCCTTTTTTATAATAGATACTTCCCATATTACTTAAAGTAATAGCTAATAGTACATCCTTATCAGCAAAAGATGTGGCCTCTCTCAATATACTCTCATACATTTTTAAAGCTTCTTCATACTGACCTTTTTCTGTATAACTTACCGCAATAAGGATTTGGCAATTAATTATGTTTCTAAACTTATATTCACTACGAAATCCTTCTAATGCCATATTTACAAAATGAATTGCAAGATGATGAATATCTAAATGAGTATATGCAAGCGCTATATTATAATACAAGCCTGTTTCATGATACCCTTGTTCTTTGGCCATTACTTCTGTTTTTAATAAGTAATCTAGCCCATCCTTCCATCTATACTGTAAACAGCACAATAATCCTCTACTATACATGTATAACAACTTCTGAAATGGAGAATATTTTTTATATACCTTCTTCAACTTATCTAATTCTTCTTCGAGTGCAGAAATATCCCTTTTCATAATTAAATAACGTGTATACAGCAGTTTATAATAATTTATAATTTCAAAATCCAACACATGCTTCATTTCACCTTGCAACTCTTCATATATACGTTCTACTTGTTGCTTGTCTAAATGAACTAGTGCATTCAACCATTCATCCAGCTTCCCCTTCACATCTTCTTCTACATCCCTCAAATCCGTCACGGCAATTTCTAATCTTGCGCAGAGCAATTGTAGAATTTCTTCTGATGCTTCAATCTTTCCATTTTCAATCTTACTTAAGTATGAGACAGAACAAATGCCCTGACATAATTCTTCTTGTGTCATTTTTTGCTGTAGCCGTTTATAAAAGACTTGTTTGCCTATTTTTTCTAATGTTTGTTGCATTGTCCTCCTCCATTCTCATTACCCCCATTACTCTAATAATACATAAAATCTGGAGAAATATAAATTGATAAATATAAATTTTCTAAAAAATATGCATAATTTCATTTTTTTCTCTCTTGACTTCACATCAATATCTCTTCTTTGCTACGAATGGTGAAAAATTGGTATACTATAACCAAATTATGGAGGTGTTCTCGCGATGACTCATTATAAAGACGATAGTTATGCCTTACATACAGACCTATATCAAATCAACATGGCTTATACATATTGGAAAGATGGTATTCATAATCGCCGTTCTGTTTTTGATTTATATTTTCGAAAGCTTCCATTTGAGAACGGCTACGCTGTTTTTGCTGGCCTTGAGAAAATTGTAGAGTACATAGAAAATTTCAGTTTTACTGAAAGCGATATCGCTTATTTAGCAGAATTACAATTTGAAGAAGAATTCCTTCATTATTTACAAAATATGAAATTCACTGGGACGATTCGCAGTATGCAAGAGGGCGAAGTTGTATTTAATAACGAACCTTTATTACGTGTTGATGCACCACTTGGTGAAGCACAAATTATTGAGACTGCCCTCTTAAATATTGTGAATTACCAAACATTAATTGCCACAAAAGCAGCACGTATGAAACATGCTGCAAGTAATGATGAGCTTTTAGAGTTCGGCACAAGACGTGCCCATGAGTTCGATGCTGCCCTTTGGGGGACGCGTGCTGCCTTTATTGGTGGTTTCTCCTCTACAAGCAACGTTCGTGCTGGGAAACGCTTTGGGATTCCTGTAGCTGGCACACACGCTCACTCTTTCGTTCAAGCATATCGCGATGAATACGTCGCGTTTAAAAAATACGCTGAAACTCATAAAAAGTGCGTCTTTCTCGTTGATACATATGACACATTGAAATCTGGTGTTCCAAATGCGATTCGTGTTGCAAAAGAATTTGGGGATCGTATTGATTTCTATGGCATACGTCTTGATAGTGGTGATATGGCTTATTTATCGAAAAAGGCACGAAAACTATTAGATGAAGCAGGGTTTACAAATACAAAAATTATCGCTTCTAGCGATTTAGATGAATACACAATTATGCACCTTAAATCTCAAGGAGCAAAAATTGACGTATGGGGCGTTGGGACAAAATTAATTACGTCCTTTGAGCAACCTGCATTGGGGGCTGTTTACAAACTAGTTGCGATTGAAGATACTGACGGAAAATTAAATGATACGATTAAAATTTCATCTAACCCTGAAAAAATTACCACTCCAGGACTGAAACGAATTTATCGTATTATCAATCGGGTAAACGATCATGCAGAAGGCGATTATATTGCATTAGATTCTGAAGAACCTGGAAAAGAAGAGCGCTTAAAAATGTTCCATCCAGTTCACACATATATAAGTAAATTCGTAACAAACTTTGAAGCCCGTGAACTGCATAAAGATATTTTCGTTAACGGTGAAAGAACATATGAACTACCAAGTATATTAGATATTCAAAAATATAATGAACAGAGTCTCTCTCTATTTTGGGAAGAATATATGCGAACTTTAAATCCTGAAGAATACCCTGTCGATTTAAGCCAAGAGTGCTGGGATCATAAAATGAATTACATTCAAACAGTTCGAGAACAAGTCGAAAAAAACATACAAAAGTAAACAGAGAAGTTTCCCCTTCTCTGTTTTTTCAATACTATATGGATATTTGTAAAAAATATATTAAAAGAATAAGACGAATGTATTTTATTTGTAAATTTTAATATAACGCTATTTAAAAGCAAAATAATATTTGGTATTATTTTATTGAGTCAATTTCAACAAAATCACCAATAAAAAAGAGGACGCGGGTCGCGTCCTCTTTTTTATAAATCTTTCACTCTTAATACACGCATTGCATTTAACACTGCAAGTAGTGTCACACCAACATCTGAGAAAACAGCTTCCCACATTGTTGCAATACCAAAAGCACCAAGTAATAAAACGATCCCTTTTATACCTAGAGCAAAGATGATATTTTGCCACACTATACTTCTTGTACGTTTTGCAATTTTTACAGCTGTCGCAATTTTTGAAGGCTCATCAGTCATAATAACGATGTCTGCCGCTTCAATTGCTGCATCTGATCCTAAACCACCCATCGCAATACCAACGTCTGCACGGGCTAATACTGGTGTATCGTTAATACCGTCACCAACGAAGGCAATTTTTTCTTTTCCGTGCTTCGCTGCATCAATTTTTTCAATCTCTTCTACTTTTTGTTGTGGTAGTAATTCCGCATGAACTTCATCTAAGCCTAATTCTTTACCGACAGCTTCACCAACTGGTTTTGCATCACCAGTTAACATTACTGTCTTTTTAATACCTAGTTCTTTTAACTTTTGAATCGCTTGTTTCGAATCCTCTTTTACCTCATCAGAGATAACAATATAACCTGCATATCTTCCATCTACAGCAACGTGAACTAATGTACCTACTGTTTCTGGTTGCTTAAATTCAATATTTTCTTTTCTCATTAATTTTGCATTACCTGCAAAAATTTCTTTTCCTTGTACTTTTACGACTGTACCGTGACCAGAAATTTCGTTATAATCATCGATTATTTTTTCATCAATTGATTTTCCATATGCCTTTCGAATAGATTGGGCAATTGGATGGTTAGAATATACTTCAGCAAATGCCGCATACTCTAATAACTCTTCACTTGTAGTACCTTCGCTCGGTTCCATTTTTGTAACTTTGAAAACACCTTTTGTTAATGTTCCTGTTTTGTCAAAAACAATATATTTTACATCATTTAAAGCTTCTAAATAGTTACTACCTTTTACTAACACACCACTTTTAGATGCACCACCGATACCTCCAAAGAATCCAAGAGGAATGGATACAACTAACGCACATGGACAAGAGATTACTAAGAACACTAAAGCTCTATAAATCCACTCAGAGAATGTAGCTCCTTCTAAAATAAGTGGTGGAATAAACGCCATGATCGCCGCTGTAATAACTACAACTGGAGTGTAGTAACGTGCAAACTTCGTAATAAAGTTTTCCGTTGGTGCTTTTTTACTGCTTGCATTTTGAACTAAATCTAAAATTTTTGATACAGTGGATTCACCGAATTCTTTTGTAACTTCAATTGTTAACACACCATTTTGGTTCACAAAGCCACTTAATACATCATTTCCAACTTCTACTTCACGTGGTACAGATTCACCTGTTAATGCTGAAGTATCTACCATTGATGTTCCTTCAATTACTTTTCCGTCTAACGGCACTTTCTCACCTGGCTTAACGATAATATAATCGCCAATTTTTACATCTTCTGGTGATACTTGCTTCGTTTCATTTCCAATCTTTACATTCGCATAATCAGGACGAATATCCATTAATGAAGTAATTGATTTTCGGGAGCGGTTTACCGCAATACTTTGGAATAGTTCTCCTACTTGATAAAATAGCATTACTGCTACAGCTTCAGAATATTGTTGAATTGCAAAAGCTCCTACAGTTGCAATTGCCATTAAGAAGTTTTCATCAAATACTTGGCCACGAGTTATGTTTCTTATCGCTCTCCAAACGATATCTCCACCTATTAATAAATAAGCAAGGACGAATAACGGAATTGTTACCATTTGTGGTAAGCCCGCTAATGCAGCAATTGCTGTCAAAATTCCGCCGACCACTAATCTCCCTACCATCTTTTTCACATTTGCTTCACCATGATCGTGACTATGTCCGTGGTCATGACCGTTCTTCTCTTCACGAACAACTTTCACATCTGGTTCTAACTTTTGAACGACATTTGTTATATTTGCTACAGTCGCTTCTAGTTCTCTTTTATTCGCAACTTCTACTCGTAATTTCTTCGATACGAAATCAACAGTTGCTTCTGAGACAGCTGGCATTTCCTTCACTTTATTTTCAATTTTCATTGCACAGTTCGCGCAATCTAAACCTTCTAATATAAATACTTCTTTAGCAATTTTATTTTTTTGTTCTTCTTGAACTTTAATATGCGGTTCTAATTTTGTAACGAGTTGTTTTGCTTCCGTAACAACTTCGTTTTCTTTATTTTGTGCTGTTTCTAAGATCATTGTCTTTGTTGCGAAGTTTACAGAACAAGAATTTACTCCTTCTATATTCCCAACACCTTTTTCAATTTTCATTGCACAGTTCGCACAATCTAAACCTTCTAACATCAGTTTCTTTTTCACCAATGCTTCAGCCATCGTTCTCCCTCCTCGCGTTCTTTTATTCTTCTTCGTTTACGTGTTCAAACGCTTGCTCGAAGATATGAATTACGTGCTGGTCAGCTAACGAATAATAAACAACCTTTCCTTCTTTACGATTCTTCACAAGTTTCGCTTGCTTTAACACACGAAGCTGATGCGAAATAGATGATTGTGTCATTCCTAATAAATAAGCTAAATCACAAACGCACATTTCAGCTTCAAATAGCGCATGTAATATTCTCGTACGTGTACGGTCACCTAATACTTTAAATAGTTCTGCTACTTTACTTAAACTTTCATCAGTTGGAATTGTTTGTTTTACTTGCTCTACAACTTCTTCATGAATTATCGTTTGAGAACATGTCTCTTGTGGTGTTTCTACTTTATTTCCAGCCATTATAGCTCACCTCTTTAATTGAACATATGAACAATCATTCATATATCTTATACTCTTATTATATGAGCGCCCACTCATATGTGTCAATGAAATCTGAATTTTTTTTATGAACATTCCGTTCACATTTTAATAAGTCGTATACATATTTTCCGCACTCTCTATATTCTCATACAAAAAAGGATGCACAATTCGCACACCCCTTTTTACTTACTTTTCATTTTTCACCGCATCCACAATTAAAGAAACAAACCCTAAATGATTATCCCGATTTCTATGGTCAAAACGTTTCGAACGATAAATAAATCCATCTTTCTCATTCCAATCATTATAGTGAAACTTACCATTCTCATCACAGTATTCTAAGAGCCTTACTTGAAAACCTGCTGATTCAAACATGGACGTGATTGTTTTATAGCTATGAACAATTTTATGACTTGCTGCAGGATGATCTAATGGACCAGGTCCACCTACTTGTACCCCTTGCTGATATTCTTCATCTGGAAAAAATGCATCTGGTACTGCACAACGAATATATCCATTCTCCATTAAAAACTCATAACAAATTTTTGCAGCTTCAATTCCTTCTTCATATGATAAATGCTCCCATACATGTTCTGCCAAAATTGCTGATAAAGAATTAGGTTGAAATTTATAAAGCCAAGTTTCTCTCCTTAATAAATTTAATTCTTCTTCATTCGTATGTAACCAACCAGGGTTATTATTATAACCCTCTGCTCCAACAACAACTTTTGTTTCTTCCATTTCGCTCCCACCCTTTTTTCATATTCCGACAGAAAAATTCGACAAAATAATATACATTCCCTTTATTTCAACAAAAGAAAAAGCCTTGCGCGCTCCCTAGACGCACAAGGCTTACTGTGTTTATATCCCTTTAATTAGCTTGTTCTAAATTATCCTGCGAACTTCCATCGTCTTTTAAATGACTATGTTTTTTCGAATAAACAAAGTATACAACTACTCCGATTGCTAACCAAGCACCGAAGTACATCCATGTTTTTAATGGTAGGTTTACCATTAAGAATAGACAACATGCAATTGAAATAATCGGCAAGATCGGTACAAGTGGTACCATAAATCCACGTTGTAATTTTGGATGTGTTTTACGAAGAATAATAACTGACACACCAACCATCGCAAATGTTAACAACGCTCCAATATTCGCTAAATTCGACAATTCTTTCAAATCGATAAATCCAGCAATTAAAGCACTACCAATTCCTGTTAACCAAACTGTAAATGTTGGTGCTTCTGTCTTTTTATTAATTTTCGCGAAAGATTCTGGCAATAAACCGTCACGGCTCATAGCGAAGAATACACGTGTCGTTGCATAAATGTAAGCAAAAATTACTGCCATAATACCAATTACAGCTCCAATTGCGATTATACCAGCTACTTTATCTTGTCCTACAACTTCTAACACATACGCCATCGCTTCCGGTACATCTAGCTCTTTATATGAAACCATACCCGTCATAACGAGACAAACTACAACATAAATGATTGTACAAATGACTAACGAAGCGATAATACCAATCGGTAGATCACGTTGCGGATTTTTTACTTCTTCAGCAGAAGTTGCTAATGCATCAAATCCTAAGAAAGCAAAGAATACTGCTGCTCCCCCCGCGAAAACTCCACTTAAACCATACGGTGCAAATGGTATCCAGTTTTCTGGTTTCACGTAGAATACACCAACTGCAATGAATAAAACAACGATACCAATTTTAATTAATACCATTATGTTATTCACTCGTTTACTTTCTTTCGTACCTCTTGATAATAACCAAGTTATAACTAATGTAACGATAACTGCTGGTAAATTCACTATACCACCTTGAGACGGAATCGTTAGCAGTGCTTTTGGAATTTCAAGCCCTAATCCACTCACTAAGTTATGGAAGTAACCAGTCCATCCGCCAGCTACTGCGGCAGTCGTTACAACATATACGGATAGTAATGTCCATCCCATTAAATGAGCTACAAACTCGCCAATTGTTGCATATGAGTATGTGTACACACTACCTGAAACAGGAAGTGTAGAAGCAACCTCTGCGTAACATAATGCTGCAAATCCACAAACGATGGCTGCAATCATGAATGAAAAAATAACTGCTGGACCAGCATCTCTTGCTGCTACTAATCCAGTTAATACTAGAACTCCTGTACCAATTATCGCACCAATCCCTAGCATTGTTAGGTCAAATGCCCCTAGCGTTTTCGTCAAAGTTTTACTTTTACTTTCCCCTAACAATTGCGTAACGGATTTCTTTTTAAATAGGTTGGCCACGATGTATGCCCCCTTTTGCCAAGAAGAGCTAAGAGATCTTCACTCTTAGCTCTTATCATGTTGTTTTATATATTGTTCGATTTTGTTTTGTATAATGCTTCTATTAGCAAGATACTGTTTCTGCTTCTAATAATTCTTTAGCACCTTTGTACTCTACACCGTGAGCTTCTGCAACTGCTTCAAATGTTACATAGCCATCTAATGTGTTAATACCTTTTAGTAATGCAGTGTTGCCTAGGCAAGCTTCTTTGTAGCCTTTGTTAGCAATTTGTACTGCATATGGTACTGTTACGTTTGTTAATGCAAGAGTTGATGTACGTGGAACCGCACCTGGCATGTTTGCAACTGCATAATGAACAACGCCGTGTTTTTCATAAGTTGGGTTATCATGAGTTGTAATACGATCAGTTGTTTCGAAAATACCACCTTGGTCAATCGCGATATCTACAACAACAGAACCTGGTTCCATTGATTTAATCATTTCTTCTGTTACAAGTTTTGGAGCTTTTGCACCTGGGATTAATACTGCACCGATTACAAGATCAGACTCTTTAACAGCTTCTGCAATATTGTAAGGATTAGACATTAAAGTTTTTACTTGGTTTCCGAAAATGTCATCTAATTGACGAAGACGTTCTGCACTTAAGTCGATGATTGTTACATCCGCACCTAGTCCAACTGCAATTTTAGCAGCATTTGTACCAGCTTGTCCACCACCGATGATTGTTACTTTACCACGTTTAACCCCTGGAACACCTGCAAGTAAGATACCTTTACCGCCTTTGTTTTTCTCAAGGAATTGTGCACCAATTTGTGCAGCCATACGACCAGCTACTTCACTCATAGGTGCAAGTAATGGTAATGAACGGTTTTCTAATTGTACTGTTTCATATGCGATAGAAACAACTTTTTTCTCGATTAAAGCTTTTGTTAATTCTGGCTCTGGAGCTAAGTGTAAGTATGTGAATAAGATTAAGCCTTCACTGAAGTGTTTGTATTCGCTTTCAATTGGTTCCTTAACTTTCATAACCATTTCCATGTTCCAAGCTTCTTCAGCTGTATCAACAATTTTTGCTCCCGCTTCAACATACTGAGCGTCTGTGAAACCAGACCCTAAACCTGCACCCTTTTGAATGAATACTTCGTGATTGTTACGAATTAAATGTACAACACCTGCTGGTGTCATTGCCACACGGTTTTCGTTGTTTTTAATTTCTGCTGGTACCCCAATACGCATAATGAAATGCCCCCTTATAATTAACAGAAAAAAGAGATTCTTTTTTCTTTTTGTAATAATTAATAACTTATGTCCTTATTCTAGCATAACTTAAAAGTTATGAAAACGCTAACATACCATTTTCCTAAAGTTTTTATATTTAGAATAGTGTAAATATAAAAAACATTGATTCTATTAGGGGTTTCGTGTCATTTCATTATCTTTCACTCTATTTTTATTATACCTCTTCAAAATAAACAGCAATCATTTATTATTTGACAATAATGTAACAATGTAAGAAACCTAAGCGATAACGTATACATATACAGTTATTACCTTACTCAATACTTTAGATATATATTCTTTTCACAAAAAAAACAGCTGCTAGCATTTAGCCAGCAGCTGGGTAACTTATAAATAACTTAGAAAATAAATCATCTGTCGTTTCAGTAATTTTATCAAACAGATCACTTTCTTCCGCTTCTTGCTCTTTTAACATCTTAATTGTTTCACGTGCATCTTCAGGGTAATCGGTTATGATACCATCTACGTTCAACTTATAATATGCCTTTAAATTTTCCATATCATTTACTGTCCATACGTAAATTGGTTTGTTTAACTTCCTTGCTTCTTTTACTAATTTCTTATTTAACATATATTCTTCTGCTACGTAAAAGTCAGCCTTCACATTCTTTAAGTTAGCTCTACTTGCATACAATATATACCCTACTTTTATATCTGGATTTGCACGCTTAAACTCTTTAATAAGTGGATAGTGTAACGTTTGAATTACACATTGCTTCTCAAATTCATTATCTTTAATCGTTTTTAAGACTTTGTTTACAAAATCTTTTTCGCCCCCATGAAGCTTCACTTCTATATTAAGTTTGATTTTGCCATTTGCTAGCTTAATGATTTCATCAAGTGTACTTATTTGTCCTGAAAGTCCATCTTGACTAAGGGTAAGTTGCCTTAACTCCGCCATCGTTAAATCTGACACATGCACATTGGCATTTGCGAGACGTTTCAGCTTCAAATCATGTATAACCGCTAGTTCACCGTCTTTCGTTTGTAATACATCTATTTCAGCGTAGTCTGCTTTTGCATCAATAGCACCTTGCACAGCTTCTTTCGTATTTTCTACGCCTTTTGATATATACCCGCGGTGCGCCATAATAATCGGTTCTTTATACGAATTTGAAATAAACGTTACAATGAAGGCAACGACCATTCCGGCAGTAATAATTCCTACAATGTATACGCCAATGAATTTCCAACGATGTTTTTGGAAAAAACATTTATCTGCTTTCGTTTTCGAATAATCTAATCCTTCTTCTAATAAAACATCCTCAACCGGTACCTTTTGTAAGTATAATCGCGTAATCGCCATAATATAAAATGGCGTCACGATAAAGCTGAATAAATACAATGTACTCGTTAAAAATACAGAAATCGTTGATTCAGCTAATAATGCAAATGTTCCTTTCGGGTTTGTAAATTCATAAACACCCCATAGGCACAATAAATATATTCCCAAAAACACGACATATACAATTCCAATTGAAATAAAAAACCCTACTAAAAAGAATAGTACTTTAAAAAAGCTTTCATTTACTAAAGTTGCACTTTTACGTGCTGCCACGCGAAATGGTTTTTGCTCTAAAACAACAATAGGTAGAACGAAAATCCATCGAAGATTCAAATACGCGACTACAGCAAAGAACGTGTAATAACCAACTTGTCCCATCGTTGTCTTAAACAGTTCTCCTGTAATAAAGTTAGGAATTTGAATTTGCGGGATTAATGCCGTTTCATATCCCATATTTAAAAGAGGCAACAATACGACAGCATATAAAATAAATCCTGGTAAGCAATATGTAAAAAGAGTAGGTAAATACGTTACCGTTTTATATAAAATCGGACGTAATTTCACCTTCTGTCTTTTATGAGCGAAATACGAAATAATAATAAGCACCGCAAATTCTGTAAAGATAAGAAACAGTGCTAACAATGATAAAATTACGATTGCTAAGATCCCATAAGGCGTCTTTAAAAACGCTAATAATTCATCATTTGTCGCATTTGCATAACCAGCAAAATACAATAACTTATTAAAAATGATTCCAAATAGTGGAACAAACACAATCGCTGCTAATAATTTATAAGCAAGTTGAAAAGTTAATACATTCCAAAAAGCAAATTTAACTGTTTGAAAGGAATGTCTCATTACTCCTGGTATAGATAGTTTTTTACGGTGTTGCATATATTCCTCCAAATTCTAAAACGGTATTTGAGATGGATTCCATATTTCAAGTTCTAATCCATCTTTTTAATAATAATATATTCCGCTTAACATGAACACTCTTATACATATAATGAAAAAAGTGATGGCTACTTCCCATCACTTTTTCATTTATTCTATTTTTTCTCTAGGCCTTGTCCAAATGCTTTCAAAAAGCTAAAACCGAATGTAATAGCTCTATTGATATCTGGATCTTTTAATACTTTAAAGAAATCCATTACTTTTGTTTTTTTACCACTATTTAATTCATCTGTTGCAAATTGCAATCCTGTAACTAAACTTGACGTAATTTGCTTCGTTATTTCTGGATCAACTGAAGATAACGCTTCTCCTGCCCCCATCATATTGTTGAGTGCATTTTTAACTGGTTCACGATTTAATTGCTCCACAGCGATTTTTGAAACATCTTCCTTCGCAGCAAGTAAACTAATTGCTGCATCTAATATACCAGCCTTCTGCAACTGTGCTAAAAGCTGCATCGTTTCTTCTACTGCTTCACGATTATTAGATAACTCATTTAGAAGTTCATCTGCTACTTGCTGTTTCTGTTCTTCCTCTGTTACAACTTTCTTTTTAATTACAGTAATTTCTTTCGCCACTATCTCCGCCCCCTAGTCCACAAGTGATACGTATTGTTTTCTTTGCCATTTTTGCTGGATTTCAACACCATTTTGCGGATTACGCTTTTTATCTCTCGGGTTTGAAGATGGTAACGGACGATTCCCTTTTTCACGTAGTACACGCATCTTTACCATCGTTTGTTTATACGCTGGTGTACACGTATAAAGATCTGTCGCCGTTCCAGTTAAAATATTGATTGCCTCTTCATTTACCGTTGCATGCATCGGTAAATATAGCTCTTTCCCCGTTACACGATCTGTAACAAGTGCCTGTACTTTAATTTTCCCAAATGGTGATGCTAATTCTACAAGACCACCATCTTTCACATTGCGCTCTAGGGCAAGTTCAGGCGAGATTTCAACGAACACTTCAGATACTTTAGATAAAATACCAGCCGATTTATTCGTCATATTTCCTTCATGGAAATGTTCTAACATACGACCATTATTTAAAAGTAAATCATACTCATCTGGTGCTACAACTGGTGGTACCCATTCATCTAATGATAAACGAGCGAGTTTATCTGGGAAGTTAAATCCGTCTACATATAATAGCGGTGTATCGCTACCATCATGACTACCCCAACATAAACTATTCCATCCTTCTAGACGGTCGTACGTTGCTTGAGAGTATAACGGTGCAAGTGACGCGATTTCGTCCATAATTTCACTTGGACTTTCATAATTCCAATCCCCACCTAGTGCACGAGCAACTTTTTGTAAAATCCACCAGTCTGGTTTTGAATCACCAAGCGGCTTCAATACTTCATATAATCTTTGAATGCGGCGCTCTGTATTTGTAAACGTTCCTTCTTTTTCTAAGCTTGGTGCCGCTGGTAAAATAACATCAGCAAAACGAGCTGTTTTCGATAAGAACATATCTTGAACAACAAGGAAATCTAAATTCGCTAAAATATGTTGTACATGGTTGGCATTCGAATCTACTAAAGCCATTTCTTCACCCATAACATACATACCACGCAGTTTTCCTTCATCTGCCGCAAGTAACATTGCAATATTATTTAAGCCTGGTGCTTTCGGAATTGTAGTACCGTATGCTTTTTCAAATTTCGCACGGAGCGCATCATCTGAAACCGCTTGGTAACCTGGAAGCCAGTTTGGTAATGTTGCCATATCACAAGCGCCTTGTACGTTATTATGTCCGCGTAATGGGTATGCTCCTGCACCAGGACGACGATAGTTACCCGTAACAAGCAATAGATTTGAAATTGCTGCTGAAGTTGTACTTCCTCCAGTATTTTGAGTTACACCCATTCCCCAAAGTACACAAGTACCATCTGCTTCATATACCATACGAGCCATTTCTTTCAGATTTTCTTTCGAAATCCCCGTGATTTCTTCTGTATAATCAAGCGTATACTTTTCTACCATTTTGCTATATTCATCAAAATTCTTCACATTTTCAGCTATGAACTTTTTATCGTGCCAATCTTGATCAATAATATATTTCGTAATACCAGCGAGCCATACGTAATCAGTTCCTTGGCGCGGATGAATGAATAAATCCGCACGCTCTGCCATTTCATGTTTACGAAGGTCTGCCACAATTAATTTTTGGTCATGTAATTTATGTGCACGTTTTACACGCGTTGCAAGTACAGGATGTCCTTCTGTTGGATTTGCTCCAACGATAATGACAAGGCCTGCTTCCGCAATATCTTTCACTGTTCCAGCGTCCCCGCCCATACCGACAGTTTTAAATAAACCGTCTGTTGCTGGAGATTGACAATAACGGGAACAGTTGTCTACATTATTCGTTCCATATATTTGACGGGCTAGTTTTTGCATAAGATAATTTTCTTCATTCGTTACTTTCGAAGAAGAAATAAATCCAAATGCATCACTTCCATATTCTGATTTAATATGCTGCATATTGGATGCAACAACTTCAAGAGCCTCTTCCCATGAAGCTTCAACAAACATATCTCCTTGGCGAATTAATGGCTTTGTAATACGATCTTCACTGTTTACAAAATCCCATCCAAATTTGCCTTTTACACATGTGGAAATACCGTTAACCGGCGCATCTGAAACAGGCTGTACTTTCAAAATGTGGCGGTCTTTCGTCCATACTTCAAATGAACAACCTACACCACAAAATGTACAAACTGTTTTTGTTTTATTCACTTTCGTCTTACGCATCGCAGCCTCTACTTCTGAAACTGCTAAAATACTACTATATCCAGGTTCTACATCCTTTACAAAATCAATCATCGGATCTAACACATCCGGTTTCAATCCTGTCATGAATCCAGCTTCACCCAGCATTGTTTTTTCCATTAACGCATTACATGGACATACTGTTACACACTGCCCACAACTTACACAAGATGAGTCATTTATACTTACACCATTGTCCCATATAACACGTGGACGGTCTAAGCTCCAATCAATCGATATAGTTTCATTCACTTGTAAGTTTTGACATACTTCTACACACTGCCCACAAGCAATACATTGATTTGGATCATACCGATAAAACGGATGTGACATATCCACTTCACACGCACTTACTTTTGGCTCATACGGATATTTCTGTTCCTCAATTCCCATCATATGTACTGTATTGTGGACTTTACAGTTACCATTATTGTTATCACAAACGGTACAATACAGTAGATGATTCTCTAATATTCGATCCATTGCCTCAGTCTGTGCCTCTTTTGCACGCTGGGACTGTCTTTCGATATGCATACCGTTCTCTAATTTCGTTGAACAAGCACGCATTAACTTCCCATTTACTTCTACAATACACGTATCACAAGTTTGAATTGGATCTACTTCTGGTACATGACAAATTTGAGGATGTTCCAAATTACTCTCGTTAAATAATTGTAGTATCGTCTTTTCACCTGATGCAGAAAATTCTTTACCATCGACGGTTACACGGACTGTCTGTTCTGCCATAGTTTCCCCTCTCCTTACAACCAACTGTACAACACAATTATGAATCCGTTTTCAAAATCGCATTACTGTACATATTTTTGAAACGCTCTACCCAAATACTTTCTTATGAAGTCGATTCTAGATGTTATAAGGTATAACTACGAAAGCTTGAAATTATCACTATTCTACAGTTCTATTATATCGTACATATACAATAATAACCAAAATAATCTGTGATCTTCTTGTTAATAGGTGTTTTTATTTTTCCCATTGTTTTATGATAAATGTGGGAGAGAAATACATATAAAAGGGGAATTTAATATGGGGCCTACGCAAGAGACTTATACAATTGTACGCTATCAATCTGGTACATTTTCAAAACAGCTTGATGAGATTGTTACAGAATCTCCTATTACTATTAAGTTGAATGGTGAAGAATATGTAACAGTCGTATGCACACCAAATTATATTGAAGATATGGTAATTGGTTTTTTAATTTCTGAGGGGATTATTTCTTCCTATAAAGATGTTGAAGAACTATGGGTTCAAAAAGATAACGGAATTGTCCATGTAAAATCATCAAAAGTGAATCCGCTCTATCAAACTTTATATAATAAACGATACATCACTTCTTGCTGTGGAAAAGGTAGACAAGGTTTTATTTTCGTAAACGACGCAGCAAAAGCAAAAGACTTACATGATATACATGTAAAAATTACTCCTGAAGAATGCTTTCACTTAATGAATACCTTGCAACAATCTTCTACTACATTTCGCCAAACTGGCGGTGTTCACAATACCGCGCTATGTGATCGAAACAATATCCTCCTATCAAGAATGGATATTGGAAGACATAATGCATTAGATAAAATATATGGTCATTGTTTGCGTAACGATATATCCATTAAAGGAAAAATCATCGCATTTAGCGGACGTATTTCATCCGAAATTTTACTCAAAGTTTCAAAAATCGGATGTGAAATTGTTCTATCTAAATCCGCTCCAACAAAACTGGCATTGCAACTTGCCCATGATTTAGGCATTACAGTCGTAGGGTTTATTAGAAATGAATCTTGTAATATTTACACACATCCAAAACGAATTGATGGCTATCAATCCAATGTTTAAAAAATAACTCCTCAATCGAGGAGTTATTTTAGTTATAAAAATGTAACATATTAAACACTTGAATAGTTAACAAAGTTAATATATAATTTCATTACATAATTAAAACAAAACATTGTAGCATATATCTTTTCATTCTTTTACAAATTAAAAGAGAATACTAACAAAACATATACTCAATCTTATAAAAGTAATGGATTTATTTGAAATCCACCAGGGAGGTTACAACTATGGAAATTCGCTTATTAACAACAGAGGACGCAGAAATATATTTAAAAGTTTGTATGGAAGGTTTAACGAAGAATCCGGAAGCTTTTAGCTCTTCTTATGAAGATGTTCTTAAACATGAAAATCCTGTGGCTGCTATGGCTAAACGATTAAGCAATCCGGATAAGTATACTCTAGGTGTCTTCAAAGATAATGATTTAATTGGTATTGCTACTTTAGAAACAAAACCATTTATTAAACAAGAACATAAAGCAAAAATCGGTTCCGTTTTTGTTTCTCCAAAAGCGCGTGGCCTTGGAGCAGGACGAGCTCTAATTAAAGCAATTATTGAAAATGCCGATAAATTACATGTAGAACAACTTATGCTCGATGTTGTAGTTGGTAACGATGCAGCAAAAAAATTATATGAGTCATTAGGTTTCCAAACTTACGGCGTACAAGAGCGTTCATTAAAACATAACGGTCAATATTGGGACGAGGAACATATGGTTCTGTTCTTAAATGATTAATACTTCAATATAAAGTGAAACTTTACTCAGTGGGTGATTTTTCCATCCTCCACTGATTATTAGCTGAATCAATCGGGCTTTTGCAGGGTAGTTTTCCAAAAACATCTTTCTTAATAAGAAAGATGTTTTTTTGCATTACAACAATGTAATCTTCATGTCACCTTTATCGATCGTACCAATCCTTACCATTCATTATACTAAAAATATAAAGTGAAACTTTACTCAGTGGGGAACTACATCCCACGCCGATCGCATGTACTTGATATGTAGAGGAGAATGTGACATGAAACAAAACAAACGAGCTATGCTTTTAATATTTACTACAGCAATTGTAACTTCTGGGTTAGCAATTTTACCTTGGTTTATCATATAGGAATACTCCCCTAACAATGAAAAAAGCTGATTGCTTCTTAAGAAGCAATCAGCTTTTTTTATATTATAAAATCCCCAAAATTTTATTTACGCAACTTATAATAATAACCATAGATACGGCAACGCACATGACAACCGTATTACGATCTTGCTTTTCTTTTTTTGAAATTTCTTCTTTTGAATTCATGTGTATGATCTCCTTTAAAAAAAAGTGTGAGATAGGAAATTTTTCTTATCCGATGCGAGGTGAATACGAAAACCCTCTCTATCTCACATACACAATAGAATGGAATTGTCATTTTATAAATAAAATGACATGACGTTATGTCGCAACATAGGGTATTTTGTGTCGCTACGTTTTCTATTATAAAAAATAGTTGTGCAAAACTAGTGCATTTTTTATGTCAATTACTCTGAGCGAAAAATAACTCTTCCACTCAATCACATAAAAAGAGTTTTTTATTATTTTCATGTAAACTATACAAGTAGAATGAACAGTTTGGGGTGCACAAGATTATGGTAAAAATTTTATTAGTAGACGATGAAGAACGTATGTTACGATTATTAGATCTGTTCTTAAGCCCTCGCGGCTATTTTTGCATGAAAGCTACCTCTGGCCTTGAAGCACTAAATTTAATCGAACAAAAAGAATTCGATATTATTTTATTAGATGTTATGATGCCAAATATGGATGGATGGGATACTTGCTATCAAATTCGTCAAATTTCCAATGTTCCTATCATTATGTTAACAGCTCGCAATCAAAACTACGATATGGTGAAAGGCCTCACGATGGGTGCAGATGATTATATTACAAAACCATTTGATGAGCATGTATTAGTCGCACGAATCGAGGCTATATTACGCCGTACAAAAAAAGATGGCTTTGTTAGTTTCAATGGTATTGAGTGGGATAAAACGAAACATACTGTCACAGTTTATGATGAAAAAATCTCATTAACTCCTATCGAATTTTCGTTACTCGGACTATTTTTGCAAAATACAAACCGTGCTTATAGCCGAGATGATTTAATCGAAAAAATTTGGGGCTATGAAACAGATATCGAATATAGAACAATTGATTCACACATTCGTAATATCCGTGATAAACTACGCAAAAAAGGATTTCCAATTGAAGATTACCTAGAAACGGTCTATAAAGTCGGATATAAATGGAAAAATGAATAATTACTACGGTCAGTGGGAAATCGTATACCACTGACTCTTTATTATGAATAAGGTATGGTGAAAAAATGAGTAAACTTTCCCTTAAAATTGGGACATACTTTTTAATATTAGCTTTATGTATTGAAACAATTGCTTTCGTATCTTTTTATAAAAGCCTTTCAAAAATGCGTATTGTAGAGGAAACAGATGCTCTTTTAGAGAAAGGTAATCGCTATAGTAAAAAAATTAAAAGCCGCGAGAGACGGGATGAATATTATAAAGAAATGAAACACGCTGAACATAATAAAAGTCCTAAACGCCCTGTGTATCCTGAATTCGATATTACGAATGAGGCTGCACACTTAGTTGAATCGGAATCAATTTCTAACTCCGATATAGCTATCATTATTACTGACCATAACGGCAAAATTATTTCCACCTCAGAACCCGTAACAAAAGATATGCAAAAACAACTTACTTGTAAAACAGAAACTGTCCCAGACGGCGGATTGGTCGTTGAAAGGAACTGGAAAAAATCAAAGTTCATCACAACAGTAAGCCCACTTAACACAACAAAGTTTCAAGGAAAGCTATATATGCTATTAAAAACATCTTTCCTAGAAAATATGTTACTTAAACTCATGAACCAATTTCTTATCATTAGCGTTTTAACAATTATTTTAACAACAATTTCTGTCTTTGTTTTTTCACGCGTTATTACAGAACCACTTGTAAAAATGAAGAGAGCGACAGAAAAAATGTCAAAATTAAATAAGCCAATTCAATTAGGTATTAAACGGAATGATGAACTCGGAAGTTTAGCAAAAACAATTGAAGATTTATCGAGTGAACTTACGTATATGAAAAAAGAGCGCAATGAATTTCTCGCTAGTGTCGCTCATGAACTATTAACTCCATTGACCTATATGAAAGGTTATGCAAAGGTAGCAAAGAGAGACTCTTTAACAAAAGAGGAGCGAGAAGAATACTTACAAATCATTGAGGATGAAACGGATAGTGTAACCGATCTCGTCCAAGATTTATTTATGCTTGTACAATTAGAACAACACCAATTTGTTATAAAAAAACAAAAAGTGCTTCTTCAGCCATTTTTAGAACGAATGGTTGAAAAAACAAAAACAACATTAACGAATAAGCAAATGCAACTTCATGTATATTGCAAAGATGATTTAGAAGTTTGTATAGACGAAAGACGTATGGAACAAGTTATGTTAAATTTATTACACAACGCTTATCAACATTCGCCAGAAAACACATCCATTACGATACGTGTACTCATGGAAACAGATTCTTTTACAATAAGTGTACAAGATGAAGGTGAAGGTATTCCTGAAGAAGATATCCCGCATATTTTTGACCGTTTTTATCGTGTTGATAAATCTAGAACACGAGCTACAGGCGGAAAAGGCATCGGGCTAGCTGTTGCAAAGGAAATTGTAGAATTGCATAACGGTTCTATTCTAGTAACAAGCCAATTAGGAGCGGGAACAAACTTTATAATCAAGCTACCTTTTGAATAATATGCGTGTGAAAACACCAGTAGTAGTAAACACTACTGGTGTTATTTTGTTCATAAAAACAGCTCATATAAGCTAAGCTTTTGAAATTATTCTTATTTCAATATAAAATAAAGGTACATTTGCAAAGATTTGGAGGGTGATATAATTGGATATCCATGTATTAACAAAAGACGAAGCAGAAATTTACTTAGAACTTCGCGTAGAAGGATTAAAGCAAAACCCTGAAGCATTCAGCTCTTCTTATGAAGATATTATTAATAAAGAGTGTGCGATTGAATATAAAGCACAAAAATTAGCACAAGATGAAAACTATACGCTAGGTGCATTTAAAGATGGAAAATTAATCGGGGTTGCAACACTGGAAACGAAACCATATGTAAAACAAGAACATAAAGCTAAAATCGGTTCTGTATATGTATCTCCAAAAGCACGCGGACTTGGAGCAGGAAAAGCACTTATTAAAGAATGTCTTGAGCTTGCTAAATCTTTAGAAGTAGAACAAGTTATGCTTGATGTTGTTGTTGGCAACGATGGAGCGAAAAAACTTTATGAATCATTAGGTTTTAAAACATTCGGTGTACAAGAACGTTCATTAAAATATAACGGACAATATTGGGACGAAGAGCATATGGTCTTATTCTTAGATGAAAATAAATAATAAAAAACATCCTCATGTTTGGAGGATGTTTTTTACTTTCTTGTAAACCATGCCGTGTGTAATAATTGAATCGCTTTCGCAATCTCTTCCTCTGATAATATCGCAAACCCAAGTAAAACTACACTCTCAGGCGCCGTACCGTCTTTATAGTACGTAGACACAGGATATATTTTAATACTATATTTCGCAGCTTCTTGAATTAATTCTTCTTCCTGCATTCCATTATGCACTTTTAATAAAATGTGTAATCCGGAATCTTCTCCTATCACTTCAACACGATTAGAGAAATACTTCTCTATTTCAAAAACAAGTCTATCTCTCTTCTTTCGGTAGACAACACGCATTTTATGAATATGTTTTTCCCAATATCCTTCATTTAAAAATCTTCTAATCACTTCTTGATCTATTCTTGAAACACTTTGTGTATAAAATAAATATTGCTGTTGATACTTTTTAATTAATTTCTTCGGCAACACCATATAGCTCATCCGTAGCGATGGCAATAATGCTTTAGATAGCGTCCCCATATAAATAACTTTCCCCTCTGTATCTAACCCTTGCAGCGCCGGTATAGGCTTTCCAGAATAACGAAATTCACTATCATAATCATCTTCAATAATATACCTGCTCTCTTCTTTCTTTGCCCACTGTAAAAGCTGCATCCTTCTCGTAATAGGCATAATCATTCCATATGGAAACTGATGAGAAGGTGTAACAAATACAACATTCGCATTGCTATTTTCTAAATCTGCAATACAAATTCCATCTCTATCTAAAGATAACATTTGGACTCTTGCTTCTCCCTGTTCAAAAACAACCATCTTTCTATGATACCCTGGGTTTTCAACTGCATAATTGCTTCCCTTTAACAATTGAAACAATAGTTTCACTAATATTTGTGTTCCCGCTCCTAATACAATTTGACTAGCTGAACAACGCACACCTCTAGATTCATACAAATAATTCGTAATCTCTTCTCTTAAGCTTGCTTCCCCTTGAGGGTGTCCTAGAAAGAGAAGTTCGTTATTATGCGGTTGCCATACTTCATTTACAATTTTCCGATACATATTAAATGGAAAAGCATTTGTATCAATTCCTGTTTGTGTAAAGTCAAATTTATAACGCTTCTCCTGAAACGGGACTTCTTCTATCCTCTCTTCGCTATCCTCTACATGAACCATTTGCTCAATCTTGCATACAAAATAACCTTTTCTCGATATCGATTCAATATAACCTTCTGCAAGTAATTGTTCGTAGGCTGCCTCTACTGTATTTTTACTTACTTGTAAATGTATCGCTAACTTTCGCTTAGCCGGTAATTTCGTAAAAGGGACAATCGATCCATCTTTAATCTCTTTTTTTATATACTCATACAATTGCACATATAATGCCTTTTTACTATTCACATTTAAATTAGGCGTTAATTCTAACATAATATCTGACCCCTTAATAAAACTAAAATCTGATACTTTTTACAGTACCAGATTTTATATATAATTCCTTTTATCATGTCACACATCAAAAATCAAATACCGGAGAGGAGAAACATGATAATGAACAATGGTAGACGTATCGGACTCATTATGATTATTACAGGGGCTACATTATGGGGATTATCTGGTCCAATGATTCAGTGGCTATTTCAGCATACTAATGTATCCTCAATTGATTTTTTAACAATTCGATTGTTACTTGCAGGAATATTTATTTTGTCTTTCTTACTTATAAAGAAACAAAACATATTTCAAATTTGGAAACACCCTAGATATTCTATACAACTTATTATTTTCTCTATTCTCGGCATGCTTGGTGCGCAATACGCCTTTATCGAAACGGTTCATATTAGTAACGCGGTCACAGCAACGCTATTTCAATTTCTAGGTCCTGTTCTTATTACCATGTATGTTGCATTTGAACAAAGAAAATTCCCTGCTTCCATGCAACTATTCGCAATTATAGCCGCGCTAATAGGAACATACTTTATTATTACAAATGGCTCAATTGAAAATATTGTTTTATCTAAAGAAGCTATTATTTTTGGACTATTAACAGCAATTGGATTTGCATTTTATACCCTTCATCCAGCTTCGCTTATTAAAGCATGCGGAACAACTATAGTAATTGGTTGGGGGATGTTAATCGGAGGAATTGCACTACTTATTTATAATCATTCATTCGGGTGGAATCAATTTTCACAAACCTTTACACTAAAAACTTTTTCTATGCTTATTCTTATCATTATTAGTGGTACCCTTTCTTTCCTTCTGTATATCGGTAGTCTTAAATATTTAGCAGCAACAGAAACAAGCATTTTATCTAGCATTGAACCCCTTGTAGCTGCCATCGTTTCAATCACTTGGCTAAGTGAATCTTTTGGAGCATATCAATTATTAGGCGGCATATGTATCGTTCTATCCGTTATTTTTTTGACGATGCCCCAAAAAGAAACCGAACCAACCTATACAACGGAACAAATATAAAATGAAACTTTAATTAGTGGGGCTATCTCCCACTGATTATTAACCTACACCAATCGGGCTTTTACGGGATACAAAATGTCAAAAGAGGTCGTACAAAACTTACGACCTCTTTTGACATTTTAAAGGAATTGTCCCGCCTTCTAGCAAATACAATTACACTAACAATAAAAACTAGGAGTGTGGCACCATGAAAAAAATCGGAACTATGCTACTTCTCTCCTTTCTCATCACTGGATGCACACAAGCACAACCTGATTCAAAAGCATCTAAAACTGAAGCTGTCGCAACGTCCAATCAAGTGAACGCACCTTCCTTCTTTCATCTTAGTGTTTTAAAAGATGTAAATTGGGAAGAAGCACCCTCATTCATAGACGGAAAAATACCTTTAAAAGGCATCGAAGGAAAAATCGCAATGGCTGATAGTCCTATTATCGCAAATGAACAAAATGAAATAATGTGGTACTTTCTAGATTCTGAAATACCAACTGGAAAATTGTCTATTATTGCGCTAAAACAAGGATCTGTAACGCCAACACCAGTACTCTTTCAAAAAGAAATTTCCAAACAAACTTGGACTACTTCAAATACAATCAATTCTACTACAAGCGAACTCCCTCTCGCTATGTCACTACCTTCATCTGGATTATGGTTATTAAATATATATGTGAATGAAAAATATTATGATCAGTTTGTAATCACCGCTGAGTAAAGTGACAAAAATAAACCACTTTCTTACAACAATGTAATTTCTACGTCATGTACTTCGATAGTTGAATTATCTCTCTTCTCTTATACTTAAAGTAAGAAATGAATGAGGAGAGATGAGAGATGAAAAAAATGATAGAAGTAATCGTAGCAATAACTGAGGTTTTAGTGAATGGTAAACAAGTTGCAATGGAATTAAATAAATAGTGAAGAAACATAAATAATTCTACACTTCTTCATTATTTTGATTTCTTATCTCAAAAAAGCAGTGCCTTTTAGGCACTGCTTTTAGCTATTAATAACGTGGTATTTTCGTAATTTGTGCCACGCCTGAATCAATAGCTGCTTTCGCTACTGCTTCCGCAACACTTGGAACAACTCTTTTATCTAATGGATTCGGGATTACATAATTCGCATTACGTTCTTCATCAGTAATGATGTTAGCGATCCCATATGCTGCCGCTAATTTCATCTCTTCTGTAATATCAGTTGCGCGCACATCTAACGCACCGCGGAATATTCCGGGAAACGCCAATACATTATTTACTTGATTCGCATAATCCGAGCGCCCAGTTCCTACTACAGCTGCCCCAGCCTCTAATGCATCCTCAGGGAAGATTTCTGGAATTGGATTCGCCATTGCAAACACAATTGCTTTCTCATTCATCGTCTGTACAAGTTCTTTCGTTAATACGTTAGGAGCAGATACGCCAATAAAAATATCAGCTTGGTTAATCGCTTCTTTTAACGTTCCACGCACATGTTCACGATTTGTCTTTTTTGAAACTTCAATTTGTGCTTCGTTCATCCATGTTTCACCTTCACAAACAATACCTTCTAGGCTAACTAGCGTAATGTGCTTTGCACCAGCCTTTAATAATAATTTTCCAATTGCAATTCCTGCCGAACCCGCACCGTTAATAACGATTTTCACATTATCCATTTGTTTGCTAACAACTTTTAATGCATTAATAACAGCTGCTAAAACGACAATAGCTGTTCCATGTTGATCATCATGGAATACAGGAATATTCGTTTCTTCTTTTAATCGTTTTTCAATTTCAAAACAACGCGGTGCTGCAATATCTTCTAAATTAATCCCTGCAAATGTAGGCTCTAAATTTTTTACAAGGGTAACGATTTCATCTACATCCGTTGTGCCTAAACATAATGGGAAAGCATCTACATTCGCAAACTTCTTAAACAAAATACTTTTTCCTTCCATAACAGGCATAGCCGCTTTCGGTCCAATGTTTCCTAAACCGAGTACCGCTGTTCCATCTGAGACAACTGCCACCATATTACCACGTGCTGTATAGTCATACACCGTTTCTTCATCTGCCGCAATTGCTTTGCAAGACTCCGCTACACCTGGTGTATACGTCAGGCTTAAATCATCCGCTGAATTTACTTCTACTTTACTTGTAATTTCAATTTTCCCTACTAATTCTTTATGCAATAACAATGATCTTTCATTAATTTGATTTGCTAACATACTTATAATCTCCCCTTAATTTGACAAGCTAGCTATATGAATATAGCTAGCTTGTTTGATCATGAAAACATCTTTAATAATATTGTCGCCGTTACAACCATTGCCGCCCCGCCTAAACGAGTCGAAATTTGCGCGAACGGCATTAATTCCATACGATTTGAAGCCGATAAAATAGCAACATCTCCAGTTCCACCTAAACCGCTATGACATCCAGTTACAATCGCCGATTCAACTGGATACATCTTCATCACTTTCCCTACAAGAAAACCTGATGCTACCATTGTAAGAACAACCGATGCGCACACAACAACATATCCTACTGAAAGAACTGCTGCTACGTCTTTTAACGGAATATATAGCAATCCTAATCCAACCATTAAAGGCCAAGTTAAATTCTTCGAAATAAATTTATATAAATGGAATGCTCCTTGCTCCATTTTTGCTGGCATTAATTTAAAGTATTTCACAAGCGCTGCTGAGAAAATCATAATGATTGCCCCAGGAATACCGATGAACTTAGAAGCAAATCCTCCGAAGATGAAGAACGTACACGCAATTAATAAACCTGCTCCCATTAATGAGAAGTCAATTGGCTTCTCTGTATTTTGTTCTTTTAATAATTCTGCTTGATTGTCTGTTTTCACTAATACACCGTTACCACTAAGCTCCGGTTTCTTCTCACCTAAACGCTTCATATACCCTGCACTTACAATTGCGAACATATTTCCAATAATAGCTGCTGGAATAAGCTGTGATACAAACGTTGCTGATGATTCATTTAAAATATCACTATAAGCTAGCGACAATGGTAAAATCCCTTCCCCGATACCACCACTCACAATTGGTACGATGATAAAGAAGAATGTGTGCTTCATTTCAAATCCAAATAATGAACCGACCAATAATCCTACTGCTACAGAAGCTAACGTCCCTACTACTAAAGGAATAAACATGCGAACGAAACCTTGTACTAACACTTTACGGTTCATTCCTAAAATACTTCCGACTACTAAACAAGAAATATATAAATATAAAAAGTTCGATTTTTTCATTAACATAGTCGCAGCTTCCATTGAAGCTGGATTCATCCAGTTAAAAAATACAAGTAATGATGGAATAAATAACGAAAGTATTGCTGGACCGCCGATATTTTTTAAAATTGGAATTCTCATCCCAATATCACCTAAGAAAATCCCCATGATCATAATAACTGCAAATCCACCAATCATATCTGCTGGCAATTTATTATATACAGATGCCCCATAAATAATAGCAGCCAATACTACATATAACGGTAAAGGTATAACACCGATTTTTACATTCATAATTTTAGAAGCGAAAGATTCTCTTTGTACTTCATTTCCTTCAGAAAGTGATACCGCTTCCACATTCTTTTGAATTCCCATATGGCACCCCCTCGTTTTCTTAATAACAATATTAAAACGCTTTCAATAGTAAAAATAGTTTTTGTAAGTTTTGTAATTGATTTTGTAATTAAAAAAAGTATAAGCGACTTATATTAAGTCGCTTATACGTAAAACTCTATTTTCTTTTGATCAACACATCTTAATTTACTTACAGGTCTTCCCACATGTTGGTACATCATTTCGTTTTCTAACACCCCAATGTCAGTCAGAAACATTACATATTTTCGAATAGAAACTCTTGAAATTCCAACTAATTGTGCCATTTCATCTGTTGTAAATACTCTTCCATTCAGAGACTCGATCTTCTGCCAAATTAATTGCAACGTTTGCTTCGTTAAACCTTTCGGAAGCTCTTTAGTGACAGTAGGCTCTCTTTTTTCTTTTTGTAAAATTAACGAATCTAATTCCGATTGACTAATTTTTTGTTGTTCTTTCATGAAAGTAAATTTTTCTCGATATATAGTTAATGCCTCTTTAAATCGTTCAAATGTAAATGGTTTAATTAAATAATCTACAACTCCATATTGTAATGCTTTTTTAATACTCCCCATATCATGTACAGCTGAAATCATCATTATATCGATTTCTTTTTCTTGGTTCCGGATATACATTAAAAGCTCAAACCCAGTCTCTTCAGGCATAAAAATATCAAGTAATACTAAATCTACTCGTGATTTCTCTAATACTTCTATCGCTGACTTTACTGAGTTAACTGCTTGAACAAGTTCAAACCCTCCTACTTGTTCTAAATAATGCGTATTTAACATTGCTACCATCGGGTCATCTTCTACAATTAAAACTTTAATCATATTTGCCTCTCATCCCTACCTTTAGGTATTTCAATTGTTATCGTTGTTCCCTTTCCTACTAATGAATGCATATGAATTTCCCCATTTATTCGCTGTATACTTTCTTTTACAAGATACAAACCATAACCGCGGTTATCTCCCTTTGTGGAATAACCTTTCGTAAATAATTCCTCTATTTCTTTTTCTTGTATACCTTTTCCCGTATCTTGTACTGTAATAGTTAGTATATCCCCATGTTGTATCTCAACTTCAACTTGCTTCTTTTCACAATTCGTCACTGCTTCTAATGCATTATCAATTAAATTTCCGACAATCGTAATAAGTTCATGAGTAATACTTTCATCATCTATTTCCGGCATATAAGAATCTTCACTTATAATTAATTTTATATTTTTCTCTCTAGCATAGCTGAGCTTACCTAGTAAAAAACCAGCAAATACTGGACTTTTTATTCTTTTCATAACTCCACCAATTTCATATTGATGCTCTGATACCATGCCGCTTATATACTTCTGTAATTCTTCATACTGTTTCATATGTGTAAGCCCTAATACGACATGCATCTTATTCATAAACTCATGAGATTGTGCCCGTAATGCTTCTGCATATAGTCTAATACCAGTTAGTTCCTCTGCTAGTTTTCTAATCTCTGTTTTATCACGAAATGTTGCAATTGCACCAACTATTTCTCCTTTTACATATAAAGGAACTCGATTCGTCACAATCGTAATTCCATAAATATTTTGTTCTTCGTTTAATTGTACTTCTCCCGTTTGCAATACTTCTTTTATACGTGAATTTGGCATATACAACTCAACATCTTTACCGATAAAATCTTCTTCAAGTCCGCTTTTTTTAAATAGACGTTTCGCTTCATTATTAATTAACGTTACTCTAGCCTCTTTATCTACAGCAATAATACCTTCCTTTACAGATTGTAGCATCGTATTTCTTTCTTCAAGAATTTTTGCTATCCTGTGCGGCTCAAGACCGAATAAACTTTTCTTTATATGTCTAGCTAGCAATATTGCTCCTATAATTCCGACTAATACACCCACTCCGACACCAATATAAATGATATGTCTACTTTCCTTAACTCTCTCTTTTACATTATCTGCTGAAATACCAACAGCCACTGCTCCAAGTTGTTCACCTGTTTCAGAAAATATTGGTACAAACACTCGCATGGAAATACCTAAAGTTCCTTCTGCTAACGATACATGTTCTTTTCCTTTCAATGCAGGCCCTTCATCTCCCCCAATAAAATGATGCCCTATTTTTTGAGGATTTGGATGTGACTTTCTTATTCCATTCATGTCCATAACTACAATAAATTGAACACCTGTGTTTTGTAATATTCTATTTGTATACGTTTGGATTGCAGAGGTATCTGCTTTCCCAACCAAACCATCGATTACAATCGAATCATTCGCCACAATGTGTGCAATTGTTTTTGCTTTCTCTGCTTGGCTATCCTCCGTCGTCCGTTCTACATTATGACTAATTAATATATCTGTCACAAGTAAAGAAAAAATTACAACTGTACAAACTAACAATGTAATCGTTTTCCATAAATTCCATAGTCTTTTTCTTTTTTTCATCCTGTTAATGACTCCCCTAATTGCTGAATAGAAAAATAAGTAAGGTGATATTATTTTCACCTTACTTATCTGCTGTTATTATACTTTAAATTTACTAGTCATCGCTTGTAGTTCTTCTGCCATCTCAGCTAAGTTTTGCGAAGCTGAACTAATTTCCTCCATGGAATTAACCTGTTCTTCTGTTGAAGCTGCAACACTTTGCATACTAGCTGTATTTTCTTCTGCAGCAGCTGCAATTTCATCAATAGCATTTGTCACTTCATTTGCATCTCCAGCAATTCTCTTCGTTGTTTCTACCATTTGATTAACTTGAGAAACAATATGTGTAGTAGAACTTAAAATTTCCGTAAAACTTACTTTCGTTTTTGTTACAACATCAAGGCCTTGTTGAACTTCTCCATTCACATTATCCATCGCCTTAACAGTATGTTCAATATCCGCCTTAATTTCTGCAATTAAATTTGCAATCTCTCCAGATGACTCTCCTGATTGCTCTGCTAATTTTCTAACCTCATCTGCTACAATAGCAAATCCTCGTCCCTGTTCACCTGCTCTTGCTGCTTCAATAGCCGCATTTAAAGCTAATAAGTTTGTTTGAGTTGCAATGTTTTGAATTGCTTCAGAAATAGCTCCTACTTGCTTTGATTTCTCATCAAGAAGTTTAATAATAGCATCTGACTCGGATACCGACCTAGAAATAGACTGCATTTGTTTTGCGGTTTGTTCAACTAAATCTTCTCCCTCTTCAGCTCTTTCACGGGCATGTAATGAGGAAATAGAAATTGACTCTGCGCTTCCGGTTACATCTTGAATTGCTGTATTTACTTGTTGTAATGTAGCAGCACCTTCTTCAACACCTTGACTTTGTGACTCAGCCCCACCTGATACTTGTTCCATCGCAATTGTAATTTGATCTGTCGCATCATTTGCTTGCTGTACGCTCGCTGTTAACTCTTCAGCCGATGCTGCAACATGTTCTGCTGAAAAGCTAATTTGGGTAATAACATCTTGTAAAGACGTAGACATTTCATTAAATGAATTCCCTAATTTCCCTATGTCATCCTTGGAATGGATTGTAATTTTCTCTGTTAAATCTCCCTTACTAATTTTATATGCCGATTCAGCTATTTTTCGTAATGGCCCTGTAATAGACTTTGTAATGAAATAAATTAATATACTACCAAATGCAATAGCAATAGCAATAACAATCAAAGTCTTATAAAATACTGGATTCGCAGCTTGGGTAATTTCTTCATCAAACATAACTCCAACTACTTTCCAGCCCGTTTTCTCATTTGTTGCAAAGATTAAATTCTTTTTATCATCTTGTTCTGTATAAGAGACATTTCCTTGTTTTTCTTCATAAATCGGTTTAATCCAAGGATCAGTAACTTTTGCACCTGGTTTTCTAGATGGATGACTAACAATTTGCTTATTTTGATCTAAAATAACTGCATAACCTTTTTCACCAATGTTAATCATTTTGGAAATTTTCAAGATGTTATCTAAATTTAAGTTAATTCCTATAACACCTTTACCATCTTTTACTTCTTTTGCAATTGTTACTACCATATTTTTTGTAGATGCTGATTGATATGGTGCAGTAACAATTACTTTCCCTTTATTTTCATGTGCTTCTTTATACCAAGATCTATCTGTTGGATTATACCCATCATCCATTTTGATAAATGGTTCTCTTATAAACTTTCCCGTCTCTGTTCCAATATAAATACCTTCTACTTCTGGATGAAGTTTTATATATTGCGCTAGCTTCGTTCTTACTATTTCTTCCTGTCCATTTGGATAGGTATCCTCTGTTAAGATGTCTGCAAAGTACGTCGCATCAACAAATTTCTCTTCTATATTTTGAGAAATAACAGTATTTAAAATCGAAATATTCTCCTTTGCTTTAGCTGTCATTTGATGTTCAAAATTTGTTTTGGCAGTTTGATATGAAACACCACCGATAATAATTCCTGGTATAGTTAAAATAATAAAAAATGAAATGATTAATTTTTTATTGATACTCATACATTTAACCCCGTTAAATATTTTTTGCATAATAAGCCTCCTTTATGTAATGTGGATACTTGTGTCATTTTATACAATTAACATATATAAAACAATATATAATGATAACATGTAAATTTTTCGTCAATTATGCATTTTTACATATTCACTCCTTCTAAAGATGTAATCATAAAAAAATAAGAGAACTTCAGCTTATATAATAAGTTCAAGTTCTCTTATTTCGTAACAAAAAACCCCCACAAAAACTCCTCTTACAATTCCTTACATCTCTTTCCTTACTCATTCATTTAGAGCTTTTCACATAACTAATCGCCTGACTCCCCATTTGCATCCATGCCTTTTCAAAACTTTCTCTCGGTATTTTTACATCTAAACTTTCATTAAGAGGATCTCGAATATATACAAATTCCTTATCATATCCAATAAGCACTACACAATGTTCATTATACGTAATTGAAACATCTCCACTATTTGTTTCCCATGTAGTAAATTCATCTGCATCTAATGGTGCAAATGTTGCATTTGTGATCATGACTACCGGTTGTCCTGCTTTTACACTCTTATAAATTTCTTCTATATTCTTCCCTGTTAAGTCTACAGCTTTATTAGGTAAATATTTTTCCGCTAACTGAAAAAGTGGCCCATGATATACACCGTATCCTGATTCAGAAAATGTATAAATATTACCTACAAATCCTTCATTTGGATTCCCGCGCACACCATCATCTATAAAATCAACTTTTTTTATTTCATTTGCTAATGTCATCTTATCCACTGAAACACCAGCGTATTGTAACATCATCGCTAAGCTTGTCACTTCACAGCCTCGATCTAGCTCTGGTAGTTGCTGAATTAATGGTACACTTGATAAAATGACCTTTTCATCATTATTACTAAATTCCGGTTCTTTTCCGTTTTGTATATTGAAGAATGTCAACTTCTCCACATACTTTGTAACTCCATTTGTATATACACTCCATACCGCTATAGCTAGTAATGCTATACATATATACCACTTAAACCTCCGTATCACTCTCACGCCCTTTTTAGTTCGTTAAATAAGAATAAAATGCGTCAGCATCCGTTCGAATCACTGGTACAAAATTTAGTTCTTTTTCTCTCTCAGGTTGATCTTTTTTTATTTTTGCTGTTAGCTCTTGAATATTCATGTTCGCTTTGTCCATATTAAGCTCATCTGCCAATTGTAGCACCTTTTGTTCATTAATTTCTCTTAATACTTGATATATATCTTTCCCATACAAATCAATATGATATTTTTTTGCTTCTTCCTGCACTTTTTGTTCGTACACCTCTTGTGCTAATTCTTCAATTTCTTTTCCCTTTTGAGAAATGTCTAACTTCCCTGCTTCTTCTCTTACTTTCTTTCCATAGATTTCTTCTGCAATGTCCTCTATTTCTTTTCCATTTGTCGAAATACCTAATTTATCTGCTTCATCATTAATTTTAATCATATTAATTTGATTAATTAAATTTACAATTGATGTATTTTCTATAGATATGCCTAGTTTTAACGCTTCTTGCTTCACTTTTGTTTCATAGATTTCTTCTGACAACGTCCCAACATCTTTTCCTTCAATCGATATGCCTAACTGCTCTGCTTCCCTTCCTACTTCTGTTTCATGAATTTCTTTTTCTAGTGTAATTTGTTCTTTTCCTTCCGTTTCAATACCTAGTTTCTCTGCTTTTTCTTCTGTATGCACTGCATGTATCTTACCATTATTTAATTGTTCTTTACTGCGCTGCGTGTAATCAGTCTTTCCTTTTTGTGTTTCAGAAGGAGAGGCACCCCCTAATATACTTAAGCTCATTACTCCAATAGTGAATACCGTCATCATTTTCTTTTTCAAAATTAATTCCTCCCTCTTATACTTTCTTTCCCATCATTCCCCTAGTTTTTTTAATACTATACATACATCTCATCGCTGCTTGAGATAACATTATGATTGATAAACCCCACTCACATACACCTAGTCTCTTCTTCATGTAACGAACTTTCTTTATGCCATACATAATATAAATAGTTTCTTAACTTTACCTTAAAAAAAGACGACCTTGTGTAAAAACAAGGTCGTCTTTTTACTTATATTTTTTGGTTTTTAGGGAAAATCACTTCAAAACAAGTGCCATCTCCCCATTTGCTCTCTACTGATATTTTTCCGTAATGCTTTTCTACAATCCAATTTGCGATTGAAAGACCTAATCCAGCTCCTTCTGACGTACTTCTTGCTTTATCCCCTTGATAAAAACGATCAAATAATTTTGGAATATCTTCTTCTTTCACTCCTATCCCGTCATCTTTCACCTGTATACGAATTGAACTACTCGTTTGCGTGCAATCAATTTGAATATGCCCACCTTCATTTGTATACTTCATCGCATTATCCAACAGTATGACCATCATTTGATGAATCCGCTCTCTATCCCCCATAAAAGATACACCACGTTCTACTTTTAGCATCATTTCTTTTTCTTGATAAGAAGCAATCTCCTTATATGGAGCTACTATTTCTTCTAACAATTTATCAAGTTCAAATATTTTCTTATCCATCTCAATTTGATTAGAATCAGAACGTGCTAGCAATAATAAATTACTAACGAGTTTCGATAACCGCCTACATTCTTTTGAAATTGTAGAAATATCCATCGCTTTTTCTTCTATCGTAGCGGATGGTGACTGAAATAAAACATCCGTTTTTGATTGAATAACTGCAAGTGGTGTCCTGAGTTCATGTGATGCATCAGAAACGAATTGCTGCTGTTTCTCCCATGAATTTTGAATAGGTACGAGTGCTCTGCCAGCTAGGAAAAAGCCGATACCTATCGCACAGAGGCTTCCTATGCTACAACCTATAACGAGGATTAAAAATAAAGTATTTAACATTCCTTCTTCCGCTGTTATATCTCGCACGATTTGAACTATTTCTCCATCTTTTTGAAGCGAAAATGCTCTAAAATATCGTCCTTGTACTTTGATATCTTGTAACTCCCCTATTTTTTCCGGAGAAAACTTTTCCAAATTCTCTTCAAAAATAGAACGGAATTTACGGTTATCGCCCTCTATTTTCACTATTTTCCCATTCCAAGTTATTCTAGTTACTCGCGGATCTCCAATTTGGATATTCTCCATACGTTTTCTTGGTGGTATTTTAACATCTAATTTTTCTCTATACTGAGCCATCATTTTTATAGATTGATCCACTTCATTATAAATACGCTTATATGTGTATGAATAAATAATACTACCTAATATACCTATTAATAGGATAAATACTAATGAATTCACTATAGTCAAACGAATGCGTGTCTTTTGAAACATACTTCCCTTTTTCATTGTTCTTTTAATATATATCCAATACCTCGAACGGTTTGAATATCTTTCTGATAACCGAATGGTTCTAATTTTTTACGCAAATGATGCACATACACTTCCACAATGGCTACTGTCGTATCTGAATCAAATCCCCAAACACGATCAAAAATTTGTTCACGCATTAAAATCTTCCCGCTATTTTGAATGAGATACTCTAGCAGCTCATATTGTTTCAATGTCAACTTAATACTTTGTCCATCTACTTGAACGTCTTTATCTTTTCCGAACAATTCAATCCCTTTATAACGAATCGTTTGCTGCGTTGTTAAACTACCACTTCTGCGTAGTAAAGCGCGAATTCTCGCTTTTAATTCAGGGGCCTGGAATGGCTTAACGATATAGTCATCTCCACCAAAATCCAATCCCTTCACCCGATCTTCTAAAGAATCTCTCGCTGTCAAAAACAGGACTGGTGTTTCAATCTTTTCATCACGTATTTTTTGAATTACTTCAAATCCGTCCATCCCTGGCATCATCACATCCAGTAAAATTGCATCATATATATTTTGAAGAGCTAAAAACAATCCATCTTCTCCATTTATTGCCGTATCTACTTCAAATTCATCACGCAAAATTTGTACGATAGACTCTAATAACGAGGCATTATCTTCTACTACAAGTAAGCGCATGCTCTCACCTTCCATCAAATAGTTCAATTCTATTTATTATTACATTTCTTCTCTTCATAACAAAAGAATGTAGTTACATTACGTTTCATTTTTAACTATTTCCTTCTAAAATTTTGAAGTTTTATTATAAAAACTTTGTCTTAAATTTAGCTTAATAAAAAATTGAAAGAAATAAGATTCCTCTTATCTCTTTCAATTTTTTATTACATATACCTTTTTACTCGGCAATTCCAAACAATTTAGCTGACCACCGTACACAGCCCCGCCATCAATTCCAATAATACGATTACTACCAAAATACACTCCGCAATCCTCACTACCATGAAGCGTTTTTGTTTCCGTATGCCCAAATACAACAACCTTTTCACCGCTATATCCATTATGAAATTCATTACGGATCCACATTAACGTATATGGTTCAGATTCAGAAACTCGTTTCATCGGTTCAACCCCAGCATGTACAAATATATACTCTTCTGTTTCAATGTAATGATCTAATTCTTGAATAAACTTTATATGTTCCTCTAATACACGAGAGTGTAAAATCGGTTTTTGGAAGTCTTTGTCATTAACCGCAATATCCTCTTCTACAAATCCATAGCTATATAATGTCTTATCTCCACCATTTCTTTTTACCCAATGGTTCCATGAACGTTCCTCATTTGTCGTTAACGCCTTAATCATCATATCTTCATGATTTCCCTTTAAAATGAGTGCTCCCTCTTCTTTCAATTCTCTTACCTTTTCAATTACAGCACGCGCATTTGGACCACGATCTACATAATCTCCCAGTAAGATTAATTGATCCTGTTTCGCATCATATTGTGCTTCTTCCAATAACTGTTCGAACTTTTCTATCTCTCCATGAATATCACTAATAACAAGAATTCTTTTCATATTATCCCCCCTCTTTCTAATTATAGTTCAAAACAACAGAAACTTCCGAATCTTAATCTTAAATCAAATTTATCCCGCATTAACGGGCAGTAAGCCCCCCACTGAATACAGTTTCACTTTATTACAAACTAAACTATTATCCTTACAACAATGTAAGTCTCTTGTCATCCAATTCGATAGTTGTAATTACTGTATTTCCTTATACTGAGAGTAAGAAATGAAACAAAAAATAAGGAGAGATGAGCGATGAAAAAAGTAATGGAAGTTGTAGTAGCGGTAGTAGAGGTTTTCGTAAATGGTAAACAAGTGGCAATGGAGTTAAATAAATAATGAAAAGGACAACATTCACTCTAGACCCTTTACTCATATAAAAGAGATAAGACTTCATCATTTCTTTGATCCCTTATCTCCCTATAAAGAAAGCCGTATCCCTTTTAAGGATACGGCTTTCTCTTATTTTTGACTCGTACGAGCTGAAATGCTAATTGCTCTATCTGTTGCTTTGGCAGCTTCATCTAACGCTTCTTTACTATTCTTCCCGTCATACATCGCTTCTAATGCTTTTACAACTGCATCTCTTGATTCTGGAAATACACTAATTAAAGCACCTTGTGTTGCTGGAGATTGCTTCGTTGCTTGCAGTTGATCTACTGTTACTTTCAACTGTGGGTATTTTTCATATTGCTCTTTTACTAATGGCTCATTATATGCATCTGGATTAATTGAGAAATAGCCTGTTGCAGTATGCCATTTTGCTTGTACGTCTGGCTTCGTTAAATATTTCATAAAGTCCCAAGCACCTTGTTGCGTTTCTTCTGAAACCATATTCGTCATCCATAATGATGCTCCACCAATAACAACACCATTTTGTTTCGAATCCTCTGGATACGGAATATATGAAACACCTACATTAAACTTAGATGCATCAATTAAATCACGAACACCTGCTGAAGAATCTAAATACATAGCAACTTGTCCAGACTGGAACGCGGCACGAATATCATCCCAACTTGCTCCATACTTTCCAAGTGCGCCAGCTTTATTTAAATCATCTAACATTCCAAATACTTTCTGTCCTTCTTTACCGTTAAATACCGCCTTCTTTGCAGCATCCTTACGGCCGTTTTCGTTATCTACATATAAAGCACCTTGTGTCGCTAACAATTCTTCAAAGAACCAACCATAGTTAAGCATGGAGAATCCATATTGTTTTACATTTCCGCCTTCTTTAATCGTTAACTTTTTCGCTGCTTCTTGTAATTCCGCATATGTTTTCGGAGCTTTCTCTGGATCTAAGCCCGCCTTTGCGAAAGCATCTTTATTATAAATTAATACTGGTGTAGATGAATTAAATGGCATAGAATACATTTTTCCATCAACTGAATAATAATTTGTAATTGCTTTTTCTAATTTTGACGTATCGTACTTATCTTTTTTTATCCAGCTATCAATTGGTGTGATTTTTTTACTATCAATCATATATTTCGTTGTAATTTCACTCGATTGAACAAGAGCTGGCGCTTCTTTCGTTGCAGACATCGTTCTAAATTTCGTTAAAGACTCTTCATATGTTCCTTGGAACTCTGCCTTTATCTCATATTTATTTTGCGACTTATTATAGTCTGCAACAAGACCATCTAGTACTCCTTGTGTTTTTCCACCCATCGCATGCCAGAAGCGAATTACAGTTTTATCACCATTTTTTTCAACTGGTGCTACTTTTGCCTGTGCTTCAGGTTTTCCTTCTGTTTTACTATTTGAACAAGCGGCACTAGATAATGCCATTGTTGCTACCATTAATAGCGCAGCACCTTTTTTAACTAGACTCATTTAAATCTCACCTTCTCTTAGTTATTTAATTGCACCTTTTGTTAATCCTTGTTGTAATTGCTTTTGCCCTAAAAATAGTAAAATCAATGTTGGAATAACGATAACCGTAACACCGGCCATTACGCTTCCCCAATCAGTTGCAACTTCTTGAGACTGAAGCTGCTTCACACCGATTTGCACTGTTCTTACTTTTTCATCAGTGGTCACTAAAAGTGGCCATAAATACATATTCCATGTTGTTAAAAAGCTATATACTCCAAGCGTAATAAAACTCGTTTTACAATACGGAATTACAACGCTGAATAAAAATCTTATATTTCCAATCCCTTCAATAAACGCAGCTTCTTTCAGTTCATTCGGAAGTGTCATAAAATGTTGACGTAACAAGAAAATACCGAAAGCTGTTGCAAAAAACGGCACTGTCATCCCAGCAAAACTATTGATCCAACCAAAGTTTTGAATCGTTAAAAAGTTAGGCACCATCGTTGCTTCCCACGGAATCAGCATCGTTGAAATAAACAGGAAGAAAATTAAGTTTCTCCCTTTAAACTGAAGAAAAACAAAAGCATAAGCTGCTAAACTTGATACGATAAGTTGTCCAATCATAACGACTGTCGATACAATTAAACTGTTATATAAGTATGTAAAAAGCGGTACCTTTTGAAAAATATTAATAAAATTATCAAAAGTAAATTGAGTCGGAAATAACCTTCTCATTTGAATATCGTCTGGTGTCATAAAGCTTATTAAAAATGCATACAGTACAGGAAAAAATACCATTACTGCACTAATAATGAGCAGCATGTATAATAGGAAATTTTGTTTCCACTGTTTAACAATCATTTATAATGCACCTTTCTCTCAGCAAACTTAAATTGAAGTAATGTAGCAATGAAAATGAAAACAAATAATACCATTGCTTGTGCACTTGCTGTTCCAAATTGATGATTCACAAACGCCTCTTTGTAAATCGAGTACACAATCAAATTCGTTGCATCATTTGGTCCACCGTGCGTTAAAATATCAATTTGCCCAAAGCTTTGGAACGCACTAATTAATGTTACTGTTACAATAAAGAATAAAGTTGGTGATAGCATCGGTAATGTAACACGGCGAAGTTTATATAAATAACTAGCACCATCTATAGATGCACTCTCATATAACGACGTATCGATATTTTGTAAACCACCTAATATAACTAAAAATGCAAAACCTGTATTCACCCAAACTGTTGTAACTGATACAGAGAATAGTGCCCAGTCCGGACTCGTTAACCATGCGATTGCAGGAAGGTTCATAGAGGCTAATATATTATTAAATAATCCTACACTTGGATGAAATAAAAATAGCCAAATCACTGCACTAGCGGCTACTGATATTCCCATCGTCGAAGAAAACAGAACTCGGAATAACCCAATACCTCTTACTTTTCCATTTGCAATCAATGCAAGAAACAAAGCAAATATAATACTCGTAGGCACTGTATATAAAACAAATAATAAAGTTGATTTTATACTTTTGTAGAAGGCTGGATCAGAGAATAAGTATTGATAATTTTCTAAGCCAACGAAAAGATTAGCTTCCCCATGTATATCGGTTAAATAAAAGCTATAGTAAATCGTCCTAAACAATGGATAGAACAAAAAAATCGAAAATAACAAAATAGATGGCGCCAAAAACAATAATCCTATTCTTAAATCTTTCGTTCTCCCCCATATTTTTTTCTTTTTTGACACCTTTGTTTGAACTGGTAACTTACTTACTCCAATCATTATTTCGCCACCACTTTCAACTCTTCTTCAGCTACCACTTTTAAGCGTTCATTCGTGTTTTCATTAAAGAAGCATAACTTTTCTTGCGAGAATAATAATTTTACTTTGTCACCTTTGTTCAAGAGTAACTGTCCGATGACTTTCGCACTCCAAGTTGTTCCATTTACCACAAAGTTCAATATAGATTCATTCCCTAATACTTCTACAGATTGCAACGTCACTTCTTGTCCCTCCTCAGACAGTGCAATATGCTCAGGGCGCATGCCTATGCGAATTGTTCCTTCTGGTAATTGCTTTAACTGTCTAATAGATAATGGAATTTGCAATTGCCCTATATGTAATACACCTTTTTCTTTATTTACTTCCCCATCATTTATATTCATAGAAGGAGAACCTATAAAGCTTGCAACAAATTCGTTTGCAGGTTCGTTATATATGTCAAGTGGTGTTCCAACTTGCTGTATACTTCCTTTATTTAAAACCATGATACGATCTCCCATAGTCATCGCTTCTATTTGATCGTGGGTAACGTAAATCATCGTAATTCCTAATCGCTGCTGAATTTCTCTAATTTCAATTCTCATTTGCGCACGTAATTTCGCATCCAAATTCGAAAGTGGTTCATCCATTAAACAGATTGGTGCTTGACTCACAATTGCCCTGGCAAGTGCAACACGCTGTCTTTGTCCGCCTGATAATTGGCCTGGTTTCATTTTCACATACTCTTTCAGTCCTACCATTTCAATAGCTTCCATTAATCGCTTTTGTCGCTCTTCTTTTTGTACTTTTCTTACCTTAAGTCCAAATAAAATATTTTCTTCTACAGATAAGTGTGGATATAATGCATAATTTTGAAATACCATTGATAGATTACGGTCTTTCGGCTCTAGATCATTTGCAACACGTTCATTAATAATTAAATCTCCTGAAGAAATCTCTTCTAAGCCAGCGATCATTCGTAATAATGTGCTTTTCCCGCATCCCGAAGGTCCAACTAAAACAAAAAATTCACCCTTCTTAATATGAACCGATACGCCTTTAACCGCTGTCTCTTCTGCATTTTTATATACCTTTGAAACATTTTTCAATTCAATCACAAGGTTGCACTCCTTTTTTCTTCTTGTATCCATACTTCATAATGACTTGTTGAAATTGCACTTGCTCCTGCACGAATTGCAATTTCCGCATCTTCTCGCGTTTGAATCAACCCTCCTGCAATAATAGGAAACTCTATTTCCTCTACTAGCTGTTTAATAATAGAAGGCATAATCCCCGGCATAATCTCTACTGCATTTGGTTTAGTCGTTTTACAATTTTCAATTGATTTAGTAAGAGATAAAGTATCTACAATAAAAATACGTTGAATTGTTTTCAATCCAATTTTATTAGCATTTCGAATTGTTGAACCCTTTGTTGAAATAATACCTTGTGCCCCGATAACATCTTGAATATACAAAAGCGCTTCCTCTGTATTCGTATTTAAGCCTTGTATAAAATCACAATGAAGAAATACATCATGTCCATGTTTCTGCAATTCATATACACGCTCTGGTAATTCCAGCATTGAACCAGTCATAAGAAAAACTGTTTTCGGCAATTTTTTGTATGCTTTGTATCCTTTCCAATCCTTTATCATCGCAATATAAGGTTCTTTAAACATTTTTTCCACCTAACTGTTCTATTTTTATCCAAACTAAAAACACCTACTTACATAGAACGCCTTTCTCCTTATTTGAACTCTAGGGAATAGAGCACACCTAAGAAAGTGGCACATTATATGTAAGTGGGTGTTCTCAAATGTTCTCTACCCTATTTATTTTGTTACCTTTACTATATTACGCATTTATTAAGTCAGTTTTGATAGATTGTTAATTAGGTGTTAATCGAATGTTAATATTCACCATATTTTCTTAATATTAATCTAGATATACAAATAAATCCCAACGGCAAACAACTATCTTTAAAATTTAAGTGATATGCAAATTCATTCCATAGTTAATTAGTTTTAGTTTTCTCGCAACGGCTTGTGAAGCATAATTATTCCAAGAAGTACTATAAAGTGGAATGCTTTTTTCTTCTTGTATTGATATCGCCCAGGCTGTAACACCATCAGTACCATATCCGTTCCCTTGAAACTCCGCTAAAGTTTCCACACTTGCCTCAGCAGCTACGGGCGTACTTCTGGCACTGCAACAAACAGAAACTACCTTTTCATTTTTTACAATTGCCAAATAAGGTTGCCTCCTTATTTACTCCATTTACCATCCATTCATAATCTATTTTTCATGTTCAAAATAAAAATCCCATTCAAATACACATTACTGAATCCATCATACTAACTGATTTCTTCATTCTGTCTATCTAAATGGGATTATTTTTCGTTTTTTACTCTACTGGCTGTTGTGGCTGTACTACTTCATTCGCTCCAGCTACCCTCAACATATTTACAATATCTTTAAAACCTCTTTTTTCAGCGTATTGCAGTGGCGTCAGCTGTTCCTTGTTAGCCATATTTACATCTGCACCGTGATCAATAAGCAATTGAATTACTTTCTTATGGTTTTCACTACCATTTCCTAATACAATTGCTTCTAATAGCGCTGTTCCACCACGTTCATTTTTATAATTCACATCAATATCTGTATGCTCTAATAATTCTTTAACAACCTCTACATGGCCACGCTCAGATGCAGAAATAAGTGCTGTCCCACCTGACCTAGTCGTTTCTTTCGTATTAACTCCTGCATTAATTAATACTTTTACAATATCCGTATATCCTTCTCTACTTGCATAAAGAAGTGGATTACTTTTTTTCTCATCTTTAATTTCAATATTAGCACCTGCACCAATTAATGCTTTAACTGTCTCTACATGATTTTGGTACGTCGCTGCAAGGACAGGCGTTTCTCCGTTGTCACCTTCTACGTTTATATTCGCTCCATCCTGAATCAACTTCATAGCTGTCTCTGTGTCTCCAAGGGTAGCTGAAAGTAACAACTGTTTGTCCATTAAATTTATACTTTTCTCTTCTTTAGATTCTTCCTGTTCTTTATGCTTCTCTTTTTTCTTTTCATTTTTCACATGAACCGGTTTCGATTCTGGTTCTTCTTGCTTATCGCAAGCCACTACCGTCATTAAAAGTCCTAATAAAATACATAATAAAATTTTTTGTTTTCTCACAACTACAGCTCCTATGAAAGATAATGTTTTCTTAACCATTCCTCCATCACATACAATAACTCTTCTTGAGTACATTTATCCATAAGCCCTTTATATTCCTTCTTTAATCGGATTATCTTAAGCTTATACTATGTTTCTCAACCTATTGAAATGATACGCCTGATGGCCCCATCATTAACATTATGAAGCAATTAGTTTAGCACGTTTTTACCGCATTTGTATACATTTCTAAAAAGTACATAAAGTGAAACTTTAATTGGTGGGGGTTTTGTTCATCCACCACTAATTATTAGCCCACACCAATCGGGCTTTTACGGGCAGCCCGACTCCACCTAACTTCTTTGCTTTCACTAAATTTTGAGGTGGGGATCTTACTGCCCGTTAATGCGGGATAAATGATTGCTTTAGGTTACTATATTCCATTGTAACCGTTCTTCTAAAAATTTTACACCTTTTCTATATTTGCACCTGAGTAATAATAGAAAAAGACAACTATATAGTTGTCTTTTTCTATTATTAATGATGTCCACCATGATTTCCTGCTTTCGGTTTCCCCATCATCTCTTTATTCATTTCCCATTTATGCTCTGCTAGCTCTTTATACGAAAGAACTTTACCCTTATAGTTAGATACAAAGCTCTCTGCATCTTTTTTATTTTTAAATGAAATGACATTATAAGCCATCGGTGTCGTTATTGTTTTATCATATACGTAAGTAGCCTCTTCTAACGAAATCCAATCTTTCGAATCATAATCTCGGACAAATTTCTCTTTCGTCTTTTCACCTGAATTGATCTCCATCCATTTATACATACAACCGATATCATCAAACTTTAACGCTTTTCCATTTTCTAAAATAATTTCTGTTGCAAATTGATTATCTGTTACCCCAATTTGGCAAATATCACATTTATCATGTTTCTCATCAATGGCAACAGCTGCTGTTTCCTTTTTCCCACACCCGACTACCGTAAATACGAAACATAAACATATAGCAAGTACGACATATTTTACTTTCATCAATATTCCTCCCTAGAAACCGTATACTCCACGAAAAGAATACCAAAAGGTTGTGTGAGATTTGTGAAAAAACAATGTGCTTTTTGTAATATAGGAAACAAACAAAGATGTGTAGTTATTTCTACACATCTCTCATCACTCGCAACCTGTAATTAATAAATCATCTTCTAACTTAACTAATAATGTATCCGCACTAATTTCCTGTCCAACTTCTACATTTACCAATCTTATATTTCCACTAATACCGACTGCGATTTTTTTAAGCTCACCGTCATTTTTTCGAATCATCAATAATTTTTCCCATTCATATACGTAAGAAGATTCATTAATAAAAATCTCCTCTACTTTTCCTTCATAAGAGCTATAAATCTCTTCAATTCTCGTTTTCATATAACATCTACTCCCTATTTCACACTTCACTATTTTCATCTTATTCTACCATTCTTACGAGGAGCAGCTTACTTTTTAAAAATTCAAATTAACTACCGTGAACAAAATGAACAAAATAAAAATTATGCTTCTAATGATGTTATTTTTTAAATTATTTACCATTTGAATAGATGCTTTTATTATAAATAAAAAACCTTTTTCTGAATTTTTATTCTATTTTGAAAGCGCAATCATTCTTTTGAGGGGGAAATTACATGTTAGCACTACTTGGATTTGCGATGGTATTTGTCTTTATGTTTTTAATTATGACGAAACGTATGTCAGCGCTAGTAGCATTAATATTAATTCCGAGTGTTTTTGCATTAATTGGCGGATTCTATGCCAATATGGGGCCTATGATGTTAGAGGGGATTCAAAAGTTAGCACCTACTGGTATTATGCTTATGTTCGCTATTTTATATTTTGGGATTATGATTGATAGCGGTTTATTCGATCCTGTCATTAGTAAGATTTTAAAATTTGTAAAAGGAGATCCTTTAAAAATCGTTGTCGGAACGGCTATATTGACTATTATCGTCTCTCTAGATGGTGACGGTACAACAACATACATGATTACAGTTTCCGCAATGTATCCACTATATAAGCGCCTTGGAATGAACCCCCTCATATTAGCTGGAATTGTTATGTTAGGGGCGGGGGTAACAAATCTTACACCTTGGGGTGGACCCACAGCTCGTGTTATGAGCGCACTTGGACTTGAGGCTTCTGAATTATTTACACCTCTTATTCCAGGAATGATTGCTGGTGCAATTTGGGTTGTTTTCGTTGCTTACTATCTTGGAAAAAAAGAAAGAAAACGTTTAGGAATTATGGATGTACAGTATTTAAAACAAATGCAAACAATGGATGAGCAAGCTGCAACTGTCGAAGCCGCAGTGCATAAACGTCCTAAACTTCTATGGATTAACTTTTTATTAACCGCTACATTACTTGTCTGTCTCATACTAGAAGTTATGCCGTTACCTGTTTTATTTACAGTCGCTTTTGCTATTGCTGTTATGATTAACTATCCAAACTTAGAACAACAGAAAGAACGTATTGCTTCTCATGCAGAGAATGTATTAGCAGTTGTTTCTCTCGTATTTGCTGCCGGTATTTTCACTGGTATTTTATCTGGAACAAAAATGGTAGATGCAATGGCTAACAGTGTAGTAACTCTTATACCAGATGCACTTGGACCACAATTGCCAATTATTACAGCTCTTCTTAGTATGCCATTCACATTTTTCATGTCCAATGATGCATTTTACTTTGGGGTATTACCTATTTTAACTAAGGCTGCTGCTACTTACGGAATTAGTGCAGCTGAAATGGGACGTGCTTCCTTACTTGGGCAACCCGTTCACTTATTAAGTCCTCTTGTTGCATCCACTTATTTATTAGTTGGGATGGCAAAAGTTGATTTTGGTGAACATCAACGTTTTACTTTATTGTGGGCAGTTGGAACGACAATGGTGATGTTGATTACTGGCATTGTAATTGGGATTATTCCAATATAAATAGCACATAAATAAATTTATGTGCTATTTATAAAACTCACCAATCTTTCTTTGTTAAGAGTACATATTCCCGATCCGCCAATATTAATTGCAAGGGAGAAACTAAATCTTTAAAATTCAATTCACTATAGTTAGATACAGGATTATTTTCTTCTCCATACCAAGCCGTATAAAATTCAAGTGTAAATAACTCATCCTTCATATCTTGAATATAATTAAAAAGTAACTGTAAACATTTCAAATTCGTTTCGCAACCATTTTTAAATTGTCCTCCTTCTGGAGTAATGGAAACACAAAAAGGATTTCGCAAATGACTAGGTATCTCTGTTTTTTTTATCTCTCTTACAACAATTGCAGCAAAGTCTAATTCTGATCCTAAGAAAGCCTTATCCCTTTCCACTCTCTTTGTTTCTTTTCTACCAAATATCCCTATAGGCAACCTCTTTTTTGCAGCAAGAAAATAACGTTGAGTCATAATATATTCCCTTCCAAAAAGAACGTAACTTCAGTAAGCTACGTTCTTTTTATTAAATATATTTTGCAATTACTAAAGCATTAAGAAAAGTCTTATACTCTTCATTAGTCAATACACATTCCGCTTGATTAATCCCTTTAAGTACTAATAATTCATTAAGTAATTGTTTTGAGTTTCCCTGAATTGTAAAATTAGAAATAAACCTTTTATCGATTGATTCAATAATAATCACAATTTCCCTGCCTTCTTTAATTAACTGCTGTTTTTCCGAATCAGTAATTTTTGAATCATTCATAATCTCATTTTCAATAAAATCTCTATTATTTTTTTCCTCTGTTGATAATAAACCCCTTAAGATTTTTTCATCATTATACTTTATAAAATAAAAAATTCAAAAACCATTAATTTTAATCTTAAACACAGTCTTTGATATATACTTATTAAAACCTTATATTAAATTATTGATACTTCTTTATTTTTTTACTACTTCAAGAAAATACCGTCTCTCCGGTCTCCCCACACTCCCATATATTAGCTCTGCATGAACTTTCTTCCCAGATATCAAATACTCTAAATAGCGTCTTGCAGTTGATCGGCTTACGCCTACCATTGAACTTAGTACCTCTGCTGTAATCCCTTCTTCATTAACTGTTAACATATGTTTTTTTATTTTTGCTAAAGTTAAGGGGTCTATCCCTTTCGGGGCATATTCCATTTCATTTCCCTTTACGCCTCTTTGAGACCATAAATGTTCTATTTGTTCTGTAGATAATTGATTGTTTTTCTTCAGCTGCACAATCTTTTTTTGATAGCCTTCCAGACTTGCTTTAAATCGGTCAAACATTAGTGGCTTTACGATATAATCTGTTACTCCGCCCCGCAGGGCATGCCTCACTACATCTGTTTCCGATGCCGCTGTAATCATAATAATATCTGTATCGTGCAAATGATGCCTAATATATGTGACAAGTTCCGTTCCTTGCATATCAGGTAAGTACACATCTAATAACACAAGCTGTGGCTTCACAAGCTCTAGCCATTCTTTCGCTTGTTCTCCAGTCGTTGCCGTTCCAATTACTTTAAATCCCTCAATTTTTTCAGTAAAACGACGATGAATGTCAGCAATCCGAATATCATCTTCTACAATTAATACTTCAATCTCCTCACCCATTACTATTCGCCTCTCTCTTTCGGTAGTGCAATAATAAATAACGCACCACCTAAATCCCCTTTTTCAATTGCAATACTTCCATTTAAATCTTCTACTAACTCTTTCACTTTTGCTAATCCATATCCTCGCTCTCCTCCTTCTTTCGTCGAAAAGCCTTTATAGAATATGCTAGTAATTATTTCCTCATGAATCCCTTGCCCTGAATCTTCCACTTCAATTACTATTTCTTCTCCAATATCAGTTACAAACATCCTTACTGTCTTATCATTCTCTTCATTTTTTTCAATTGCTTCAAATGCATTCGTAATTAAATTTCCTAAAATAGAAACGACATAATTACTCTCAATATGTGGACTTAATTTTTCTAAACCACTTTCTCTATCTAGCATAAAATCAATCTTCAACTCTCGTGCTCTATTATAAAATCCAATTAAAATTCCACCTAGCCATGGATTTTGAATCCGCTTCATAATAAATTGAACAAAATCTTGATATACCGCTGTTTCCTTATGAATAAGCTCTAAAGCATCTTCGTATGATTCTAATTGGATAAGACCTGAAAGCGTATACAATAAATTGTTATATTCGTGCGCTTGCGCTCGTAATGCCTCTGTATATTGCTTCGTCTGAGATAATTCTGCTGTTAACTGATCCATTTCAGATTTCAAACGTAAGCTCGATACAACGCCAGTTACTTTATTCTTTACTTTAATAGGTAGACGGTTCGCAATAACAGCCTGTCCTTTTATATTTAATTGGCGATCAAACTGTTCTTCACCAGTTTGAAGTACATCTAGTATCGTTGAATTAGGAATTACATTTAAAATAAATTCCCCAATAATATTTTGTTGTTTATCTAGCGAAAGAATATCATAAGCTGCTTGATTGACTAAACTAATCATGCCATTTTTATCGATTACAATAATCCCTTCACGTACAGATTGAATCACTGTACTATGCTCTTCATATAAAGAGGAAATTTCTTCTGGTTCCATACCGAACATCATTCTTTTTATACTTGCCGCTAAATATATAGAGCCGATTACTCCAATTAATAGCCCTATTATTGTAATCCAAAATACACGCTTTCCATACACTTCTACCGCTCCATGAATATCGTCCATTGAAAATCCAACAGACACCACACCAATGATTTCATTTTCCTGATTACGGATTGGAACTTTTCCACGTAATGAAGGGCCTAATGATCCAGTTGCTTTCGAAACATATGATTTTCCTTCTAATAAAACACCTTTGTTATCTCCACCAATCATCGCTTCTCCTATTTTATCTCGCTCAGGATGTGCATATCGAATCCCCTCTTTATTTCCAACTACAATGAAGTCAGCCTCTGTATCCATTCGAATTCTTTCTGCAATCGGCTGAATGATAGAAGCTGGGTTTTCTTTTTGAAAAGCTTCCTTTATTTCAGGTATAGCAGCAACTGTTTTCGCAACATGCAAAGCTCGTTTCCCAATTTGCTCTTCTACCGTTTCAGATAATATGTAATAAAATAAATAACTCGTTAGCATAAGTACAACTAAAATAAGTGTACTTATAGTTAATGTAATTCTCGGTTGGAGTTTTAATTTTTTAAATTTCAAAACCATTCCCCTAACATGATTAAAGATAGAATTTAAAGAATATACAGTCTCTTTAATTATACTTAATCATAACACGGTTACTCTATATTTCTTTCTTTTTCTCTTCATAAAAAAAGAAACGAAGTAAAATTATTACCTCGTTTCTTAATATTTGTTATTACACTTTAAACTTACTAATCATCTCTTGTAATTCTTCTGCCATTTGTGATAAATGAACTGCTGCTGCATTTATTTCATCTACTGAAGCTAATTGTTCCTCAGAGGAACCAGCAATATTTTGAACACTTGCTGCATTTTCTTCAATCGTAGCTGCAATTTCATTAATAGATGCACTTACTTGTTTTGCATCTACCGTCATTTGTTTTGCTACATCTACCATGCTATCAATTTGTACAACTGTATCATTTGTAGACTTCAATATTTCGGCAAAGCTTTGCTTCGTTTCATTTGCAACTACAAGTCCTGATTGTACTTCTACTCCAACTTGATTCATAGAGCTTACTGTTTCTTTTATATCAAATTGAATCTCTTTCACTAGTTTCCCAATTTCCGTAGAAGACTGTCCTGATTGTTCTGCTAGCTTTCGCACTTCATCTGCTACAATTGCAAATCCTCTTCCTTGCTCTCCAGCTCTCGCAGCCTCAATTGCCGCATTTAACGCTAATAAATTTGTCTGTTCAGCAATATGTTGAATCACTTCAAGGATTGCTCCAATTTGTTTCGACTTATCGTCTAACAAACCAATGATTTTGTCTGACTGCGAAACAGACTCATGAATTAATTGCATTTGATTCACAGTTTGTTCAACTAACTTCCCACCATTTTCGGCTTTTTTCTTCGTATACATAGAGGCTGTAGATACTAATGAAGAACTATCTGCAACACGCTGAATTCCTTCTGTAACTTCTTCTAACAATGTTGCTCCTTCTTCAACTTCTTTCGTTTGTATTTCTGCACCACTTGATACTTGCTCTATAGCCTGTGTAATTTGTTCCGTTGCTTCGCTTGTCTGCTTCATACTAGCTGTTAATTCTTCTGAAGATGCCGCTACATGACTTGCTGAAGTGTTTATATTAGAAATGACACTTTGTAACGATGCAGCCATCTCGTTAAAACTTTCTCCTAGCTGTCCAATTTCATCTTTAGAATGAACTGTAATTGATTCTGTTAAATCACCTTCACTAATCTTCTTCGATGATATGACAAGTTGTTTTAACGGTTTAATAATAGACGCAATTATGAAGTAAATTACAATCCCACCGATTATTAGTGAAATTCCAAGAACAGTTATTGTTTTATAGAAAATAGGTTCAGCCGCTTCGATAATTTCTTTGGAAGGCATAATTCCTGCTATTTTCCATCCAGTTTTCTTATTCGTTTTAAAAGTGATATTGCGATCTTCACCATCTAATGAATAATGAAAATCCCCAGCTTCCTGTTTATACAATTCTTTACTAAGTTTCTCTTCTAATTTCTCTCCTGGCTTCATTTTCGGGTGCGCTACTACATTTTTATCTTGATCAAATATCGCTACATATCCTTCCTTACCGATATTAACCATCTTAGAAGTAGTAACGATATCATTAATGATTAAGTCAATCCCAAGAACTCCACTTTTATCCTCGTTTTGTTTTGCTAGTGTAATAACAATATTTCCTGTCGTTTTTGACTTATATGGAGCAGTTACAATTACTTCTCCGCTTTTCTTCACTGCCTCTTTATACCAATCTCTTTCTGTAGGATTATATCCATCTGGCATCTGAATAGCTGGTGATTGAATGAACTGTCCATTACTAGATCCTGTATAGATTGCTTCCATTTCTGGATGCAGTTTATTGTATTCTTCTAGTTTATTTTGTATGTTTTGAATTTGATCTGCTTGGTAACTTGATTGTGTAAATAATTTCGTAAAATAAGTTGCATCTATTTTTTTACTATCCAATTCCTTATTAATTACATTATCCAAAATTTTTATATTATCTTTCGCCGAGTTTAAAATTGTTTCATTAAAATTCGTCTTCGCCTGTTGATAAGACGTCCAACCAATTACAATACTTGGAAGAATTAAAATAATAATAAATGATACAAGTAACTTTGTTTTTAAACTACTACTCCTTAATTTCCCTTGAAACATACTTCTACCCCTCCATACCGTTTTAAATGTAATTAATTAACATTTAATCTTTCTATAAAAATAATACGATTTAAATGTATCAATGAGACTCTCTATCTTTTTATACATCTAAAGAATTGATATATATCTTTTTCATTCTATATAAATTAAATAATTAAAATAATGTATAAAAATGTATATTATTCGAAATATTATAATTCATAGGAGAACCTCTAGTATTTCACTTACTAGAGGTTCTTTTCACCTTACTATTCTTTATCTACTTCTTTTTTCTCATCTTCTACTACAGATACAACAGGTTTATCGCTTGATAATTGTTGTACCGCTCCTTTTCCTGCAAATCCTTCTAATAGCTCTTTTAAGTCAATGCCAGAAGAAGCTTTTAACGTTTCTTGCATCGTTGCCATTAAATCAGTTGCATAACCCGCAACTTTTCCGGCGCCGCTATTTTTACCACCGCCGCCTGTATCAACAACTGTAATTTTATCAATGTTACTAAGCGGACTTGCAACTTCCTTCGCATAACTTGGAAGCATTTTAAGAACCATATCCATAATTGCCGCTTGGCCATATAACTCAAATGCCTCTGCAATTTTTTGCTTCGCTTCTGCTTCTGCTAAACCTTTTAATCTAATAACATCTGCTTCCGCCGTACCTTGTGCTTTTTGTACTTCCGCTTTCGCTTGACCTTGCGCTTTTTCGATTTCCGCCTTCGCTAAACCTTCTACACGTACTTCTTCCGCCCGAGCTCTCGCTTCAGCTTCAATCTTATATTGATCCGCATCTGCCTTTTTAATTTGTTTTACTTTTTCTGCTTCCGCTGATTGCTCAACAGCATAGCGATCTGCATCTGCTTTTTTCTTAACTTCTGCATCATATTGCTTTTCACGACGCGCAATCTCTTTTTCTTCTAACTCGATTTGCTTTTCACGCTCAATGATTTTAACGCGCATTTGCTCTTCTGTAACACCTTGTTGTGCTTTCGCTTGTTGTAATTCGTAAGAAAGATCCGCGTCTGCTCGAGCTTGTTCTTGCTCTCTCTTATAAGATTGTACTTTTAATTCTTTATGTTTTTCAGCTTCAGCGATTTGAGCATCACGTTGATATTCAGCTTCTTTTGCTTCTTTCTCAGCACGAGCTTTTTCAATACGAGCTTCTTTTTCACGCTCTGCATTCGCAATTGTTGCATCACGCTTCACTGTCGCAATTTGCGGCTGACCAAGTGCATCTAAGTAACCATTCTTATCCATAATTTCTTTAATTGTAAAGGAAACGATGCGAAGACCCATTTTCTTTAAATCCGTAGAAGCTACTTCATGTACTTTTTGAGCAAATTGCTCTCTATTACTATACGCATCTTCTACTGTCATAGAAGATAAAATCGCACGTAAATGACCTTCTAAAACTTCTTTTGCTTCTACTTTTAACTCTTCTGTTTCTTTTCCTAAATATTGCTCAGCTGCTGTAGATACTTCTTCAATCGTAGAACCTACTTTAATAATAGAAACACCATTTACTGTAACTGGAACACCTTGCTTCGTATACGTATCACGTGTACCCACTTCTAACTTATAGTTTAATAGACTTAAAGGCTCTGCTCGTTGCATAATTGGAACTACGAATGTACCGCCACCGCGAATAATCTTAATCTTCTTTCCATCATCAGTGGTAACTACATTTTTTCCGCCACCAAGCCAGTTCCCTGTAACAATTAACGCTTCATCTGGTCCAACTGTTCGATACTTCGTAATGAATACTAAAATGAGTAAAATTAAAATTGCGAGTAACACTCCACCAATAATTAATGGAATCGTCATGTGAATTCCCCCTTATAATTTTGGTTTTTTTAAAGAATAAGCGATGTTTTGTACAAGTAAAACACCATCTTGGACTCCCTCGATAATAACTTCAGTTCCTTGTGAAATATCTTTTTTCCCAATTGTTTTAGCTGGAATTGCATTACTTCCAAATTGAGAGGAGATTAGTACTTCTCCAAATCCTTCTGTAGGAATTGTTGTAATGACTTCCCCCTTGCAACCTATGAACTCATCCATACGTTGCACAGTATTTTGTTCTGCTTCTGCAATCGGCTTTAAAATTAGTATTTTCATTATGAATACACCAATAAAGGATATAGCACATGCAGCCCCGAAAATAAGAATGCTATTAAAGGAAAATAAATATTCTCCTATATAACTAAGCCCACATAACATGGCGAAAAAACTAAGTAATAAAGTAACAACGGATACCGATCCGCCTCCAAAACTAAATATGGATTCAAATATATCTCCAAAAAAGATATAAATCACAGTGAGTATAGTAGCAATAATAAATCCGTATAAATAAATTGTTTCAAGTGGATAACCAAACAAAACCATTTCTTATCCCCCTCTCTTAAACAATCCCTTTTTTGTTATGTGTATGCCCCACCTCTTTCAAAGATTATAGTTCTTAATTTTCAGTTATTTATCTTTTAAAGAAAAACCTGTAAGACAGGCCTCTAAAAAAGAACAGGAGAAACCTATTGTGACAGGCTCCTCCTAGAAAATAACCGATATATTATATATCTATATAATATACTATTTTCCACAAAAAGTAAAGTTAAACATACATTGGAAAAGCACTTATTTTATTGATAATTTGTACGTTCCATCGCCATTATCATATTTATATACATACAAGTAATACTTGCCTGGTTTTGCATTAAATTTCGCTTCTATATGATTCCCATTAACTTGACCGTAAGCTGCATAATTTTGCATATCTGATTCATGGTGCAGCACCCATGTCATCCCGATTCCATACTCATTTAAAACGGAAATATCGATATCTTTCGCTGATGCTACATTAAATGTATAAACATCAGTGTGGTCCCCGCCAATAAGACTACCTTTTATCGTACTATTTAGCCCGATACGATTTGCTTCCTCTGGACGATTATTTGGTTCTGATTCTGTTAAACTTCCATCTTTAATCGTAACAGTTGTTTCACTTCTGCTCTCTTTGCCTTTATCATCTTTTACTCTTAACGATACTTTATAAGAACCTTCTCTTTCATATACATGTGCTGGATTCACTTCTGCACTTGTGCTTCCATCTCCAAATTCCCATAAATAAGAAACAATTTTTCCATCTTCATCGTTTGAGCCATCACTTTTAAATTGAATTCCCTCTTTTACAAGACCGCTATAAGGGCCATTTATATTAACCGTTGGAGCTTTATTTTCTCCGTCATCTTTTGCGATACCGTGGAAAACTACATCATATTCAAATTGATTTGAGCTATTCACACGATAATTGACGAAGTATGCTGTAACAGTTTTGTAGCCACTCCATTCTTTTTGCGCCAATTGTTCTAAAGATTCATTTACTCTTTTACTCATTGCTTTCCAATCTTCTGATTCACCTTTTGTGACACTACCTGTATACGTACCTTCTAATGTAAATGTATTAAAGAATTGAGAATTATGTTTTGTCATTTTTGTATCTTTCATAGGCAACGTATCACTAATTTCTTTCTTCACCGCTGCTAACGACTTCGTTGCATGTTCAGCTAAATAATCATCTGCTACTTCCGGTACATTATATTTATCTTGATTATCGATTAGCTGCTGCATATACTCTTGATACTCTTTATTTAGTTTTAAGTCTTTACTTAAATTCTCACGATAAGCATCATAATTTTTCACGTCATTCGCTCGAATTAAATCTTGAATTTTATCAAACGTTTCAAATTGATGTGTATATAAATAAGATTGCAATGCGAACGAGTAATTATAGAAATCCCAAGAACCGTATTTAGCAAATAGTGTACGCTCTGCTGTATAACGGCTTGCAGGATCAGATGATAATCCGCTAATTATACTCTTTCTTGGTACAACGTTATTCGTACGAGTAGATCCTGCGAAAAACTCTGCATTTCCTTCTTGGAACCAAGTTAGCCTTTCATTTTGATACATATCTCCTCTTCCAAATAAACCAGGAACTTCATATCTCCCTTGCAGATAATGAGTAAATTCATGACGGAATAACTCTTCTAAACTATAAATACTTTGCTCTGGTGTACGCTCATATGTAAAGAATGTACCTGTCTCTTCAATATAAATTCCACCGTTGTTTGTTTCATATCCATACAATTGTCTATTTAACTGATATTCATCTGGACTATTATAAATTACGATCGTTAATACATCATCCGCATTTCCTGGCTCTAACGCTTTGTCATTTCCAATTACCCGGTGATACTGTGCCTTTACTTCCTTCGCAGCCCAATATAGTCTCTTAATTTTTTCTTCTGATACTTTATCTCCTGTTTTGAACACAATTGATCCATCGTCGAATGTATACGTTTTTGGTAAGTATTGCTCTTTTCCTTCTTTACGTATTTTCTCTAAATCTACTGTATTCCCGCTATAATCTTTACCATTATAATTTGTTGTAATTTGTTCTACCGCAACAAAATACGGTTCACTTAAGCGCGGGTACATATGCATTGCTTGTGTAACAACCTCTAATCCTTTATTTGGATTACTATGAAACTTCCCTAAACGGCTAGCAAAATAAATGCCATTATTAACGAGCCATTTATTTTCTGGCGTTACTTCATTTAGAAGAGCAATACGATTTATTTCATTAATAAACCCATCTACTTTTCCATACCACATCGTTTCATTCGCTTCTTTACGAGCCACAGTTAAGTACGACTGTATATCATAGTCAATACCTTGCATAATATCGTATATTGCTTGTCCCTTCATTCGATCATTTACATAAGTAGTATAATTATCATTGTATTGCTTTAAAATATTCGATGCGTATTGAACCGTTTCAACATCACTTGAAGCATTACTAATTAATTTACCGTATGCAGATACGACTGTATCTTGTTCAACTGTACCAAGCTTAAAATTCGGATTTTTTGCGATTGCTTTTAAAGCAGGTAAACATTTGTCCTGGAAGCTTCTTTCATTTAAGTCGCTTAATTCACTATTATAAAATGCAAGATAAAAAGCTGAACGCAGCACTTCAGTAAACGTTTGAATTCCTTTTGAATCATCTTTCGTAAATGTACTACCTCTATGAGCTAATTCATCTATAATGACTTGCATTTTTCCTTTATCTTTATAAAAAGCCTTTGCATCTTCATTAAACTGGAATAAGTCTGTAATTTGGTGCCACTTAATACTGCCTAACGTTTCAACTAATTCTTGATCATTCATTTTGTTTAAATCAGCCATTGAATAGCTTTCTTTAACTTGCTTTACTGCAGTTTTCTTCGTAATAGATGCTGGTCGCTGTGAAAAATCTCCTACTTTTAAACGTTCTTGAAATGATAAAGTTTCATCAACTTTTGAAATATGTCCAACTTCATCTACCGACTTTTCAATTCCAACCGGTTTCGTTTTCAACACGTTATACGGTACTTTTTCTTCCGCTGCTGCATGAGTTTGAAGTGCGCCTAACGATAAAGCCATTGTACTAATGCTAAGCATCACTTTATTGATCTTTGATTTCTTGTTCATATCCTTGCCCCCTATTTTAATATTCCATTCAAGAATTTAACATAAAATCTGGATGTAACAATATAAAATGCAATATTTCATATTATTTCTTCCTATAATTTGTACATATCGTGAACACATTGCTCTTTACCTCCCTAAAACAAATTGCATCCTTTCACATTATAAAAAGGGAATTTTTTGACAATTAAAAACTTAATTGTTATGATTATTATAATTGTTAACTTTATTAAATAAGGGTGGGATTCTATGATAAAAAAAGAAAACAGTGTATTTTATATCTCCTTCTTGCTAACAACATTATTCATTATATGGGGAATTACCCCAGCAAGTTGGATACAAGGCTACGATTTACAAAGTGTTACATCTTCTTTAAACTCATTTATCCTCAATAAATTTGGGTGGTTTTACTCTCTACTTATGACTACAATGATTATTTTGGCTGCTTATTTAGCATTTTCTAAGTACGGTTCTATTCGTCTTGGTAAAGATGGAGAAAAGCCAAAATATAATTATCCATCTTGGCTATCCATGTTGTTTGGAGCAGGAATGGGGATTGGACTCCTCTTTTATGGAATCGCTGAACCGATTTCACATTTTACAGATCCATTAACAGGAAAAGCGGGGACAGAGGAAAGTGCCAAACTCGCTATGCAATATTCATTTTTCCACTGGGGTCTCTTTCCATGGTCACTATACGCAATGGTCGCTTTAACAATTGCATATTTCACATTCCGCAAACAAAAAGGTAGCACTATCGGGGCTACAGTTACTCCATTATTTAATCGATCGAAAAATTCTCGTATCGGAAAAACAGTCGATATTTTAGCTGTTTTAGCCACAGTATTTGGCATTGTACCATCTGTTGGGATTGGTGCTCAACAAATTGCTGGAGGATTAAGCTATTTATTCCCTTCTATTCATAACACTTTACTTACACAGCTCGTACTTATCGCCATCTTCGCCGTTTTATATTTAACGAGTGCACAAACTGGCTTAGATCGTGGGATTAAATATTTGAGTAACTTAAATTTCTCTCTTGCAGGTATTTTACTCGTCTCCTTTTTATTTTTAGGGCCAACCGTATTTATTATGAAATATTTCACATCTACACTCGGTTCTTATATTGGAGCTTTGCCTAGTATGGGATTAAATTTAGGAGCATTTAATGAAAAATCTTCTTCTTGGATTGAAAACTGGACTATTTTCTATTGGGGATGGTGGATTTCTTGGTCTCCATTCGTCGGTACATTCATCGCTCGTATTTCTAAAGGGCGCACAATAAAAGAATTTATTTTTGGAGTTGTATTAGTCCCGACTCTTATCTGTACATTTTGGTTTGCAGTATTTGGTGGTACCGCAATCCATATGGAAATGTTCCAATCGCTTGGAATAGCTGATGAAATTGCAAAAAATGGTACAGAGATTGGATTATTTGCTGTTATTTCACATCTACCATTCTCTACATTTTTAACGATTATCGGGTTAATTTTAGTAGCCACATTTTTCGTTACTTCTGCCGATTCAGCAACATTTGTTGTTTCCATGCAAACGAGTAACGGAAGTTTATCACCGAAAAATAGTTTAAAACTTATATGGGGATTAACAATCGCGATAATTGCCGCTATTTTATTACAAGCTGGAGGATTAAATGCACTACAAATCGCAGCTATAATTGCTGCGCTACCATTTTCTATTGTAGTCGTTCTTATGGTTACTTCACTCTTTAAAGAGCTACGAAAAGAAGATGTTAATTTGCAAACGAAAGAAGTGCCGAAAAAAATAAAAAAGGTTATGTAACGATTGGCGCCTCAAATCACTTCTAAATCCGTAATAAAACCCATTCATATGAATGGGTTTTTCACTCTATTATATAGTGTTGTAAACATGCTTTTTCCTCAAAACCTACTTTCTTGTACAATTTCATCGCACGATCATTATTCGTATTCAAACATAGTACTATCTCTCTCATCCCTTGGAAAGAGAAAATATACTGAATTGCAACTTGTAATAACTGCTCTCCGACACCTTTTCTTCTACTATTTTCAGCGGTTGCAATAAATTCAATATTCGCTTCATGAAACTCCGGATTTACTTCAACATATACATAACCTTCTAACTTACCATTCTTTATACTTACAAATAATTTATTCGTATCACTTAAACGTTCAATGATTTCATTTCCTTCATAATATGTATTAGGAAAAATATTATTATGTAAAACAATAAACTGCTCAAATACTTGTTGAGATGCTTCCTCTACTTGATTTATTGTACATTGCTCCACATTAGTTTTCTTTAAAATTAAAACGCTATGTTTCTCTTGTTTTTTAGCTTGTAAATATTTCATAAAGTCGATACCATTACTATTTTTCACGTGATAAAATCCATGAAACTTTTGAATATGAAGTGGAATTTTCTCGATAAGTTTCTTCCACATACTTAAAGCAATCTCTCCCCAATTCGAAGCTATAATAAAAGGCCCCCAAATCTCCGCACTTTCGCTTATCTCATCTATATCAAATCCTAATACACCTACAATTTCATTATTATCATTATAAGAAACGACAAAAGACTTCTCCCACCCTATATCAGAAAAACCATGAAGAATAGCGTCCAATATTTCTTCATGATTTTCCCCGCAATAACCAACATGCTGCGTAATATCTTTATTCATCATCGAAATAAATTCTGCAGCTTCTTCGATCTTTGAAATAGAATTAATATGCATAACTTCCCCTCCTTTTCTAATACACTTAGACAATCACTAGTAATATCCTTCTCTAGTAAAAAAAGACATCATCATATGCATGTTTCTAATAAAACCGCCATGATAATGTCTTCTCAAAAAAGCAAAAATTAATTATATATAATAATAAGATTAAGCGTTATTTATTTCTTAAATAATCTCTTTCTAAATACGAACATACTTAGTGCGGAAAGAACAAGTGTTATGCCAGAAAGTAAAGTCGAAGTGCTAGCTTCACCGCCTGTTGATGGTAAAAATTTCTTGCCTTCCTCTGGCTTATTAGTATGTTGTTTATTTAAAGTGTCTGCTTTTCTTCCCTCGTTTTCAACAACTTGATTATTCCCTTTTGGCTCTTGATCCAATCCTGTTGCTGATTCTTTTACTTCTTTCTTTGGTTCTTTCGCTTCTTCAACTTCTTTTGTTGGCTCTTTTTCTTCTTCTTTTGTACCTTCAACTTCTTTTACCGGCTCTTTCACTTCTTCTTTTGTTTCTTCAACTTCTTTTACTGGTTCTTTCACTTCTTCTTTTGTTTCTTCAACTTCTTTTACCGGCTCTTTTTCTTCTTCTTTCGATTCTTCAACTTCTTTTACTGGTTCTTTCACTTCTTCTTTTGTTTCTTCAACTTCTTTTACCGGCTCTTTTTCTTCTTCTTTTGTACCTTCAACTTCTTTTACCGGCTCTTTCACTTCTTCTTTTGTTCCTTCAACTTCTTTTACCGGTTCTTTCACTTCTTCTTTTGTTCCTTCAACTTCTTTTACCGGCTCTTTCACTTCTTCTTTTGTTCCTTCAACTTCTTTTACCGGCTCTTTCACTTCTTCTTTTGTTCCTTCAACTTCTTTTACCGGCTCTTTCACTTCTTCTTTTGTTTCTTCAACTTCTTTTACCGGCTCTTTCACTTCTTCTTTTGTTTCTTCAACTTCTTTTACCGGCTCTTTTTCTTCTTCTTTCGATTCTTCAACTTCTTTTACTGGTTCTTTCACTTCTTCTTTTGTTTCTTCAACTTCTTTTACCGGTTCTTTCACTTCTTCTTTTGGTATTAATTTTTCTACTATATTCTGCATTACAATGCCACTATATAATATGCCAGTCTCATAATGATCTGCATCTAAATCAAATTCATATATTTTTTCTCCTAAAGTACGCCAAATGATTCCCTCATCAGTAAGCGTTCCACCTTCACTCTTTAGTGTAATTTTTTCAATTGGCTCTCCCTCTAAATCATATACAGAAATTTTCACTTCTTTATTTATTTCTGCATCATCCAAAATGACCTTTTGCCTTCTAACATCAATTGTTATCCACTGACCTAATTGTATTAATGGCCTTACATCACGAATCTCATTTTCAGCTAATTTTAAACTAAGTAAGTCTAGCATTGATCCAAGAACCGTTACATCTTTAATACGATTATCTGTAAGATTTAACCACTGTAAATTTTCCAATGAAGATAGTGGTGTTATATCTTCAATTTGATTATGAGATACATTCACATTATTCAATTGTTTCAAGTTTGAGATGAACTCAATATTTTTCAGGCCTACTCCTTCTAAAGTGAGTTTTTCTAAGTTCGTCATGTACTCTAAACCTGTTATATTTTTTATCTCATTTCCATTTTCTTTAAGTATCTCTAATTTTTTAATCTGTAATAAATCTTCTTTTGTAATAGGAGCGTTTAAATTCTCTCTACCTAAATTCTCTTTATTAATATGTTGTTGTAAAGTTTTATCGAGAATTACATTTTCCTTTTGTTCATTATCCTCTTTTATTGTTTCCTTGATTTCGTCTAAACTTTCAACAACATTTTGAATTACTGTTCCATTAAACTTAATACGATTCTCTTCTGGCTTTATATCCAACATAAATTCATATGTTTTTTCACCAGTAGTCCCCCATTTAACAGAACCATTATTAACTATCCCATCTTCACTCTTCAATTGAATAGTATCAAGTGGCTCTCCTTGTAAATTATAGATAGGTATTTTAACTTCCTTATCTTTTTCTACATTATCTAAAAAGATTTTTTGTCTTTGAATATCGATATATATTCTTTTTCCTAGCTCTTGAACAGGTCTAACATCACGAATTTCATTTGAACCTAGCTTTAAATCATATAAGTCTGTTAAGTGACTAAGTGGCGTTATATCTGAAATATAGTTTTCTTCTAAATTAAGTGATTGTACAGTAGATAATCTTGATAAAGGTTCGATGTTTTCTAATTCATTTTTAGCAAGATCTAACTCTACTAATTTTTTCATTGATGTAATATGTTCAATATTTGTAAGTCCATTGTTACTTAAAGATAAGTTTTTTACATTTTTCAATTGCTCAATTCCAGCAAGGTTATCATTACTAATTTGATTATTTGCCACAGTCAAAGTCTTTAAAGATTTCACTGTAAATAATGGTTTAATATCTTTTATATAATTACTATTTAAATCTAGCATTTTAATCTTCTTCATTTGGCTTAATGGGCTTAAATCTGAGATTTTATTGTTTCTCAAAGTTAAAAACTCAATATGCTCTAACTCAGCCAAAGGTCCAATATCTTCAAGTTCACCATAGGTTATACTTAATGATTTTAATTGCCTCAATCCCGAGATAAATTTTATATTTTTTAACTTAACTTCTTCCAACTTTAAGTTTTCTAAGTTCGTCATATATTCTAGACCGCTTACGTCTTGTATTCCTTTATTTTTAGCTTCAACGACTATTAAAGATTTAACTTTTAATAAATCTTCCTTAGTTATTGGAGTATCTAGATTTTCTCTATTCAAATTATATTTATTAATATGCCTTTGTAGTTGCTTATCTACTATTACATTTCCAATTCCATCTTGTTGATCCACTTTATCCTCTTTATTTTCCTTTTGTTTTTCTGGAACATTTTTCTCTAAATTCAATGTATTTACTTCAAACTGTACTTGATACTTATTGTCATAGGCCATCGTTGGAATATAAATATGCATTTTCATATTGTATCTTTTTCCTAATTCCCCTACTTCAAACTGAATCACTTTCGTTCCATTTTTCTTTTTATCTTCTGATATTACTTTCACATCATGAAACACACCTGGAGTATGAATATCCTCTGTTTTCAAGTATTGAAAGAAATCACTATCACTTAATGTTGCTGTTACAATTTTCTTTCCATTCTCAATTGTTAATTTCGGATCCTTTATATAAACAGCTGCCATAGACTCTTCATTCGTTTTATCTTTATACGCTTTAATAACAGCGTCATATGTACCATCTTCTAAACCTTGTCCAGTTTTATTCGCCTCAATTGCTACTGCCGCTAAAGCAGGTGTTGAATAAACAGCAAACGGAAGTGATAACGCTGCCGCTATAATCATTGCATTTATACGTTTTCTTTTATTTTGTTTCAACTTTACATCTCCTCCGAAATATATAATTCGAAATGTAATCATTTCTCGAATGAATGATAATGATTTTCATTATCATTGTCAACTAGGAAAATAAAAAGTTTACAAAAAAAGAACCTCTTTAAAAGAGGTTATGCCATTTTCTCACCTGATTCTTCTCTAAAAAAGCTTTTCATCGCATGAAACACGTCTGCTTTTTGCTTTAAAATATAGTATCTAAAGTTTTCATCTTTAATATTTTTATAGGCTGACATGAGTGTACTATGGCGGTTGTACTGGTTCACTTCCCCATACCCAAACATATTACACTTCTTCATTAGCTCTTCAACAAGTTTTACACATCTAGCATTATCTGATGTTAAATTATCACCATCTGAAAAATGGAATGGATAAATATTATAGCGGTCTGGTGAATATTTATTATCGATAAGTTCGAGTGCTTTTTTGTATACAGAAGAACAAATCGTTCCGCCACTTTCTCCTTTTGAGAAAAACTCTTCCTCTGGAACTACTTTTGCCTCCGTATGATGGGCAATAAATTCAATATCTACTGTTTCATACTTTGTGCGTAAAAATCTTGTCATCCAGAAAAAGAAGCTACGTGCCATATATTTCTCCCATATTCCCATCGATCCACTCGTATCCATCATCGCTAATACAACAGCTTTTGAATCTGGCTTTAATACTTCATTCCAAGTGCGGAACTTTAAGTCTTCTTGGTGAATCGGATGAAAAGATGCTTTACCACTCATTGCATTTCGTTTATATGCGGATATCATTGTTCGTTTCTTATCGATATTTCCCCATAATCCTGTTTTTCTAATGTCATTAAATTCAACATGTTCAATCCGGTTTTCATCCATTTCTTTTCTCTTTAAATTAGGCAGTTCTAACTCTCTGAAAAACGCTTGCTCTAATTCTAAAATAGAGACTTCAGCTTCATAGTAATCTTCCCCAGCTGCATCTCCTGCTCCTTGCCCTTTTCCTGGCCCTTTTTGTTTTTGACCACCTGATCCATCTCTCGCAACGACATCACCAACTTTGCTGTCACCGTTTCCTTGCCCAACATGTTTATTTTTATCATAATTGTATCTAATCTTATATTCATCTAGAGAACGAATTGGTATTTTTACAACATCCTTGCCATTAGACATAACTATACTTTCTTCTGTTACAAGATCGGGTAAATTATTCTTAATTGCCTCTTGTACTTTTTCTTGATGGCGCTGTTGGTCGTCATATCCTTTGCGATGGAGGGACCAGTTTTCCTGTGAAATCGTATAATTTGGTTGATTTTCTTCGCCCATTCCTTTCCCTCCTTACTGTAATTGTCTTCCTGTATGAACAGCAATCTATAAATTTTGTTCTGTAATGTGCAAGCTAGAATGTTTGAAAGGTAACTGCCCATAGAAAATCATCCCATAAACATTTATAACGTTTTTCATACAATACCCCGAGCATCCTAAACAAAATTTTGCCACTCACATAATAGAAAGAAATATTCAGCCACTGATAAGAAAGAAACACAATGCATTGTTGCACACATTTTTACTTTGCAACATATTGTATTGTGTTGGCTTTTTTCGTATGAATGGTTGGTTACTCTATCATATGCATATTGTAAAAATAATTGACAATAAATTCATAAAATTGCATCTTAATTTATTACATTTGGACAAGGTATGACACTTTATACACATATGAACGGATAATAAAACGCTGTCCCGCAAAATACAAGAGACAGCGTTTTGTTATCAAACTATCTGTTTAACAAGCTACCTACATAGCGTAGTAATTCATTTGCTGAAGAAGAATTATAGCCATGCTCATCAATTAAACGCGCAACAACATCATTGATTTTCTTAAGCTGATTTTCGTCCGGCGTTTTCGTTGATGTTGTAATTTTCACTATATCTTTTAAATCAGCAAATAGTTTTTTCTGAATCGCTTCACGAAGACGTTCATGTGAATTATAATCAAAGCGTTTTCCTTTACGGGCATAAGCAGAAATGCGAATTAAAATCTCTTCACGGAACGCTTTCTTAGCATTTTCTGAAATTCCGATTTGCTCTTCAATTGAGCGCATTAATTTTTCATCTGGACTCATTTCTTCTCCTGTTAACGGATCACGTAATTTCGATTTATTGCAGTACGCCTCGACGTTATCTAAGTAATTATCCATAAGCGTCTTAGCTGATTCTTCATATGAATAAACAAACGCTTTTTGTACTTCTTTCTTCGCGATTTCATCGTATTCTTTTCTCGCTAATGAGATGAAATTCATGTAACGTTCACGGTCTTCATTACTAATGGATGGATGCTGATCTAGCCCATCTTTTAAAGATCTAAGTACATCTAACGCGTTAATAGATGGTACCTCTTTTCGAATGATTGTAGACGAAATTCGGTTAATGACATAACGAGGATCAATACCCTTCATACCTTCATCTTGATATTCGCGTTGTAATTCTTCTACATCAATCGCATTATAACCTTCTACCGTTTCTCCATCATACAAACGCATCTTTTTAATTAAATCAATATCCGGACGCTTCGGATCTTTTAAACGAGTTAAAATAGTGAACATTGCTGCAACGCGAAGTGTGTGTGGTGCAATGTGAACATTCGATACATCACTTTCACGAATCATTTTTTCATAAATATGTTCTTCTTCACTTACTCGTAAATTATAAGGAACTGGCATTACAATAATTCTTGAGTGCAATGCTTCATTTTTCTTATTTGCTATAAATGAGCGATACTCTGTTTCATTCGTATGCGCTACAATTAATTCATCTGCTGAAATAAGCGCAAATCTTCCCGCTTTGAAATTCCCTTCTTGCGTAAGCGATAATAAGTGCCATAAAAACTTCTCATCGCATTTTAACATCTCTTGGAACTCCATCATTCCTCGGTTTGCCTTATTTAGTTCTCCATCAAATCGATACGCACGCGGATCTGATTCTGAACCATATTCTGCAATCGTAGAAAAGTCCAGACTACCTGTTAAATCTGCAATATCCTGTGATTTTGGATCAGACGGGCTAAATGTACCAATCCCTGTACGGCGATCTTCCGAGAAGAAAATACGCTCTACAACTACATCCTCAATTCTTGATCCGTATTCTTGCTCTAAACGCATGACATTTAGTGGTGATAAATTCCCTTCAATTCTAACCCCATACTCATCAAAGAAATCATCTCGTAAATGATGTGGAATTAAATGCAGTGGATCCTCGTGCATTGGGCATCCTTTAATTGCAAAAATTGCTCCGCGATCTGTTCTTGAATATGTTTCTAATCCTCGTTTCAACATTGTAACTAACGTTGATTTCCCTCCACTAACAGGACCCATTAATAATAAAATTCTTTTTCTAACATCTAATCGTTTTGCAGATGGATGAAAATATTCCTCTACAAGACGTTCTAGAGCATCCTCTAATCCAAAGAGCTGATTACTAAAGAAGTTATACTTTCTTCTACCATCAACTTCTTCAATTCCAGCATCTTTTATCATATTGTAAATGCGAGAGTGTGCTGTTTGAGCCACCCATGGTCTTTCTTTCACAAGCTCCAAATACTCCGCAAACGTACCTTCCCATTGTAAACGTTCTTCTGCTGCTCGATGCTGTTCAATCTTTTTTAGAATATCCATTATAGCTCCTCCCCCATCTCCTTGTTCAATCGGATTATTATAAAAGGTATGCTAGGATGTCCTTAAACATTCTTTAAATCAAAACGAAATATATAATAGCACACTAAAATTCTCTCCAAAATTCAAAGAAAATTCTGTATAATATAGGTATTAACATTTTTACACTGCTATTCATTATAAATAAATTCTTTTCTTCTAAGAACCTTACATACATTTTGGGTAATAAATAAAACTCATGAACCGAAAAAAGTAAGGAGGATATTAGTATGAAATTATTATTAATTTTAGGTGTATCACTCACATTTCTTACAGCTATTTTTACATCCGGTTACAATGACAAACCAGGTACACATAAAAAATGATGTGCTTTTAGCACATCATTTTTTATTTATAATACATATTTTCCATATCATATTTGGATAGTGGTCGGCTATAATAATAGCCTTGTACAAGCTTCACATTCTTTTCTTTCAAAAACTGTATTTGCTCCTTTTTTTCTACTCCTTCTGCAATTACATTTAATTCTAAAGTATGAGCTAAATGAATAATTGCAGCTGTAATATTCGTATCACGTTCATCTATATGTATACCTTCCATAAAAGAACGATCAATTTTTAAAGTATCAATTGGATATGTTTTTAAATAACTTAAAGATGAATAGCCTGTTCCAAAATCATCTAAATGAATCTTTAAATTTTTCTCTTTTAATTGTAGTAACACTCTCTTCGATATATCTTTATGTATAAGAGCTCCTTCTGTAACCTCTATCGCTAATAAATGAGTTGGTACATTGTACTTATTTAAAGCCCGTGTAATCATCTCTATTAATGTAATAGAACGAAAGTGTCTAGCTGAAATATTAACTGCAATTGGGACCACATCATACCCTTTATTTAACCATTCGCGCAATTGCTGACACACTTGATTTACTACCCATTCATCCAGCTTAATAATAAATCCTGTTCTTTCTGCCAACGGAATAAATTGGTTTGGAGAAACAAATCCTAATTCCTTATTCTCCCACCTTATTAAAGCTTCCATACTAGCTATTTTTTTCGTTTCAATATTAATTTGTGGCTGATAATATAAGAAAAATTCATTTTTTTCTATAGCACGGTGCAACTGGTTTTCTATTATAAACCTTTGTTCACGCTCACAGTCTAATCCACTACAATAAAAATGATAGTGTCCTTTTCCTTTTTCTTTTGCTTTTTCTAAAGCAGCATCGACTCTCTGAAATAGTATTTTTTCATCTTCTCCATCTGCTGGAGCCATTACAATTCCAATTGACGCACTTAAATATACATCTTCTTCTTCGATTACAAAATATTCACTAATATTTTTCAGTATGCTTTTTGCAATTTCCTCTACATATTCTTTCGTTATATTTTCTATCAACATAACAAATTGATCATCGTGTTCTCTAAATAAGTGCATATCTTCTATTTTTAGATTGCTTAAACATTCTGTAACTTTTTGTAATACTTTATCTCCCTCTTTATGACCAAATGTATCATTAATACGATGAAACTCATCTAAATCTATAAATACAAGTGCAAAATTTACACTCTCATTTAAAAAAGTATTTAACTTATTTGTACATGAAATTCTATTCATTAATCCCGTTAACTGGTCATAGTAAGCTAAATATTCTGTTCGCATTTCGTTTAATACTTGCCTTGTAACATCTCTCGTAACAATATAAATCCCAACAATTTCACCGTTCACAATAATCGGGATAGTTCTCAAAGAAATATATAGCTCGTACCCTTCTTTATGAACATATTTCTTTGAAACAATTTGTTTTGCTTTTCCTTGCATCGATCCCTTAAATATAATTTGAAAATCTTTTTCATATTCTTTATTAATGAATTCAAAAATAAATTTATTATTTAATTCCTCATACCGGTATCCAAATATTTCATACGTTGCCGGATTTGCATATGTAACTCTCCCTATAGAATCTATAGATATAATTGAGTCATTATTATATTCCAGTAACGACTTAAATAACATTTGTTTTTCCTCTATCTCTGTCTTCTCCTCAATTTGAGCTGTAATATCTCTTGTAATACAAATAACAAATTGACATATTCCTTCTTCGTCGCAGACAGGATTAAGTGAAGATTCATAGTGTATCTCACCTTTTGGTAAATTGACTACATCACAAAAGGTGTGTGCTTTCGCTTCTCTCACTACTTTTGCATATTGCCTTTGCAATATCCCCGCTATATCTTTTGGTAATACTTCTGCAAAGGTTTTTCCATAGCACTCTTCGCTTAACCTAGCATAATCCATTCCTATTTTATTCACATACATATATTGAAACGTTTCATTATCAATAACTTTCAATATGAATACTAAATCTTGAATAGCATGTAATAATCCTTGTCTAATTAAATCCATATCTATCATACTTAAAAAGGTATTTTGATTACTATATTCTTCCTTCATATTTATCTCAACCCGTCTTATCTATTTTTAATCATATATCCCATTCTATATGATTATGTCCTCTCTTTTAAATGTATGATTATATATTATTTTTATTTTATAAAAAAAGTCGCCATATGGCGACTTTTAATAAACGATTTCTAAATCTAATCCAGGGTAATTTTGTTGACGGAACGCTTCATAAATTAAAATTGCTGCTGTATTAGATAAATTTAATGAACGTACTTTATCTGTCATTGGAATACGTAAACAATGATCAAAGTTTTCTTCGATTACATTAGCTGGTAAGCCGTTTGTTTCTCTTCCAAATACAAAATAGTAATCCTTCTCGCGCTTGCTATAGTCAAACGCTGTATGAGCTTTCTCGCCATACTTTGTTAAATAGAAGAATTCACCGTCTTTATTTTTTTCATAAAATTCTTCAATTGAATCATAGTACGTAATTTTTACGTGCTGCCAATAATCTAATCCTGCACGCTTTAACATTTTATCATCCGTTGAAAATCCAAGCGGTCTAATCAAATGTAATTCTGTTCCAGTTGCTGCACAAGTACGAGCAATATTCCCTGTATTTGCTGGAATTTCTGGCTGATATAAAACAACATGTACTCCCACGCGATATTCACCTCTGTTTTTTGTCTACTACGTATTATACCACTTGAGCGAAAAATCTCTACCCATTAATAATATGAAAGAATTTATATTTCATTTGTGGTGTATATTTACTAGAGTCTTCATAGTTCCAATAACGTCGACGGCTATTCGCTGAATGTGCATTTACAAGCGGCATACCATCTGCATCTTTTGCTACTACAATCGTCGTATGATTCCATCTTCCGTCATCCTCGAAATCATAAGCAATGACATCTCCAAGAATAAGTTCTTCTGGCCTCTCTACCGCCTCTGCTCGAAGTCCTGTTGTAGCACCTGACAAATACCAATAAAAAGAATGTGCAACAGCCCAGCTCCAGCTCCACTGATTCTCCCTTTGCCACCATCCTTTACGAATATTAGGATATCCGCTCATAGGTACTTCTCCAGTATGAAGACATTGAGAAATGAAATTCGTACAATTATCAGGGAAATTACGATACATAGGATTTCGGTCATCCCACCAACGCTCTGCATATTTCACTGCCTCTAAACGATTATACTGATAAGAACCGTACTTCTCTTTCGTAATTTCCCTTTCTAATGTCTCACCCATTCTAATTTCTTCTGACACTTCAATAGCATAATCGCCTATAATCCGACTATTATTTAAACAAACTTTTCGTTTTAATTGTTCCTCTTCAATATAAAATAATTCTTTATGCTTAATTAAATATTTAAAATGTATTTGATAATCAATTTCTTGATGGTCATTACTATTTAATTGTCTAATGAAAGAAACATCCGCAGTTGCTTTCACTATATGTGCACTACGTCTTTGAAACAATTGTTTCTTTCTCAGTGCCATTTGTAGTAAATCCTCAGCAATACCATCCACATTCGTTCTTTTCTCCGTTATATATGCTAAAAATTGTTGTACTTGGTTTTCAATCTTCGTTTTTACAACCATTCTGTCTCCCTCCCATATTACAATATGAAAAAGGGAAATATTATCTACTCTTTTTTCTGTGCTAACAATTCAAGCCCGCGATTCATTTCATGAAGCACTTCTTCATCTTTCTCACGTTCCATCGCTTTCTCAATCGCTTCGCCTACTCCATCTCCGCCAATTTTCCCAAGTGCCCATGCTGCCGTTCCGCGTAGTACTGGTCTTGGGTCATCTTTCATAACACCAATTAAATCAGGAATTGCCGATGTTTCTTTAAAATGTGCTAATGCTAAAATCGCATTTCTTTGCAGTGGCTTTTTCCCTCTCCATGACCCTGACATAATCCCATATTTCTCTTTAAAATCACGATTACTAATTGTTAAAAGTGGCGTTAATAATGGTTTAACTAGCTCAGGATCCGGCTCCATCTCAGGATGATTATGAAAATCCATTCCTTTGTTTTTCGGGCAAACAGTCTGACACGTATCACATCCATATATACGATTTCCTATTTTATCGCGATATTCTTCAGGTAGGAATCCTTTCGTCTGTGTTAAAAACGCAATACACTTCTTCGAATCTAACTGTCCCCCCTGTATTAAAGCACCGGTAGGACAAATATCGATACATTTCGTACAGCCCCCGCATTGATCTTCTATCGGCTTATCTGGCGGGAATGGAACATTTGTAATCATTTCCCCTAAGTATACGTACGAACCAAATTCAGGTGTAATAATAGAGCAGTTTTTACCGCTCCATCCAATGCCTGCACGCTCTGATACAGCTCGATCACTTAATTCACCTGTATCAACCATGGACTTCACTTCTATATCCGGAAGTTTTTCAATTAAATATGCTTCTAATTTTTGCAAACGATCTCGTAAAACAAGATGATAATCTTGTCCCCAAGAAGCACGACAAAAAATCCCACGGCGTTCTCCACGCTTACTTAATGGTGCATTTTTTAATTTTGAAGGATATGCTAAAGCAATCGCAATAATTGATTTAGCACCCGGTAATAACAGTTGCGGATTCGTTCTCTTCTCTATATCAGGCTCTTCAAATCCAGATTGATAATTTAATTGTTGTTGCTGGATTAAGCGCTGCTTTAATTCCTCAAAAGGAGAAGCACTCGCAAAGCCTATTTTATCTATGCCAATTGTTTTACTATACGCAATTACATCTTGCTTTAATTGTTCAAAATCCACTCTTAATCGCCTCCTCAGATGAATCCATCCCTTATGTAACGACTCTATTGGTTAGTAATTCACTTTTGGAATACTATTATTTACTTCTATTTTCGCATGTAATTAGGTTTTTCAAACATTAAAAAACGCAATGCCTCGTTTATCTCGGAAACGAAACACTGCGTTGATCACAATTTATAGAAAAACATTTAATAAAATTTGGAGCGGGTGAAGAGAATCGAACTCTCGACCAGAGCTTGGAAGGCTCTTGTTTTACCACTAAACTACACCCGCAAATATGAATTACATATAAGATATTAGAATAACTTATGTAAAGTAGTATAGCATGTAAAAAAAGTAGAGGCAAGAATTTTATCGAAAAAAGTCGAAAAAGTGATGAGAGACCTCATCACTTTTTCAATTCTTTATCAATTGCCTTCTTCATACTATCGAAATCAGGGTTTGCAAGATTTCCGTTTACATATACAGAAGGAGCACCTTGAACTTTTAATTTTTGAGCACGATCTGAATCTTTACGTACTTTTTCTTTAATGTCTTTACTGTGTAAATCTTTCTTAAATTGCTCTACATCAACTTTTGGAAGTTTCTCTTTCACAATGCTAAGAAGCAAATCTTCTGTAATCCATTCTTCCGTATCTTTCTTTTGATTTTGATAAATCTCATCATAGAAGATCCAGAATGAATCTTTATCTTGTTTATAAATTGCTTCACCAGCTGCTGCACCTAAATCCGAGTCTTTTCCGATAAATGGGAAGTTAATAAAATATAACTGCACTTTGCCTTTATCAATATACTCTTCTTTTAATCGAGGTAATACTGTTACATCCCAAGTACGACAAGCAGGACATTTAAAGTCTCCAAATTCAACTACCTTAACTGGAGCATCATCTTTCCCTAAAGATTGTTGCGTAGAATAAGCAAACATCTCATTCCCTTTATCTTTTTTGTCATTTATGATGCTATACGCAATTGTTCCAATTACAATCAATACTGCGATAGAAAAAACTATACCAAGAGCCATGAGTTTATTTGATTTCATATACATTCCTCTTTAAATTCATATTCTGTATACAGCATTGTACACAATACACATAATATCAACACTTATATACGTCACGCAATGAACACGCTCACATAAATTACAAAAACACAATAATTGTGACGATATTGTGTCACAATTTATTCAAAAAAAGAAGCTCCTCTGTAGGAACTTCTCTTAACTTACTGCTTTTTTACGCGCGCTATTTAACATCGACTGCTCTATTTTTATATCATGACGAATTACTAATTTCTCACTAACTGCTTGAACATACTCATCATGGCTTATATAGCCTTCTTTCTCCATTAGTCTCAAAACGACATTTCGTCTCTCTACTGCTTTATCATAGTTTTGGGCAGGTGAGTAATAAGCAGGTGCTTTTACTACAGCAGCCATCATTGCACTTTCAGCCAACGTTAATTGGTTCACCTTTTTACCGAAGTAAAGGTTTGCTGCTTTTTCAATTCCCCACGCTCCTTCTCCATAATAAATATTACTTACATATAATTTTAAAATTTCATCCTTCGTAAATGTGCGTTCAATTTTTTTCGTATAAAAAATCTCTTTCCACTTACGAGAAAATGTACGTTCATTTGTTAAAAAGGCATTTTTAGATAGCTGTTGTGTAATCGTGCTTCCTCCTTGCACGACACCACCAGCCTTTATATTCTCAACTGAGGCTCTAATAATTGCTATATAATCTAAACCGTTATGATGATAAAATCTTTTATCTTCTGTCGCAATAAATGCATGTGTTAATGATTCTGGCACCTCTAACTTAGCCGGTACATGTAATTTACTAATATCACTTTTCTCAATCATTACATTTCCAATGAATAATAACGTACAACTTAACAATAATAATAATATAATGGCTTTATAAAAAAGTTTAGTCATTGGATTTAATGCAACTTTTTGATGATAGTTCACCCTAGATAATACTCGTTCTTTCATCTTGAACACCTCTTTTCCACACAGCATATAACTCTTACTTTAAGAATACATTGTTGTAAAAAAATATCCCATCGATTTCTCTTACACGTACCTTACATCATTGTAAGGTATAAAGTGGAACTTTAATGAGCCCTCATCAATCAGGCTTACTGTCCAGCAAATAGTGGGATAAAAAAGTATTGTATCACAGTATTTTTTTATCTACTATTCATCTGAAATATTGAATATAGGTTATGTTAAAGCATGAATAACCAATAAAAGAGAAACCCTTAAGACTATTATATTTTCACTTTACACTTTAATTATATCATCTACAAATATATATACTTTTGACTATCTAGTAATCTAAATGTATATAACATATAGATTTATTATACAGAACAAACGTTCTACAAATCAATACTAGTGCTATTATTATTTTGACCTTTTTCTTAAACAGTATACAAAAAAGAGTAGTGATTCGAATGTATCTCAAATCGGCTACTCTTTTCTTTACAATCTTCCTATTAAATTATACGGCTGTACTTCCCACGTTTCACACGGAATAAAATGTGTTGCTCTCATTGCATCAAGCGTTCTGGATTTCATATGAGGACGCGTTATATACTCATCTATGTTCTCTTCATTTAAATCAACAAATTTAGCCTCTTGTATCTCTTCAGGTTGAGTTTTTATTTCACCACTTATATATGCTACTTTAAAAACAACAGCTAGAATATGCATAGAGGTATTATAATAAACCCCTGTAATTCCGATAGGCTTCACCGTTAACCCTGTTTCCTCTTTTATTTCCCTACAGACAGCTTGATCGAGCGCTTCGCCCTCTTCTACCTGTCCTCCTGGCAACTCCCACGTATCAGCTCGCCAGTGCACTTTTGTTAATAACACTTCATTTTTTTCATTTGTTAAATAACCTGCTACAGCAACTATATGCTTTGGTGTCTTATGTTCCATATTAAGCCTCCTAGAGATAATGAATATTATATATCCCTATAATCATATTCACTACCTACAACAAAATACCTTTAATACTTCATCACCTTAATTAACTTCATAAAAAAAGACCCTATCCGCTAAGCGAAAAGGGTCATCTATCGTATTACTCTCCTAAGTCTACGTTGTGATAAACTTGTTGAACATCTTCCAAATCTTCTAATGCATCAACCATTTTCTCAAATTGTGCTTGAGCATCTTCAGGAAGTGTTACATCACTTTGTGCAAGCATTGTTAATTCTGCAACTGTAAACTCCTCAACGCCAGCACCTTTAAGTGCAGATTGTACTGCATGGAATTGATCTGGTTCAGCATACACGATAACAGAATCTTCTTCTTCTAGAATATCACGTGCATCTACATCTGCTTCCATTAAAATTTCAAGAACTTCATCTGATGTTTTACCTTCAAGGCCGATAACAGCTGTCGCATCAAACATGTAAGCTACAGAACCGTTCACACCCATATTACCACTGTTTTTGCTAAATGCAGCTCGTACATCTGCTGCAGTACGGTTTACGTTATTTGTAAGTGTATCTACAATAACCATAGCTCCATTTGGTCCGAATCCTTCATAACGAAGCTCGTCATAATTTTCTTCTGAACCGCCTTTTGCTTTTTCAACTGCACGATCAATAATTGTTCTTGGAACATTGTATGTTTTCGCACGCTCTAATACAACTCTTAGCGCTTGGTTTGATTCTGGATCTGGCTCGCCTTGTTTTGCTGCCACATAAATTTCACGCCCAAATTTCGCGTATATACGGCTTGTATTTGCATCTTTTGATGCTTTTTTGTCTTTAATATTGTTCCATTTACGGCCCATACTTTCCACTCTCTTTCCCGTTTTAAATCTACATAAAAATATTAATATGAAATATAATGTGTGTTCAACACATTTTTAAAAGAAATATAAAAAGTTCATTTTTGATTCATATTACAGACATAATATAAATCACTATCATTTTGTTCTTTCGACAAGTTATATTATACATGAATTCCTACGTTTATTACGAATTTTAGAAGCACATAGTATAATTTAACAAAAAGACTCTAACATTTCTGTTAGAGTCTTTTTATATTGCTGACACCTATTTCCATAATATTCCCATAATTACTTTCTATTGTTGTATAATAAAAATAGGGAAAAATTTGAAGAAAAGAGAGAGGGAGAATTATGACACATTCAAATGAGAAAAAAGCACATAGTCTTAAAGGGATAGAAGAAAAGTTAAACCCAACTATCTATCAAGTGAGATTCATGAAATTAGATGAACCAATTCAATTTGAGTCGTTCCCTGAATTAAAAGATTTAGGGGACTGGTTAAGTACTTCAACGCATATGTGGGCATGCCACTCAACTATGTATAAGTACAACAGAGAAGGGTTTGAAAAGAAGTTTTTAGAGGTTACAAACTTAACCGTTGATAATGTACTAATATCTACTGGTGGTATCGGATTTAACTTCATGTCACCGGGGTGGAGAAATTCTCTCTAGAGTACTCGAAAGAAATATTGTATATACAATATTTTTTCTGCTTATTTTGTCATGTAATGAAAAGAAAACAAAAAAGCTCTATACTAATCGTATAGAGCTTTTTTACGCCGTTCATGATACCGATGGTCGGGGTCGAACCGACACTCCCGAAGGAACACGATTTTGAGTCGTGCGCGTCTGCCAATTCCGCCACATCGGCACAAAAGAAAAGGCGGCAACCGGATTTGAACCGGTGATAAAGGTTTTGCAGACCTCTGCCTTACCACTTGGCTATGCCGCCATATAAAATTTATTGGAGCGGAAGACGGGATTCGAACCCGCGACCCCAACCTTGGCAAGGTTGTATTCTACCACTGAACTACTTCCGCAAAAATGGCTGGGCTAGCTGGATTCGAACCAGCGCATGACGGAGTCAAAGTCCGTTGCCTTACCGCTTGGCTATAGCCCATCGAATTCTTACTTAATTATATGTAAGTATCCATTAGATTATTTGTAATTTTTAAAATAAAAATGGGGCGACTGATGGGAATCGAACCCACGAATGCCGGAGCCACAATCCGGTGCGTTAACCACTTCGCCACAACCGCCATGTTGTGTAAATATATTTTGGCAGGGGCAGTAGGAATCGAACCCACACTGGAGGTTTTGGAGACCTCAGTTCTACCTTTAAACTATGCCCCTATGTAAATGGTGGAGGGGGGCAGATTCGAACTGCCGAACCCGAAGGAGCGGATTTACAGTCCGCCGCGTTTAGCCACTTCGCTACCCCTCCGAAACTTACATGGTGCCGGCTAGAGGACTTGAACCCCCAACCTACTGATTACAAGTCAGTTGCTCTACCAATTGAGCTAAGCCGGCGTATTTTATTAAAATAAATGGTGGCTCGGGACGGAATCGAACCGCCGACACGAGGATTTTCAGTCCTCTGCTCTACCGACTGAGCTACCGAGCCTTATTAAAATGGCGGTCCCGACCGGGGTCGAACCGGCGATCTCCTGCGTGACAGGCAGGCATGTTAACCACTACACCACGGGACCATTTGGTTGCGGGGACAGGATTTGAACCTGCGACCTTCGGGTTATGAGCCCGACGAGCTACCGTGCTGCTCCACCCCGCGGTAATACTATTCATATAAAATTTATATGGTGGAGGATGACGGGATCGAACCGCCGACCCCCTGCTTGTAAGGCAGGTGCTCTCCCAGCTGAGCTAATCCTCCAAAGTGGTGACCCGTACGGGATTCGAACCCGTGTTACCGCCGTGAAAGGGCGGTGTCTTAACCACTTGACCAACGGGCCAAATATTATAAATCCTATGGCGGAGAGCAAGGGATTCGAACCCTTGATACGCTTGTGACGTATACACGATTTCCAATCGTGCTCCTTCGGCCAACTCGGACAGCTCTCCAATGGCTCCGCAGGTAGGAATCGAACCTACGACCGATCGGTTAACAGCCGATAGCTCTACCGCTGAGCTACTGCGGAATAATATTGCCTGGCAACGTCCTACTCTCACAGGGACAAGGTCCCAACTACCATCGGCGCTAGAGAGCTTAACTTCCGTGTTCGGTATGGGAACGGGTGTGACCTCTCTGCCATCATTACCAGACATTATTCTTTTGAGACAATCATTATTATAACTTATTTACTTTAAAAGTCAACAAGTTTTTTATGTTCTCTCAAAACTAGATAACATTGCTACATATTATATGGTTAAGTCCTCGATCTATTAGTATTCGTCAGCTCCACATGTCACCATGCTTCCACCTCGAACCTATCAACCTGATCATCTTTCAGGGATCTTAC
>NZ_LPUS01000031.1:0-226098 GCF_001563515.1 Bacillus sp. JH7 | reverse complement strand
TTCGCTCGACTTGCATGTATTAGGCACGCCGCCAGCGTTCATCCTGAGCCAGGATCAAACTCTCCAATAAAGTTAGTTTGTCTAGCATCTAAAATAAAAATTGACGTTTCACGTTGTTTGTTTCGTTCAGTTTTCAAAGAACTACTTAGTCGCTCATTCGCGACTTCCTTATGTTAACATCTTCATTTTTCAATGTCAACTAAGTTTTTCAATTTCTTTTTTGTCGTTTTCTGCGTTTCCGCATCAGCGACGGTTATTAATATATCATGCAGTATATACATGGTCAATACTTTTTATAAAAAAATTTCACATCCCGTTAAAAACTTAAAAACCGCTGTAAAAATCATTATAGCGTCCATTCATTCTTCATGGCTCCCCTCCTATTCATTTCATACCTTATCCCTTTATCAATTTACGCGAGAGTGAAAATTCTAAATTTTATGTTATATTATTAGTATAGGAGCGTGGTGAGAATGAGCATTAAGTATTCAAACAAAATCAATAAAATCCGGACCTTTGCATTAAGTTTAGTATTTATCGGCCTCTTCATTGCATACTTAGGTGTCTTTTTCCGCGAAAACATTATTATTATGACAACGTTTATGATGGTTGGCTTTTTAAGTGTTATCGCTAGCACTGTCGTTTACTTTTGGATTGGTATGTTATCTACTAAGACTATCCAAATTATTTGCCCAAGCTGTGATAAGCCAACAAAAATGCTCGGCCGTGTCGATGCATGTATGCACTGCAATCAACCTTTAACACTAGATCGAGATCTAGAAGGAAAAGAATTTGATGAAAAGTATAATAAGAAGAGTTATAAATCATAAGTATCAAGGGAAATACGAATTTGCAACACTACAAACGTTTCAACTCATTAAAAAGTTGATTTATTAAAAAATCAACTTTTTAATTGTTTTATTAAATTTATTACACCTATTTTTTCGAAATAACAGTAAACATCCCTGTCATATTAGGCGAATAATCTTTAAAATCATATTTTTCGTAGAATGATGTTTTACCTTGCGACGCAAACAAACCAATGAATGCTTTATCTGGAGCATTCTGATTTAAGTATTCTACTAAAGTATTCATTATTTTCTTTCCAATACCATTCTTTTGATACTCTGGATGAACCACTATATCTTGAATATAGAAATAGATAGCCCCATCACCAACAATTCTCCCCATGCCGATGATTTGATTATTATCCTTGACTGTTATACAGTAAATCGAATTTTGAAGTGATATTTCCGCCACCTCAAAGTTCATATAGTTAGTCCATCCCACAGAATCACATAAATATTTATATTCTTCCAATGTTGGAATATTATTTTTAATCTCATATTTCTTCAAAATGTCCCCTCCCAGAATTCATTTCCACCAATACAAAGTAAATTCGACAAACTTTTATCTAACCCTCCTTACTAACTTAGCACTGTAAATCCCGATTAACCTCACGCTAATCCTTATATAATAAAGAAAGAGGCTGACGTATAGCCGTCAGCCTCTTTCTTTATTATATATTACGCCTTATGACACTCTGGACAAACGCCATAAATTTCTAAGCGATGACTATTGATAACGAAGCCTGTCGTTTTCGCAGCTTCCTCTTCCAGCTTTTCCAAGCCTCCATAAGGAAAATCAACAATCTTACCACATTTTTCGCAAATCACATGATAATGTTGACTTGTAACATAATCAAATCTACTTGAAGCGTCTCCATAAGTTAATTCCTTTACAAGTCCAACCTCTTTAAACACACGTAAGTTATTATAGACAGTTGCAACACTCATATTTGGAAACTTACCTTCTAATGCTTTATAAATATCATCCGCTGTTGGGTGCGTCATTGATTCCACAAGGTACTCTAAAATAGCATGACGCTGTGGAGTAATGCGTACACCCGTATTTTTCAGCATTTCTAGCGCTTCTTTTAATTCTTCTTTGACCACCGTCATGCACCCCGATTCTATACGGATTATTATTTTATAATTCTTATAAAGAGTGTACTCCTTTTCTTATAAATCGTCAATATTTCTACTATAAGTATGTAGTTTATTTTTATATTCAGGACTTGTTTTTATGTATCTTTCCCTTTTTTCTTCATATATTCCATAGAAAAAAGTGCGACATAATCGCACTTGGAATACTATCATCTGAGGAGGTATGCCCTACACTTCCACTTTATGTAAGGCAGTAAAATATGTATAGACACTTGCCTTGTTTCTACATATTTTATCCCCAATGTAGATTTATTTTATATAAGAAAGAACATCCTCAATATGTCCTTTCACTTTCACTTTACGCCACTCTTTTACAAGTTCACCGTCTTTATTAATAAGGAATGTAGAACGCTCGATTCCCATATACTCTTTCCCAAAGTTCTTTTTTAACTTCCAAACATCGTATAACTCTGCTACTTTATGATCTTCATCTACTAAAAGTGTAAATGGCAATTCATGTTTCTCAATGAATTTCAAATGTCTATTCGCTGAATCAGGACTTACTCCAAGAATAACCGTATCCTTCTCTTGAAATACTCCATACGCATCACGAAAATCACATGCTTCAGTTGTACATCCTGGCGTCATATCTTTGGGATAAAAATAGAGAACTACATTTTTACCGCGGAAATCAGCTAGGCGAACTTCTTCTCCATTACTTCCCTCTAATGTGAATTCTGGTGCCATTTCTCCTACTGTAATCATAGTTATCACTCCTACTCTTTTCCTTTACTATAACAAATGCTTCCTTATTTTTCATTGTCTATTACAGACCTCATCACAAAAGCAAAAGGGAGTGTATATCCAATTAGCGCTTCTGCGATTGCAATCCATCGCCCAATTCCAATCGGAGATATGTCACCATATCCAACAGACAATAAAGTAACTGCGCTAAAATATAAACAAACTTCGACGAGTTGAAAAGAATGAGCGTTCAAACTTTCTCCGTCCTCTTTCAAAACTGCGAAACCCATTTCCTCTAATACAACGTAACTTAATCCAAATGCGATTAGTACTGTTGTATAGATTAAAAATAATGTGGCCAAATTATAGAGCGAAAAAAAACGCGTTGAATCCGAATAGGAACTCCATAATAATTGGACACTTTTCAAAATAGCGATTGCTGCAATTAATAGAATAAATCCCCATAACATGTCCTCCACCTCATTTTATATGTATGAGGTGGAGAACTGATTTATCCCTTAGAAACGAACAAGCTTCTATAATTAATTACCCGCGCCACGATACCTTTTTACCCCTTGGTTCCAGAGGGTGATTGCAATCGTAAAACAGATAATACCAACAATTGGCGTCGCAAATGCATAACTATTCCATTCTGTTTTTCTTAAAAAGTATGCTGCTGGATATACTCCAACAAACGCAAACGGTAAAACGAACGTTAAAATGAAACGAATTACACGATTATAAATATTAACAGGATAGCGCCCGTAATTACCTATGTTATACATAAGAGGCATAATTGAACTTTTCGCATCCGACCAAAAACCAAGGCTCGCCAACGTAACAAATATCCCTCCATATACAAGTGCTCCTCCTCCTACCATCAATATAAATAAGAAGAAATCATACCAGTAAAAAGATAATTGTAACTCCACAGCTGCATATCCCATTACAACAATCCCTGTAATAGCTCCAATTAAAGATTCAAGTTCCATTCTTTCTAATATAATTTGAAATAGGCTATGGATCGGTCGCGTTAATACACGATCCATCTCCCCTTTAATAATGTATCGATCATTAAAATCCCATATATTAAAGAAAGCTGAAAAGATGGCAAATGGTACTAAAAAGAAACCATAAATAAAGATTACCTCTTCTCGACTCCATCCCTTCAATGCTTGTGTATGCCCAAATACAACGAGAATAAATATTAAATTAACTGCTTGAAGCGATAAATCAGAAAGTAAACCAACGATAAAATCGCCTCGATACTCCAATTTCGTTTTTATATATTGACTTGCATATTGTAAAAATAAGTTTATATATAGCATCTCATCATCCCCCTTGTACAATTAGACGTTTTCTCGCCGTTCTCCACATGAGTACAATTGGAATAATAAGTACAATCGCCCAAATCACTTGAAATACTAAAGCCTCATACAACTTACTCCCCTGTATACCTTCAGAAAAAATCATACTTGGAATATAACTAATAGCCTGAAACGGTAAAAACATCATTGCTTTTTGGGCCCATAACGGATAAAAACTAATTGGTAATAATAGACCTGAAAATAAATCAATAACAACGCGTTTTGCATACATAATTCCACTATTATTAAATAGGAAAAACGTAAGCATTCCCGTCATTAAATTAATTTGTGTATTAATAATAAAGCTAAATATTAAAGATAAGAAGAAATATAACCAAGTTTGAAAATTCGTTGTAATTTGCAACGAAAATAATAACGTAACGATAACCATGCCTGGAATGGAAAAGAAGGCAAAACGGAATATTCCCTCGCCAAGACCTTGCATAACTTTCATTCCCAAATAGTTATACGGACGAATTAATTCTACAGCCACACGTCCTTCTTGAATCTCCATCGCAATTTCCCTATCTATATTATTAAAATAGAAGGCACGTGCCATCCACGCGATTGCGATATACGTGGTCATTTGCGAAATAGATAAACTTTCAATATTCTCTTTTCCGCTATAAATTGCTTGCCATAAAAAATAGTAAGCACCGATATTAATCGTATAAATTAAAATCCCGCTATAGTAATTTGTACGATACGCAAGCATCATTAAAAAGCGAATTCGAATCATTTCAATATACTTACCCATGCGTAATACCTTCTTCATAAATGTTACGAATAATTTCCTCTGTAGACACTTCGTTAATTTTTAAATCTTTAATTTGAAATGCTTGTACTACTTTAGAAATAAGCATTGAAATAATAACTTCTTCATTCGGAATTTTTGCAACCCATGCATTTTCCTCTTTCGCTTTCGACCAAACGACATGATTATCTGGCATAACCATTGATAAAGCCTGATAGGAAACTGGTGCAACAAACTGAAAGTGAATTTCCTTCTCTGCTCCCCACTGCGTACGAAGATTACTTAAAGAACCGTCATACATAATATTCCCTTCATCCAGCATGATAACGCGCTCACATAAAGCTTCAATATCAGTAATATCGTGTGTTGTTAATAAAATTGTTGTTTTATAACGTTCATTCATTTCTTTTAAAAATTCACGTATTTTCAATTTCACAAGTACATCTAACCCAATTGTTGGCTCATCTAAAAATAATAACGGTGGATTATGAATTAAGGCTGCCGCTAATTCACAACGCATCCTTTGACCAAGAGATAATTTTCGAACTGGTTTATCTAATAAAGGCCCTATATCTAACGTTTCAATTACGTGCTCCATATGCTCCTTATACTGAGCGTCTGATACACCGTACACTTTCTTTAATAAACGAAACGATTCTTGTACTGCAATATCCCACCAAAGTTGCGAACGCTGTCCAAAAACAACACCAATTGTTCTTACAAATTCTTCTCTTTGTTTATGTGGGTTCATTCCATTTACTGTGATTTGCCCTGATGTCGGAGTTAAAATCCCCGTAAGCATTTTAATTGTTGTTGATTTACCAGCACCGTTCTCACCGATATAACCAACCATTTCACCTTGCTTTACAGTAAAAGATACATCATTTACTGCTGGTACTATTTTATAATTACGATTTAATAAATCGCGAAATGCCCCCTTTAAGCCCGGACGACTTGAATAGGCTGTAAACTCTTTACGTAACCCTTGTACCTCAATTACCGATTTCATAATCGGACCCCCCTCCTAAATGTCACAACGAATAGTTTACCCAACTGCCTTCGCTATCACAAACAATACGTCTTTTCAAAAAACATGTTAGAATAATACATAGATTTTTGTAAGGAGATGAATTGTAGTGAAATTCACAAAGTCAGAAGCATTACATAAAGAAGCTTTAGAGCATATCGTTGGCGGTGTTAATAGTCCTTCTCGTTCTTTTAAAGCAGTTGGCGGCGGCGCTCCTGTTGCTATGGAACGTGGGAAAGGCGCTTATTTCTGGGATGTAGACGGAAATAAATATATCGATTATTTAGCAGCATACGGTCCTATTATTACTGGACATGCTCATCCGCATATAACAAAAGCAATTACAACAGCTGCTGAAAATGGGGTACTTTATGGAACACCAACAGCGCTAGAGGTAAAATTCGCAAAAATGTTAAAAGAAGCAATGCCTGCATTAGATAAAGTCCGTTTCGTAAACTCTGGTACAGAAGCAGTGATGACAACAATTCGTGTTGCTCGTGCTTATACAGGTCGCACAAAAATTATGAAATTCGCTGGTTGTTACCACGGTCATTCTGATTTAGTACTTGTGGCAGCTGGATCTGGTCCTTCTACTTTAGGAACTCCTGACTCAGCTGGCGTACCACAAAGTATTGCACAAGAAGTTATTACCGTTCCATTTAATAATGTAGAAACTTTAAAAGAGGCTTTAGATAAATGGGGTCATGAAGTAGCAGCTATCCTTGTAGAACCGATCGTTGGAAACTTCGGTATTGTAGAGCCTAAACCAGGATTCCTTGAAAAAGTGAATGAACTTGTTCACGAAGCTGGCGCACTAGTAATTTATGATGAAGTTATTACTGCTTTCCGCTTTATGTACGGTGGTGCTCAAGACTTACTTGGTGTGACACCTGACTTAACAGCGCTTGGTAAAGTTATTGGCGGCGGCTTACCAATCGGTGCTTACGGTGGTAAGAAAGAAATTATGGAACAAGTTGCTCCACTTGGACCTGCATACCAAGCTGGTACAATGGCAGGAAACCCTGCTTCTATGGCATCAGGTATCGCTTGTCTAGAAGTGCTTCAACAAGAAGGGCTTTATGAGAGATTAGATGAACTTGGTGCAATGCTTGAAAAAGGAATTTTAGAGCAAGCAGCGAAACATAATATCGATATTACATTAAACCGTCTAAAAGGTGCTTTAACTGTATACTTCACAACAAATACAATTGAAGATTACGATGCCGCACAAGATACAGACGGTGAAATGTTCGGTAAATTCTTCAAGCTTATGCTTCAAGAAGGAGTTAACTTAGCACCTTCTAAATACGAGGCATGGTTCTTAACTACAGAACATACAAAAGAAGATATTGAATATACAATCGAAGCTGTCGGCAGAGCATTTGCTGCCCTAGCAGACAATAAATAATCCCGTCATTAAAAGGAAAAAAGAAAGCTCACCTTTCTTTTTTCCTTTTTTCTATTTCATAAATTCCGTATTAATAGTATAATTATTCATAATTATCTGTTTTATATTCTTTTACAGCATTACTATCTCTGTGTACAAGGTGATTCGCACCTTAAATAGTAAGATTATTCTAACTTTTACAAGAGGGGGGATTGACGGATGCTCAATAAAAAAAATACATGGACACCGTCTTTATTTCGAGATTATAGAAATGCAGAACATGATGCGTGTGGAATCGTTTCCGTTATGGAGAAACGAAAAATTGCTACAAAAGAAAACATTGACCTTTGCATACAATCACTCGTCAAAATGAATCATAGAGCTGGTTTCATTAATGGTGAGGGCGATGGCATCGGCATTCACATTGATATACCAAAAACGCTTTGGAATGAAAAACTAAAAAGTAGCGGATATAATCCAACGATTGTGGATCATCCCCACTTTATCGTTGGACATTTTTTTCTAAATAAAAAAGAAGACATTACTGCCTTAAAAGATTATATTCGTACGCAATTAAACAACAAAAACTTTACTATCATTTTCGAAAGTGATGATGTAACAAACTCAGATGCACTCGGTCCACTTGGTAAACAAGAAGAACCTTTATTTTGGCAAGTTGCCCTTATCGCAGAAAACGAAATTACAAATATTGAGCAAACATTATTTTCTGTCACAATAAAAATAGAGGAAAACGAAGCAATTCATGTTGCTTCATTAAGTCGTAATCATGTTGTATATAAAGTTCTAGGTGCTGGTGATACGCTTGTTGCCTACTATAATGATTTACAACATCCGCTTATCGCTTCAACTATGACATTAGGACATAACCGCTACTCTACTAATACATTATCTAATTTTTTTCGTGTACAACCATTTAGCATTCTCGGACATAATGGTGAAATTAACACAATTGCGAAATTACGCGATCAAGCTGAAATGATTGATGTACCACTTACTGCAGGAGGCAGTGACTCTCAAGATTTAAACCGCACCTTAGAAACCCTACTTGTTCAATACAACTACAGCTTATTTGAAGCAATGGAAATTCTATTCCCACCAATTATTAATGAAATTAAACTTTATGAAACACCTTTACAAGATTTATATACGTATATACGTGAAGCGTGGGGACATTTTGCCCAAGGACCAGCTGGCATCATTTCCCGTTTTAAAGATGAAGCTGTTTTCAGCGTTGATTCCCTTGGATTACGCCCAGTATGGAAAGTAGAGACAGAGAGCTCTTATATTTTCTCTTCTGAACCTGGAGTTGTATCACCAACTAAATATGTAGCAGAACCAAAACCACTCGCTCCTGGAGAAAAAGTCGGATTAAAATGGAATGAACAAGATGAACTTGTTCTTTATGAATATGACAAATATCAAATCCAAGTATATAACCGTTTTAAAAAGCGAATTGATACTACCAATTACCATTTAAATTTATCTATCCCTGAAACGAAAAAAATCCAAGGGCTATGTGATTCTGTTCAAGTTGAAACGAAACAATACGTCGCTTTCGGATGGGACCGAGAACATATTCAACTCCTTGAACAGATGGCAACAAAAGGCGTTGAGCCAATACGCTCACTTGGGCATGACTCACCACTTGCCGCACTTGATACTGATAGACGAAATATCGCTGACTTCATTAAAGAAAGTGTAGCTGTTGTTACAAACCCTGCAATTGACCGTGACCGTGAAATTGAACACTTCTCTACACGTACTGTACTTGGAGAGCGTCCAAGTTTATTAAGCGGCGCAAAACGGCCATTTGTAGTTGAAATGCTTTCACCAATTATTTTAGAAGGCAGCGTGGCACAACCTATTGCAGAGGAATTACACACAATTACGTACGAACAACTCATAGAGCTATTTAAAACTCATAACTCTATCGCCACAATCTCTGCTACATTCAGCTCGTCAGAAACTCTACAATGTGCATTAAGCCGCATTAGTTCTGAAGCGATAGCTGCTGTTAACAATGGTGCTTCCCTACTAGTATTAGATGACGCAAAAGCCCATCTAAATGAAAGATTGTGGATTGATCCACATTTAGTTACTGCTAAAGTACATCAAGCATTAAGTGAAAATAAATTACGCCGCAATTGTTCTCTCGTTATACGTTCTGGTGCCCTTCGCTCCTTACATGACATTGTCACGCTATATGGATTAGGAGCAGATGGTATTAATCCATATTTATTATTCGCGACTGTAAATGACGGAACAAAAACACCAATTACGAATCTGTATAATGCACTTAATAAAGGATTAGAAAAAGTCATTTCAACAATTGGAATTCATGAGTTACGTGGTTACGGACGTCTCTATTCATCTATTGGGTTACATGAAGAAATCGCAAATATATTACAGATTACAAATTTCTTCGGTTCAAATGATTTAGCTTTTTCACTTGAATCACTTGTTGAAGATGCAAAAATGCGAGCAGATGATTATAACAATCCTAAAATTAGAATGCGAAAATCATTTCATATATTCCCGCGAATTTGGAAAGCAATCGGCGATGTTGCAAAAGGAAATTCTTATGATGATTACCGTGACAAGTTAAGTGAACTAGAAGAGAATAATCCCATCGCAATCAGACACCTTGTTCAAACGAAACAAACAAAACATGTCGTTCCAACTGAAGAAGTATCTATCGGCATTAAAAACCATGATTTTCCATTTATTATTAGTTCTATGTCATTTGGTTCTCAAAACGAAATTGCCTTTCGCGCATATGCAGAAGCGGCCGATCAGCTAAATATGATTAGCTTGAACGGTGAAGGCGGCGAAATTAAAGATATGATTGGAAAATATCCACATACACGTGGACAACAAGTGGCATCTGGGCGATTTGGAGTAAATGCCGAACTACTAAACTCATCGAACTTAATTGAAATCAAAATCGGTCAAGGCGCAAAGCCTGGGGAAGGTGGGCATTTACCTGGTTCAAAAGTAACAGCCAAAATCGCTGAAGCACGTAATGCGACAATTGGCTCAGATTTAATTTCACCTTCTAATAACCATGATATTTATTCAATTGAAGATTTAGCTCAAATGATTACAGAAATTAAAACAGCTAATCAACTTGCCAAAGTAGCCGTGAAAGTCCCTGTCGTTCCCAATATCGGAACAATTGCTGTCGGTATCGCCAAAGCTGGTGCTGATTTTATTAACATTAGCGGATTCGATGGCGGAACAGGTGCTGCACGTATTCACGCCTTGCAACATGTAGGTCTTCCTGTAGAAATTGGTGTTAAAGCCGCTCACAACGCTTTATTAGAAGCGAGCATGAGACATAAAGTAGAGATTTGGGCAGATGGTGGTATTCGAAGTGTAAATGACGCCTTGAAAATCATGCTCCTCGGATCAAACCGTATTGGATTTGGCACACTATCAATGATTGCAATCGGTTGTACTACTTGCCGTGGGTGTCATCTAGATACTTGCCATGTCGGAATTGCGACACAAATTGAGTCTGAAGCACAAGCAAAAGAACATGGGTTACGCCGCTTCGTCCCACGCGAATTAGAAAGCGCAGTTACTGGCCTGCTAAATTTATTCACCTCTTTCGGTGTAGAACTAAAACGATTAACAGGACAGCTTGGGTATACAAATTTACAAGCAATTGTTGGGCGTTCTGATTTATTAGAGCAAGTTCGAGGCGAAAATTTATTAAACTTACGTAATTTATTACAAATAATAGAACATCCATCTGTTACAACAACAGATGGCGTACCAGAAAAACAATTTAAGACAGTTCATTCCGCTGAATCAAAAGAATTAGTAGGCGTTGGTGTAGAGCAACGCGTTATGGGTGGTCTAGAATCATGTTATCGCGTTCGCAGTAAACTATATGAAGCTACTCAACTTGAACCACTTACATTAAAATATACGAATGGTTCTATTCCCGGAAATGGGTTAGGCGCTTACAATAGTGAAAATTTATTTATACACGTAAATGGCGGCGCACAAGATGGCATTGGTAAAACTTCCTTTGGTGGTGGGATTTATATAACGAAATCAAAAGGAAAAGACGGAGTATATTATAACGGTTCTGTCGGAAAAGGATTTGGATACGGTGCACAAAAAGGGGCACTATACGTGCAAGGGAACGCTGATGCTCGCGCTGGCATTCGCCTTTCTGGGGCAGACATGATAATTGGAGGTAGAATAACAAAACCACTCCGTGAAAAAGAGCAAGGAAATATAGGGGCATACTCCAATATTAAAGGTTTTGCTTTTGAATATATGACAAATGGGCGAGCGCTTGTTTTAGGTGACCCTGGTCCATGGATTTGCGCTGGCATGACTGGCGGTGTTGTTTATTTGCGTCATGATTCAAACTTAGGCCTAACAGAACAGGCCTTAAAAAGAAGAATTGCAAAAGGGGCAAATGTTACATTACAACCAATTAGTAAAAATGGTTTGAAAGATGTAACTGAATTATTGCTAGACTATATTCGTGTACTAAACGAACATGAGCAATATGAGGAAGTTGCTTTATTAACAGCATTATTAGATGATATACAGAACCAGTTTTTTGAGATTATCCCGAAAAAAGAACAGGCAGACCCATCTATCTCAACAGAGTAAAATGAGTAATTTTCATTATTAAGAAAAAATTGACGAAGTACGCTTCTCATAGTAATCTATAGTAACAATTTGAGACCTGCTGAAATTCAGCAGGTTTTTTTACTAAAAACTGATGTTTAAAAGGAATTAGGAAAAATTATAAAGTGAAACTTTAATTAGCCTACACCAATCGAGCGTTTACCGGCATCTAGCTTCTAATTTTTGAGGCAGGAATCTTACTACTCACAATTAGCGGGATAAAATGAACACTAATTTCTTTTAACGTCACTAAAATATCACTTGCTAACATATTGTAATGAATGTATAGTATCATGTTGTACATTCATTATGACAAGAGAAAGGATCTTATTAAGGGTATGAAACTTGGTGCTCGCATTTTAAAAACGGGTATTGCCATCACGTTAGCTTTATTTGCTTGTATTTTACTTCAATTACCGAGTCCGGTATTTGCGGGAATTTCAGCTATCTTTGCTGTTCAACCGTCTGTATACCGTTCTTATTTAACAGCACTTGAACAAATTCAAGCAAATGTAATTGGTGCGATATTTGCTATCGCATTTGCTACTGCTTTTGGACATAATCCTTTTATTATTGGATTAACATGTATATTAGTAATTGCTCTTACATTACAATTACGATTAGAAAACACAATATCAATTGCTTTAGTAACAGTTATCGCCATTATGGAGTATCAAGGCGAAGATTTCTTTAGTTTTGCCTTACTTCGATTTGCGACGATTATGATTGGTATTATTGCGGCTTCACTTGTAAATTTAGTATTTATGCCGCCAAAATATGAAACAAAACTTTATCATCGTATCGTTGATAATACAGAAGAAATTGTAAAATGGATTCGAATGAATAGCAGGCAGGCTTCTGATTTTACAACGCTAAAAACTGATATTGATCGTATGAAAGAAAAAATGATCAAACTAAATCATTACTATTTGCTGTATAAAGAAGAAAGAAGCTATACGAAAAAAGTAAAGTTCGCAAAAATTCGTAAGCTCGTTTTATTCAGACAAATGTTAGCGACAACAAGCCGTGCTTTAAGTACGTTAAAATCATTACACCGTACTGAAAATGAACTGCGCTATATGCCAGAAGAATTTCAGGAATCTATCCAAAACGAACTTGACTCATTAACGCATTATCATGAACAAGTTTTATTAAAATTTATTGGTAAAGCAAAAAAACAACAATCAGTTGAAATGCTTGATGAAGTTGAAACAGGTAAACAAGAATTAATTGATATCTTTATGGAATATCAAAATAAAGACGATGAAGAAGCATATAAAACATGGTTACATCTCTTCCCTCTTATTTCTTCCATCATTAACTATAGTGAAGAAGTAGAGCATTTAGATTTGCTTGTAGATAGCTTCTACACATATCATAAACCAGAAAAAGAACTCCAAATCGATGATAAAAAAGAAGACGAATAAAAAAACAGCTCCTTTTACGCTAAAGGAGCTGTTTCTGTTATATGTTGAAGTTGATATAAATTGTAATAAAATCCTCTTTTTCGCATTAACTCTTCATGAGAACCAGTCTCTTTAATCTCACCGTCTTCAATATAAATAATCGTATCAACATGTGTAATCGTCGCTAATCGATGTGCGATTATAATCGTTGTCCGGTCAGCAGCTAACGTCTGAAGCGCCTCTTGAATATACCTTTCATTTTCTAAATCTAATGCTGAAGTTGCTTCATCTAATATAAGTACCGACGGATTCTTTAGAAACACTCGTGCAATTGCCACGCGTTGTCTTTGCCCGCCTGATAGCTTCACACCACGTTCTCCAACGACAGTATTATAACCATCTGGTAAGTCTATAATAAAATCATGAATTTGCGCAGCTTTGGCAGCTGCAATCACTTCTTTCTCTGTAGCTTTCGGATTTCCATATAAAATATTAGCTCCAATTGTATCGCTAAACAATAAATTATCCTGCAGTACAATTCCAATATGACTACGCAAATTTCTCATATTGTACTTTCTTACATCTATGCCATCTACATAAACCGCGCCTTCAGAAACATCATAGAAACGTGGGATCAAACTAGCAAGAGATGACTTTCCTCCCCCACTCGCTCCTACAAGCGCTACTTTCTCTCCAGGCTGCATAGTTAATGACAAGTTGTGTAATATCTCTTTTTCATCTGCATTATAACGAAAAGAAACATTGTCAAATACAATTTCTCCATTTAATTTTTTCGTTTGTACCGCATTTGGTACATTAACAATATCGTATTTTTCATCTAACAGTTCAAACACACGGTCCATCGATGCAAAAGATTGTGTTAATGTTGTAGATGAATTAACAAGGCGGCGAAGCGGACTATATAAACTATCCATATATCCAACAAAAGCTACCATCGTTCCTAGCGTTAACTGCCCTTGAATTACTTCATATGCTGCAAAACCAATCACAAGTAACGGACCTAAATCGGTTAACGTATTTACTGCCGAAAATGTTCTTGCCGTCCAACTTGTATGGGTTAATGCTTTCGTTAAAAATTCATTATTTCTTTTTTCAAACTGCTTCCCCTCATACTCTTCTAACGCAAAGCTACGTGTCACTTGCATTCCTTGAATACGTTCATGCAAATACCCTTGCATCGTCGCTAACGCTTGTGAACGCTCTTTCGTCAATTTCCGAAGACGTCCGAAAAAATATTTCACTGCAATTACATAAATAGGTAAAATCAATAACGCAACAAATGTTAATTTTATATTCATAGAAAACATAACAATGATAGCAATAGCAATTGTTGCAGTATCTAACCAGACGTTCATCAAACCAGTAATTACAAAATCCTTCGTTTGTTCTACATCATGGATGACACGCGAAATAATCTCCCCTGTTTTTGTATTGGAGTAATAACGTAAACTTAACTTTTGTAAGTGACCGAAAATATGCTTCCGCAAATCATACAGTATTGTATTTGCGATACGTTGGGCGAAATATTGACGATAATATTCAATCGGTGGTCTTAATACCGCAAAAATAAAAAAAGCAATTCCAATCGCTGTTATTAATTGAGATGTTTTATCTTGAAGTGAGCCCGCGCCTTGAATTACATCATCGATAATATACTTTAATAACCATGGCATAATAAGTGGGATACCGAACTTAACTAGTCCAATAATAATTGTAATAGCAATAAGCCATCGATATGGTTTAACAAATTGTAAATATCTTTTTATGCCTTGCACATAATCCCCCCTCTAATAGGACAAACCTGCCGGGAAGCCCCCTGCAGGTTTGTTTTAATTTCTGTACATTAAATATCGTTCATACCACATATCTACGAAGTCTGGTGCAAATGGACCTTTTCTTTGATGAATCCACTGTGTTAAATGTGCTACATTTCGTTTTAAAATTGTATCAATAACAGGTGGATACTGCATAATTTGACTATGTTTTTCATACTCATCTTCATCTAGAAGCGTATATGTCATATCTGGATATACTTTAATATCTAAATCATAATCAATATACTTTAATGCTTCAGGATCATACGCAAAAGGTGAGCTTAAATTACAATAATAATATACGCCATCTTCCCTAAGCATCCCAATCACATTAAACCAATAGTTGGCATGAAAATAACAAATTGCTGGTTCACGAGTAATCCATGTTCGGCCATCCGATTCTGTAACTACTGTACGATCATTCGCTCCGATTACAAGACTCTGTGTCCCTTTTAAAATTGTTGTTTCTTCCCACATTCTATGAATGGAGCCATTATGTTTATAACTATGTATTTGTACTTTTTCTCCTTCTTTGGGAAATCCCATATATGCTCCCTTCTTTCAACTGCAAATGCCCTTTGAACGGCATTCACTTTTTTTCTATTATAACTTTTTTGTCGAAATTTTAAAACTAAAGGGATAAGACTCTATTTTTCAAACTGAATATGCAGGAGGTTTATCGTTGAATACTATGCCCCAACTCTTCTTAAGAGATAAGGATTGTACTGCATTATTTATAAGCGAGGACATGTAATAGAAAAAGCCCTTCTCTATTTCCATACAAAGAAGGACTTTTCACCTGAAGATAACAATATATCTTACCCTAAATTTGAAATCATTTTTTCAGTTGCAAAAGATTGAATTACACTATTCGTTTGTTCTTCAAATTTCTCATGTAACATCTTCAACGCTACTTCTGTTCTATATATTTCCTGGCGGATAAAATGCAGTTCTTTTTTATCGCACTTATCTTTTTCATTCATTTCAATTTGTTGATACTTCTCTAGATGTGCTTGTAACTTTAACAACTCATCCATCGTTTCTAATTGCTCCCCTACCAACTTATCAAAATCGTTCATTACTTACCCCCTTTTGGACTTATTCATCAGTTATTATTCCTAATTACATAATTCTAATTGTTAACTTCCTTCTCCTTTGACTACATTTGTTGACTTATTAGAAGTTATGTCGTTCGCTTTCTTTTCATTACAACGATCGACGCAAAAAGAAAACACTTCTCCTGAATTAGAGAAGTGTTTTTCTTTCATTACTGATTTGAGCTAGAAGATTGTGATTGTTTTGCAGCTGACTTAGCATTTTGTTTTTTCACAGCATGCACGTCTGTTTCAGTTGCAAATTCTGTACCATAACTAGCGTTTGCACTTTGTGCACCAGAAGCTTGTGCTTTCTTTGCTTCTGATTGTGCGTTTGCTTGTTTTACTGCTTGTACATCTGTTTCAGTTGAAAACTCTGTACCATAACTAGCATTTGTACTTTGAATGCTAGCACCAGAAGTTGCCTTGTTATAACCTTGTTGTTTTTTACTCATCTTTCTCACCTCCACAATCAATAATGTAACCAATTCACTTAGAAGCTATCCGTAATTTTCTTTTGAATAATTTCCGCATATATCTTTTGTTACTTATTCAAACTATAAGAAATGGAGGTGGAAATATGTATATAGGACGCGATATGACTGAACTAACGATGATTTCAAAAAATGAATGGAAAGAAGATGAATTAGCTTATTTTCATCACTCACTACAACAGGTTCTGCCTTATTTAAATGTAGAAGGGCAAAGTATTTACAAAGAAATTGTAGTAGAAATCGAATCAAGAGGCGGCTTACAAGAAGGTGAAGCTAGTTGGACTCATGGGACAAAAATTTCTTACGATTAAAAAAGTGTTCCCTAGATTGGGAACACTTTTTTATTTATTGCATTGTAATTTTCTCCACACAATTTTCATAAATAGTACGGTGTGATTTTGAGAAAGGTAATTGCTCAAATACCTCTTTTGATACAAATTTTAATGTATCTGTATCAACAATATTACCTGTTACTTTTCCGTAAAATACAAATATATCCCAAGTACGATGTGTAAACGTATGTTGTACATTCATTGCGTATTCATCAATAAAAACCTCGAGCTCAAATTTTTCTTTCATATAATCTATAAGCTGTTCCTTCTGATTTCGAATACTTTCTCCAAGTTCCACATTCGGAAACTCCCACATGTTAGCTAACAAACCTGTACTTGGACGTTTATTAATAACGTAACGACCGTCTTCAGTTTGAAGTACACCTGCAACAATAGGTACCATTTTAGGAGCTTTCGCTTTACTTTTTACTGGTAATTCTTTTTGAACACCTTCAGCATACCCTCTGCAATGTTCACGTACAGGACAAAGTAAGCATGCTGGATTTTTCGGAATACAAATTAGTGCACCTAATTCCATCAAACCTTGATTAAAATAAGATGGATTTTCAATCGAAATAATTTCACGCACAATCTCTTCAAAAACTTTTCGAGTCTTTGGTTTTGCAATATCATCCCATACTGATAAAATACGAGATAATACACGCATAACATTTCCATCAACTGCCGGCTCTGGTATACCATATGCGATACTTAAAATAGCACCTTTTGTATATGGTCCGACTCCTTTTAACTTTTCAATTTTCTTTACATCACTTGGTACAACTCCGCCGTATACTTCTTTTACCTCTTTTACTGCCGCATGTAAATTACGTGCTCTAGAATAATATCCTAAACCTTCCCATGCTTTTAATACTTCTTCATCATCTGCGTTCGCTAACGCTTCAAGTGTAGGAAACTTCCCCATAAAATTTGCGTAATATGGTTTTACAGCTTCTACTCTTGTTTGCTGTAACATAATTTCAGAAACCCAAACGCGGTATGGATCTTTATTCTTTCTCCATGGTAAGTCGCGCTGTTCTTCTTCAAACCAACCAATTAAATCATTTTGAAACTGCTCTATATTAAAATTGTTTAGTATTTCAAGTGTCAAACTTGATCCCCCTCATTTTTTTGCATGTAAGTACTATTATAAAGATTTTAGGAAAAAATTTAAGTAAGATGATACAGGAAATAGAAGGCAAAGGACTTGAGGTATCGAATAAAAAGAGTTACATTAATAAAAAACGGAGGTGGATTTCCATGGACACAGCCACTCACCTTGTTATGGGTATCACTTTAGGTAGCTTAGCAACATTAGATCCAGCCATAGCACAAAGTGATATTGGCCCCCAAGCTGTTATGCTTGCTACAATTGCTGGTTCCAACATTCCTGACATTGACACAGTTTTAAAATTGCGTAATAACGCTAAATATATAAGAAATCATCGTGGGATTACTCATTCTATTCCTGCGGTAATTCTTTGGTCATTCCTTATAAGTGGCATCTCTTTCGCCTTCTTTTCAGACGCTCCATATCTTCATCTACTGCTTTGGTCATTTATTGCTGTCTTCCTTCACGTCTTTGTAGATATTTTCAATGCCTATGGTACACAAGCATTACGGCCTTTCACAAAAAAATGGGTCGCACTCGGCGTGATTAATACATTCGATACCGTAATTTTCTTTATCCATATACTTGCAATTGCTTGCATGCTCGTCGGTTCTCATAAGGGATATACAGCTTTAGCGGCATATATATTAATGATTGTTTACTATATCGGACGGATTATGATGCACAGAAATATAAGAAGCGTTGTACACAAACGTTTCAAAAATGTCGAAAAGATTATCATTTCTCCTTCTTACCGATTTTACCATTACCATTTAGCAATCGTTACGGCTGATTATTACTACGTTGCGAGATGGCACCGTGGTAACATCATGATATATGATAAGTTCGATCGGGTACCGTTCCCAGACAATAATATTATGCGAGCAGCTAAACAAGATGAAAACATCTCGGCCTTTCTATCTTTCTCTCCTGTATATCGCTGGGATATTTTTGATCATGACCATTATTATGAAGTACGATTCATTGATTTACGATATCGAAGTAAAGATTATTATCCATTTGTTGCAATCGTTCAGCTCGACCACAATTTAAATATTATTAGTTCCTATACAGGATGGATCTTTAGTGAAGAAAAGCTTCGAAAAAAACTGGAATTACTTCCACATTAAAAAAAGCGACTTAAGTCGCTTTTTTTAATGTTTCAAATGATCTTCTTGATTAATTAAATGACTATACTTCGGATTATTTGTACGCATTTCATGAAGGCGTACACCATGATTATTAATCCATGATCGTACCACTTGTTCCGTCATTTCATCGCCTTGATAACGACCTGATTTTGCATAAGTTGTTTGAAAATCTTCCCATAGTAACTCAACCCACGCACGAGCTTGTGCGTAAGAAAGCTTGTCATTCTTGTCTAATAATTCTTTCGTTAATGTTTCATAAATATCATTCATATTATAATCTCCTTTTACCTATTTATCCCTTCATTTCTAAAGGATAGTTTCTTCAATTTTGCACATTCTATAATTGATACTTCTTAAAGAGGTATCAACCGATAATGAGGAGGGCGTTCGTAATGGGTAAACAAGCCGAATTTTGGTCTGAGTCAAAAAACAACAGCAAAATCGACGGTCAACCGAAAGCGAAATCACGCTTCGCTTCGAAACGACCTAACGGCACAATTAACACGCACCCACAAGAACGTATGCGTGCTGCAAATCAGCAGGAAGAGTAGTACAAATTAAATTAACTTCCTACACGAGGTGATAAAGATGAGCTACCGTGATCGCTTAGATAGTCGTTCTGAATTATTTAACCATACGTGGACTCGTCCAAAACATGCGAAAGCGCAAGTTAACGGACAGACGCAACAAACCCAGTCTCTCATTATATTGGCAAATGAATGTAAAAAACGCCAATTTTAGAATCTCCTATCTCCTTTAACGCCTACCAAAGATGAAAACCAGAGAGATATATGCTCTCTGGTTTTTATTTTTCTTGCAATAAGGAAATTGGTATGCCAATCTCTTCATTATCATTTTGCTTATATCCCCAAGCAAATACCCCATTGAAATACGTAATTTTAAATAATACACCAGGTTCTTCTACTAATTCATATGTTTCACCAATACGGAATTTGTTTATATCCGTCATATAAGCACGAGCCATTGCCATTTTTCTCATTAATACATCAAATTCATTGACAATCCCAAGCTGCTCCGCTTTTACTGCTTGCTCCTTCAAAGCGCCAATTTCTTCTCTTAGCTCATGCGGTGTCATTTCACTGTAGCGTTTTGGCATATTCATCTTATTCTCCTCATTCCTCTTCGCGTTTCATTTGCAAAAATATCTCGATTTCATCAATAGAGAATCCTTTTCGATATAACGCTTGTTTCATCTTGTTTTCAAATGTCCATCCATCATGCTTCTTATATTTCTCATAATATTTATTCCCATGATAGTGTAACGCTTCTTGTTGCTTTTCGTCATCTTTTTCGTCTTTCAATTCTTCCAAACAAATTTGAATTACTTCTCTAGAATATCCTTTTCGAACAAGCATCTCATCTAACTTTAGTTTCATTTGTAAAAAAGAATGTTTTTGATAAGATTTTTTCTTCTTCTCTATGAGAAACAAGGCATTCTCAATTTGCTTTTCCTTCGGATATTCTTGTAAACTATGTGTAATAATTAAATCCTGAACACCTTTATTTAATAACTCTCTTTTAATAACAGTTGGACCTTTTCGATTCACATTACTTTGCGTTCGCGTATATAAAACAGCATACTCTTTATCATTAATATATCGGTCATGTAATAATTTCGAAACGACTTCAGAGATGATGGCCTGTCCCACTTCTTTTTTTCGTAAAAAATCTTCTATTTCTTGTTTTGTTCTCATTTGATAGGATAAATAGGAGATTGCTTGTAAATATGCTTTTTGCACTTCTTCATTGTACAAAATATTTCCTAACTCGATTTCATCAATTTCTAAGCCTTTTTGTAATCCATGTTTTATTAAGATTACTTGATCCACACTAAATCCGTACTCTTCGCCTTGACCTTTATCAATATAAATATTAAATCGTTCTTTCGATCGTTTTTGTACTTCTATTTTTGTAATGACAGCCATACTCTCACCTCTCTATTATTTTAACATAGTCGAGGAACATTTTTTCTTTTCAAGAATATATATAATGAGGAGGAAATACTTGTGAAAATCGCAATTTCTGGTGGTACAGGCTTTATCGGTAAATCCCTTTCTACTTTTTTTATTCAAAAAGGATATACTGTTTACATTCTCACACGAAAAAAAACTACTGAAACTTCCGACCCTAACCTTCAGTATGTTCAATGGACACCAGATTTACAAACCTTCCCCCTCTCTTCTATTGATGTAGTTATTAATCTAGCGGGAGAGTCTATTAATAGTAGATGGACAAAGCAACAAAAGAAAGCCATTTTAAACAGTAGAATTCAAACAACAAAAGGACTCATTAAACAATTGCAGGGACTCCATACAAAGCCACACACATTTATTAACGCAAGTGCTATTGGATACTATGGAACGTCTGAAATAGAGTCTTTTACAGAACAGCATGAGACTCCTGGAAATGACTTTTTAGCAAATACAGTATATTCATGGGAACAAGAAGCATCTAAAGCACGTTCTCTCGGAATACGAACAATCTACGCAAGATTTGGAGTTGTATTAGGTGCAAATGAAGGAGCTCTTCCAAAAATGCTACTTCCCTATCAATTCTATATCGGCGGCACCATTGGTTCTGGGAAGCAATGGTTATCATGGATTCATATAGACGATGTCGTTCGTATGATGGATTTCATCATACACAAAAAAGAAATTGATGGTCCTCTTAATATGACAGCACCAACACCTATAAGAATGAAGGAATTTGGAGAAACCATTGCAACTATAATGAAAAAGCCTCATTGGTTGCCTGTACCTTCTTTTATCATTCAAACTTTATTAGGTGAAATGAGCATACTTGTACTAGAAGGGCAACGTGTATTACCCATTAAAGCAATTGAACATGGATACCAATACACATTTCCAGAAATAGACCATGCATTACAAAATATACTTTCGCATACAATGTAGTACTTCTAAAACACAATTTTACATGGGCTCTTTCAAAACTTTCATTTTCTAGGATCCGAAGCATTACCACACAAATAACCTTTCAGTTACTTTCCCTTAACTTCCATTAGCATTATAAAGTAACAGAAATGAGGTACCTATGAAAATATTGCTCAAACAAGCCATTGTATACCCTATTACATCTCAAAAGTTTCAAGGAGATGTACTCGTTACAGGAGAGCGAATTACCGAGGTCAAACCTTTTATTCCACCTACTCAAGATATGACCGTTATAGATGCACGAGCACTCCATCTCTTACCTGGCTTTATTGATGTCCATACTCACCTTGGTCTCTATGATGAAGGTACTGGTTGGGCTGGAAATGATGCCAATGAAACATCTGAAGTTTCAACACCACATATTCGTTCTTTAGATGGAATCCATCCTTTCGATATTGCCTTTCAAGACGCTGTACAAAACGGAATTACAACCGTTCACGTTATGCCTGGCAGTCAAAATATTATCGGGGGTACTACTTGTGTAATAAAAACAGCTGGAACTTGTATTGATCATATGATTATTCAAGAACCTGCTGGTTTAAAGATTGCCTTTGGAGAAAATCCTAAAAAAGTCCATAGTAATGGAACAAAAGAATCCATTACACGTATGGGGATTATGGGGTTACTTCGGGAATCATTCTATGAAGCACAACATTACGGGCACGAAGCTGATTTTCGAATGCTTCCTATTCTAAAAGCATTACGTCGTGAAATACCCGTACGTATCCACGCTCACCGAGCAGATGATATTAGTTCTGCTCTACGCTTTGCAACAGAATTCAATCTCGATTTACGCATTGAACATTGCACAGAAGGACACTTTATTGTTGAAGAACTTTCAAAACACAATTTGAAGGTTTCAGTTGGTCCCACTCTGACACGCCGTTCTAAAATCGAACTAAAAAATAAAACATGGGATACTTACCATATATTATCAAAAAATGGTGTGGAAGTTTCTATCACAACAGATCATCCTTATACACCCATTCAATATTTAAATGTTTGCGCTGCTGTTGCAGTAAGAGAAGGGTTAGACGAGAAAACAGCACTAGAAGGAATCACCATATTCCCAGCACGAAATTTGCGTTTAGAGGATAGAATTGGAAGCATCGAGGTTGGAAAAGACGCCGATCTCGTGCTATGGACTCATCATCCTTTCCATTATTTAGCCAAGCCTGTACTAACTATGATTGATGGAAAAATAATTTACAAAAAAAATAAAAAAAACTAGTTTATTTTTTTGACTAGATAAAGTATTATACGATTATAAACTGAATGAAACCATAATCAATTTGTGTCGTGATTATCATTTTCAAATTGATGAATGGGGAAGGCAAATGGTGCGCCACCAGCGTTAGAAACTGGTTCTAGTGGGTTCGATTCCCACCCCGAAATTTTTTAAAGATTGATATAAAAATTTCGAGGGTGGGGTGTTTTTTCGTCATGCTACCCTCGTGTGAGGAGGAGTTAGTATGTTGAAAAAACGCGACTTACACGACAGCCACGTTCTATACGAGTTAATGGTGGATCCAGCTGTCTTCCCTTTTGTGCGTCAAAAGGCTTATTCTTATGAAGAATATTTATTCTTAACGAAACAAACGATTGAAGCTGAAGAGCGTGGTGAATTAATTTCACGCACAATTTTAGATGAATGGGGTAACCCTATCGGAACAATTACTTTATTTGATGTGCAAGAAAAAGCTGGATTTCTCGGGACATGGCTTGGCAAACCATATCATGGAAAAGGCTATAACAAATTGGCAAAAGATTCATTTTTTAGTGAACTTTTCTATGAATTAGATATTGAAACAATTTTCATGCGTATTCGTAAAATAAATATTCGTTCTATTAAAGCTGCAGAAAAACTGCAATATGTGAATCTAGCAAACGAAACAAGAAAAGCCGTATATGATGAAATTAACGCAAACGAAGAAGTGTATAACTTATATGAAATTCCAAAAGATCAATACACACTTGCTACAATGCGAGATACAACCTTCCAAGATGCTCATCAATTAAAAGAAGCTTAATCTAAATTTTCTGAAATGATAATCAATCGTTAACATTTTCCATATGCGTATATCCCCTCATGTCTTTGGAAACGATAAATAGTAACTTTAAGACACGAGGTGATTTGTAATGGATAAAAAGAAACGTGATAAAACAAAAAACACATTATCTAGTACACAAGAAGTTCTCTATCAACGCGAATTTCAAAAAGCAGATCGTGCAGCAGGATATCGCTCGAAAAGCATTTAAAGTGAAAATGAATAATTAGAAGTTTCCCCCCTAATTATTCATTTTCATTACATAATTTTCTCGACTGATAGAAGTAAGCAAAAAAGCCCCTTATACATAAGGGACTTTTTTGCTGTGGACAACTTTATCCACAAAACCGATGAAATTGTTAGTGATTTTCAAAAACATTTAATATTTTTCTATATTAAAGCATATATCAGCTGTTTTAATTGTGGATATTTTTCTAAAAATTGTGGACAATGTGGATATAGTTGTTAATATTCCGACTTTACTGTTTAATGAAAGCGCAATCCTTTTGTGGATAACTTGCTAAATTTTCTTTAAAATTAATAAAGAACCCTCTTTACATATACAAAGAGGGTTTCATATTAAGTAAAAGATTGTGCAAGAGCAGGTGATTTAATAGGTATATGACGCGGTTCTGCATGATTTTCCGCCAAAATTGCATCTACAATATGGCCAGCTGGCTCTGGAAGATAGATGCTTTTCATTGCTTCTTTCATTTGAAGAAGCTTCACATCATCTTGTAATAATGCCTCTGTTTTTGCAAAAACCTCACTATCATCGCGAATGACAACTGCTGCTCCCTTTCTTTCAAAGTACATCGCATTTTCATTTTCTTGTCCTGGAACAGGCTTATATAAAATGACAGGTACTTGCAACGCTGCTGCTTCACTTAATGTTATTCCGCCTGGCTTCGTAATCATACAAGAAGTAACACGGAATAATTCATCAATATTTTCAACATACCCAAACACTTTTAATACATCGGAATTTTGCTTCTGTAAACTTAATAAATCCTGTTTTAAAGCTTCATTTTTCCCACAAACGACAACTACTTGTAAATTAGGCACTGACATAAATGATTGGCATAGTTCTTTTACATTTCCTAATACCCCATGAGCACCTGCTACAATTAGTAAAATCTTTTTATTCTTACATAACTGATATTTATTATATATGATTTCTGGATTTACCTTTAACTCAAAACTACTCCGAATTGGAATTCCTGTTTCAACAATTTGTTCCGCAGGTACACCGATATCAACCATCAATTCTTTCACATGATCCGTTGCAACAAAATAACGATCTACTTCTCGATGAATCCATATTTTGTGCACGCAAAAATCCGTTAATACGTTATAGACAGGAATTGAAATACCTGTTTGTTTCTTCAATTCTGGTACAGCGATAATTGGAAATGTATTAATTACAATATCTGGTTTCTCCACCTGTAACAGTGTTTTCAAACGTTTTCTTCCAAAGTTCGCATACCAAGATGCTATTTTCTTATCATAAATTTTTTCTACCCCGTAATAAAACAAACGATATAATTCTTTTCCTATTGTATAACTTTTTAAATATAGATATTTTGTAATGTCAGTTATAAATGGATGTGATTCTCCAAACAAGTCGCATACAATAACATCTTCAATTCCTTTTTGGCGAAATGTTTGTTCTAATGTTTTTGCTACTTGCACATGACCATTACCGTAATGTGCAGTTAATATTAAAACCTTGGGGTTTTTTATCAAACAAATCCACTCCTAGCTTTTTGTTTCTCCATATTGCATATACGACAATAGGAAAAACATTTTCCTTAAAAATTACATAAACAGATTCTAATAATTCCCTTTCAGCTATGTACCTGTCGTGGATATGCAAAGCATATAAGATTGACCCCTTAATCCTATCTGTGCTCATATCTTTACATTATACTTTCCTATAAGAGCTTTCGCAATAACTTACAAATGTTCTCTATTCCATGATACTCACTCTTTTACTTCTTAATTCTTTTTACTATTTTGATTTCCCTTTACAATTATGTAAATTTCTCCATTTATTCCGTACAAAATTATGGATATTCTATTTTCAGTATACTCTTTTATCAATATATACTCTAGATTTTATTGTAAAGAAAGCAAAAAGCCTAATCCAATATTTGGATTAGACCGCTTGTAAAATATATTTAGCATGTTCTACATTTTTCTCAGTAGGTGGTTCTACATTTGCGAGTGGATACTTGTGTCCAAGCGCCTCCCATTTATATACACCAAGCTTATGATATGGTAACACTTCAACTTTTTGAACATTAGACAGACTTTGAATAAAGCTAGATAGTTTTTGTAGATCCTCTTCATTATCCGTAACACCAGGAACTAATACGTGTCGTACCCAAATCGGTTTATTCTTATCCGATAAATAACGAGCAAATTGTAAAATATGTTCATTTGGTTTCCCTGTTAATTTACGATGCTTTTTGGAATCGATATGTTTCAGATCCAATAAAACTAAATCTGTATAATCCATTAAAATATCTAGCTTATTTTGGAATTCTGGTTCCTCAGAATAACAACCACCAGAAGAGTCGATTGTTGTATGGATACCAGCCTCTTTACACTTTTTAAACAACTCAATTAAAAAGTCTAGCTGTAATAATGGCTCTCCACCGCTAACTGTTATACCGCCTCCGGAAGCTTCAATAAATGGAAGGTAACATGTCACATCCTGCATCACTTCTTCAACTGTTATTTCTTTACCTTTACCGATTTCCCACGTATCAGCATTATGACAATATTGACAACGTAATAAACACCCTTGTGTAAATATGACATAACGAATCCCTGGGCCATCAACAGTACCACAAGACTCTACAGAATGTATTCTTCCTTTTACCATGTTACTTCCTCCTTTATTGAAACAGCCTCCCTTCGCTATATATTAAGAGCGAAGGGACACTTTTTTTCATTTACATGCTTTCATGCATTGTACGGTTAATTACATCAATTTGTTGTTCACGAGTTAATTTAATAAAGTTTACAGCGTAACCAGATACGCGAATTGTTAATTGTGGATATTTCTCAGGATGTTCCATTGCATCCATTAATGTTTCACGGTTAAATACGTTAATATTTAAGTGGTGGCCTTCTTTTACTGCATAGCCATCAAGCATTGATACTAAGTTACGTACTTGTACATCATCTTCTTTACCAAGTGCTTTCGGAATAATAGAGAATGTATTAGAAATACCATCTTGTGCATCTTCATATGGTAATTTAGCCACAGATAATAATGAAGCTAATGCACCTTTTGTATCACGTCCATGCATTGGGTTCGCACCTGGTGCAAATGGTTCTCCAGTACGGCGGCCATCTGGAGTATTACCAGTTTTCTTACCGTATACAACGTTAGATGTGATTGTTAAGATTGACATTGTATGAACAGAATTTCTGTATGTTTTATGTTTACGAAGTTTATTCATAAATGTTTTTACAAGATTTACAGCAATCTCATCTACACGATCATCATTGTTACCGTATTTAGGGAAATCTCCTTCAATCTCGAAGTCAACTGCAATACCATTTTCATCACGAATTGGTTTTACTTTTGCGTATTTAATTGCACTTAATGAATCTGCTACTACAGATAGACCAGCAATACCTGTTGCCATTGTACGAAGAACGTTTGTATCATGAAGTGCCATTTCAATACGTTCATAGCTATATTTATCATGCATGTAATGGATAACATTTAATGTGTTTAAATATAGACCCGCCAACCATTCCATTGTCATATCAAACTTATGCATAACTTCTTCATAATTTAATACTTCAGAAGTAATTGGTGCGTACTCAGGACCAACTTGTGCTTTAGATTTTTCATCTTTACCACCGTTAATCGCATATAATAATGCTTTCGCTAAGTTTGCACGAGCTCCGAAGAACTGCATTTGTTTACCGATTCTCATTGCAGATACGCAACATGCAATACCGTAATCATCGCCGTATTCAGGGCGCATAATGTCATCATTTTCATATTGAATTGCTGATGTTTTAATAGACATTTTCGCACAGTAGTTTTTAAAGTTCTCTGGTAATTGTTTAGACCAAAGAACAGTTAAGTTTGGTTCTGGAGCTGGTCCTAAATTATCTAATGTATGCAAGAAACGGAATGAGTTCTTTGTTACTAATGGACGACCATCTAATGCCATACCACCGATAGATTCAGTTACCCAAGTTGGGTCACCAGAGAATAATTCATTATAATCAGGTGTTCTTGCGAATTTCACAAGACGTAATTTCATAATGAAGTGATCTACAATTTCTTGTACTTCTTCTTCTGTTAAAGTACCATTTGCTAAATCTCTTTCAATGTAAATATCTAAAAATGTAGAAGTACGTCCAAGACTCATTGCAGCCCCGTTTTGCTCTTTAATCGCTGCAAGGTATGCGAAGTATAACCATTGGAATGCTTCTTGCGTGTTTGTTGCTGGCTTAGAAATATCGAAGCCATGAGAAGCGGCCATTTCTTTTAACTCTTGAAGTGCACGCATTTGCTCAGATAACTCTTCGCGTAAACGCATTGTATCTTCGCTCATTACACCGCCAGTTAAATTCAAATCAGCTTTTTTCGCTTCAATTAAATGATCAATACCATATAACGCTACTCGGCGATAGTCACCGATAATACGTCCACGTCCGTATGCATCTGGAAGACCCGTAATAACACCTGATTTACGTGCATTTCTCATTTCTGGTGTGTATGCATCAAATACACCTTGGTTATGAGTTTTTCTCCAATCTCTAAAAATACGACTAAGTTCTTTATCCATTTCGTATCCATAAGATTCACAAGCTTGTTCTGCCATACGAATACCACCATATGGTTGTAAAGAACGTTTAAATGGTTTATCAGTTTGGAAACCGACTACTTTTTCAATATCTTTATTTAAGTATCCAGGGGCATGTGATGTAATAGAAGAAACAATTTTTGTATCCATATCAAGAACGCCACCGTTTTCACGTTCTTTCGTTGTTAAATCCATTACTTGATCCCAAAGTTGTTTCGTTGCTTCAGTTGCTTCTGCTAAGAAAGATTCGTCTCCTTCGAAAACGTTTACATTATTTAAAATGAAATCGCGAACATCAATCTCTGCTTTCCATTTTTCACCTTTAAAGTTTTCCCATGCGTTTTTAACATTTTCTAATACTTGAGTCATCCTAATCTCCTCCATTTTTGATTAGTACAGGACTAAGATTTTTTATATAACAGCTTACACACTTAGAATACTACTTTTTTACGAAAGTGAACGAAATAGTTGTGACATGTTTGTGAAATGTTGAGCAAACTACTATATATATAGTGTTAACTTCATTTAAAAGTCTTTAAAATTAACCCTTTCCTTAATTGTATTTTTTTGGTATCCTTATATACGAGTCCTATTTTGTAATATAAGAACAATACCCATTGTAGAGCTGTAATACTCTTATCTCCTAATCTGTTATAGTTTTTATAACAGAACAAAAAAGTGTACACATGTTGTACACTTTTTTTGTTACTTCTATAAAACATCTCTTTTTCTATTGCCATCATAGAATCCGCCACGATTGTCTGTTAATGAAATTATTTGCTCTAGCCCCTCTATATGATCACCTATAATTCGAAGTACAGCTGGAGGGTGACCTATTTTTGCGAAATGTTCACTGGGACGAATACGGTTCATCTTATCAACCTCAACACGATATACACATGCAATTTCAAATCCAGACAGAAGAGCCTTCACTTGTGCTACACAAGGTGACAATAAAGATTTATACCCAATTGCTTTCAAACACTTTTGGCTAAATGCATTAGGTACCGCAATAAGTGAGCCTACCCCTAAATCCTTTCTATCACAAGCTAAATTTAGTGCATACTTAAATGCAGTTACAAGATGAAGCGGTACTCTTAAATCTAAATAATGATTTAAATCATTTAATGCGACGTCCTTTCCATCTGCTATAGCTTTTGCAAAAGGATATAGCTCACTCGCTGGAATAACAAAATCGCCGTCTATAAATAACACAATTTCTCCTTTTGCAAAATACGTTCCAAGTGAGCGCCCCACATCATTTCCGAGTGCTTCTTTATATACAATTGTCGTTGCCCCTTTGTCTTTTGCAATTTTTTTCGTTTTATCTGACGAACCATTTACGACAACGATAATTTCGAAGGGTTCAATTTTGCGAAGCTCTTCTATAACGTTTCCGATTGTTTTCTCTTCATCTTGTACGGGAATAACAACAGATAGTTGCTTTCCTTTATACAAATTAGATGTGACGCCCCATCCTTGATAAAACTCTTCAAAACTTAAAGTATGATACACACTATCCCTTTTCCTATTTCCATCATAATATCCTCCGCGCTCATCACTGCTTAATATCCGTGCCGCTACTGCTTCTATATGATCACCTATCATTCTTTTTTCAGATTGGGAAAGATTTGTTCCATATGCAGCATGTTGGAATGGACGAAATTTATTTGGCGTAATAACGTCAATGGCGCAATGACGACTAATTCTCCATTTACTTTGAAGTAGGCGTAAATGAGCCACAATAGGATTAACAAAACATTCATATCCGATGCTTTGAACGACTTCTTTCGTCAGCGCATGAGGTACATCTAATAAAGAATTAATTTTTAATTCTTCACGCTCTAACATTGCATTTAATATTTGGCGCCATACTGTAATAGAAGTAGGTTTTTGCCTTTTTAAAAATAATGCATCCAAATTATTTAAAACTACATCCGCCTGATCGTATAAAATCGGATTAAGGAATAATTTTAATTTTGAAGTTTGAATAGCAAAATCACCATCTATAAATAGTAATACATCACCTATCGCATGTTTTGCGCCGACTGCACGTCCAACATCGTTCCCTAGTAGCTCTGTATGTTTGATTACTTTACACCCTAAACGATCTGCAACATCTTCTGTTCCATCATTACAACCGTTTGCTACTACAATAATTTCTACTGGATTTAATGGTCTTACCGATTGAATAACGTCTGAAATCGTATCGACCTCATTACATGCAGGAATAATAACAGATAATGACTTAGCCATTGTTTTGTTCACGAAACCACTTAATTGTTTCCTTCAATCCGTTTTCCCACGTTACTTTCGCCTGAAATTGAACAAGCTCTTTTAATTTTGTTACGTCTGGTCTTCTATTTGGAATTTCTTCAAAACCATAAGGATATACTTCTTCAAAAGGCACTTGTACAATCTTCGAAGAAGAATTCGTTAATTTTTTAATTACTTCTGCTACTTCTTTTATGCTCTTTTCATTCTCAGAACCTATATTAATAATCTCACCATTTACCTTCTCATCCATTGCCCGAATCGTTGCCTCTACCGCATCACTTACATACGTAAAGCAACGTGTCTGCTTTCCATCTCCATATACGAGAATGTCTTCTCCTTGCAAAGCCGCACTAATAAATCGCGGGATTACCCCTGCATACGGACCATCTTTCGCTCTTGGACCATAAATATTAAAATATCGAACAATCGTTACCGGTAAACCTTCTAATGCGTATCCTAAACATAATGTCTCTTCCAACGTTTTACAAACTGCATAACTCCAACGAATTTTAGAAGTTGCCCCGTATAATCGATCTCCCTCTTCAGAGAAAGGCGGCTTGGCCTTACCATATACTTCTGAAGTAGAAGCAAAAACTACTTTCTTCTTTCCTTTTAACGCTGCTTGTAAAATATTTCTCGTCCCATCAAAATTCGTTTCTATGAGCTCTATACTTTTTTCCATTGTTGTTTTCACACCTAAAATTGCTGCTAAATGAAACACGACATCATGCTGATCTACTAATTCATAAATAGAATTTTTATCTAAAACACTTATTGGAATAACACGGATTTTTTTCATTAACTCTTCATGGTACTTATTTTTACCTTTATAAAAGTTATCCACAACAGTGACCTCATAACCTCTTCTCATCAACTCTTCAGCTAAATGCGACCCGATAAATCCGGCCCCACCTGTAATTAAACATTTCTTACTCATTTACTCACCTTCTTTACAATCCCGCGTGTATCTATTACTCGGTCCATTCCTTTAAAAAGCTTCCAATCAATATTAGAATGATCCGTTAAAATTAAAATACAATCCGCATTTTTAACTTTTTCTTTATCTAAAGAAACAGATTGATACACCTTATCTCCAATTTCCGCGAAAGAAATATAAGGATCATGATATTCTATCTCGTATCCTTGATTTCTTAATAATTGAATAATCGGTAACGCTGGTGATTCTCTCAAATCATTTACATCTTTTTTATACGCAATCCCTACAATTAACACCGTTGCAGGTGATTGCACCACACTTTTTACTTTCCGGACCATTTTCTCTGGCATTTCTTCATTAATTATATGTGCTGCCTCAATTAATTGACTAATTGCCCCATTCTTTTTTATTCTCCATTGAAAATATAAAGGGTCTACTGGAATACAGTGTCCCCCTATCCCTGGCCCTGGCCAATATGGAGTAAACCCAAATGGTTTTGTAGATGCCGCTTCAATGGCCTCATAAAAATCAATGCCTAAACTTTCACATAGTGTGTTTAGTTCATTTACTAAAGAAATGTTAACTAAGCGCTGAATATTTTCAAATAGCTTACACATCTCTGCTACTTTCGGAGAGCTAACAGGTACAACTTCGTCAAAAATGGTACTATATAAATCCTGTACCTTTTGTCTACACTTTTCTGTTTGTCCACTAATAACTTTTGGAATAGCTTGAACTGAATATTGACTATTTGCTGGATCAATTCTCTCAGGCGAATATCCGATATAGAAATCTTCCCCTACCTTGTTACTATTTTGAGAAATAATAGGTAGGATGACTTCTTCAAGTGTGCCTGGATATGTGGAGCTTTCAAAAATGAAGGTTTGTCCTTTTTGAAGGTTTTGTTGTATATAATGCGAAGCTGAAATGAGGGCACTTAAGTCTGGTTCTCTTTGTTCATTAATTGGAGTCGGGACAGTGACAATAACATAATCACTACTTTGAAAATCAGCAATGCCTTGATCCGGTGTGTTTACTGTTAATTTTTTTTTCGTCAATAAACTTTGTAACTCTTTAGAAGAAACATCTGGAATATAACTTTCTCCTTTTATAATTGAGTCTATTTTTCTAATATCTTTATCTAATCCAAGTACTGTATGCCCTCTTTCTGCAAAATGTACCGCTAAAGGAAGGCCAACATACCCTAACCCAATAATAGCTACTTTACTACTATTCATTTGTATTCTCTTCTTCCCTTCTCAATTGTTGAATGATATCTCTATCTCTATCTCCATCAGTAAAGCCACCACGTTCGTCCGTACGTTGTAATAAATACGTAACCGCCTCAAGTTGATCACCGAAAATACGATCAAACGCTGAAATACGCCCATTTACAAATTCGTGTTGCTCTGGACGTACTTGATTTGTTTTTATAACATCTACTAACTCTACTGTTGTAATAGAGAATCCTTCTAAAATAGCTTTCACTTGTGCTAATGGCGGAATGATAAGGGAGTCATATCCTATTTTCTCTATTACCTTCTTATGAATGGCATGTGGTACAGCAGTTAGTGAGTTATTCCATAAATCTGGTCTTTTCGCTACCAAATTCAAAAAGTATTTTCCCATACTAATTGGATCTGCTGGATGAAACATATCTAATAAGCATTGTAAATCATTTAACACCACGTCATTTCCATCTTCAACAGCATGTAAAAATGGAGTGAGTTTTTTTGCTGGAATAACAAAATCACCATCAACGAATAAACAAATATCTGCCGTAGCATGCATGGCCCCTATTGCTCGTGCTACATTATGTCCAAGCGCCTTCGTAAATTCAACTACAATAACATTCTCTAGCTTTGCCTGTTTAACAGTCTCAACATCTGCTCCATTCGCGACAACTATAATTTCATCTACACCTGCTTCTTTCACTTCTTGTATAACAGACCTTATAGTTATTTTTTCTTCTGATACCGGGATAATGGCACTATATTTCGCTTTTTTCTTTTGTAATAAAACTGGTTTATACTTTCCTACAAACGCTCTATCTCTATTGTCCTCTGAAAAACCACCGCGATTACCGTATGTTTCGATTACGTATTGTAAAGCACGCAAATGATCACCCATAATACGACTAGTCGCTTTCGGATAAGGCGAGCCAGGTGATGTGCCCGTATGGACAGGACGAACTTTATTTGTGTAAATGACATCAACTGAAGCCATATCAGAAATATCTACTCCTCTAGACATCGCCATCGCTTGAAATAATGCTGGATCTGCTAAATTCCACCACCCCAGTTTTTCAATCACTTTACGACTTATCGCATGTGGTATTGCAATTAAAGATCCTACAACAAACTCCTTCTTGTTCAAATAACGATTTAACATATATTTTCCAACCGTCGTATAATGCGGTCTCATCTTCAAATAAACGGACCATGTTAAATTATTTAAAACAATCTCATGTCCTTGCTGTATTCCTTTAATAAAATTGTATAATTCTTCACTTTTCATGACGATATCACCATCTAAAAATAAAACAATTTCACCTTTTGCTTCTCTAGCACCAATTGCCCGTCCCACATCATTACCAAGGGAATATCTATAATAAATTACACGGCAATTATGCTGTAGCGCTATTTCTTTCGTACCATCTGTCGATCCATTATCTACTATGATAATTTCATATGGTTCGAGCTTTCTTACTTCTACTAAAACTTTTGATAAAGTACTTGCTTCATTATGCACTGGAATAACAACTGACACTCTCATACTTGTATCACTCTTACCCTTCCAAGCGAACATAAGCAATAATAGGAATACGCACAACTACATCTTCTGGTGGTCCATAAGAAGGAGAAGTACGAACAATTACTGCCCCATCCGTCACAGATAAAAGAACGCCTGCAATGATTTCTATAGCTGTCACAACTTGCACTAGTTCCCCAACATGGTTACGTAATTCATCAGTAAATAACATATATAACGCTCCTTTCTTACGCTTCTTTAATTGATATAATACTTGTAAATGGTAATAAAACTTCTGTTCCTATTCCTTCTTGCAATGTTAAGAAGTCATCACCAACTGCTACAATAACGCCTGTTAACTGTCCCACTGTCACAGTAATTTCTACGTTTTTACCTAAATACTGCTCTGCAATTTCTTTAAAAGGTGATGTAGTACATTCTTTTAAAATGTTACAAATAATAGATTGAAATCTACTTGATTCAATAACTTCTTCAGTAGCTTGCTTAGAGTTTCTTTGGATAAATCTCGCGAAGTTTTGTGAAAATAAAAGTCTTTCCACAGCAGGTAATAACTTATTATCTAAAAAATATTCTAATTGCCTATTAAACACTCTCGATAATTTATGCCAATATTTTCTGAACAGACACATACACTTCTCCTCCTATTATTTTTAGATTATAAAATTTCACATCCATACATCTTAATGTATACAAAATAGATATTTTTGTGATAGGTAAGACATACATTTTAAGAATACAACAAAAAAACAGATGATTTTTTCATCTGTTTTTTCTTTCTAAACTCAATTCATTGAAATTTTTTATACAAATTGATTATATTATTAATTTCCTTATCAAATAACATTAACATTTCCTGTTCCTGAACAAGTGATTTTACAGAAAAAGCTTTCTCATAATTTCCAATTGAAAAATACACTCTACTTAATAAATTAAATAAATGATATCCTTCTGTATGTATAATAGAAGTAGCACTACTGTGTCTTTCTTTCATATAATTGTATGTTTCATCCGCTATATAAGATAACTGTTCCATAGCACTATTGAATCCATTCATTAATTTGAAAAATTCTCCATCCATACAATTCGGAAATTTATTATTTATCTCATCTACGGTATCCTTAAAATCCTCGATTTTTTTCTTATTATAGTAAATCTCACATAATTTCACCAAAGAAGCCAAATAAATATCTTGATCCTCAGAAGATTCAGTGGCATAGTTCAAACCATTTTTCAAAATCTGTACTATTTCCTCATATTCTTCGTTTAATTCATATTTCTCTCTACCTAATAAATAATGCCACTTAATATTTTTTCTTTCAATTTTTATCATTTTTTCTAATAATTTTTTATTTCTCAAAAATTTCTCTTTTGATTTTAACACCTCTGGTTTATATCCATCATGAAATAAATTATAATTTGTCGTTATCTTTTCTATATCCGTTCCCCTTTTTTCCGTATCTAGCCTTAATTCTTCATGTACCAAACCAAAATATCTCAAATGAGTACTTTTTTTAAAAATCCGCTTCGTATTATCTAGTTCATAATCATCATGATTTACTATTACAGGACTAATAACCAACGGTCTCTTGGTGAAATCATCAAACAGTGCAATTAATTCTTTTAATTCTTGAGCTGAATCAGATAAGAATTCATCTGCATCAATTTGAAAAATCCAATCAAAATTAGAATAATTTATCATTTTATTTCTTAAATAAGAGAAATCATTAGTCCACTTTTCTTGAAATAACCTTACTTCTGGATACTTAGTTCGAATGATATTAACTGTATTATCTGTAGATCCTGTATCAATTATTATAATTTCATCCGCGATCTCCTTTACACTATCTATACTCCTCTCAATGCACCTCTCCTCATTATAAGTCAATATATTTACAGATATCCTTATATCATTATCTACTAAATTTTCACTTAAAAAATCTTTTATATCCTTAGGGGAGATCTTTTCTAATCCCTTCTTATACTCCTCATTAAATATATATTCATATACCCCTTCTGAGCATTTAGTTAATGAATTTAATAATTTTATTCTCTTTTCTAATTTTCCTAAAAGAATATTATCTTCATATTTCTCTTCTTGTAAAATCGCTAAACACTCTTGAAGGAATAAATAATTAAGTACTAACTTATCTTTATCTAAATTAAGGTATTTCACCATAGTTCACCTTTTAAAGTTTTATTTTATTAAATTAAATTTCAAAAAAATTATGGGTATACAATTGTATACCCATAAAATCTTTTAACCAAAAATTCTCTTCCAAGTTGCTTTTGTTTGTTTATTCTGCTGTTTGAACATCTCTCCAACAGCAGCGCCTCCACCATGATTAGCTGCGGAAATTATTGCAGACCATCCACCTTGTGTTCCCATCAAAGTCTTTTCATCAAGTGGTTTGAAAGAAGACTCCTCAAGGTTGTTTAAATTAATTGATTGGAAATTATTTTTTAAATTTTTCATAAAATTCCCTCCCTTTAATATATAATTAAATAAACTTTCTAATATACAGTTTATTTAATAAATAAATAATATCACTTAAATCCATTTTTGTAAATATTTTCTTTTAGGTTTTTTCTGAACCTTATTTATTCATTTATAAAACCTAATTTTCTTAAAACAAATTCCCACAATGCTTCTTTATCAGTAACAATCGTAGCAATTCCATTCATACCTACATGCAATAATTTAGAGGTTTTGTTATCAATTGTCCCTTCCAACTCATATACATAATTTTTAGATACTTCATCAAAAATAGGAAGTGGCGAAACAGAAATTACAGTCCCACTTTGTTGGTTGTTATTTCCTATATTAAAATCATATTTTATTTTATCACCCACTTTTAAATTCCCTATTTCTTCTGGTGGCAATAATACTTTCATTCTTTTATCATCCTTTAAAATAATTGATATTAGTTTATCCCCAGAATTAATTGTTTCTCCAGACTTTAAATCAGAATGGAATTGTATCCTTCCAGCATGAGGAGCCCTGATATTTTTTGCTTCTTTAAGTGGCTGATTCAATACTTGTTCATTATTAGATAATTCTTCCTCTAAAAGAATAATCTGTTTATCAAATTCTGTAATAGCAACTTTATCATTAGGCTGATTCATTAGAATATCACGCTTCAAATTTAATAATACATCTCTTTTTTCGTTTAAGTATTTTATTTCTCCCTTTAGCTTTTCCTGAGTATGTATTAATTCTCTCTCATTCAATTTAATTAAAATATCGCCTTTTCGTACTTTATCACCAGAGCGAACCAAAATCTTATCTACAGTAACTGCAGAGTCAGCTCGAATAATAATTTTCTCTGAAATATCTTGTACAATAACGGTTCCCTTAGTCGTGATTTCAACTTCTCCTAAGTATATCCAAAATCCACCGCCTATCATAACAAAAAATATGAATAGAACTAATTTGATAATAAAACTGGGCTGTTTTTTCTCCAGTAACTCTACACTGTCTGCCAACTCTTCAAAAGTATATATTTTACTCATATTAATCACCAATTATTTTGTCATAGTTTTCATTTAAATACTGCATATTAATTGTTTGGTTTCTCCAAAGAGAGTAATATTTACCTTTTTCAGAGAGCAACTTTTCATGTGATCCCTGCTCAATAATACTCCCCTTTTCCATGACGAAAATCTGATTTGCATGCTGAATTGTACTTAGTCTATGCGCTATCATAATTATTGTTACTCCTTTTAAAGTCAGCTCTCTAAACATGTCTGTAATAATTTTTTCTGTGGTAGAATCTAAGTTACTTGTTGCTTCATCTAAAATTAGAATATCGGACTTCTTCAACAAAGCCCTAGCAATAGCTAATCTCTGTTTTTGACCACCAGATAAATTTGAGGCATTTTCTTCTAAAGGGGTTTCATAGCGTAATGGAAAATCGCTAATAAACTCATGTGCACATGCCATTTTAGATACTTCAATAATCTCCTTCAATGTAACACTTCTTTCTAATCCAAATGTTAGATTTTCATAAATAGAGCCACTAAAGAAAAATGCATCTTGAGAAACATATGCTATCCTATCCCTTAACGCAGTACGGTTTATCTCTTTAATATGATAATCATCATAGTATATATCCCCGTTCTCTAAACTATAGTAATGCATTAATAACTTTGAGATTGTAGTTTTTCCAGAACCACTTTCTCCAACAAAAGCAACTTGACTGCCCTGTTCAATGTGAAAACTTACATTGCTCAATATATTCTTACGTGTCCCATATCGAAACGTAATATTAGAACATTCAATTTTTCCTGACAAACGTTCCGGCGATACTTTACTGTACTCTTTCTCACTCTTCTCTCCATTCAAATCTAAAATTTCATTTAACCTTTCTCCAGCAACTAATGCTGACTGTAATGTTGGTTGAATACTTATTAGATTCTCTATGGGGTTTAAAAAATACGCTAAAAGTGCATTATACGTAATTAACTCTCCTATTGTCATGTTTCCTTTTATCACCTGAGTAGCCCCTACCCAAATAATAACTGTACCGCCAATTAATTCTAAAGCCATCTTGATAGATCCTTGCAAATTCGATATCATGCCTCTTTTAAATACATACTTTAATAAATTTACAAAGCGATTTTCTACTTGGAAATAAACTTCTCTTTCTGCATTATAAGATTTTACGGTCGAAATTCCATGTAGTGACTCTACTAAATATGAAGTTAGCTTTGAATTACTCTCCATTTCATCCCTATTTACATTTTCATATAATTTATGAAATACTAAAACTATTAGTAAATAAAAAGGAATTAAGCATAATGTAACTCCAAATAAAATTGAACTATGATTATAAAGTAACACTGCTCCAATAATTACCATAACAGTATCTATCATAAGCGTAATAGTAATTGTCGATAGTGCATCTCTAATTTTCCCAGCATCCATGAAACGAGAAATAATCTCTCCTACTTTTCTCGTTTCAAAAAAATTTATAGGTAATCCTACTACATGTCTATAATATCCTAGCATTAATTCAATATCGATTCTTCGACTCAAATACAAAATTAAATGATTCCTAAAATAGGATAATAAAACTTTAAATATATATAATATAACAACTCCTATGGAGATAGTATGCAACGTTTGTAACAATTGATTAGTCAATATATCGTCAATTAAAAATTTAAAGTAAAAAGCACCTATTAGGCCAAAAAGATTAAAAATAACAGATGCCAAAAATAATGTACCAAATAGATCTTTTTGCTTTTTCATTAAATATGCAATACGTGTAAATAAACTTGAAGATACTTTCCCCTTTTCAAACTGCTTTCCAGGAGCAATCAACACCAAAAGATTAGTCCACATTTCAGCAAAGTCCTTAAATGTGTATTGCACTAGGCCTTTTCCAGGATCTGCAACATATACTTTATTATTTTTTATTTTATGAATAACTACATAATGTAATAATCCCCCTTTCATTATTACATGCGCAATTGCTGGTAACGGTACCTTCTTTAGCGCCTCTATATCTTTTGCCTCTACACCTCTCGTTTCAAATCCTAAGCTTGTAGCTGCTTCTAACAATCCTTTTATATTCGTACCTTGTAAATCTGTACCAGCCACTTCGCGAATTTTCGAAATAGATATTTCTAATCCATAATATTTTGAAATCATAGCTAAACAGGCAGGGCCACAATCTTTCATGTCATGTTGTTTTATACATTTGAATTTTTTCCTCAAAACACTTCCTTCTTTCTCTAAAAATTTAAACTCACCTAAATCTATTTGGTTTTTTCATTATTTTTACAATATATACAATTATATAGCAATGAAAATACAATTGTAAAATACTTCTTATATCATGATATTAAAGGCTTATATACATTTACATAAAAATAGATCATTACCTTATACGTATGGTAATGATCTATTTTACAAATTATTAATACGTCTTCACTGTTTAACTAAAACATCTTCAGGTTTAAACATCTATATTCCGCAACATCGAATAAATGTCATTATTCACTTTACCAAATGATTTAATGTTATTTTGAATGTTAGATAATAAAACAACATATACACTACCATTTTTACTAAATCCGTTTAAGCAATTCCAACCTGGCATTACACCATGATTCGAATAGCTTCCTGGGTCTACGTACCATCCAAACCCGTAATCCTTTTTTCCACCCGTAAACATTTGATCGTAACTCTCTTTGGAAATTAATTTTCCAGAATATAACGCCTCATTAAATAAATACAAATCATGTGCACTCGTATATATATCACCACAACCATATAGTTGTGACATGCTCGGAATATTAGGTGTTGTCATATTATTATTTACTATTTTATAACCCGTTGATGGGAACCTTGTTTGCTCTAACGCTGTGCCAAAGCCAGAATGTTTCATACCCGCAGTAGCAAAAATATGTTGTTTAATATATTCTTCGAGTGACTGTCCACTTACCTTCTCGGCAATGTATGCAAGTATAGAGTAGTTCGAATCAGAATACTTCCACTTCTCTCCTGGACCACCAATACGCTTTTGATTTCCTATCCGCTTTATCAGTTCTTCATGAGAAATATCTTCTTTTCCCTGCTCATATTCGGGAATCCCTGATGTATGTGTTAATAGATGTTTTAGCTGAATACTATTACCTTGAGGAAAATTTGGAATATACTTTGCAACAGTATCTTCTACTTGTAATTTATTTTGATCTTTCAACTGCATAATAGCAGTTGCTACAAATGCCTTTGAAATAGAACCAATATAAAAAGTCGTCTCTGAATTATTCGGTACTTTCTGTTCTTTATTTGCCATACCGTACCCTTTATTCAAAAGAACTTTTCCGTTCTTCACAATAACAGCTGTCCCGCTAAATCCTGTGTTTTGTAAATACTGGTCCAATTGAGCGTTTTCATTAATTTCTTGAGGGGGTCCTTCAGCAGGCTTTTCCGCAGCTTGCGCTTGCTTCACTTGTTCTTCCTGCTCTTTTTGTTTTTGCTTCTGTACTTCTTGTTTCTTTTTTTCTTCTTTCTTTTTTAGCTCTTCTTGTTTCTTCATTTCTGCTGCTGCTTTTAAAGCTTCTTCTTTCTTATTATGCGCAACAATTTTTGTATACATGAAATATACAATTGATAATAGTAAGACGAGAATGATTGTTCTTTTTATGTATACAATCGGCCGACGTACTTTCCCATTCGCATTATTTTTTTCCTGATCCATAATTGCTTTTTCCCCTTACTCACCAATAATTCTACTAAAGATTTTTTTAGTAGATTATGGATAATCCATTCTATATCATCCCTACTTTATCACGCACTGCACATATTACCAACCTATATGTACAAAAAAGAAAAAGAAAATTTACAAAAGTAAGATTCCCGTTAAATTATTAACAAAAAAAGAGGATACCCTCTAAAAAACTGATGTTATCAATCTTTTTGGATATCCTCTTATTTAATTATTTATACGTGTTTTTTCATATCATCGGCAACAGATTCAACATTTGTACCTACGATAACTTGGACACTTGTATTACTTAACTTCATAACACCTTTTGCACCAGCACGTTTTAATGCTGCTTCATTTACTTGACCAGCATCTTTCACTTGTAAGCGTAGACGTGTTGCACAGTTATCAATAACTGTTAAGTTTTCTTTTCCACCTAAAGCCGCTACGTAAGTTTCACCAATTGAACCTGCAACTGGAGCTTCTGCGCCTTCAGCCATTTCCTCTTCATCTTCACGACCAGGAGTTTTCAGGTTGAACTTCTTAATTAAGAAGTAGAATACTACAAAGTAAATTGCTGCGTAAATTAAGCCGATTCCTGCTAGTAACAATGGTTTTGTTGCAATACCGAAGTTTAAGAAGTAATCGATTGCCCCGGCACTAAATGAGAAACCATCGTGAATGCCAAGTGTTGTTGTAATGAATAAAGAAAGACCTGTTAATACAGCATGAATACCATATAATACTGGTGATAAGAACATGAATGAAAATTCAATAGGCTCTGTAATACCAGTTAAGAATGAAGTTAATGCTAGACCAGCTAACATACCAGTAACTGCTTTACGCTTTTCTGGTTTAGCAGCTGCAATCATTGCAAAACATGCCGCTGGTAAACCGAACATCATAACTGGGAAGAAACCAGTCATAAACATACCTGCAGTAGGATCTCCATTTAAAAACCTTGCGCTATCTCCATGGAATACTACTCCAGCAGCATTGGTAAAATCACCAAATCCAAACCAGAAGTATACATTCATGATATGATGTAATCCAATTGGAATTAACGCTCGATTTAACAGTCCGAAAACGCCCGCACCAACCGCACCTAAGTTTACAATCCCATGTGCTAATGCATCAATTCCGTTTTGAATTGTCGGCCAAATTTGTCCAAATACAAGACCAAGAATTAACATTGTTAATGAAGTAATGATTGGAACAAATCGTTTCCCTGCAAAGAACCCTAACCATTCTGGAAGTTTAATCTTATAGAATTTATTGTATAATAAACCCGCTACTGCTCCCGCAATAATTCCTCCGAAAACAGCCATGTCTATTTTAGGCGTTAAAGCTGCTGCTTTTGAAATATTCGTCATAGTTTCCGCTAGCTTGGACGGTTCTAATTTACTTGCATCTCCTAAAATCCCTTGAACTGAATGCAATTTTTCATTTAACTCTGCAGTAGAATACGTTGTACTTAACGTATTTGTTGTATATTTCATAACATAATATCCAATCGCTCCTGCAAGTCCTGCTGCACCACTACCATCAACAGATAAACCAATTGCAACACCGATTGCAAAAATAAGTGCTAAATTTTCAAAAATTGCTGCGCCGGCCTGTGCCATAACAGGAATATCAAATACATCTGGTTGCCCTAAACGAAGCAATAATCCTGCTGCTGGTAGTACTGCGATCGGAAGCATTAAAGCTTTACCAATACGTTGTAAAAACTGCAACATTTTAATTCCCCCTAATCAAATTTATGAAATCGTTATCATTATAAGTACGCTTTAGAAAACGCTTTCTATTACATAACCATAATAACATATAGTTGTATAGATGTGTAGTTTTTATTTCTGAACTTTTTATGGATAAATCTCCTATTTCCAAACTGTTATATAAAAGGAAAATTCTCCTTTTTAAAATACAGAATACTCGAAACGAAAGACCTATTATAGCACATTGAACTTTCGTTTTATCATTCCACTTTTTCATGTTATTATTTATTTCCGAGCATATCGGGAAAAGTAAACTTAGTTAATTCAAAATAGGAGCGTTGGTACTATGCAGTGCATTGAAACAAACAACCTACAACAGTTGTTAGAACAAGTAAAACCATATACGAAAAAAGGAAAACTTGCTACTTATATCCCCGAACTAGGAAATGCAAATCCAGACGATTTAGGGATTGCCATTTTCCATAAAGAAACAGAATATATCCATGCAGGCAACTCACAAACACTATTTACTCTTCAAAGTATTTCCAAAGTAATTACACTTGCCCTTGCCCTTTTAGACCGTGGTGAAGAATATGTATTTTCTAAAGTTGGAATGGAACCAACGGGTGACCCATTTAATTCTATTATTAAGTTAGAAACGACAAGTCCATCCAAACCCCTTAATCCAATGATAAATGCAGGGGCTTTAGCTATTACAAGCATGCTAGCAGGAAAAGATAACGAGGAAAAAATGGAACGTATTCTTCATTTTGTACGTGAAATAACAGATAATCCTACTATTAATTATTCCTCTAAAGTTGCCGATTCAGAACTAGAGACAGCTTACCTAAACCGTTCACTTTGTTATTATATGAAACAAAACGGAATTATCGATTGTGATATTGAAGAACTTATGGATTTATATACTCGTCAATGCGCAGTTGAAGTAAACTGCATCGATTTAGCACGTATCGGCTTAATTTTTGCAATGGATGGATATGATCCATATAAGAAAAAACAAATTATCCCTAAGCATATTACAAAAATTTGCAAAACATTTATGGTCACATGTGGTATGTATAACGAATCTGGTGAATTTGCAATTCGTGTTGGTATTCCTGCAAAAAGTGGTGTAGCCGGTGGTATTTTTGGCTGCGTAAAAGGAGACATGGGAATCGGTATTTTCGGACCAGCTTTAGATGCAAACGGAAATAGTATTGCCGGTTTTAAAATTCTTGAACTTCTTTCTGCTCAAGAAGGTTGGAGCATTTTTTAATCGCGAGTTATCCTGCTATACTAGCAGGATTTTTTATTTCGCCAAAACCTCACTTTTGTCAGTTATCAATCCTCTTACAAAAACAGTGCTGAAAGTTTCTCTATATCATGCATATTTGTTCCCCCCTCCTGAATAATATAGTACAACCTAGCGCTATATGTGGAGGTGTGAAAGATGAAACTAATATTTCAAATGGGAAAACAACCTGTTCTTGAAAAAACAATCCTTCTTTTTATATTGAGTATTGTAGAAAGCTTGAAGTTAAAAGTTGTTTCACTCGACGAAGCTCACCGATACATATTCAATTTAGAAGTACTTGAATTATTAATGGATCGGAACATCGATGATCAAGTACTTGAACTTATTCATTTCGGGATGGGACTTGAAGACATTTATCATGTGCTTCCTGAAGAACTTGAGCATACGATTGAGGAATTAAAGTGGCTTTGCATTCAAGTATTAAGTGAGTACAGTATGCATGAAGAATCCGAACAATTAATTGAAGATATACGGTAAAAAAGCACCTATGTAGGTGCTTTTAATGTTTTTTTAAACTATTTTTATACGCCTCAATATTTACTGGTAGCTCTTCCTCTTCCAAAGTATGTTCATTTACATCTTTATGAATGAACGCACCTTTAGGTGGTTGATGATCATGCCCTTTTTTCTTATGATCAAATGCTTTCCCGCGTCCCATACAAATCCCCCTTTCTTAAAAGAAATCCGTATTAGTATGGAGAAAAGTACGTCGATATATGCAATCTCTTGCTGTATTTCCAAGGAAATACTCGAACCTTGTTTTCTACTCTCCTTACAACAACTGATCGATCCCAATAAGAATTAATAATAGTCCTGCGATAACTGTCGCCCATTTCCCTAAGTATTCTGCCAAAAATCGTTTTCCTACATACGCAAAACCACTAATACAAATAAAACTAAACACCCCAGAAATAGTCGCTGTAAGCCAAAGATTTAAATTTGTTACCCCTGCATCAAATCCACCTGCAATATTATTAATAGACAACGCAACTCCTAAAACAATTGCTTCTGAGAAACTAATTGTTTTAGAACCATCAAAATCTGCTTTTTCCGGATCACGTAAAATGCCCATAAGTACATTATCATCTTTAGAACCTGCAGTATTTTTTTGACCCAAGAAAGGCTGGCACAAAATAAACACACCGATTACCCCTAAAACGATTGCTCCAATCAGATTTGCTGTAAACTCTGAAATAAATAACGCAATCCAGTTTCCAAAAAATCCAGCTAGTAAAGTAAATAAAAATCCAAAGAATGCGATGATAAAATTGTTAAACCACGAAATACGAATTTTACGAATGCCATATGCAATTCCAACACCTGCATTATCTAAATTAGAAGCGATCCCGATTAAAAAAATTGAAAATAAGCCTGCCGTACTCATAAATAGTCACCCCTTTTTCTCACTTTTCAATGCATATTATGAAAATGTTGAGCAACTGTGCCTGTCTGTTTCATATACTTGTAATAAATGCTCAATATTTTTTCAATACTAAAAAAGGAGTGCCTACACTATGGCTAATGAAAACCCGAATGATCGGCTTGGCAAATTAATAAAAAAACTTTTAAAAGAACGCGCCTTATCTATGCGCCAACTAGGAATACTTACAAATATTGATCCTGCAACAGTCTCAAGAATTATCAATGGTAAACAACCGCCAAAACAAAAACATCTACAAAAATTTGCAGAATGTCTTCAAGTTCCACCCCAATTGTTATTTGATGAAATGTACCCTGATTCTCCTCACATTAATAAAGAAAAAACAGATATGTACACATCTCTTGATACCATTCAGCAAACGCTGCAATCCTCTAACTTATTCGATTTCGATTACACTACAACTCGCGTAAAACAAGAACTCGAAAATTACGAACGCTATGCCCAGACAACAGAAGGCGAAAAACGTATTCATGACAGTTTCGCAAGCAAATTAGAGCAAATTGATAGTGCTGGTCCTTTTATTGAACAATTAACAGATATGTATCAACAATTTTGCAATGAAACCATTTCAAAAGAAGAACGTGCAGTTCTTGGAAGCGCATTACTGTATTTCATTTTATCGACAGATATTATTCCCGACTATCTCTTTCCAATTGGCTATTTAGATGATGCGATCGCCGTTGAATTAGCAAAAGAGAAATTACTTGAAATAAAACGAAAAACATAGCAAAATAAAGAACTATTTCAGTTGTTTATTTTCACCTCTGAAATAGTTCACTAAAAAATCGTACAAGTATACATACTCGTACGATTTTACTATACAAATCTATTTTTTCGTGTGGCACCATTCATATATAAATGCTGTTATTACTTTTGTAAATTCAATTAACTGTTCAATTTCAACTTTCTCATTTACAGAATGTGCTTCTTCTAATGTACCTGGTCCATATATAATCGCTGGAATATGAAACTCACTAAACCAACCGCCATCAGTTACCGTTGCAGACATATCTAAAATTGCATTTTTTGATAAAATAGACTCGTGTACTGAGCTAAGTTTTTTTACAGCTGCATGTTCCCTATCTACTTCTAATGAAGGGAAAATTTCACCACGATCTACAATCATTGATTCTCCGCCCCACTTAAATTGTGGCGGATTTTCGCTTAACCATGGATCGGCAGCTGCTACCTTTCCAATATATTCTTCAATTTCTTTTATTATTTGTTCATGTGTTTCGTTCGGATAGAAGTGCACGGTTATCCATAACTGGCACTCATCCGCAATAAACGCCGCATGCCTTCCCCCCTCAATAACAGCTGGATTAATTGTTGTTGTTCCAGATGGATAGCCTTCATATGTTTTCATGACTGCCCAGTGACGCTCTAATTCTTGTAAGCTCTGCACAATTTTCATCATTTTTTCAATCGCACTCGCTCCAAATAAACGTCCTCCAGCATGGATCATTTGTCTGCGCGTTGCATCATGAAACGTTTGCGGACTTTTCACTGTAATCCATCCAGTAATTACACCACCTTGCCCTTGCATATGTAAATCACTCGTATCCACTACGACTGCAAAGTCAGCATCGTAACCTCGCCTGCAGCATTGAAGTGTTCCTGCCTCTCCAACTTCTTCCCCTATTACTGATTGAAAGATTAAATCTCCAGGTAATTCAATACCAGCTTCTTGTAAAAGTTGAATGGCAAATAGCGCTCCAGCCAGCCCACCTTTCATATCTGCTGCGCCACGTCCAACTAACCAGCCATCTTTTATAAATGGATCAAATGGATCTGTTTCCCACGCCTCATCTGCTGACACTTCAGCTACATCCATATGACCATTAATAATAAGACTTTTATATGAGTCACTTTTTATTCCTTTTTTTACCCCAACAACGTTCGGATCATTCGGATATACATCCCATTTATTAATACTAAAATTTCGTTTTCTTAAAAACTCTGCAACAAATTCTTGCGCTTCATTTGTATTTCTCGCTGGCGGTGCTGGTGTTTCAAAACGAATTAATGTTTTTGTAAGTTCTAACAATTCCTCTTTCCTTGAATCTATTTGTTTTAACAACTGCGAAATTTCTCGATTCATCGCTAATTCCCCTTTGCATACATAGTATGTTTCCAGCTTTATTTTCACAAAAAAAGAGACTGTTTACAATTTTACAGTCTCCTAATTGATCACTATTATAAACTCTCTACTTCCGTTGTATTTGTCTTTTCAATATGCTCTACATTACTTCCCTTATTTCTTGTAGCACGATAAAACAGTAAACAAACAATCATAAATGGAATACCACAATACAATGCCATTCTTTGTTCTGGAATAAAGGCCATGCCAACGATTACTGTTACATTTAATACTAACGCAAGCAGTGGTACGAATGGATACAGCGGTGTTTTAAATTTCAGGTCTTTCACATCCCCGCCCTGCTTTATGTATGACCTTCTAGCTAATAAGTTAGATAGAGCAATAGATGCCCAAACTAGTATCGCTCCAAATCCAGCGATAGAAAGCAGCCATAAATAAACTGTATCTTCCGCATAAATACCTGATAATAATGAGAGACAACCTACAATTGTGCTTACAATCAATGCATAAATAGGAACACCGTTTTTAGATAACTTACCAAAAATCGGACTAATCATTCCTTGATTAGACATAGACCATAGCATACGAGAAGTTGCATATAATCCTGAATTCGCAACGGATAGTACTGCTGTAATAATAACGAAATTTATAATATCGGCTGCATAAGGAATACCAATTTTATCAAATACAACTACAAATGGACTTTCTATTACTCCTGCTTGCTGCCAAGGGAATAGTCCAGCAAGAATAAAAATAGATAGTACAAAGAAAACAAGTATACGCCAAACTGTATTGTTAATTGCCTTCGGGATCGTTTTCTCTGGATTTTCACTCTCACCTGCTGCAATACCAACTAGTTCTGTTCCTTGGAAAGAAAAATTAACTGCAATCATCGTAATTAAAATGGCTGATAATCCATTCGGAAACAGTCCCCCGTAATCAGTAAAGCTAGAGAACATCGGTGCTGGTTCATTTCCTTTCATATCTAGAAAACCAAACATTGCCGCCCCGCCTAAAATAATAAATGCAATAATTGTAATTACTTTAATACTTGCAAACCAAAATTCCACTTCCGCAAAACTTCTTGAAGATAACGCATTAATAGCAAAGAGCAGTACCGCGAACACTACACACCAAATCCATGACGGTACATCAGGAAACCAACGTTTCATCAAAATACTAACTGCAATTAATTCAATACCTATCGTAGCAGACCAGTTTAACCATGACATCCATCCCACTACATAACCTGCTGCAGGGGAAATATGCTTTGTCGCATACGTTTGATAAGACCCTGCGTCAGGCATCGCAACAGCTAATTCTCCAAGACAGAGCATCGTTAAATACATTACAAATCCACCGACAAGATACGCTACAATTGCTCCTCCAGGTCCAGCCTCATGAATCGTATAACCTGACCCTAAAAAAAGTCCTGTACCAATAACTCCACCGAGTGCAATCATAAATATGTGCCTACTTTTCAATTCTCTTTTTAATCCTTGGTTTTGATCCATTATATAAATCCCCCCTTTTCACTTTGCCAACCCATTTAATGTAAGCGTTTTTAAAAGTATTCATTGTAAAAATAATGATTGAAAAGAGCAAAAATACACGTCACTTACATTAATCACTGCCTGTTACTAAAAGGTCATCCCTTACTGTTATTAATAATTTTTGATCAGCAATAGCTTGTCCTTCTACTACTTCTAATGATTCAATATAACCACTGATCCCTATCTTAATTTCTACTTTCTGTTTATCTATTGTTTCAATTAACGCTAATTTCTCCCACTCGTATACGTAAGAACTTTCCGTAACAAATAACTTCTCTACTTTTCCATAACAAGGACTATACACACCTTCTATAACTGTCTTCACTTTATAAATTCCTCCCTCTTATTAATTGACACCAAAACGTTGTATATCCTGTAAAAATTCATATTCTCCCCTCTAGAGATTTCGAATATTATTTATGCAAAATACGTACCAAGTCTCTAATTCATATATTAAATGAGAGTTTCATACAAAAAAATGTGCACAACCGCAAAATTTTCCGATCATTTAAAAAGTTTTAAACGAAAAATAGCAAAATTTTTTTGCGATTTTATAAGAATTTTAATAAAATTATAAAAAGTCAGTCTTCATAGGGTGAAATGAGGAGAAGATGTTACATGCATACAGAAGAAATTAATTTCAAACAACTTATTGAAATGAATATGCTATATGAAACTTTAATCAATGAACTCGATATCGGGATTCATATTATTAATGAGGAAAGTAAAACGATTGTCTATAACCGCAAAATGATGGAAATTGAATCAATGGAACGCTCAGATGTATTATATAAAAGTCCTTTAGAGGTATTTGCATTTGAAGAAAATAAAAATAGTACTCTTATAGAGGCATTAAAATTTGGAAAAACAAAGAAAAATATAAAACAAACGTATTTTAACAATAAAGGACAAGAAATTACAACGATTAACGATACTTTCCCTATAATAGAAAATGGAAAAATTAAAGGCGCTATTGAAATATCAAAAGAAATTAGTAACTTAAAACAAACGATAAAAATAAGTCCTTCTCGAAAACAAAGCACTAAATTTACCTTTGATCACATAATTGGTGATTCTGAAGCCATTCAATCAATCATTACAGAAGGAAAAAGAGTAATTCGTACATCTTCCTCCATACTTCTCGTAGGGGAAACAGGCACTGGTAAAGAACTATTTGCACAAAGCATCCATAATGAAAGTCAGCGTTCAACCAAACCCTTTATTTCACAAAACTGTGCCGCTATACCTGATACCTTAATGGAAAGCCTACTATTTGGCACAAATCGAGGTGCCTTTACAGGAGCAATAGATAAATCAGGCTTATTCGAAGAAGCGAACGGAGGAACTTTGTTATTAGATGAAATCAACTCATTAAGTCCAGCACTTCAAGCGAAGTTACTACGAGCTATACAAGAAAAAACAATACGAAGAATCGGAGGCACACACGAAAAAGAAATTGATGTTCGTATTATAGCAACTATCAATGAAGATCCTTTCGAAGCCATCGCACATAATCGATTAAGAGAAGACTTATATTACCGATTAAGCGTCGTTACTTTATGTCTTCCGCCTTTACGTGAAAGAAAAGAAGATATTCCAGATCTTGTTCAGCACTTTATTGAAAAATATAATACTCAATTTGGGCTCAATGTAACCGATGTAGATGTAAATGTAAGAGAATTTTTCTATGCATATGATTGGCCTGGAAACGTACGGGAGTTGGAACATATAATTGAAGGTTCCATGAACTTGATAGAAGATGAAACCATCATTACAGCGTTTCATATGCCTACTCGCTTTCGTGAACGAATAAAAACAGAATTCAATATGCAACATGCACTAACTAATCACAATACTGATGCACCTAAAACTTTAAAACACACAATAGAAAAAATGGAAAAGAACTACATTAACCAAATTCTTAAAGAAAATCATGGCAACATCTCACAAGCTGCAAAATTTTTAGGATTAAGTAGGCAAAACTTACAATATCGAATTAAAAAACTGCATTTACACATATGAAATAAACATGTCTCCAAGTGCAAAAAATAACTTGGTAAAATATGTTACAATAAACATATAACATGCTAGAAAGGGGCTATTATATATATGAGTAATGATAAAAAATTAAAGTTATTACACTACTTATACCTTCTCCCTGCTGTTCTATGTATAATGTTATTCATTAATGGTGATATAAGTAGCTTTCCTTATGCAAAGCTATTAGGAACAATTAGCGGCTCCTTTGCAGCTATTATGCTTGCTGCTTTTTGGAATTTGAAGCTACGTATAAAAAACGAGAAATCTTCGTAATACTAAAAAAATCGAGCTACTTAGCCCGATTTTTTTATTTGCCATTAAAACTCAACATTCTCTAAATACAACCCACTTGCCTCAGCAAGACAATTAATTTGATTGCGCTGCTTTTCCTCTAAAATGTTTGGAATTGCTTCAGCGTCTAATTGTCCTAATCCAACTTCAATTAATGCCCCGACAATTTTTCTTACCATATTATGAAGGAAGCCGTTACCACTTACTCTAATTTGTACAAACCCTGCCTCTTCCATCACATCAAGTGTATATACTTCTCGAACCATAGATTTTTTCTTTGATTTCGCATTTGAAAAAGCAGTAAAGTCATGTGAACCAACTAAATGTTTCGCAGCGGCTTTCATGCTTTTCACATTTAATTTTTTATTCACATGCATGCTGTATTTACGCATAAATGGATTTGTATGCTCTTCATTCCAAATTTTATACAGATATGTTTTTGCTTTAGAATTGTAACGAGCATGGAAACGATCATGTACTTCTTCCACATTCGTAATGCTAATATCATTAGGTAAATATTGATTTAAATATTTTTTCACTTTATGTTCCACTAACTTCTCATCACTTTGAAAGTTAGCAACTTGATTCAAAGCATGTACACCAGCGTCTGTTCTACTACAACCAATAATTTCAATTTCTTTTCCGACCATTTCAGATATGACACTTTCGATTTTTCCTTGAATTGTATTATCGTTATTACCGAGACGTTGCCATCCTTTAAAACGTGCGCCATCGTACTGAATTGTTAATTTATAATTATGCATAATATTCTCCTTCATAGAAAATATTCCCTCATACCATGAGGGAATATTAATAAACTTTACTTTCTAACAAGCTTCACTACATTTTCTACGTGAGCTGTATGCGGGAACATATCAACTGGTTGCACATACTCCACTTCATAGCTCTTCATTAATGCTTGTACATCACGTGCTAATGAAGAAGGATTACAAGACACGTACACAACTTGTTTCGGCTTCACTTTTAAAATTGTTTCCAGTAATTTATCATCGCAACCTGTACGTGGTGGGTCGACAACAATTACATCTGGACGCCATCCTTCTTTTACCCATTTCGGTAACCATTGTTCAGCTTTACCTGCTTCATATTTCGTATTTGTAAATCCGTGACGCTTTGCATTTTTTCTTGCATCTGCAATCGCTTCTGGAATTACATCCATACCACGTACTTCCGCTGCATCATTTGCAAGCCAAAGACCGATTGTACCAACGCCACAATACGCATCTACAATTTTCTCATCGCCTGTTAACGCAGCGGCTTTTTTTGCTTCATTATATAAAACAACGGTTTGCTCTGGATTCAACTGGAAGAACGCACGTGCTGATAATTCAAATGATAAATCACCAAGTGTTTCTTGAATTACTTCTTTTCCAGCTAATTTAAATGTTTTGTCGCCAAAAATAACAGATGTTTTACGCCAGTTTACATTTTGCATAATTGATTTAACCGCTGGCATCTGTTTTTGTACTTCTGCAATAAATTGTTCTTTATTTGGTAATTCTTCTTTTGTTGTAATAAGTGTAACTTGTACTTCACCTGTTTGAACTGCAGTACGTGTTACAATTGTGCGTACTAAACCTTTTTGTTTTTTCTCATTGTAAATAGAAACATTTAATTTTTCTAAAATACGTCTTACAACTTTTGTCGCTTCATTCGTTGCTTTATGTTGAATCATACAGTGAGCGATATCAATTAACTGATGTGAGTTTTGTTTATATAGCCCTGTAATAACCTTTTCGTCTTTACGCCCCACTTGTAATTGACTCTTATTACGATAATGCCATGGATTTTCCATGCCAAGCGTTGGACGAATTTTCTCTTCCATACTATTTTTCATGTACTTCTCAAATGCTTGTACAACGATATCACGCTTTTGATTCAATTGTTCTTTATAATCTAAATGTTGCAGCTGACAACCGCCACACTCCTCATATACTGGACACGGTGCTTTCACACGATGCGGTGAAGCTTTACGAACTTTTTTCACTTTCGCTTCAGCGAAGCCACGCTGAATTTTCGTTGTTTCTGCAACAACTTCTTCTCCTGGTAATGCCCCTGGAATGAAAACAACTTGTCTCTTAAAATAACCAACGCCTTCTCCGTTAATCCCAAGACGTTTAATTGTCACAGGAAACGTTTGACCAACTTCCAACTTACTCTCATGTTGCTTTTGTATCATTATTACACCTCTACTCTATACTTTTCCATAAATATAACGCTGCATAACTGCAGTATGGTTCACACTCTTGTTTCAATTTTTCTAAAAATGCATCATCAGGTTTATCATCTAATTGAAATATACCTTGCACTGCACGCTGAATACCAATGTCCGCTTTCGGGAACATATTTTTCCGTCCAAGCCCAAACATTAAAAAGTTTTGCACTGTCCATGCACCAATTCCCCTAATTGGCAACAATTGTGCTGAAATGTCTTCTTCCGTCCCATTTTCTATACTCGCTAAATTTAATGTACCACTGACAATACTTCGACCTAATCCTACTATATATTCAGCCTTTCGCTGACTAAACTTCTGCTCTCTCAATTCTTCTATTGAAATATTTGCTACTATTTCCGGAGTGGGGAAAAAGAATACACCGTTCTTCTCTGTTCCATACCGTTTCACAAATTGTTCTGTTAACACAGTAGCAAATTTCAAATTTATTTGTTGGTGAATGATACAGCGAAGCAGACAAGCAAAATAATCAAATTCTAAAATAATTGGAGTATAAGCATATGTTTCAAATAGTGGACGTAATGATGTGTTTAAAAAATGATTTTGTATATCTTGAAACGGTTCATTCCAATGAAAAATGGCTCTCATTCGTTTCATGACTTTCTCTGGATCTCCTGTCTGACTAGAAATCCAAAACTGTGGATTTTGAACAGTACCAATCCCTTGTAAGCGAACAACAACCTGTTCCTCGTCGATACAAAGCGGGATATAAATAACTTTCTCATCTAATTGAATGACGTTAAGAGGATCAAAAGATAAACGTTTTAATACTTCTTCAAAATGATACGGATACTCTAACGTAACATGCTCGCTCCACATACGTTTCCCCATCCTTTTTACACATCATTATAGCATGAGAAAACCGTAAGCATACATGCTTACGGTTGATTGCCTTTTACTAAGTCATCTAGACTTTTAAAATGATACCCTTTCTCGCGCAAATCATCAATGATTTTTGCAAGTGCTTCTGCATTATCTTTTGATATTGCATGAAGTAATAAAATAGATCCTGGATGAATCATCGTCATAACATTATTATGCGCATATTGCCATCCTCTTTGCTGATCCACTTTCCAATCCAAAAATGCAAGTGACCAAAATACATTATAATAGCCCATTTCTTTCGTAAGAGCTAACGTTCTTTCACTAAATACACCGCGCGGAGGACGTACATATTTCACTTCTTTTTGCCCAGTTACTTTTTTAATTTCTTCTGTTACACTCGTTAATTCTTCACGAAGTTTCTCATCATTTACCGCTGTAAAATCAGGATGACTCCAAGAATGGTTTCCAATAATGTGTCCTTCATCCTTCATTCTTAACAATAAATCTTTTTGTGTTTTAATGTAATGTCCCGTTACAAAGAAAGTTGCTGGTACTTTTTTCTCTTTTAATACATCTAATATTTTCCCTGTGTATCCATTCTCATATCCATTATCAAATGTTAAATAAATATCTTTTTTCTTCGTATCTCCTAAATAAAACCCGCCATTTTTTTGTAGTAAATCTGTATATAACTTTCCTGCATCTGGTACTGTTTCATTTTTAGGACGCGGGATTCCCCAGTTATGTGGAGTATTTGTATAAGCCAGTGCTGAAACTGGAACAAGTGCCATCATAATTGAAAAAATGAGACCGATATATAACCATTTATATTTCATAAATAGTCTCCTTTCCATATATAATCGTACTTGTAGTTTCTGTTGCAACGCATTCTTTCATGCTGAACATGTTTTTCTATATATACCAAAAAAATGCATCTCGAATCATTCGAGATGCATTTTTTATTTACTTAAATACTGGCTCTTTAAAGCTAGCTAATTTTTCAAGTGATGTTTTATCAACATCTGCATGTAAGCTATTACCATGAGAGTCCATCGTTACAACTGCTTTAAACCCGTCGATACGTAAATGCCACATTGCTTCTGGAATACCAAATTGTAAGAAATCAACATCTTTCACTTCTTTAATACATTCAGCATAATATTGCGCTGCACCACCGATTGCGTTTAAATATACACCGCCATGTTCTTCTAAAGCCGCTAATGTTTTCGCACCCATACCGCCTTTTCCAATGACAGCGCGAATACCGAATTTCTTCATAATATCGCCTTGGTACGGTTCTTCACGAATACTTGTCGTTGGACCTGCCGCTTTAATTTGCCAATTGTCATTTTCATCTTTCACAACAACTGGACCACAGTGGTAAATAATTTGTCCATTTAAATCTACTGGACAATCATTATCCATTAAATGCTTATGGATTGCGTCACGACCTGTATACATCATGCCATTAATTGTTACAACATCACCAACGCGAAGTTCACGAATTTGCTCTTCTGTAATTGGTGCTTCTAATACAATCTCACGTTGCTCTGTTTTTTCTTGTACTTCATGCTGAAGTGTATCTTCCCCTTCTTGATATAGCCAATCCATAATATCTCCTGTTTCAGGATGGATTTTCACACCAAGGCGACGATATGCCCAGCAATTATACGCAACAGATACATAGAAACTAGCTGGCAAACGATTATAGATGCCAATTTTACAACCAAGTAAAGTTGTTTCTCCGCCAAATCCCATCGTACCAATGCCAAGTTTGTTCGCATTTTCTAATACGTACTCTTCAAGATGTTGTAACTCTGGTACTGGATTGACATCATCTAATGTACGGAATAATTGATTTTTTGCTAATTCATAACCTGATGTGCGGTCTCCCCCGATACCAACACCAATTACACCAGCGCTACATCCTTGCCCTTGTGCTTGATATACTGCATGAAGAAGGCATTTACGAATCCCTTCTAAATCACGGCCAGCTCGTCCAAGTCCTTCTAGTTCACACGGTAAGCTATATTGAATATTTTTATTCTCACAGCCACCACCTTTTAGGATTAAACGTGCATCAATATAATCTTTTTCCCATTGTTCAAACTTAATCACCGGTGTACCTGGTCCTAAATTATTTCCACTATTATCTCCAAAAAGAGAATCAACAGAATTGGGACGAAGTTTACCATCTTTTGTCGCCCGCTCAAGCGCATTATAGATAGCTTCCTTCAACTTTAATTGATTCACACCAACTGGTGTATAAATTTTAAACGTTGGCATCCCTGTATCTTGGCAAATCGGCGAGATGTTATCATCAGCCATTTTAATATTATTTGTAATTGTGCCAAGTGCCATCGCAGAACGAGTCCCTGCATTTTCTCGCTCTTTCGCTTGTTGAATCGCACGACGAACATCTTTCGGTAAGTTCGTTGACGTTTCAACAATTAGTTGATACATGCTTTCTTGAAGCTTTTCCATTGTTACTTCCCCCTCAATTGTGAACGCTACCAAAACGTTATGAGCTGAAAATTCAATTGTTATGCTCTTTAACTATTTATTTCACGCTATTAGAGCATAAATGAAATTTTTCACAACTTGATTATACCTCTTTTTCTATCGTCCTTCTATTACCCGAACAGAAAAAGGCTACCAAATTGGAATTGGTAGCCTTTTTAATATATTATTCGTCTTTTTTAAATTGCTCACATTTTAATTCTAATTCATCTAACATTGCAAGAAGACGATCTACATCTTCTAATTCTACTTCTTCGGGTTCAATTGTATCAATTACTTCAATGAACATATTTAAACGTTCTTTTAAATATACTAATTGTGTATCTTTATCTTGAATTGCTTTTCCCATGAAGGCACTCTCCTTTTAATTCGAGTTGCTTTTATTATACCGCAAAAACGATTGCTATGGGCATGAAATTTCATCAATTTTGTCACAGTCATCCACTATAATGTAAGCCCTCTCTCTTTTCATGCTAAAAAGTTTCACTTTATAAAAAGCACATATTCTTCTATTATAGAGAATGGACAAATTGTTATTTCAATAGTCAAAGGAGTATTTCATATGACGATATCACAAAAAATGAAGCCGATTACTCCTTCTTACGATCCATGGGAAGCGTATATGGACCTTGAAGAGTACGGCAAACTACTATTAACAAATGTTGAATTTACAACGACGACGTTATGCAATATGCGCTGTGAGCATTGCGCTGTTGGTTACACGTTACAGCCAAAAGACCCAAATCCGCTTCCGATGGATCTTTTATTAAAACGATTAGATGAGATTCCTCATTTACGTTCTTTAAGTATTACTGGCGGAGAACCTATGCTGTCAAAAAAATCCGTCGACAACTATGTAACACCACTCTTAAAATATGCCCATGAACGAGGCGTTCGCACTCAAATCAACTCTAACTTAACTATAGATTTAGCACGTTACGAACAAATTATTCCTTATTTAGACGTATTGCATATCTCTCATAACTGGGGAACAATCGATGACTTCGTTGAAGGCGGATTTGCAATGATGGAGCGTAAGCCTACTTACGAACAACGTGCAAAATTATTCGAAAGAATGATTACAAATAGTAAGGCTCTATCAGATGCAGGTGTACTTGTATCTGCCGAAACAATGTTAAACAAAAGAACTCTACCACATATTGAACATATTCACCGCCAAATCGTCGAAGAGATGGGCTGTAAACGTCATGAAGTTCATCCAATGTATCCAAGTGACTTCGCGAGTAATCTAGAGATTTTAACAAAAGCTGAAATTCGTGATGCGATTGAGCATTTACTAGAAATTCGCGATGAAAATGTATGGATGTTATTTGGAACTTTACCTTTCTATGCTTGTAGCGATGACGAGCGAGACATTGCCACATTTAAAAAGTTACAAGAGAGCAAAAATGTAACTGTTCGTAACGATCCAGATGGTCGTTCACGCTTAAATGTAAATATTTTTGATGGCAATATTATCGTTACTGATTTTGGTGATGTTCCACTTCTAGGAAACATACAAACAAACACATTACAAGAAGCTTATGAAAAATGGAGCGCTTCAAAAACAGCAAAATCATTAAGCTGTCACTGTCCTGCAGTAAAATGTCTTGGACCAAATGTTCTTGTAAAAAACAGCTACTATCCGACAGAAGATTTCTTATCAAAAACAGCAAACATTACATTATAAAAAAACGTCAGCTTATAAGCTGACGTTTTTTCATGTTATTGCGAGTGGGAAGAAGAAATGAATTTAAAATACAAATGATCATGAATTGGAATAGCAGCTCCAATTCCTTGAGAAGTAATATTTTTCACAACAAGTCTTTTTTGATTTCCCTTTAATACAAGATACACTTCTCCAAATGTTACTTTTCCTTTTTCATTTACTGCTGGTGTATAAGCGTATAAATATCCGAGTTGACTCGGACTAATATTATACACACGCTCATGTCCAGTACCATAACCAATGGTCGTTTTAAACGAAAGGGGGAATTGTACTTTTTCAAGTGCTTTGAGAAGCATCATTTTTTTCACATCTGCAGCATCTTTCATATCTGCTGTTAAATCGCCTTCAACCGTCTTTTGTGTTTCTTGCTTATAGCGAAGTGGATATAGGCGATCTCCTCCACGATTATCGTAAACATTGCGATTTACTTGTTTATATTCCCAATTAACCGATGTATCAATCGATTCATAATGTAAAGCCCATTGCCCTAAATAAATCTTTGCTCGGTACCCTACCGCAAGCGGCGCATTCGAAATTGTCGTTTCATTAAACATTCGAATTAAGTCCGGATTTTCAATTTTAATATTTGCTGTTTTTAATAATTCTTGAGCAAACTTACTCGGCTGTAAACGCGGTAAATCTTGCGCATCATTTGGAAATGTATTGTCTTTAGAAATATTTAAAACAGATGAAGGCATTTTTGTTCCTACTGTTGTCTTTGCAAAACTCATGTTAGGAAATAATAAAATAAACGAGACCATAGTTGAAAGACATATGCTGTATACTCGTTTCACCTGTCTGGCTCCTTCCTATGTAGGTATATATACTACTTCGTTTATTGTTTTCTCTGAGCGCAATTGTTATGCCTATTTTTCATAATAAATAAAAACCAATTCCCATAATGACATACGCCGCTAGTAAAGTGCCACCTTCAAACCAGTTTGTATCTCCATCATTTGAAATCGCAATCGTTAAGAAAACAGCTGTAATCATAGACACAAGTTCTGGTATGGTAAATACTAAAGGCATCCTTTGCGCGAAGAACATAGATAGCAATACTAATACAGGAGCAACAAACATGGCGATTTGTAATGTAGAGCCTATTGCAATTTCGACTGCAATATTTACTTTATTTTTATAAGCCATAATAATTGCAGACGCATGTTCCGCTGCATTCCCAACAATTGCAACGATAATAACCCCTATAAATAACTCTGACCAGCCAAATGACTTTGCAACAGTTTCAAAAGTATGTACGAGTGCCTCTGACACATAAGCTACTGCCAGTGTTGCTATCGCTAAAATAAGGAGCGCCTTCCCTTTTGACCACTCTGGCTCTTCTTCATGCGCTACTTCGTCACTTTTATGTTGATATACACCACGGTGCGTAACTAACTTAAATAGTAATGCAGCAAGGTACATGATAATCATAATAATAGAAACACCTATACTTAATTGATACGTCTTGCCAGCGTCCATCTTCATTGAAAAGATCTCTGGAATAACAAAGGCCACAACAACAGCAAATATTAATAAAGCTGAATTATGCCTTGCATCATATACATTAAAACTTTGTCTTTTGTATTTAAGACCTCCAACAAAGAAAGATAACCCTCCTACCAATAATAAATTTCCAAGTACAGAACCGGTTAAAGAAGCTAACACCACTTCAATTAACCCTGCTTGAAGTGCAAAAATTGAAATGATAAGTTCAACAGCATTACCGAAAGTAGCATTTAATAATCCGCCTATTCTAGGACCAGAAACAATTGCTAGACTCTCTGTTGCTCTCCCCATAAAACCAGCTAATGCGATAATCGTAATACAATACACAGCGAACATAATTGTTTCTGGCCAATGAAGTGTTTTTCCAAGTACAGATAGTGGTACACCTATAAGCGCTACTATAAGAAATATTTTATTAAACATGCTTTTCATCCTTCCATCGTATGTATTTCTCCTCAATATTATTATTATTCTTCTCCTAACTTGTCCGATTTCATCACAATTACGTTTAAAAAATCGGATTGAAGAAAACAGTATGAAAGATATTTAAATTATCTTGTTTAAACAGACAGAATTATAAATTGTGAAAAGGGGTTAAAATTATGCACTTAAAAGAAAAAATCGCAACTATTATTCAAGGTCAACGTACTGGTGTATTATCTACAGTACGAAATGAGAAACCTCATAGCGCCTTTATGATGTTTTTCCATGAAGATTTTGTACTATATGTTGCAACAGATCGACAATCAAAAAAGATAACAGATATTGAACAAAATCCTAATGTCCATGTACTACTCGGACGAGAAGGAAAAAAATTAGATGAAGATTATATTGAAGTTGAAGGGTTAGCTTCAATCGAGGAAGACTCAACATTAAAAAACAAGTTTTGGAATAATAGCTTAAAACGTTGGTTACTCGGTCCTGAAGACCCTAATTACGTATTGATCAAAATCAATCCCGACACAATTTATTACATTGATGGTGCGGGTACGACGGAGCCTGAGTTTTTACGACTATAAAATAAAACAAGCCCCCCCTTAGGTGGGCTTGTTTTGTCGAAAAGTTCTTTTAAAAAAAATAATAAAATAGGTGGAACTTTCCAAAGATTCTGTTATATAATAGCAGTAACTTAAATAAACTGTATTAAAACAGATTGAGAGGAGAAATAAAATTGATGAAGAGAGAAGAACGCAAAAATATGATTGAGTTTATTGAAAAGAAAAAAGGGATTGAGCGTGACGAATTATTGTTTATGACAGACGATGAAGTAGAACATATTTATAATGTAACGTACTTTTTATATGAGGAAATTGCAGAGTAGTATAATAATCCCCACCTTATTAAAAATATAAGGTGGGGATTATTTCGTTATTTAGCCCACTATTTACAGGCAGTAAAACTCCCACCTTAAAATTCAGGTGGAGCAAGAAGTTAAGTTGAAGTCGCGCTTTCTATAAAGCTCAATTGCTTCAACTTTATACATGAGAATCATTTTCATGTATAATACTGTAAGATTGGAGGAATTTTACTATGAGTTCGTGGCTCTTATTTGCACTATTATCAGCAATTGCTGCTGCCCTTGTATCTATTTTTGGAAAGTTTGGTTTAGACGGCATCGATGCAAACGTTGCAACAACAATTCGATCTATTATTATGGCATTATTTATGATAGGCGTTATTATCATACAAGGTAAATTTCAAAATATCGGCGACGTACTGCTAAATAAAAAAGCACTGCTATTTATCACATTAAGTGGGGTTGCAGGTGCTTCGTCATGGCTATTTTATTTTCTTGCCCTCAAAACAGGAAAGGTTTCACAAGTAGCTCCTGTCGATAAATTAAGCGTCGTATTTTCTATCATTCTCGCTATGATTATCCTCGGTGAAAAGTTAAACTTTATGACCGGTGTTGGTGTAGTCTTTATTACAGCTGGTGTATTATTTATTGCTTTCAGCTAAAAAACCGCTATTAGCGGTTTTTCTTTTTCTTTATGTACAACCATACAACACATGTAACAACTGCTGAAATTAATAAAATCCATATTCCATAATGATGTAAACTATACTCAACGAAGCGCCACTTCTCGCCTAACTTCCAGCCAAGCCCAATAAAAACACTTATCCAAATGAGCGCACCACCGTAAGCGTACAAACAAAAACGCCAAAGTGTCAAATTTGATACCCCAGCAAAATATGCCGTTAAATGACGTACTCCCGGTATAAAATAACCAATCATTAAAAGAAATGGCCCATATTTTTCAAATAAAATATGTGTTTTTTCAATGTGATGTTCTTTAATTCTAATTTTCGGCCCATATTTCTTTAAAACAGGGAGCCCAAGTTTTAAACCTAATATGTAGCTTAACGTGATCCCTAACATCGCACCAGCCATCCCACTTAAAAAAGCAGCAGTTCCTGACATAACTCCTTTTGAAACATTATAACCAACAAAGGTCAATAAAAACTCGTCTGGTATCGGTAATCCGACAATCCCACCAGCCAAAGCTATAACAATTCCAAAATAGCCATAATGCGCGATTAACTCGCCAATATGTTGTTCCATTCGGAAGACACATCCTATGCACGATCGTTATTCCACATTGTACCCTTTCTATCTTTAAGGCAAACATGGTATACATATTCACTATACATTGTTTTTATAATGAACTCTACTTCTATTCTTTCCTTTAACAAAGATAAAGTGAAACTTTAATCAGTGGGAGTTTTGTTCATCCTCTACTAATTATTAACCTATGCCAATCTTGCTTCTACAGACATCCCGACTCCCACATAACTTACTTACATTCAACAATTTTGAGATTAGATTCTTACTGCCCGCAAATAACCCGATAAAAAATAAAAATTCATATGCGTGTTTTTTTGTTACAATAAAGGAAAGTTACTTTTCGCAACGGTTTAACTCTCAAGAAAAATGATATATCTAGCAAAAACATAGTTTGGTCTATATAATGCAACTTCTACCTATTAAAAGAACATACACCCTTTTACATACGACATCATTTTTCTAAATTATACAGGGGGGAACGAACATGACCATTGAAAATCAATTTATTCAAAAAGTTTACTATAAAACATTTTTAACAGAAGAAACTTCTACTCCTGCATCCGAAGTACTCGGTGAAGCATATATAAATGAATCTAAAAATGAATTCTCCAACATTTCTAATATTCGATTTGCTCAAGGTGAATTTTATTATCAAAATAAAGATTTTGAAGCAGCTATATTTAAATGGGAAAAAGTAAATAATGCTCTTGCACTTTGGGCGACAAAAAATATTGCAGATGCTTATTTTGAACTAGGATTCTTACCAAAGGCAGAAGAAATTTATCAATCTATTCAAACGGAAGATACAACTCTTACGATGGAGGTTTCCTTACAACTTCTTTCTCTTTATATCGAACAAGATCGTTTAGGACTCGCTTTTAAGACGATTAGTGAAGCTGTTGCATTCCAACCGGATTATCCAAATATTACTGCAATTGCACGTTCTTTCTATGAAAAACAAGAAGATTGGAACAACGCTATCGAACTAGCTGTTCAAGAAGGTATTCGAACACAATCTTTACACTGGTTTGATACGTTAATAAATTACATAAACAAAGGATTTACAAAAAATATTAAGCCTGAATATTTCTATGAGTCTTTAAAAGCTCTATATGCTGTTGATCAAGCTCAATTTAAAGAGCTTGTTATTGCTCTTTGGAATAGCTATCAACATGAATCCTTATACCTTCCTTGGATTCAAAGTATTAATCATTTATTCTTGCATATTGAAACAGACAATAATGACGATTGGAATGAAATTTCTACTCGCTATCAAGAAACATACTTTGCATTAATTACCGGAAATCATTTTATGCATGAATTAAACGGACTTGTACCAAATTTATTAACAAATTGGTTTAGTTTAACGAAAGCAAAAGATTCTCTAGTTGTCTCTGCAGCAGTGTTAGCATGGAATGAAGTCTCACCTACAACTTTAGAATCATTACTCGTAAAAAGTGCTGGATCCTTACTTTCTAATACATCAGCTGAAGCAGATGTAAATATGGAAACAGTTTCTCATTTATTCGAAACAATCGCTGTATGGGCTGAGAAAAATGATGTAGATTTAAGTCATCAATTTACGCTACTAGTCCATGAACTATGTGATTTAAATGTCACACCACTACTAATAGCTGGAACTAGTGACCATGATAAAACATCATTTGTTAATTCAATATTGGGAGAGAACATCTTAACTGAAACTTTAACAACTCCTATTCTATTTAAAGACGCTAGTCAAACTGAAATAACAGAATTTACCGAGTTAGATATACGAAATATCCCTAACCTTGATGAATTCCATCAAATAACGGCTACATCTGCTCAGTCAGAACTTGAGAAAAAATGTATAGAAATTAAGCTACCAAGTAGGTTTTTAAGAAAAAATAAGTTTACATTTCTTCTTACACCATCCATTCAAGAGCAATTGGATAAAAACAATGCATACTTTGAATACTTACAAGCAGCAGATAGTCTTGTTTACGTATTAAATTCTTCTTCACCATTGCATAGTAAAGAAATTGATACATTAATTTATTTACGTGAACAAGTACCAAACTTACAAATTCACTTCGTATTACACACAAATAATACGACTACTAATGAAAAACTAATTAGTAAACTTAAAGTACATTTTCCAGATGCACAATTCTTCCCATACTCTCCTTCGCAAGAGAGTAGCCAGCAACTTGGAGATGTAACAGAATCTATTCTCTCTACTCTTGCAAAACGCGATATAGAAAAAGAACGTATAGAAAAGCTAATATGGTTTACACAAAAGACAATTGCTTATCTCATAAATGAACGTGTGGAATTAGAAAATACATTAGTAAAATCCGTACGCTGGAATAAACACATCTCAGTGAAACTTACCGGATTTATTAATAACCTTACTGCTCTTGAAAAAGATAAAATTCGCTCTATTACCGAATCCTATCTTTTAACGAAAGAAGAAATTACACGAGATATACATTCTCAAATTCCTGAATTATTACAGAGTTGCTCTGATCTTGTTCAAGAAGATAGTGATTTCAAACTAGTTCATGAAGAATTAAATGCTGCAATGAATGAACGTGTTCAAAAGCATGTACAACAGGTACTTCTTCCTAAATTTACTGGGTCTATTCAAGAATGGATTGAAACCGCACATAATGAATTTATTCAAGCTCAAGCTTATTTAGATGAAATGAGTGAAACGTTTAATAAATTATATAAAGAAGAACGTATGAAACTTCCTTGCGATTTCAAATTATTAGATGATTGGAATCGAGATGTTGCACGAATGACAAATCGAATTACAGTAACGAACATCAATATTTTATTACGCTTTACACCGACACAGTTTTTCTTAAAAAGTGCCGGAAAATTATTTGGTAATATGCAAAAAAACCAATCTATGCTCGCCAACAAATATAAACAATATATTGAAACAGAAGACTATACAGAAATTGCTCACACAATTTCCAAACAATTCTTCCTTCAATTTGAAGTATTTGAAGGTGCATTAGAACGTGATATCATGATGTTCTTCAAAGATCCACTTAATATATTGAAACAAAATGTAGATGCAGCTCAACTTGAGATACAGGAAGACGAGCAAACATTAGCGACGCTAAGAAGCAATCCAGAAACATATCATGATCCTTTGGCGTTATTTAAACTACAATTACTACAACATAAATTTGTTTTAAGTACTACAAAGAAACATGAAGATATCTTTGTATCAAACGAATCTCCTATTGTTTAACAAAAAAACCAAGCAAACTAAAATTTGCTTGGTTTTTTTTACTTTATTATTTTCATATGTTCAAACGGATAATAAATGCCTGCTAACTTTCCTAACACATCTTCTCTATCAATAAAACCTAAACCATTTCTACTATCTTTACTTATTAAGCGATTATCTCCCATAACAAAAATCTTATTTTCAGGAACTGTAATCGGTCCAAAGTCCTCTGTTAAATTCATAAGTTTTTTTTCTGCTTGTTTTTTATTACTATCCAAATACTCTTCATCTTTCACTTCATAATTTACATATAATTGATCATTTCTCATCTCAATTATATCTCCAGGCAATCCAATCACTCTTTTGACATAAAAATTATCTGTTTTCACAACAATAATATCTTCTCTCCCATAGCTTTCAAATTGTTTTGCTAACTTATTAACAATCACCTTATCTCCATCTTGCAACGTTGGCCTCATAGATGCTCCTTTTACAGTCGTCGGAAAAAACACAAAAATTTTCGCCAAAAACACCAATAAACATGCAATTGCAATAGTTCCAAAGAATTCACGCCAACGTTTTTTCTTTTGCATCATTTCACCAACTCATCATCTTTTTACTTTTATTATAAATAATACGACCGATGATTTTCTACAAAATTCTGAATTATAAAATTATAATATTAGAAATTTTAAAATAAAAATACTGATCAAATTAACAAGCAAAAAAGATACTCTCAAAATAGTCTATCCACTATTTTTGAGAGTATCTTTTTATAATCCCACATATATAATACACATTTGAGCAGCTACATATGTAAACCAAATCCAAAGTGGCTCATACTTCAATTTACGCCCTCCGATATCTGTCACGCCAATAATGAAATCAGAAATTACAAACAGTAAGCCACCAAACGCTGGTATCCACCATATCCCTGTATTTTCATAATATAAGGCGAATGCAAAGCAAGCCATTCCTCCAACCCACAATCCGTAAATTAGAGCTCCTATCGTAAACAACTTATCCTGCTTATCATTTCGGATAAAGAAGAACCATCCTACAATTAGAAAGAGCCCATATACGAGTAAGCCAATCCAAAAACCATTCCATGAAATTCCTGTTTGCAAAAATGCTTTTACATAAAAACAATGAGCAAGAGCGAAAGTAACCATCCCTCCAATTAATCGATGACCAATTGGAATCAGCCCAGCCATAAACAAATCTCCCACAGTCGATAAAGTCATACCAAGTGCAACCCACGTACTATACTCTACAGATGGATCTTGTAACCATATGCAAATTGCACTACCTGTTAAAGAAAAACTAAGAATAAGACGAATTGCTAAAGGTAACGGCATATTATCTTTCGTTCTTTTTGTCTGCCCCATTGCATAAATTGCACCAATAAAAAAAAGAAATATTTGCCCAATTAACACCACGTAAAGTAGATTCATAATATTTTCTCCTCAATAAATGCTTTTTGTATCTTTTTTCGTTACACTTAGTCTATTATCCTTTTTCTATAAAAAAAGAAGAACAGTACTGTTCTTCCATTGTAATCGCTTTTCTGCTCTCTATGCTACTTGTTTTTCTTGCTCCATTTTTTGCTTAGCTGGTGTCCTATTTACCACAATGATTCCCGCGGCTACACATGCTAAACCGAGTAGCACAAATGAATGAATTGCTTCACCTAAAATCATGCTCGATAATAACACACCAAATACGGGTATAAAGAACATATACATAGATACTTTTCCAACCTTGTTATACTTCATAATTGTATTCCAAATGTAAAAACCAGCTGCAGATAAGAAAGATAAATAAATTAGCATAAGTAGTGCATGTAGACTAAATGTAAATGGCATGACTCCAACTTGTAAAGCCCCTATACATAATAATCCTATAGAACCAAAAATCATTTGGTATGCTGTCATATAACCAATATCTAATGTTTTACTACCTTCTTTTGCTAATATGTTTCCATATGAATACAGCATTGCTGCACTAAGAAGTAATAAGCTTCCGATCCCAAAATGAAATGATAAGCTACCATCACTCGGCACATTTACTAAAATGACGCCACAAAAACCAATAGATACCCCAATTAATTTTCTCATATTGAGAGCATCATCTTTATATAAAAAATGGGCGAGTAAAATTTGAAAGAATGATGATGTTCCTGAAATGATAGCTCCTTCAATTCCTGAACTATAACTCATTCCAATGTAAAAACAGATATATTGAAGAAACGTTTGGAATAAACCAATTTGTATTAACTGTTTCCCTGTTCCTTTTTTGAAGCTCATATCTTTTCCTAACACTTTAAAGAATAATAAGAGCATGACTCCAGATAAAAAGAAACGATAACCGGCAAATAATATTTGCTCTCCAACTTCTTGTGGTTGAATTCCAAGTTCAACATAACTTAATTTAATAAAAGGAAATGCGCTTCCCCATAAAAAAGTTGCTACTATTGCAGCAATAAATACGCCAATCGGATGGGTAAAAATTTTCTCTGTCTTCACTTGTTGTCTTCCTTTCCGACCTTTTTATGAACAATATTCATATATACCAGAGGAGTTGCGAAAACACAAGTTTTCCGTTTATACTTGAAACAAAACCGTACCATCTCATAAAAACATATGATATACTATAGAATAATTACAACATAAGAACTATTAAAAACAGATTCAACAGAAATGCTGCTATCCATTATGGATGGCAGCTTTCGTCGTTTTATAGGGGTTTCGATTTTGATTATTTTTCTCAATAAGAATGCGGAAGGAGCGGGTAGTAATGAACTCAGAAGTAAAAACGTTACAGTCAAAAGAAACAATTTCCCATCCCTCTTTATGGGACACATTAAAAAAACATTATGAACTTGTATTTGCAGTAGCATCTGGTATTTTTATTTTAGTTGGCTGGTTATTCACAAAGAACGATGTAATGAATGTAGGTATTACTTGCTATATCCTTGCTTATATAGTTGGTGGATATGCAAAAGCGAAAGAAGGCATTGAAGATACGATTGAAGAAAAAGAGCTAAATGTTGAAATGCTAATGCTCTTTGCAGCTATTGGTGCTGCAATTATTGGCTACTGGGCAGAAGGGGCTATCTTAATCTTTATCTTCGCGCTCAGCGGTGCTATGGAATCTTATACATTAAGTAAGAGCCAAAAAGAAATTTCCGCTCTTCTTGACTTACAACCCGAAGAAGCATTACGCATTTCCAACGGAACTGAGGAACGTGTTCCTGTTGGAGAGTTACAAATTAACGACATTATTTTAATTAAACCAGGTGAACGTGTTCCTGCTGACGGTACGATTCATAACGGTGAAACAAATATCGATGAAGCAGCAATCACGGGAGAACCTATTCCAAATGAGAAAAGACATGGCGATGAAGTATTTGCAGGTACTGTAAATTTACGTGGTGCTATCGAAATTAAAATTACGAAGCCGAGCGATCAAACATTATTCCAAAAGATTATCCGTCTCGTCCAAAGTGCACAAAGTGAAAAATCACCATCACAACTATTCATCGAAAAGTTTGAAGGAACATACGTAAAAGGTGTACTACTCGTTGTTGCGCTTATGATGTTCGTTCCTCATTTCTTACTTGACTGGAGCTGGAATGAAACGTTTTATCGCGCTATGATCTTACTTGTAGTCGCATCTCCTTGTGCACTCGTTGCTGCCATTACACCAGCAACGTTATCTGCAATTTCTAACGGAGCAAGAAATGGAATTCTCTTTAAAGGTGGCATACATTTAGAACGCCTCGCTTCAGTAAGAGCAATCGCCTTTGATAAAACAGGTACATTAACGGAAGGTAAACCTACCGTAACAGATGTATATGTTCGAGAAAATATAACAGAAAAAGAAGTACTTTCTATTACAGCATCCATTGAAAGTCACTCTACACATCCTTTGGCTGAATCTATTGTTAAATATGCACAACATGCGTACGACATTACATTAAAAAAACCTGAAAAGGTTGAAGATGTAACTGGTTTTGGGCTAAAAGGAATATTCGAAAACAACGCTTATAAAATAGGTAAAGCTGATTTTATCGGTGAAGAAACAAAAACATTTCATAATGGTATTTCTGCCTCACTTGAAAAGGAAGGTAAAACTGTCGTTTATATTAGTGATGAGGGAGGCATTCTTGGACTTATCGCTTTAAAAGATACGCTTCGCCAAGAAACAATAGCTGCTATTCGTGAATTACAAAGCATTGGTGTCGAAGCAATTATGATTACTGGAGATAATGAAGAAACGGCAAAAGCAATTGCCTCTGAAAGTAATATAAAGGAATATTACGCATCATGTTTACCAGAAACAAAAGTTGAAACGATTAAAAAGTTAAAAGAAAAATACGGTACAGTAGCAATGGTCGGAGACGGTATAAATGATGCACCTGCACTAGCTACTGCTAGCATTGGTGTCGCAATGGGAGAAGGAACAGATGTAGCTTTAGAAACTGCGGATGTTGTACTGATGAAGAACGAACTATCTCGTCTTTCCCAAGCAATTCGTTTATCAAAACGAATGAACCGTATTGTGAAGCAAAACGTAATCTTTTCGCTAGCCGTTATTGCCATGCTAATTTGTTCAAACTTCTTGCAATTTTTAGCTCTTCCATTCGGTGTTATTGGCCATGAAGGAAGTACGATTCTTGTCATTTTGAATGGCTTACGATTATTAAAAGGCAGCAAATAAAACGGGTCCCTCATAGAGGACCCGTTTTTTTTAATGATAGCTATTATGACCGTTCGCACTGCTACTCGTTTTATGCTTTGGATGCGAACTGCTCTTTTGTTTATTATTACTTTTATTGTTATGGTTCTTTTTATTATTACTCATGAAATATCCCCCCTGTTCCTTTTTATTATGGAACAAGAGCTCATTATTCATTACGGGAATTATTGTCACCGGTTCTATAATGGTGGAGTAAACCATTAATTTCACCGCCAAGTAAAATTACCCATCCAGTTAAGTAAAACCATAACATTAAAATAATGATACCACCGAGACCACCATATGTATTGGCGTAATTCGCAAACTTATCTACATAATAAGCAAATGAGTACGATACCACAATCCATCCTACAGTAGCAAATAACGCCCCTGAAATAACTTCTCTTCTTTTTAACTTTCGATCTGGGGCAAATGTATATAAGAAACTAAACAAAGCAAATAGCACGAAGAAACTCGCTACTAATCGTGTAATGCTCCACACGAAAGAAAAACTATCTGATAAACCGAGTGCTTTAAACACTGCTGCTCCAATAACTTGTCCGAATACCGGAACAATTAACGCAAAGACAATCATAAAAATAATGGCTAATGTAAACACAATTGATAACGCTCTTGTTGTAATAAAAGAACGTGTTTCCTTCACGTCATAAGCGCGGTTAAAAGCATTCATAACCGCATTAACACCATTTGAGGCAAACCATAACATGGATAATAAACCAAATGATAATAAACCACCATTTTGCTGGTTTACAACTTTATCTACATTTACCTCAATTAAGTTCATTGCATCATCTGGTACATAAACCTCTAATAAACTAAGCACATCCTCTGTTTGAATGGGAATAAATCCAAGAAGCGTAATTAAGAAAACGAGCCCAGGAAAAATTGCAAGCAAGAAGAAATAAGCGAGCTGTGCTGCCAAGCCCGCTACATCATCGCGCATCGTCCGGTCATATAAATCTTTACCAAACGAATAAGTACGATTTCTTCTCACCTTTTCTAAAATTTTTCTCATATATGTTTAAACGCTTTTCTTCTCTTCTTTATCTTGCTTTAACTCAATGTACGCTTCAGTTTTTTTTTCCACTGCATTTGAGTCTTTCATAAATAATTCACGCGCTTCTTTCATACCACCATCTTCAGCAACTACTGGCTCTTCTTCTGCTTTCAGCTCATCTACCTTTGGAGATACAGCTTGAATTTCAATCGTTTCTGGCTTTTCTTCTGGCTCAACTTTTTTCTTACTAAAAATTTCTTTCGTTTCTTTTAACGTCTCTACAACAGATGGCGTTAATTTTTTAATTTCTGCTACTTTCGCTTTTACCACATTGAAATCAGCAAGTTCGCGTCCTTTATCTGTAACAGTTTGCACTTTTTCTTTGATCTTTGCATTTTCACCAATTTCAATCATCTTTGTTTTTGCTTTTTCTGCTGTATTTTTTACTTTTTCACGGTTTTCTTTCTTTAACATGGATACAGCTACACCTGCCGCTACACCAATCGCAATGTTTCGAGCAATATTATTTTTCTTTGCCATATTCCTTCACCCTTTCATTTCTTATGTTAGAAAGTATTTCTTTCTAAGCTTCCTCATATTCCTTGTTCATTTCGAATGAAAGCTAATAGCTTTGCACACCCTTCTGTTACAAGGTCATATACTTCTTGGAAATTCCCTGTATAGTAAGGGTCAGGAACGTCTGTCCAGCCACCGTCTGGAACAAAGTCGGACAGCCTACCAATATAGCCTCCAGTTTTACCTAAACTTTTTAAATCTGCTATATTCTTGTTGTCCATGGCAATAATATAATCAAACTTTGTTAAGTCTTCTTTTTCTACTTGCCTTGCTTTAATTCCTTCAAAAGTGACTGCATTTTCTTTTAAAATTTTTTGTGTTCCTTTATGTGGCGGATGGCCAACATGCCAATCTCCAGTTCCTGCAGAATCAATGACAATTTTCTCTTCAAGTCCCTCTTTTACGACAAGATTTCGAAAAATCGCTTCTGCCATCGGAGAACGGCAAATGTTCCCAAGACAAACAAACAATACTTGAACCATACTTTTGTTTCTTCCCTTCTTGGTGCATTTCTTAATATATACTTATAGTATAAACAACCAATTATTAAATATAAAGGAAATCCCTACTAATTTAATGGGATTGAAAAGATTCATTAACGAAAATGATAAAAAATGTTAAGATAGCCTTATGTTATTTTAAAGGGGGACACTTCGGTGGATTTATCCGTAAAGTCAGAAGAAAACGTTGAATATATGGTCGAAGCTATTAAAGAAAAATTACGTATGGTTAATGCTGGAGCGATGAGAGCTGCTAGTTTTAACGAAGAAATGTACGAAGATTTACGTGACATTTATGATCATGTTATGAAACGTGAAACATTCAGCATTAGTGAAATGCAAGCTATTACAGAAGAATTAGGTACATTAATTAAAAAGTAAAAAAGCCTCTCTTATATGAGGCTCTTTTTTATTTCCAACAAATTCATGACAACTCATCTCTTTCCCTCAACCAACTGTAAAATATTGTACAATAGAAGTAGAACCTCATCTTAGATTTTTTCTCCATACATACTACTCACAAATAATAGCAACACTACCATTGCTAACTGTTTTTACTGGAGGTGCTTACTTATGAGCAATTGGTACAGTAAGACGAAAGATCAAACATTAATTGACCTAGAAACAAACGAACAACACGGTTTAACAGATGAAATTGTAAGTGAACGTTTAAAGCAATACGGTTCTAATGAATTAGCTACAAAACAAAAACGCACTTTATGGCAGCGTATTTTCGCCCAAATTAATGACGTCCTCGTATATGTCCTTATTATTGCTGCCCTTATTTCTGCCTTTGTAGGTGAATGGGCGGATGCCAGTATTATCGCGCTTGTTGTAGTTTTAAATGCTGTTATCGGTGTTGTCCAAGAATCTAAAGCAGAACAAGCTTTAGAGGCACTAAAAAAGATGGCAACACCTAAAGCTATCGTCAAGAGACATGGTGAACTAAAAGAAATTCCATCTGAACACGTCGTTCCAGGGGATATCGTTATGCTCGATGCCGGACGATATATCCCATGCGATTTACGCCTTATTGAAACCGCAAATTTAAAAGTTGAAGAATCTGCTCTAACTGGTGAATCTGTCCCTGTTGATAAAGAGGCAATCTACCACCCTTCCATGCAAAGTGATGAACAAGTACCACTCGGCGATCAAAAAAACATGGCCTTTATGTCTACTCTTGTAACATACGGAAGAGGCGTCGGTGTTGCTGTTGAAACTGGAATGAACTCACAAATTGGTAAGATTGCTACCCTTTTACATGAAGCAGACGATGATATGACACCACTTCAAAAAAGCTTAGCACAAGTCGGAAAATATTTAGGCTTTGTCGCTGTAGCTATTTGTATCATTATGTTCCTCATCGGTTTTTTACAAGGCCGGGATACGTTAGAAATGTTTATGACTGCTATTAGTTTAGCCGTTGCAGCTATTCCAGAAGGCTTGCCAGCTATCGTTTCCATCGTTCTTGCAATTGGTGTGCAACGTATGATTAAACAAAACGTTATCATTCGCAAACTACCAGCTGTTGAAGCCCTCGGTTCTGTCACAATTATTTGTTCAGATAAAACAGGTACGTTAACGCAAAATAAAATGACCGTTACTCACTTTTATAGTGATAACACATACGATCGCTTAGAAAGTTTAAATGTAAATAATGATGCGCAACGTCTATTGTTAGAAAATATGGTGCTATGTAATGATGCGTCTTATAATAAAGAATCACAAACGGGAGACCCGACTGAAATTGCACTTCTCGTTGCTGGAACCACTTTTAACATGCAAAAAGATTATTTAGAAAAAATACATGAACGTGTTAACGAAGTACCTTTCGATTCAGATCGTAAAATGATGTCAACCGTGCATACATACGATGAAAGCTACTATAGCATGACGAAAGGCGCTATCGATAAGCTCTTACCTAGATGTACCCACATATTTAAAAACGGTAAAATAGAGGATCTAACAGAGGCTGATAAAAATCAAATATTAGAAGCTGCTGGGGCAATGTCTCGAGAAGCTTTAAGAGTGCTTTCATTCGCATTTAAACAATACAATTCAAGCAATGTGGATATAGATCATCTCGAAGAAAACCTCATCTTTATTGGTTTTGTCGGTATGATTGATCCACCGCGAACTGAAGTAAAAGATTCCATTACAGAATGTAAAAAAGCCGGTATTCGCACAGTTATGATTACTGGAGATCATAAAGATACCGCCTTTGCGATTGCCAAAGAACTTGGTATTGCTGAAGAAATATCTGAAATTATGATTGGAACTGAATTAGATAACATTTCAGATACAGAGCTAGCAAGCAAAATTAATCACTTGAATGTATTCGCGAGGGTCTCTCCAGAGCATAAAGTGAAAATTGTAAAGGCATTACGCGCGAAAGGAAATATCGTTTCTATGACTGGTGATGGCGTCAATGACGCTCCATCTTTAAAACAAGCAGATGTTGGCGTAGCGATGGGCATTACAGGAACAGACGTTGCAAAAGGGGCAGCAGATGTCGTGTTAACAGATGATAATTTCTCATCTATTGTGAAAGCCGTTGAAGAAGGTAGAAATATTTATCGTAACATAAAAAAATCAATTCTCTTTCTACTCTCTTGTAACTTCGGAGAAATTATCGCTTTATTTTTAGCGATTTTACTCGGCTGGGCAACACCACTACGACCTATTCATATTTTGTGGGTGAATTTAATTACAGATACACTGCCTGCATTATCACTTGGGGTTGATCCTGAAGATCCAGATGTGATGAAGGAAAAACCACGACATGCGAAAGAAAGCTTATTTAGTGGCAGCGTTCCTTTCCTGATTTTCAATGGAGTTATCATTGGACTTTTAACGCTAATAGCTTTTATCGCCGGAGCAAAATTCTATACTGGAGATACAAATTTATTCCCTCTTTTCCCAGAGCGAATTGATGAAGATACTCTATTACACGCTCAAACGATGGCATTTGTCGTTCTTAGTTTTTCTCAGCTCGTTCATTCATTTAACTTGCGTTCAAGAACGAAATCCATTTTTTCAATTGGGGTATTTACAAATAAATATTTAGTCTTCTCTCTTCTTATCGGTATTTTAATGCAAGTTTGTATCATCTCTATCCCACCTCTTGCAAATATATTCGGTGTACATGCATTAACGATGCGAGATTGGGGATTTGTTCTCTTATTAAGTATCATTCCACTTGTTGTGAATGAGATTATTAAATTAGTGAAGAGAAACTAAAAGGCAATGAGGAATAGTCCTCATTGCCTTTTCATTTACCCTTGTAATTCTTTTTTAATGTTCTCAGTTAATGTAGCCATACGTTTGCGGCTTTCTTCACGCTCACGTTTGTTTTGCTCTTCAATTTGTTGTGTTTCTTGCATACCTCTTGAAATAATGTTCCAAGTTTCCTCAAGCGTTTCCATCTTAATACTAGAAGAACCTGATAATCTTGCTACTTCTACACTTTGCGTTGCGATATTTTGTGCATTTTTCTTAAGTAATTCATTTGTACGGCGATCCAGTTCAGCCATAGAATCTGCAACAAGCTTTTGACGCTTCGCATTTACCGCTTGAATGATACCATTTTTAAAAATAGGAATCGTTGTAATAAATGCTGTATTAATTTTACCAATTAATTTATTATTACCACGTTGAATCATACGAATTTGTGGTGCTGTAAGTAACGCAACCATACGTGCTTTTTCTAAATCATCAATACGTTGCTCTAAAATTTCAACAGAGTTTTTAAGCGACTCTAATTCAATACCTGCTAATTGATCATTATTACGCACACGCTCTTCATACATCGGAACTAATTCTGTATTTAAACGCTCTAATAGCATTTCTCCTGCTACTACGTACTTCTCTAAGTCTAAATAATATTTTAAGTTTTGCTCATACAAGCCATCTAACGTACCAATTGATTTTTTCATCTCATCTTGGTACTTCGTAATTTCCACATATACTTTATCAATTTCACGGCCCATCGTTTGATACTTGCTAAAAATTTGTTCTATCATTTTATCCGCTTTTTTGAACATACGTGAGAAGAAACCACTTTTCTCTTCCGCAAAGTCTTTGCTATCAAATCTGTCCATAATTTTACCAAGCTGTTTTAATAATTCACCAGAATCTTCTATCTTTGATAATGACATTGTATGTAAAATTTGATCAGCAAAACGTGAAATTTCCATAGAAGGTTCTTTTCCAAGTTCAATTAATTCTAATTGATCTTTAATATCTACCGCATTATAAATACGTTGTACATCCGCATCTTTTCTAAGTTGTAAGCGAACATCTTGTGCTGTTTGCTCATTTAATTCTGTTTTCGGATCTAGTACGACTGGGTTATTCATATAGTATTCTCCCTTTCCTTATAAAAATGGACGAAATAGTCCTTTTATTGTTTGTGATAAATTTTTATAAGCTGATGAACCATGAAACTCAAGATCGAAATTAACCTCTTCAAGCCAATGGGAATCAAATGCCCCCGCTTCAATATACGGTTCAATATCGTTTCTTCCCGTTGGATTGAAATGGAATACATCTACTCCAATTTGATTTAAAAATAGTAATAAAACAGCATCAGAACGAGTTAACTCTCCACTCTTCTCATTATTAAATATAACAATTTTCGGTACATCTTGTGAATAATCAAATTTCTCAAGCTGTTCTAAAATATTCGGTGGTATTTGAGAAAGTTGCGCGAAAACATATAGCGCTACATCTTGTTTCGTCTCTTTCGCAATTGGTTTGCACATTTCACTTTCACACGTATGGATAATCGCTTCTGCAATCCCATGTTGTAAACCTTCCGGTAAACGCTTATGCGGCCACCAATGGCTATTCATAATTAAATCAGGATGTAATTTCCCCCCACGGTCTAATGCATCTCGGTAATGATATTGGAAATTTGCTTTTTGTTCTTTCGTAAACGGGAATGTATTAATTAATAAACTATTATCAAATGATGTAACAGCCTTTAATCGTTGAAAATACTCTTTATCATTCTTTGAAACACCTGATATTTTCGCAAATAAAGAAGGGATATAAATGTGTTTATTTTCAACAAAGAATGTCGGACGTACAAACGCCTTTTCTTTCGTAATTAAAAAGAGTTCATCATATGTTGTTTTTAGTGTACGAGCTACAGGCGTATAGGAACGGAATTGCCACGGCTTGTACAGCAGTGAATTATCGTGGTGAAGTACTTGCTCAATTTCTTTTGAAGCTTGATACGCTACTGTTGCCACACGCTCGCGGCGGCGATCTGGAAATGGTTCAAGAGAAATACGGCCTGGATGAGACACAATAAAGGTCCTTCCCTCTTCATCGACATTCTCAAATCCATCTTTTCCTTCTGGATGATAATAAAGCACATCACAACCGAGCATAATAAGAAAGTATAAGAAATATATACGGCTTTCCTGTGCATCACCATACCAAACGATACGCGGCATTTGTTTCTTATAGTTAATTGTAGAGAACCACTTCGCTACGTAATTTTCGCTTAGTTTAATTATGTCGATTAAGAAACGACGGAAGCCTTCTGTCTTTAACGACTGATTATGTTGTTTCTCATATAATTTCAATAGTGAAATAAACGTCGTATGTATGTAATGCTGTAAATCAGGATTGTCTACTTTCGGTAAAAGTTGTTTCCCAGATAAGTGTGCAACTAACCTATTTACTGTCAGACCATTTGGTGCTTCTTGATGTAATCCGAACACTTCTTGAATATGACGAAGCTTTTCCGAATCAATCACTTTGTTTAAATTTTGTTCGTGTAAAACTTCGATTCCTTTCGCTTCACTATAATCAAACAGTTCATTAAAATATTCATCTACATCATTAGGAACGCCAAGGATTCGACATGCTATATAACTAAATTTCATCTCATTCTCTGTCAGTTCATATTGTGGACGTTTTTCTAAAAGCGTTTCAAATTGCTTTAAATCTGATTCATCTTTTAATGCATATGGTTGAAGTGTAAAACGTGAAAACACAACAGTTCACCTCCAAAAACATTTACGTTTTTTCTAAGTCCTTCTTCTATTATAAACTATTTTTGGTTATAAAAAATGGGCGCTCACAAAACGAGCAAACCCATTTCAATTATTTATTGTCTTCTTTAGTAGCTGCAACTTCTTCTTTAGCTTGTCCAGAATTCTTCATGTAGTGAATTATAAATGTTGCTCCAAATGCTACAACTAAAATAATAAAGAATAGTGTATGACTAATCTCAATCTCGATTAAAGACAGTAACATTTTCGATGCAATAATTAAGATTAAAATGTATGCTGTCGTTTCAAGCTCTGGAATACGCTCTAACAATTTCAAGAATACACCGGCAATACCACGCATCATTAAAATACCTAGCATTCCGCCTAATAATAAAATCCAAACTTCATTAGATACACCAAATGCAGCAAGTACACTATCTACAGAGAATGCGATATCCATTAATTCGACCATTGCAACTGTTCCCCAGAAGACACCGAACATTCTGAAGAAAATACTGTTTTGGTTCATACCATGAGCTTCCTCTTCTTCACCTGCACCTTTACGCTTATCAATAAAGTATTTTACTGATAACCAAGCAAGGTAAAGTGCACCAAGAAGTTTTACCCACCATAATTTAATTAAGAACATTCCAATTCCAATTGCAATAAAGCGGAATATATAAGCTCCAATAAGTCCATAGAATAATGCTTTTTTACGTTTCTCTTCAGGAAGGTGTTTTACCATTACTGCTAACACAAGTGCGTTATCAGCAGATAACAACCCTTCAAGTACAACAAGTGTACCAATTAATCCCCAAGATACTGGATCTTGCAACACTTTAATCCACATGTCCAAGTCGAAAAACTGAGCATACGTATCAAGGATTCCTTGCAAAATACTCATCTTACCTTTATCCCCTATTCTTTGCTAGATTTATAGAAAGGTCAAAAAAAGGAAACGAATATCGTTTCCTTTCTATGCATCCAAGCCATACGCTCTTACAAGCGCACCTAAACCACCTTGGAATCCACTTCCTACTGCATTAAACTTCCACTGTCCATTATGACGGTATAATTCACAAAAGACAACTGCTGTTTCGATGGAGAAATCTTCCCCTAAATCAAAACGAAGAACTTCTTCATTCGTCTCTTCATTCGCTAAACGAACAAACGCATTTCCTACTTGTCCAAAGTTTTGACTACGGCCTTCCGCATCATAAATCGTAACTGTAATAGCAATTCTGTGCACATCTGCTGGAACTTTCTTCAAATCTACAACAAGTTGCTCATCGTCACCTTCACCTTCACCTGTACGGTTATCTCCTGTATGTAAAACAGATCCACAAGGAGACTGTAAATTATTATAGAAGATAAAATCAGTTTCCTTCGTACATTTTCCGTTTGCATCTAATAAAAAGGCAGATGCATCTAAATCGAAATCGGCTCCGCCGTCATAAGATTTAATATCCCATCCAAGACCAATTACTGCTTTTGTTAAACCAGGGCTTGTCTTACCTAAATCGATTTTCTGGCCTTTTTGTAATTGAATAACCATCTATATTCACCTCTATATTTTTATCTTTAAAAATATATCCATCAGTAAACATACATTTCACCGATGGATATACAAATCAAATCTATTACTCTACATCTAAACCAAAGTTATTACATAGAGACGCTAATCCACCTTGGAATCCACTTCCGATTGCATTGAATTTCCAGTCACCTGCATGACGATATAATTCACCTACTACTACGGCTGTTTCAATAGAGAAATCTTCTCCTAAATCGTAACGAATTAATTCTGCATTCTTTTCTTCGTCGAGAATACGTACGAAAGAATTAGAAACTTGTCCGAAGTTTTGGCTACGGCCTTCTCCATCATAAATTGTAATTGTGAAACAAATACGTTCGATGTGAGCAGGAACATTTTTCAAATCTACTTTAATCGCTTCGTCATCGCCTTCACCTTCACCAGTGCGGTTATCTCCTAAATGCTCTACAGCACCATTCGCACCTTTTGGATTATTATAGAAAACGAAATCTTCAGCTCCTGAAACTTTACCATTCGCACCTACTAAGAAAATACTAACATCTAAGTCGAAATCGTTTTGTCCGTCATAACGATTCGTGTCCCAACCAAGTCCTACAAGAACTTTCGAAAGACCTGGATTCGTTTTTGTTAAGTCTACCTTTTGTCCCTTTTTCAATGAAATTGATGCCATATACAATTCCTCCTCGGTTATTTTATTGATAACGTGATACAATCTCACTTAAGTTTTTATCTTGCGTGCCTTCTCCAACTGCTGAAAACTTCCATTCACTTCCGTGACGATACATTTCACCTGCAATTAGAGTCGTTTTGCCAGCATAATTATCCGATAAATTATAGCGTGCTAATTCTTCACCAGTTTGCGGGTTTTGAATACGAATATATGCATTACGAATCATCCCGAAATCTTGACGACGATTTACACAGTCATAAATATTTACAACGAATACTAAACGATTAATACGGCTCGGAACTTTATGTAATTCTACGAAAATTGTTTCGTCATCACCAGCGCCTTCACCTGTTAAATTATCTCCTGAATGAATAATACTACCACAAGTAGAAAGTTTATTTCCGAAGTAAACTAAATCATTTTTGTTTAAAAAACGATCTCCTTCTAACATAACAACAGATGCATCACAATCTACATTTGGTTTACTTCCAAATAATGAAGACAGAAATCCACCTGATTGCCCAATTGGATCCCAGCCTAAGCCAACCTGTAGTTTTGCTACTTTTGGTTGTCCTTTCGTTAAATCGATCTTTTGACCTTTTTCTAAAATAATAGGCATGAAGTTTCTCCCTTTCTACAAAGCATTTTCCATATCGGAAAATATTGTATTCTTCTCTTATATTGTAGCATTATTTACCTATCGATAAAAAGGATAAATTCTCAGTTATATGAAAACATTCATATAATTTACTTATGATGATGTAATAAGTGGTAAATAGCACCAATCATTCCTGCACAATTACCGTTTTGTGCAAGTTCAATCTCACAATTATTATAAATCTCTTGATTTAAGTATTTACTGACCTCTTCTTTTACTTCTTTTAAAAACTCATTTCCTCTATCGGTAATTCCTCCCCCAATAATAATTGTTTCTGGATTAAAAATATAAGCAAGATTACTAATTCCGATTGCCAAATGTTTAAAGAAAATCCCAACTGCTTGAGCAACTTCTCTATCTCCTTTATCATACAACTCAAAAATTGTTCTCCCATTCCACTCGCCTTTGCCTTTATATTTTCTTACAAGCCGAATTAATCCTGAAATCGAAGCAACCTCTTCAAACGTTTTTCCTTCTATTAGCATATTCCCCCATTCACCAGCACTAAATGAATGTCCTCGGTACAATTCTCCATCTATAAAAATTGCTCCCCCAACTCCTGTTCCAATGGTGAGCATAATAAAGTTCTCTTTCTCTCTTACACTACCATTCCACTTTTCTCCAAACGCTGCACAATTCACATCATTGTCAATCGATACTGGAACTTTTAATATCTCTTGCAATCTATCAATAATAGGAATAGTACTATATCCCGGAATATGATCCGCGCCTCCCGTCACAATTCCCTTATTAATATCAACAATTCCCGCAGTGCTAATACCAATTCCGGCAATAGTATGTTCATTCATTAATTTTTTTGATAAAAGAATGAGTTTTTGAATAATTTGTTCTCCGCCTAAATGAATTTCTGTTGCAACTGTTTTACGCTTTAATACTCTCCCTGCTTCTGAAATAATGCCATACTTAATTTGCGTACCGCCAATATCAAACGCTATATACTCTTTCATCTACTGCCACTTCCTCTACCGTTATGAATGTAAATTCTCCACCTCTATTATTTGTAGGAAATCTACATTAACTCTTTTCTGCTTTGACAAATACACCACCTTTTTCTATATATAGTTTTTTTTGCATAAAACTCTTTTTCCTAAGAAATATTACAAAGGGATGTATTTTAGATGGAACATTCATTTCTTAGGAGGAAAACCATGACGAAAATCTTCATTTTAGCATCAACACTCTCTCTATCTTTTTTTAGCGGTTTAAATATCGGTAATGCTGCAACTGAAAACTTCCAACCATTAACAAACGCTATTGTACAAAATAGCGATCATTTTGCAGAAGGAAACTCAAAGGATAATAATAAACCTCCAGGAAATAACGGTTCTCAGGACGATAGTGGTTCTGGTGGCAGCGGCTCTGGTGAAAACGGTTCTGGCGGTAACGGTTCTGGTGGCAGTGGCTCTGGTGGCAACGGTTCTAGCGGCAGTGGTTCTGGTGAAAACGGTTCTGATGGCAGTGGCTCTGGCGGCAACGGTTCTGGTGGCAACGGCTCTGGTGGCAACGGCTCTGGTGGCAATGGTTCCGGCGGTAACGGTTCTGATGGCAGTGGCTCTGGCGGCAATGGTTCCGGCGATAACGGTTCTGGTGGCGATGGCTCTGGTGGCAACGGTTCTAGCGGCAGTGGTTCTGGTGAAAACGGTTCCGGCGGTAACGGTTCTGGTGGCAATGACTCTGGTGGCAGCGGTTCCGGTGGCAGTGGTTCTGGCGGTAACGGTTCTGGTAGCAACGGCTCTGGTGGTAACGGTTCTGGTGGCAACGGCTCTGGTGATAACGGTTCTGGTGGCAATGGTTCTGGTGGCAGTGGCTCACACGGCGGTAATGGCTCTCAAGGTGGCAATCGTGTTAAAGGTGATAGCAGTTCTCAAGGTGGTAATGGCTCTCAAGGCAATCGTGTTAAAGGTGATAGCAGTTCTCAAGGTGGTAATGGCTCTCAAGGCAATCGTGTTAAAGGCGATAGCAATTCTGAGGAGGGCAAAGGTTCTCAAGGGGATAATGTAAAAGATAATACAAAAAAACAAGGTGATAAATTACCTAATACTGCAACGCATTACCCTATATCTATTTTAATGGGTCTTTCAACATTCCTAATTGGTATGTTACTGTTTATTCGTCGTAAAAACGTAAAATAAGAGCAGCATCCTTCCATCAAAAGAATACATGAAATACAGTATAAAACTAAAAAGGACTTTGGATTATATTTTATTATGCAGCCCAAAGTCCTTTTTATCACCTATCAGAAAAAGTATTAATACGCTTTTCCCCAATACACCATTTGTTTAGCTTCTTTACCACAACAAATGCATTCTTCAGCTAAATGCTCTTGCTCAAAAGGCATACAACGTGAAGATACTCCAACTTCTTCTTTTAGTTTTTCTTCACAAGCTAATTCCCCGCACCACATTGCCTTAATAAAGCCTTGCTTTTCGTCAGCTATTTTTTTCATCTCTTCGAAATTTGTCGCAACATACGTATTCTCATCGCGAAATGCTTTTGCTTTATTAAATAAAGCAATATGAATTTCTTCAAGTAATGCTGGAATACGTTCTTCTAATTGATCCATTGGTACAAACTCTTTTTCCTTCGTATCTCTTCTTACAAGTACAACTTGATTCTTTTCAATATCTTTAGGGCCAACTTCTAATCGAATTGGAATCCCCTTCATTTCATACTCATTAAATTTCCAGCCTGGTGTTTTATTACTAGCATCTATTTTTACTCGTGCAACCTTTTGAATATGTGCTTGTAACTCTATTGCTTTTGCTAAAACTCCTTCTTTATGCTGAGCAATTGGTACAATAACAACTTGCACTGGAGCGACTTTTGGTGGCATTACAAGTCCATTATTATCACTATGAACCATTATTAGCCCGCCTATCATTCTTGTTGATACACCCCAAGATGTTTGGTGCACATATTGCCACTTACCGTTACGATCTAAAAACTTAATATCAAATGCTTCTGAGAAATTCGTCCCAAAGTTATGAGAGGTTCCTGTTTGAAGTGCTTTTCCATCATGCATTAAACTTTCAATTGTATAAGTTGCCTTTGCTCCAGCAAACTTCTCTTTTTCTGTTTTTTGTCCTTTAATAACTGGTATTGCTAAATAATCCTCACAGAAAGAAGCATATAAGTTTAAAATATTTAATGTTTCAGCCTGCGATTCTTCTGCCGTTTCATGGATTGTATGACCCTCTTGCCATAAAAATTCAGTCGTACGAAGGAACGGCCTAGTTGTCTTCTCCCAACGAACTACTGAACACCACTGATTATATAACTTTGGCAAATCATTATAGGATTGCACAATTTTTGAAAAATGCTCACAGAATAAAGTTTCAGATGTAGGACGTACACAAAGTCTTTCCGCTAACTTTTCATCTCCACCATGCGTAACCCATGCTACTTCAGGAGCAAATCCTTCAACATGATTCTTCTCTTTTTGCAATAAACTCTCTGGGATAAACATTGGCATATATACATTTTCATGGCCAGTTTCTTTTAACTTCTCATCCATCACCTTCTGCATATTCTCCCATAAGGCATAACCATACGGACGTAAAATCATGCACCCTTTTACACTTGAATAATCAACAAGTTCGGCTTTTTTTACAATATCGGTATACCACTGCGCAAAGTCCTCTTCCATCTTCGTAATGGCTTGCACTTGTTCTTTTGCCATAGTCAGTCTTCCTCCTTCTAGAAAATACAAAAAAGCCCGCGTCCCTAAATAGGGACCGAGCTTTGCCGGCGTTACCACCCTGATTCATGCACAAAAATTGCACATGCTCTCTTTTTGATAACGGGAAATTCCCGCTGCATATGCAGAACTCAAAGGCAGGTTCCATATTGCCTTTTTAAGAATCTTTCAGCCTGGCGGATTCTCTCTCTGCTAAAAAGGTTGAACATGTACTAGTCCTTTTTCATCGTTATAACGAAATAAATTTGTTGATTATCATAATACAAATTCTTTTTTAAAACAATAGCTAATTTTCTTATTATTATATATTCTTTTCGTTTTTTACAGTTTTATACGTAGCTTTTCCGCGTAATTTTCACAAGTTGATGTGCAATCATACCGATAAGTGTACCAAGTAGGACAAAGAAACCAATAAATCCATATCCCATTCCTTCCCACCCACCAATAACCATCATTGTAACGGGAAAGGACGCTAAGCAAAGAAGTATTAAACTAAGTGCAAATATAATATCGAACTGTTTGTCTGGAAACTGTTTCTTTAATAAATATGAAATAGCAAATACAAGGATAATCGTAATTCCACCAATGATGTAAAAGATACCAAATCCATCTAACCAATCCATAGTGTTTCCTCCTTCCATAGATTCCCTTATACTTAATTATATGTTTAATTTTTCTGAAAATAAATAATAAATTTTCACCTAAAAATATATTTTTATTACTAGGTATTAATAGTAATATATAAGAATAGGTTTTATATAATCAGGAGGGAACTTTATGGATAAAGCATTAACAAACCATGTCATTATTTTATCATTCGACTGTTTATCAGCTTTAGATTTTCCTATACTACAAAAACTACCTCATTTCCAATCTCTAATAAAAAGAGGCACGGTTGTCGAAAAAGTAGAACCAATTTATCCTTCTGTAACATATCCAAGCCACTCAACAATCGTAACCGGTAATTACCCTAACAAGCACGGTGTTGTTAGCAATACGTTACTTCAACCAGGGCGTGAATCACCTGATTGGCATTGGTACCGAAAATCAATAAAAGGAACAACATTGTATGATGAAGCGCGCAAAGCAAATTTAACGACAGCCGCCCTTCTATGGCCTGTTACTGGAAGAGCGAACATCAATTACAATTTACCAGAAATTTTCCCCAATAGACCTTGGCAAAATCAAGTGTTAGTTTCCTTATTTAGCGGTAGCCCACTATACCAATTAGATTTAAATCGTCGTTTCGGCCATATAAGAAATGGTTTATCACAACCAGAGCTGGATGATTTCGTCCTCGCCTCTGCTGTGCATACAATCCAGACGAAAAAGCCTAATGTCATGTTTGTACATTTCACCGATCTAGACACCCAAAGACACTATCACGGCTTTGAATCTAACGAAACAATAGCTGCTATCCAGAGACATGACGAACGTCTAGGAAAAATTATTCAAGCACTAAAAGAAGGTGACCTATACGAAGAAAGTACAATTATTGCCCTTGGTGATCATAGCGCTTTAAGTGAAAACAAATCCATCCAATTAAATGTGCTATTCCATCAAAGAGGACTTATATCTCTTAATAAAAAAGGAAAATTAGTAGACTGGAAAGCCTATTGCCAAAGTTGCGACGGCTCTGCCTATGTATATGTAAAGGACAAAAATGATACGGATACAATTCGCGAGGTACAACTACTCCTTGAAGACCTACTTCAAAATAAACAAAACGGAATTGAATTTATACTTCATGATGAAGCTGCGAAAGACTGCGGTGCAGACGGTAATTGTTTATTCATGTTAGAAGCACGAGAAGGGTATTATTTCACTGAAAACTATACAGGAGATTTTATAAAAGAAATTACCGAAAAAGATGTTACGCCTAGTAAAAAATATACATTTGGTACGCATGGATACTCTCCAACAAAACCTAACTATGAAACAATTTTTATCGCTGCCGGAAAAGGTATAAAAAGTGGTGTGACAATCCCATATATGAGACTTATTGATGAAGGTCCAACTATCGCTAGACTACTAGGTTTACACTTAGGTGAAACAGACGGAGCAACTGTAGAGGATTTACTCCAATTGTAAAGAACTGTGTATATATGTAAAAGTTATGTAAAATTCATCACTGTTTCTCTTTTTATAATTTTTATTTTTGTACACTGTTAGTAAAACAAATTTAAGGGGGAACATTATATGAAAAAAATGTCCAGACAAGAAAAAAGCTGGATATTATACGATTGGGCGAACTCTGTATACTCGCTCGTCATTACAACTGCATTATTTCCAATTTACTTTAAAGCAGCTGCAAAAGAAGCTGGACTATCTGGGGCAACTTCAACAGCATATTGGGGATATGCAAACTCATTCGCAACACTTTTAATTTCTATACTTGCTCCTATTCTTGGCACAGTTGCTGATTATAAAGGATTTAAAAAACGTTTTTTCACATTCTTCTTTGGACTCGGTATCGTATTTACAAGTATGTTAGCAGTCGTTCCAACCTCTCAGTGGTACTTATTGCTAGGGTGCTATATGCTCGCCTTAATCGGCTTTGCTGGAGCAAACATTTTCTATGATGCATTTTTAGTAGACGTCACTTCTGAAGATAGAATGGACCGAATTTCTACAAGAGGATTTGCATTAGGTTATATCGGGAGTACAATTCCTTTTATCGGTTGTATCGCTCTTATTATTCTTTCTCAAAAAGGAACTATTCCCTTATCGGTCGGCATTGCTAGTCAAATTTCCTTTGCAATAACAGCTCTTTGGTGGGGGTTATTTACAATTCCAATGCTAAAAAACGTAGAGCAAACACACTATATTGAGCGTCATCCAAGACCTATTAAAATGAGCTTTAAACGTCTTGCTAATACTTTTAAAAATATTAAAGAATATAAAACTGTATTTATGTTTCTAATCGCTTACTTTTTCTATATTGACGGAGTCGATACAATTATTACTATGTCTACCGCTTACGGAACCGATCTCGGTATTAGTGCAACGAATCTATTAATCATATTATTTGTAACACAAATTGTCGCTTGTCCATTTGCTTTACTATACGGAAAATTATCTGAAACATTTACTGGCAAAAAAATGCTATATGTCGGTATCATTATTTATATCATTATTTGCACATATGCTTATTTCTTAAAAACGACACTTGATTTTTGGATTTTAGCAATGTTAGTTGCTACATCTCAAGGTGGTATTCAAGCACTAAGTCGTTCATACTTTGCAAAACTAGTACCAAAAGAATCTGCTAATGAATTCTTCGGATTTTATAATATATTTGGAAAGTTTGCCGCAATTATGGGTCCGGTATTAGTCGGTGTTACAACGCAATTAACAGGAAAAACAAACGCTGGTGTTCTTAGTATTATTGTTCTATTTATTATCGGAGGATTCTTACTAACTAGAGTTCCAGAAAATAATACATCCGTTACACCACCTAGTCCAAAGACTAAAACGCTATAAGAAAAGATCCTCTTCTCATAAGAAGAGGATCTTTTTTATTTTTAAAGGTGCGCCTTATAATGAACGACTCTACTGCTTGTACAAAAATAATTTATCAACAGTTGTTCCTAATACTTCAGCTAAACGGAACGCTAACGCTAAGCTTGGATCATATTTATTATTCTCAATTGCATTTATCGTTTGTCTAGAAACCTTACATTTATCAGCTAATGCGCCTTGTGAAATATTATTTTCAGTGCGTAATTCATAGATTTGATTTTTCACACCATTGCTCCTAACCTGTAAAATTATTTTTACAACATCAGTATATAATTGGCTCATATAGTTGTCAAAAGTTCCTCAAAGAAAAAGAGAGCAATTTTGCTCCCTTACAATAGTTATTTCGAAACTAACGAATTTGTTAGTGCCTCTTTATTAGCAACATCGTCTTTTTTTATTTGCATGCGTAGAACTGGCCCTATCGCTAATAAAATAAGTGCCATTGCTATACAAAACACAGTAACTAGTGAAGTTAGTTCCTTTAATCCTCCAGCTAATGAAGTTCCAATTAGCATTGCCCCCATAAACAGTGGTAAAATCGTTCCATTTACTCTTCCAACCATATTTTCTGGTACAAGTTGAATCATAAGCGTACCGACAACAATATTAACACAAGCTAAACAAATACCTGTTCCAAATCTCATGAAACTAGTAATCCAAAATGATGTAGATAGCCCTTCTACTAAAAATGAAATCGCTAATATACCCATACCGAATACAAACATCTTTTTCGGATTCACTTTTGAAGCGAAAACTGCAGCAACAATACCACCGAGTAACATACCTATTCCGTCAGCTGCCGCTAAATATTGAACAGCTTCTTTTTCCATACCTAAACGTTCAATTACAAGGAATACTTCTAATGGATTCGTTAATCCAACAGCCAAACCCATAATTGTAAAAGTGATCGTAATCATACGTAAATTTTTCGTATGAAGAACATACTTCCAACCTTCTTTTATATCATTTTTTAATGAGTCTCTCGCCACCTGCTCTTTTTCAACCCATTTTGGTAAGAATGAAAGGGCGATAGCAGATAACAAAAATAAAATGATTAAGCTATATAGTGATGTAAATAAACCAAGTTGTGTATACACAAGCGATCCTACCACTGGTCCAAAAATCAGAAATAATGACTGTAATGTTTGGTTAAATGCAATCGCATTTGCTACCTCTCCTTCTTTTACATAGCGCTTAAATATACGCGAAGATGAGGGCTGAGAAAACTGACCTACAATCGCGGAAATGAGTGTTGCAAAAAATATAGCCTGCCAATAATCCAGCTTTAACAACAAGACAATTCCTATAATAGACAGTACACTTAATACATCTCCAGCGACCATTGTTCTTTTCGGATTCCAGCGATCAGCTAGCGCACCACCGATAAACGAGAAAATAAAAATAGGTGCATATTCCATAACTGATAACAACGAAACAGAAACTGGATCATTATTCGTTCGCTCCATTATAAAATACAAAAGAGCCATATTTCTGATCCAAATTGCAAATTGTTGTAAAATATCAGACGCCATAACGAGCATAAATGCTCGGTTTTTAAATAAAGCGTTCATTTTCATTCCCCTTTCACAAACCGACCGTTCGGTCTAATTTTTTTTGTAAGAAAAGCAACTGACCTATTATTCAGCTGCCATTCCTTTTAACAATACATCTATTGCCTTTTTATAAATACGTTTCAGCTCTTTATAATCTAATTCGTAGTAAAGCACTCCAAGTCCTGATAATAATCCGTTTACAATATACATAAGATCACGAGTATTATCTTCACGGAACTCTCCAGACTCTATACCTACTTCAATTAATTTCTCAAACATAACATATGATTCTCTAGTTAAAGCTAACAGTTCATCCAGAATCTCTTTACTTACAACTTGGCTCATAGAGAATTCCTCTATTGCATTTGAAATTGGTTGCTGTATGTCCTCTACATGATATTCGGCGAGACCATATAGTTTTTCAGTACTAGTGCTATACAACTTCTCTTTTTCATTCCATTTTTCAATCCAATCATACGTATGCTGTTTCACTACAAATAAAAATAATTCTTCTTTACTTTTAAAGTGATAATAAATACTTCCTTTACTTCGCTCTGTAATTTCACAAATCTCTTCCATAGATGTAGCTGCGTAGCCCTTCTGTGAAAATAGACTTTCTGCTTTATATGCAATTTCTTTCTTTATCTCTTCTGCGCTTCTTCTCATATTCACACCTCTTTAAACCGACCGTTCAGTCTAATAATAACAAATCAAAAACCTCTATCGCAAGAGGCTATATTCCTTATTTAAGAAAACGTACTTTCAAACCAATTTCGAATCATATGTATGGTTCCAAATTTAAATGCTAATTTAACAAGAAATACGCCTCCCGCAGCTAATAAAAATAACACTACTTTCCCCTTATTTTTCACTTTCGGTTCCCTTTTCATTTCCATTCCCCTTAGTATGTTAAAAATATTAAACAAACGTTTGTTTAACTGTGTTTATGCATATGTAAGCCGACTAATCAAACGTTTGTTTAAAAAGAAATACGCCTATATAAGGCGCATTTTTATCAATCACCACCGCCACCGCAGCTTCCTCCGCTATCTCCCCCAAAAGATCCTCCACAATCATGTGAGCCGCCATCATGCGAGCTATCATTATCAGATCCAGCAAAGAAAAATAATGGTGATGAGCTGTTAGATGAATTATGAATGTTATTTTGTTTTGTAAGATTTACCTTCTTTTTGTTCGATCGAACTGCTGTTACGATTGTTCCAACTACAACAAATAATAGTATGACAATAATAAATTCCATTTAAAAGCCTCCCTTATTCCTCGAATAATTGAATGGTTCTCTCTAGATTTTCAAGTGAAATGAAGCGTGATTCACGAAGAATTTCTTTTCCATTATGAAATAATAAAATTGTTGGCCCTGTAAATACTCCATATCGCCCCGCAATCTCCTGCATGTCTTGTAGTAATATCTCTATTTTCTCTACGTAATCATAATTCTCTAATACGCAATTTACTTTTCTTAGCATAACATCACAAACACCACAATTTTCCGTTTTAATAAACAGAAGTACCAATTGTTGTTCTTCGATATAGATCGCTAATTCTTCTATCGTTTTAAATGTAGTCATCTTATCCCTCTTAGCGTAATTTACGAAATACTTTGTCTTGATACATACGAAAAGCTGAACTATCTTTAATCTTTCTCTTTTCCATTACCTGCTGAAAACGAAGCGTTTTTGCTGTTAACTCTTCTCCTAATCTCTTTCTCTCTTCTTCATCATAACAGCAAGCAATTAGATCCTCTATTTTTAATATATCTTTTTGTAGTTCCATTTCTGGTGGAATCATTCCCGCATTTTTTAAAATTTTATAACTCATTCTAAGTTCTGGAGGTACCATTGAAAGATCTTCTAATTGTAGTGGTTTTCCTTTTCCCGGAAGATAATCAAGATCACCATTCCTTATTGCTTGTCGAATTTTTTCTTCAGCAATGTTCAAAAACACATCCACACTATTCCCTCCTTTACATATTTTTACTATTATTTTACATGATATTTCCTTATCTTTCTATGCCTTTAATAATTGGCTCCATACAATTTTTTCTCAAATTTATTTATAATGAGCTTTTTCCTCCCATACCGATCTTTCGTTTTCATATACAGTTTGTATTCAAGCCTTTTTGTATTGAGAAAGTCTTTTTCAATTTAATAAAGCGTTTACACTAAATCTTACATTTGTTACGATTTAATCACCCCCAGCTCCCTTGTATAGACTTCGTGATGTCTGATCATTTTATCTAGACGTTTTATACGTCTAGATTCATTTTGATTTATTGGCGTATGCCTTTAAATATATCTTTTATTTTGAAAGGAGAAATGGCTATGAGGTCTCAAAAATTCACACTGTTATTACTATCTCTACTACTTTTCTTACCTCTTTTTCTCACAAATTTTATTAATCCAAATCTCGCATTAGCAGATTCACCAAAGCAAAGTCAAAAAATTGTTGGATACTTTCCTTCGTGGGGCGTTTACGGACGTAATTATCAAGTTGCTGACATTGATGCATCAAAACTTACTCACCTTAACTATGCTTTCGCGGATATTTGTTGGAACGGAAAACATGGAAACCCTTCTACTCATCCTGATAATCCAAATAAACAAACGTGGAACTGTAAAGAATCTGGTGTACCATTGCAAAATAAAGAGGTTCCTAATGGTACTCTCGTACTCGGTGAACCATGGGCTGATGTTACCAAATCGTATCCTGGCTCAGGGACAACTTGGGAAGATTGCGATAAATATGCCCGTTGCGGAAATTTCGGGGAACTAAAACGATTAAAAGCTAAATATCCTCACTTAAAAACAATTATTTCCGTTGGTGGCTGGACTTGGTCTAACCGCTTTTCTGATATGGCCGCTGATGAAAAAACAAGAAAAGTATTTGCTGAATCTACAGTAGCTTTTCTTCGCGCATATGGGTTTGATGGCGTAGATTTAGACTGGGAATATCCGGGCGTTGAAACGATTCCTGGTGGTAGTTATCGTCCTGAAGATAAACAAAATTTCACTCTCCTTCTTCAAGACGTCCGAAATGCTTTGAATAAAGCAGGTGCTGAAGATGGCAAACAATATTTACTAACAATCGCTTCAGGTGCAAGTCAACGCTACGCTGATCATACAGAACTAAAGAAAATTTCTCAAATACTCGATTGGATTAATATTATGACATATGATTTCCACGGCGGATGGGAAGCTACTTCTAATCATAATGCAGCTCTATATAAGGATCCAAATGACCCAGCAGCAAATACGAATTTTTACGTAGATGGTGCTATAAATGTTTATACAAATGAAGGTGTTCCAGTCGATAAACTAGTATTAGGCGTACCCTTTTACGGACGTGGCTGGAAAAGTTGTGGCAAAGAAAATAACGGACAATATCAACCTTGCAAACCAGGTAGTGATGGGAAACTTGCTTCTAAAGGTACTTGGGATGATTACTCTACCGGTGACACAGGTGTGTATGATTACGGTGATTTAGCAGCCAATTACGTTAATAAAAATGGTTTTGTACGCTACTGGAATGACACAGCTAAAGTACCTTACTTATATAATGCAACTACAGGCACATTTATTAGCTACGATGACAATGAATCTATGAAATACAAAACAGACTATATAAAGACGAAAGGTTTAAATGGAGCAATGTTTTGGGAACTAAGCGGAGATTGCCGTACAAGTCCAAAATATAGTTGCAGTGGTCCAAAATTACTTGATACGCTAGTAAAAGAATTACTTGGTGGACCTATTAGTCAAAAAGATACTGAGCCACCAACGAATGTTAAAAACATTGTAGTTACGAATAAAAATTCAAACTCAGTTCAATTAAACTGGACTGTATCTACTGATAACGTAGGAGTTACGGAATATGAAATTACTGCTGGAGAAGAGAAATGGAGTACAACAACAAATAGCATTACAATTAAAAACTTAAAACCTAATACGGAATACAAATTTTCGGTAATTGCCAAAGATGCTGCTGGAAATAAATCACAACCTACCGCTCTTACTGTCAAAACGGATGAAGCTAATACGACACCTCCTGATGGAAATGGTACTGCTACATTTTCAGTCACTTCGAATTGGGGCAGCGGTTATAACTTCTCAATTATAATCAAAAATAATGGAACGACTCCTATTAAAAATTGGAAATTAGAATTTGATTATAGCGGCAATTTAACACAAGTTTGGGATTCTAAAATTAGTAGTAAAACAAATAATCATTATGTAATTACGAACGCAGGATGGAATGGTGAAATTCCTCCTGGTGGATCTATTACAATTGGCGGTGCAGGAACAGGTAATCCTGCCGAACTTTTAAATGCCGTCATTAGCGAAAACTAGACGTAATATCCATTAATTACTTCAATAAAGTTTGAATTTAGGTTTGAGCAATACCTCCTAAATTCAAACTTTTAATTTTATGAAAAATCAAAAATATCACAATAACCTATTATAATTATATTTAATTTCTAATATGAAGTTTATATGAAGTTCATTTGAATTTTACATGAATTCCCTTTAATTTCTATTGTCTTCCTATAATATCCATATTATCCTTTACATAAAGGAATTATTTTTATTCCATTTTGAACTATCTATATATATAAAGAAAGATAGTCACCTGTTAGGGAAAGGCTTTCGTATTATAAATATAACAAAAGAAAAAGCACGCTTATAAGCGCACCATAAGAGTGCTTCTTCATACAATTCTCATGTAAGAGTTCTCGAAAATCATGTTAATCACAAAGAAAAGGCATTAGCTCATAAAAGCTAATGCCTTTTCTTTATTCATATTGTTGAGTATTCCATTCTTCTATATTTCATAATTTTGTTATCTACGATTCATAGAAAGAAGGTTCATGTGAGACAATTAAAACCGTTCCTTTGTATTGTTGTAACGCTTCCTGTAAAGCCATCTTAGTTTCTACATCCAAATGATTAGTCCGTTCGTCTAAAATTAAAACATCAGCTTTTTCTATTTTTTCATATAAGGAGCTAACACACTTAAAATCTCTTCTTTATCCTTTTTTAATTCGAGTGATGTTAACATATCCATCGTTCTCGGCCTAGGTAATTTCACTTGTACCTCGCCAACTATTGACGCTGGTCTTTGAGATAAAATAAATACGCGATCTGAAAGCAAGATTGCCTCATCTAAGTCATGTGTAACCATAACGATTGTTTGCTTCTCTTGATGCCAAGAGTTTAAAAGCCAGCTATGTACTTCCATTTTTGTAAATGCATCTAATTTACCAAAAGGCTCATCAAGCAGCATAATTGGCTTTTCACATAAATATGTGCGCAGAAAACTAATTCTTTGACGCATACCACCAGACAATTCATCTGGATAATGGTTTGCATATTCATCTAGTTCGAACTGCTTTAATGCTTCCATTCCTTCTGTCAGCCTTTGTTTTTTCGGCTTTCCTTCAATTTCTAACGGAAGAACGATATTTTGCAAAGCTGATCGCCACGGTAGTAATAAATCTTGTTGTGGCATATAACTAACAACATCTTGCTCTTGTACTTGCTTATCGTTATACGTTACGTTCCCGCTTGTTGGTTTTTCAACATTTGCAATCATGTTTAATAATGTGCTTTTCCCGCAACCACTCGGTCCTACAAAGGAAACAAACTCTCCCTCTTGTATAGAGGCACTAATATTCTCTAATACATTCTTTCCGTCGAAAGATTTCACTATATTTTTTATTTGTAATCCGCTCATTTTTCACTTGGAAGGAATTCATTTGTAAAAGCATCTTTTACATCGATTTTCTTTTTAATAACTTTGTTGTCATATAAGAAATTCATGTAATTCGTCCAAATTTCTTCCTTCTGTACTCCCCATGCTTTAGCATCATCTTGATACTTCGTACTTAACCATTTTTGGCTTTCTTGAACTAAATCTTTATTCACATCTGGAACAGCTTTAATTAAAATATCAGCAGCCTCTTTCGGTTCCTTAATTGCAAAATTATAACCTTCTGTCGTTGCACTCATAAACTTTTTCACAAAGTCTTTATCTTGCTTCGTATGTTTTTCACTCGTAATAATAACAGGACTATAGAAATCAAGCGCTGGATCTAAGTCCTTCACCATAATCGTATTTAACTCTTTTCCTTGACGCTTCGCTTCAATACCATCCCAACCGTAATAAATCCATTCGAAATCTGCATCACGGCCAATTGATTTAAAGAAATCTGTTTGTCCTAAGATGATTTTTTCAACTTTATTAAAATCAGCTTGATGTTTATCCATAATCGTCTTTAATGTCGCTTCTTCTGCTGGTCCTCCCCAGCCGCCGTAACGTTTACCTTCAAAATCTTTCGGTGACGTCATATTGTCTTTCTTAAGCGATGCAAACGCTGAAGTGTTATGCTGAATAATCGCTCCTACAGATACAACAGGAATTCCTTCTACACGAGCTAACGTTACATTTTCTTGTGCACTTATTGCGAAGTCTGCTTTTCCTGATGCTATCATTTGCTCTGCTGTTACATTGTCACCTGGTTGAATAATTTCTACATCTAATCCTTGCTTTTTGTAATAATCTTTCGTTTTCGCTACATACAAGCCAGTATGATTCGTATTTGGAAACCAATCTAATACTACTTTTACTTTTTGATCTTTACTTGCACTTTCTTCTTTCTTCGCCGGATTACATCCAGCCACACCTACCGCTACTAAGGCAGCTAACATAACTTTCAAACCTTTTTTCATTTTCTGCCGTCCTTTCTATATATCCATGGTGCTGTTATTCTTGCCATAAACTCTACGATAAAATACAGGCATAATGTCACCATAACGATGATTGCTGCAACACCAAATACTCGGGCAGTCAAAAAGGATTTTGTAGCCCTCGTAAGCATAACGCCTAATCCTTCACTTGCACCGAGCCATTCTCCGATAATTGCCCCCATTACGCTATATGTAACTGCAATTTTTAAACCTGAGAAAAAGTATGGGAGCACTGCTGGAAATTTTACCTTCTGGTAAACTTGCCATTTCGTCGCCTTCATTGTTTGTAACAGTTTCAGCATATTTTTATCTACTGTTTGAAAACCTTCTAAAATACTAAGCGCAATTGGGAAGAAACAAACGAGTATTACGACCATTACTTTCGGCAACATCCCATATCCAAACCAAATAATAAATAGCGGTGCAAGTACAACAATTGGAATTGTTTGCGAAATAACGAGCAATGGATTTATTAAAATACGAAATAACGGTATAACATCCATAATAATTGCGATGCTCGTCCCCAATAAAATTGCAAATAATAGTCCAATTATAACTTCCTGCAGTGTTTGCATCGTATTTGGTAATAGTAAATCTTTCATCCCAATTAATTCTTGAACAATGGCAGAAGGCTTTGGTAAAATCCACGGTTCGATTTTAAATAATGAAACAGATCCTTCCCATATCGCAATGAGAAGGATAAGCCAAATAGTTGTAATAAGTTTAGATTGCTTCTGGTTTTGCATATTCATCACGGTACTTCCAAACCTTTTCATCTATCGTTACACCAGTGCTTGGACGATAATGGATTTTAATAGAAGTAATCACTTCTTCTGCTCCAGCATCGACGCAAGCTTGTTGCGCACGTTTAACGACATCAAGAAGTACATCTAATTCTCCTTCCAAAGTTGTTTCCATTGCCCCTACTTCATAACGAACTCCCGATTGTTGCACAACTTCAATTGCTTTATCGACAACAGAATATACATCTTTCGTTTTCGCTTGTGGTACTACTGAAAATGACATTGTAACTTGTTGTGACATAATAAAATCCCCCTTATAAAATTAAATTTCAAAAATAAGAAAAGGCTTTCCTACTGCGTAGGAAAGCCTTGTATGCAAGTTATTACAGAATAACATATGCTACATCACTTTAAGTAACTCCCTACGCTGGCATTATCCAGATCAGGTTGAGGGTCGATGTTTACTTACATCCTCTCAGCCAATTGGCTCCCCGGTCCTTAATTCGTTTTCATTGTAGCATGATTTATTTTATTGAACAAACAAAAGCATGCATAATCATTTCATTATTTTTGGAAAATAACCAACTTTTTCACCATGAGCTAATAACTGCTGTATAAATTCTTTATTAATTGCTGGTACTATCAATTCTTTTTTCTTAATCCATTCATTCGTTCTACGCGTACCCATTACAATTTCAGATTGCTGTGCTCCATCTCCTGCAACTTGAGAAGCAATTAACTCTGCTATTACTTCATTTCCCTTCGCTAATGCAAGTCCGGTATTTACATATTCTGAAAGTGGAACCATTTCAAGATTGTATCCACACTCTCCAATTAGCTGTATAAATTGTTCAAACTCAATTTGATGTGGATGACAAATATGTAACGTCTCTCCTACAATTTGCGCATCTTGTAAATACGATACAATTGATTTACTAGCAAAATCAATTGGTGTGAAATCAACTTTCCACTTCACATTTGGTGCTTTCCCAATTAATAGCATTGTTTTAATAAGACGATAAAATGCGTTTCCTTCAATATTTTGTTGGAACGAACCTGTTTCTGAATGACATGCTAAATTACCTGCACGATAAATATTTCCGCGCAAACCATTTTTCATTGCTTCACGAACAATGTTTTCCGCTTGTAGTTTACTATTTGAATATACATTCTCTAAGTCTACACTGTAATTAAAATCACCAGTTTTCATGTATGTATCCCATTGATCTACCGCTAATTCTAACGGGATACCAATTGTAGAAATAAAATGGAATGTAGCACCTTTCTCCGCTAATGCTAGCATACGGCTAGTTCCTTGGACATTTATATTTTCAAATTGTTTTACATCTCCAAAATGTCTTACATCTGCACCGCAATGAATTATCGTATCCATCTTAGAACTGATGAACATAAATTCTTCTTCGCTCATCCCAAGATACTCTTCTCCCAGATCACCAGCTACGGCCTGTATACGCTGTAACCATTCTTCACATATATCATTAAAGTAGCCTGTTAATGTATCTATAATTCTTTGCTGCACATCTTTGGTTGGTCTTACTAAACAATAAATAGTAGCAGATGTATCTCTCAACAATTCATATAATATGTGTGATCCTAAATAACCAGTAGCTCCTGTTAAAAAGACATTTGAAATCTGGGTTTCTTCCAAAACGTTTGCATACGTGATAGTATCTGGCTCGTGAATCACTTTATATTCACGAAATACTTCTTCTTTCTCTACTTTTACTTCTCGCTCAATTCGAGCTAATCCATATATCGTTCTTTCTTTAAAGAAATCTTGAATTGTTAAATGTGAGAAATCTTCTTTTAACAATGTTAAGACTCGTAATACTTTTAATGAATGTCCACCAATTGTAAAGAAATCATCATGCACTCCAACTTTTGAAATTCCTAATACTTCCGCCCAGGCGTTCGCTATTTGTTTTTCTGCTTTATTAGAAGGTGCAACATATTCTTGTAGCCGAACCGGTTCATACTTTTCTTCTAACTGAGCTAACTTCTTAACATCAATCTTTTTATTAGGTGTAAGTGGTAATTCATTAATATAAATTAGTTTAGATGGCACCATATAATCTGGTAATTGCTCTTGTAACTGATAAACTAATTCTGGTATTTCTTTTTTATTTAAAGTTGTATAGAACGCGATTAAATATTGGCTACCTTCCTTACTCTTCTTAGCAAAAACAGCATTTTCTTTTATATTATGATTTTGAGAAATTTTACTTTGGATTTCTCCTAGTTCAATACGATGTCCTCTAATTTTTACTTGATCATCTTTCCGATGTAAAAACTCTATATTTCCATCCTCTAGCAACTTAACGATATCACCTGTTTTATATATATTAACTATAGGATTAAAAGGGTTCGGAATAAAAGCTTCAATTGTTTTATTAGGCTTATTAAAATACCCTTTTGCTAATCCCACTGAATCTATATATAATTCACCAGGTACACCAATTGGACAAAGATTCATATTCTCATCCAAAATCATAACTTGATAATTAGCACATGGTTTACCAATGGGAATACTCGCAACATCCTCATTTAACTGACTAGGTATTTTATAGGTTGTCGTCACTACAGTACATTCTGTCGGTCCGTATACATTATAAATTTCAACATTTGTACCTATTCTTTCTCTCCACAATTTAATAACCTCTACAGGCAACATTTCACCGCCAATCGCAATTCTTTTTAGGGAAGCTAGCTTATATATATCTTCTTCTGCTAAATAAGTTGCTACTTGTCGAACAAAAATTGTTGCTAATGCCAAGATTGAAGTTGCTTTCACTTTATAGATTGCATTTGCAAATGCTTCTACAGACAATCGCTCTTCCTCTAGTAATACATACAAGTTTCCTCCGCAGAATAAAGAAGCAAATGACTCCCATACAGAGGCATCGAAACTAAAGGAAGGAAATTGGGCAAATACATCCTCTTCTGTCAATTCATATTGCTTTTTCATCCAAGTATACAGATTAACAACGCCTCTATGTGCTAACATCGTTCCCTTTGGATTCCCTGTTGAACCAGATGTATAAATCATATAAGCTACATCGTCACAATGAATAGACAACTTTACATCTATATCTTCATAAGTTTCACTATCATACATTGAAACTGTTTGAACCCCATCACATGTTATAGGCGTCTCTTTCATCAATATAACTTTCGCTTGGCTATCTTGAATAATGTACTGTATTCTACTTTCGGGATAATCTGGATCAATTGGAACATACGCTGCACCAGCTTTTAATATAGCTACCATACTTACTACTGTGTCTATGCTACGTTTCATAAATATTCCAACATAGTCTCCTAATTGGACGCCGTTTTTAATTAACATATGAGCTATTTGATTACTTTTTTTATTTAGCTCCTCATAAGTTAAAGTACCTTCCCTTGAAGATAAAGCTATACGATTTGGAAATTGAGTAACAGTATTATAGAACATATCGACGATACTTTTCTCAGGATATACTGCTGTCGTATCATTCACTTGACTATAAAGTGCCATCTCGGCCTCTGTAATAATATTAAAACGTTTTATATAATTATCATTATTTCTTGATATATAAATTAAAATACCTTGTATTTGTTGTGCATAACGAGTAATCGTTGTCTCTTTCCAATTAACACTATTAAATATTATTTCTACACTTTTCATATTTTTACTAAATACAAATTGTAATGTATTCATGTCTTGTAGCTCATAATATGTTTCACCAATAATAATAGGTGACATTTCATATAATGTATTACCGTTTTGAAACTCTTCTATTTCTTCCTCATTCATTTCTTTAATTTGCTCCAGTTGCTCTTCAATTTGTAAATTTAAACTTTCATAGGAGAGAAAATTAGAAACTTCAATAGTAATCGGAAATAAACTTCCTCTTACATGATAAAGCACGACAATATGTTTTTCTTTAGAAATATGATATAACCACGTTGTAGTCGCTCCTATTAAATCCACAATGCGAGTCAAATTTGAAAACAGTTCCGTTTTCCTTTTTATCCTAAGTTCTGTTCCTTGCACATCTTTAGGTATTTTAATACTTCCTTCTACTTTTCCTAAAAATTCTTTTACCATCTCATTATAAGAAATTGCTAATTTCATATTTATGTAAATTCCTCTCTTAAATATAATAAAGGTGTGAAAATTCACACCTTTTTCATCCCTTATTAAAGGGCAGATTCGTTCAATTCATAATCAGTAGCGGAGATACCCCCTTGATTAGAATTGAACTTTCTCCTTATTCGCTTTTAAACTCACCAATAAGCTCTTGTAATTCCTGAGAAAGCCAACTTAAAGAAGTCGCTAATTCTGCAATATCTTGTACTGATATTTCTTGCTCTTTCATGCTTTCTTCAACATTACTACTGCTGTTGGCATAAGTATTTGCAATATGTGATAATTCATTTACGACTTGAACAATATTCTGGCTATTTTGTAAAATGTCACTCGAATTACCGGAAACAGCTTTTACTTGATCTGTAACAGATTGCGCTGATTTTGAGATTTTTTCAAAGAAATCTCCACTACTTTGAACAAGCGAAATTCCAGTTTCTACTTCTTTTGAACCTTTTTGCATGGAAACTACAGCATCTTCTGTCTCAGCTTGTGTTTCACCAATTAATTTCGCTATATCTTTTGCAGACGCTTCCGTTTGTTCTGCTAATTTTCGTACTTCATCAGCAACAACTGCAAACCCTCTTCCAGCTGCTCCAGCACGTGAAGCCTCAATAGAAGCATTTAAAGCTAATAAATTTGTTTGATTTGAAATACCTGTAATTACAGTTACGATATCACTAATTTCTTTTGACCTTGTTTCTAACGAATAAATGATGGAAGATAAATCTTGTACTGCATTTTGGATTAAACTCATTTGATTAATAATTTGTCCAATCACTTCATTACCTTCAATTGAATGTTGTTCCATACCTTCAGAAGCAACCGCAACTTGTTTTGCAGCCCCAGTTATTTCTTCTACCTTATCTTCCATTCCATGTACAATTCCTAAACATTGTTGTACTGAAGTTTTTTGAGACTGTGCCCCTACTCTTAAACCTTCAATAGAACTTGCAATCTCTTGAACTGCCATGCTGTTTTCCTCTGTACTCGCCGACAATTCTTGTGAAGAAGAAGAAACTTGCTCAGCAGTTTGCCTTACTTTATCTATAATCCCTTTAAATTTTTCAATCGTGTTATTGAAATAAACATTAATAATTCCAATATCATCTGGTCTTTCTTTTAATTTAATACTTAAGTCACCTTCACCAATTTTACGTAACCCTTCTCGTAAATCTTTTAATGGAGCTAGCGAGTGACGCACGATAAAGAATTGAGTAATAGTCGCAATTGCTAATGAAATAATGATGAAGAGTAAGCCCTGTATCATAAACTTCTCTTTTGTAATAGGAACAATGGAAGCATCTAAGTCAGCCGCAATAATTGCAACAATATTGTTTTCTCCATCTGTAATTGGTTCTAATATTGTCACCCACGAACCTATTTCATCTTCATATACTTCTGTCATTTGAGCCTTTTTCGTATCAATCACTTTATCGTATGCCTTCATCCAATGAGCGGGTTGTTCATAATAATCTCCCGGCTTTATAGGAAACGCATTTGTTAACTCTGTAGTCAAACCAACGAGTTGTAATTCTCGCTTTTCATTCGGCTTTGCTCCTGTAACATACGTTTGTCCAACACTTTTCAATTCTTTTGAAACTTCATCTAATTTCTCTGTTAACTTTTCTTTTTTCACTTTTTCGGCTGTAGGATCTTTCGCCATGTCTCTAACTAACTCTAAATCCAATTTTTTTAATACTATTTCTCCTGTTTCAATAGACTGCCTTTCAAATAAAGACATCATACTATTTTGAAACATGTTGAAACTTAACGCACCCATACTTCCAACAAGCGTCAAAATAACTAATACGGTTAATAAGACGTTCTTTTGAAGGAACGATAACTTATGCCAATATTTTTTCATTAATATCCACCTTCCTTAATCAACATAAACAAAAAAAACAAAATATATGAATATTTTGTTTGAAAATGTTTCTCAATATGTTCGAGAATAAAAAAAAGCCAATGTAAAAGCATTGGCCAAGACCAACCCTATCCGTCCGGTAACTGGCTAGCGTAGCCTTTCGACCTTAGCTCCTGTAGTTTTGCGTCCTCATGTTTCCATCAGTTTGCCTTTCTCGCTGAACGAGTTGAACGATATGGGAGTTCTATGAGAATTAATTTATTCTCTTTCAAAGATTACAACATATAAATCAAAATGTCTACTTATTTAGAGATATAAATACAAATTTTTAATGAATTGCTTTTTCAAAATAATTTCAAAAAGTACGTGAATGTTACTTTTTTTATGTTATATAATAAAAAATGTATAAATAACAAGGATTTCTTCGGGTATTTATTTAATTTTCATTCAAATTAAACTATTCGAATATATCTTAACTAATGAATTTCGGAGGTAGTTTATCATGTTTTGGCTACAATTTCTTACCTTGTTACTCTGTATTTTTATTGGTGCACGCCTAGGCGGAGTTGGTTTAGGAGTAATGGGTGGAGTTGGTATGGCAATACTCGTTTTTGTCTTCCACTTACAACCAACGGCGCCTCCTATCGATGTAATGCTTATGATTTTGGCAGTAATTACAGCTGCTGGTGCTTTGCAAGCCGCTGGAGGAATGGACTACCTTGTTCATCTAGCTGAAAAGGCATTACGAAAAAATCCAAAACGCATTACATTCTTTGCTCCAATTGTTACTTATTTATTTACACTTTGTGCAGGAACTGGTCACGTTGCTTATTCTGTACTTCCTGTTATCGCTGAAGTCTCTCGCGAATCCGGAATTAGACCAGAACGACCAATGTCAATTGCCGTAATTGCTTCCCAACAAGCAATTACAGCTAGTCCTATATCAGCTGCAACAGTTGCACTTTTAGCAATGTTAGCTGACTATAAAATCACCTTATTAGATATTTTAAAAGTAAGTATCCCTTCTACTTTCATCGCTTGTATGATAGCTGCATTTGTTGCTAGTAAGATGGGAAAAGAATTAAATGAAGACCCTGAATACTTAAAACGATTAAAAGAAGGATTAATTCCTAAGCTTGAAGAGAAAAAAGAATTTGTAGGTGTAAAGGGCGCAAAATTATCAGTTATCCTTTTCCTTGTAGGAACCTTCCTTGTTGTACTTCTTGGTTCATTTGAAGCACTTCGTCCAGGATGGATAGTTGATGGGAAGTTAGCCCGTCTTTCCATGCCGAACACAATTGAGATGGTTATGTTAACTATCGCGGCTCTTATTATTATTTTCTGTAAACCAAATGTAGAAAGCATTGTATCTGGTAACGTCTTTAAAGCAGGAGCAACAGCAGTTGTTGCTATTTTCGGTATCGCTTGGATGGGAGATACTTTCTTTAATGGAAACTTAAATATGATTCAAGGATCGATTCAGCATTTAGTAACAAGTGCACCTTGGCTATTTGCTATCGCACTATTCATTCTATCTATTTTACTGTACAGCCAAGCAGCAACAGTTCGTGCCTTAATGCCACTTGGACTATCTCTTGGTATTCCACCAGCGCTACTGATTGCGATGTTCCCTGCAGTAAATGGATATTTCTTCATTCCAAACTATGGAACCATCGTTGCTGCCATTAACTTTGACCGTACTGGTACAACAGGTATCGGTAAATACGTATTAAATCATAGTTTTATGATTCCGGGCCTAATTGCAACATTTACTTCTATCGGAATTGGAATGCTCTTAATTTCAATTATGTTTTAAAGAAAAAGCACAAACCTTTATTTAAAGAGGTTTGTGCTTTTTTAATCAAATATTTGTTTAAATTTTGGGCAGTCTATTTCTTCATGTAGCACTTAAAATACTACACTTCCTTCCCTACAAACTTCTCTTTACTTCTTCAACTAATTTTCTCGTACTTTCATACGCAGATTCCGCTAAACTAATTGCTGAAATAACTGAAACACCGTCCGCACCCGCCTCTATAACTGCCGCTGTATTTTCAATTGTAATCCCACCAATACCAACGATTGGCACTGTAATTCCTTGTTCTCTAAAATAAGCTAATCCTTTCGTTCCTTGAACCGCTTTCGTATCTTTTTTCGTACTCGTTGGGAAAATAGGACCAACACCTAAATAATCCGCTCCATTTTCGATTGCAAAACGTGCTTCTTCAATTGTATGAGCAGATACGCCGATAATTTTATCTCCCATTTTTTCACGAACAGATGTAATTCCTTCATCATCTTGTCCAACATGAACACCATCTGCATCTAATTCAATGGCTAATTCTACATCATCATTTACAATGAAAGGAACACTATATTCCTTACAAAGCGTCTGCAATTCTTTTGCAAAGCGCACTCTATCTTCTCCGATTAAAGAACCTTCCCCCTTCTCACGAAACTGAAAAAGTGTCACTCCACCATCTAACGCTTCTTTCAATACAGCTAAAGGATCCCTCGTGCAGTTATTACTTCCCATAATAAAATACACTTGCAATAGCTTAGACATTTTATCTATTTCAATGCGTGCCATTTCTTTCACTCCCTCTTACTCTAACTCCACAATCTTCCCATACTTCTCAATATCACCTGAAGTTGTATTCGCTAATTGATTTAAAAATTCAATTTGGAAACTACCAGGCCCTTTTTCTACCGCCTTAGCAGCTGCCAGTTCCGAAGCTACACCATAAAACGTTAATGCGGCTACTGCTGCTTTTACATAATCTTTTTCCACTGCTACAAATGCTCCTATTACAGAAGTTAGTAAACAACCTGTTCCCGTAACTTTCGTTAAAATAGGGTGACCATTTCGAATAACAATAGTTCTCTCTCCATCTGTAACAACATCTTCTTTTCCAGTAATGACCGCAACTGTATTTAGTTCATCTGCTGCCTGCCTTGCAATACTTACAACATTGCCATTTCCAGTACCAGCGTCTACCCCTTTAATTTCCCATTTCTCATTAATAACATTTGCTATTTCAGCCGCATTTCCGCGGATAATTGCTAAATCTATTTCGGCTGGAATATGTCTCGCAACTTCTGTTCGATACGAAGTTGCTCCTGCACCAACTGGGTCAAATAGTACTGGCACATTGTTCGCATTTGCTGATTTACCCGCGAGTAACATCGCTTCTACTTCTTCAGGACGAAGTGTCCCCATATTTAATACTAACGCTCCAGCAATGCTAGCCATTTCTGCTACTTCTTCTTTTGCATACGCCATTACAGGCGATGCTCCAAGTGCCAACAAACCGTTAGCAGTAAAATTTGTTACAACAACATTTGTAATATTATGAACGAGCGGATTAGATTCTCTCACCAAATCCACTACTTTACTAATTTCTTTCATATTCATCCTTTTCATCTCCTAACTATAATGATGGGAGATACACAAAAAGACACTTTGCGCGTACGCAAAGTGCCTGAACATGTGCTTTTACACTCTCCCTACGCTGGCATTATCCAACAGGTTCAAATGGTTAATGACGGACTAGTCATACTCTCAGTTTGCATCCACAAACTCCCATGTGCTAATTATTCATCTACTTCAAAGTCTACTCTTATTCTACTAAAATAACAAGTTCTTTACTTTTCTATTTAATATAGAAGCAACCTATATAACAATAAACATAATCAAGTGAAACTTTAATCAGTGAGTGTTTTGTTCATCCCACTAAAAACCGATCAAATATGGAGCGAAACTGAATCTCAAGAAGATGTATGCTATATTTAACTTATGGAAATTTGAAAGGATGTTTTTAATATGTCGAAAAGCGTTGTAATCGCTGAAAAACCTTCCGTTGCACGAGATATTGCTCGTGTACTTAAGTGCGATAAAAAAGGAAATGGCTACCTTGAAGGTAGTAAATATATTGTAACTTGGGCTTTAGGTCATCTCGTTACATTAGCAGATCCAGAAAGTTATGATGTGAAATATAAAAAGTGGAATTTAGAAGATTTACCGATGCTACCTGAGCGTTTGAAATTAACGGTTATTAAACAAACTGGTAAACAATTTAATGCTGTAAAAAGTCAGCTACTTAGAAAAGATGTAAATGAAATTATTGTAGCAACAGACGCTGGACGTGAAGGGGAATTAGTCGCACGCTGGATTATCGATAAAGTTAAGCTAAATAAACCAATCAAACGTTTATGGATTTCTTCTGTAACCGATAAAGCAATTAAAGATGGTTTTGCAAATTTAAAACCAGGTAAAGCCTATGACAATTTATACGCTTCAGCAGTTGCACGTTCAGAAGCTGACTGGTATATCGGTCTTAATGCAACTCGTGCTTTAACGACTCGCTTTAATGCCCAGTTAAATTGCGGCCGTGTACAAACCCCTACTGTTGCTATGATTGCTAGTCGTGAGGATGAAATAAAGAACTTCAAAGCTCAAACTTACTACGGCATCGAAGCTCAAACAATGGAGAAGCTCAAACTTACTTGGCAAGATGCAAATGGCAATAGCCGTAGTTTTAATAAAGAAAAAATCGATGGTATTGTAAAAAGTTTAGATAAACAAAATGCTACTGTTGTGGAAATTGATAAGAAACAGAAGAAGTCATTCTCTCCTGGTCTTTACGATTTAACTGAATTGCAACGTGATGCAAATAAAAAGTTCGGTTACTCTGCTAAAGAAACATTAAATATTATGCAAAAATTGTATGAACAGCATAAAGTACTAACGTACCCTCGTACAGATTCACGCTACATTTCATCTGATATCGTCGGAACACTTCCAGAACGTCTAAAAGCATGTGGTGTTGGAGAATACCGTCCCTTCGCACATAAAGTATTACAAAAGCCTATCAAACCTAACAAATCATTTGTTGATGATAGTAAAGTAAGCGATCATCATGCGATTATTCCAACAGAAGGATACGTTAACTTCGCAGCATTCACAGATAAAGAACGCAAAATTTATGATTTAGTTGTAAAACGTTTCTTAGCTGTTTTATTCCCAGCATTCGAATACGAACAACTAACGTTACGCACAAAGGTCGGCAATGAAACATTCATTGCACGCGGAAAAACGATTTTACATGCTGGTTGGAAGGAAGTATACGAAAATCGATTTGAAGACGATGATGTAACTGATGACGTAAAAGAGCAGATTCTACCTCACATTGAAAAGGGCGATACATTAACTGTAAAGTTACTTATGCAAACATCAGGTCAAACGAAAGCACCTGCACGCTTTAATGAAGCAACTTTACTTTCAGCAATGGAGAATCCTACAAAATATATGGATACGCAAAATAAACAACTTGCTGATACGTTAAAATCAACTGGTGGATTAGGTACTGTAGCGACACGTGCAGATATTATCGACAAACTTTTCAATTCTTTCTTAATTGAAAAACGTGGTAAAGATATTCACATTACATCAAAAGGTCGGCAATTACTTGATTTAGTACCAGAAGAATTAAAATCACCTACACTAACTGGTGAGTGGGAACAAAAACTTGAAGCAATTGCAAAAGGAAAATTAAAGAAAGAAGTATTCATTTCGGAAATAAAGAACTATACGAAAGAAATTGTTGCTGAAATTAAATCGAGTGATAAGAAATATAAACATGACAACATTTCAACGAAGTCTTGTCCAGATTGCGGTAAACCAATGCTAGAAGTAAATGGAAAAAAGGGGAAAATGCTCGTATGCCAAGACCGTGAATGTGGTCATCGTAAAAATGTATCTCGTACAACAAATGCTCGCTGTCCGCAATGTAAAAAGAAACTAGAATTACGTGGTGAGGGTGCAGGCCAAATTTTCGCATGTAAATGTGGCTATCGCGAGAAATTATCAACATTCCAAGAGCGACGTAAAAAAGAATCTGGAAACAAAGCCGATAAACGCGACGTTCAAAAATATATGAAACAACAGAAAAAAGAAGAAGAACCATTAAATAACCCATTCGCGGAAGCATTAAAAAAATTAAAATTTGATTAAACAAAAAGGTTCCTACCTCTATCGGTAGGAACCTTTTATTTTAGTGAATGATTTTACTTCCTTTTGCATTCTCAACAAATTTTTCACTTGATTTGTTAATTGGTGTTTTCAGTAATAACGCAGCAACAATCATAACTACTACGAAAGCACTTAACACAAGTAAATCTCGCGTTACGATATCCCAAAGCATTCCACCAACTGTTTCACGAATTGCGCTAATTGCGTATGTGAATGGTAAGAACGGATAAATCGCTTGGAAGAACGCTGGTGTCATTTGGATTGGGAATGTTCCGCCCGATCCTGCTACTTGTAGTACAAGTAAAATAATCGCCATCGATTTCCCAACGTTTCCGAAAATAGAAACGAGTGAGTATACGATACAAACGAAGACTCCACCAATAAATAAACTAAATAACACAAACCAGAACTTATCGACTACGTACGTACCGAGTAAGAATATATCTCCCATCGATACGATAAACGCTTGTGAAAGACCTATCGTTAAGAATGTTAATAAACGTCCGAAGTAAATTTCATGGCTCTTATAATTCGCGCCCTCTTCGTGTACTTCTACCGTTAATAATGAAACCATTAATAATGCGCCTACCCATAATGCAAGCACTGTATAGAATGGTGACATCGCTGAACCGTAGTTCGGCATCGCAAATAATTTATTTTCTTTTAAATTTACTGGATTCGCAAAGTAATCACTTTGCTTTTCAACATCATTTTTCAATAAGCGTATAATGTCTTTTAAATCCTCTTCAGATTCAAAATCACGAATTTTATCTGCTAATTCTTTAATCTTTTTCTCAGTCTCCGGCATTTCAGCTTTAATGTCTACTAATTTCTTTCTACCGTCTACTAAGCCTTTTGATGAATCTTCTAGTAATTTTTTAACATCTGGAAGCTTTTTGTCTGCATCATTTAAAATTTGAGTTGTATTTTTCGACATCTCTTTTGTACGAGCAATTGCTGTATTGAAATTAGGTACAATTTCTGAATCATACGTCGATAATACATCTGTTAATTGAGCTGATCCGCCCTTCGCAGCGTTGTTAATACTTTCAATTACATCTTTTGTAGGTTTCTGGCCATTGTTAAGAAGTGTAATTCCCTTATTCGTTGCCTCTACACCTTTTTGTAAGCTGCTTTTCGCTTTGTTTAATTTTGCGATTCCATTATTAAGGTTTTTATCACTATTTACATCCGCTAAAACCTTATTTGTACTTTCTAGAACTGGAATCATATCATCAATTAAACCGATTCCAGATTGGAATTGACCATTTAAGCTTTTCAAGGCTTCCTTCGAACCTTCTAAACCATTAATACCTTTGTTTTGTACATCCTCTAGTGCTTTTTGGACACTAGATTTAGTACTTTCTAGACCATTTTTCGCTTTATCATAATCAGCTTTTGCATTATCGTATATTTCATTCGCATTAGCTTTCGCTTGATCTACTGTGCTAACTGCTTTTTTATAATCTGCTACAAACGTTTCATTATAATCTTTTTCAGCTTGATCAATTAATGCATTTGCTGCATCTAATTTTTGATTTGCTACATCTGTTACATCTTTCTTTACTTCTTGTCCTGTACCGATAACATTTACAATATCTTTAATACCGTTGTTTGCATTTTCCATACCACTTTTCAGCTTAGTTAGGCGATCCACTCGCCCTTGGAAAAAGCTTTTTCCAAAATCAGTCGTCGCTGAGTTTTGAAGTTCAGTAAATACATTAATAAGATACGAAATACCTTCTGTACGAGCTTGCAATTGATTTGATACTGCATTTAAATCTTTCTTTGCTTGTTCTGAATCAAACTGACCATTTTGCAATCCATTTAAAACACTTTTCCCATAAGCTGTTCCTGCACGTGATGAGCTTAAAACATTATTTACTGTTTGATTAATATTTTGCGCTATACTTTTATATCCGTCATTATTCAACTTAGAAAGGTCCGGTCTTGCAGGGAATTCAGGTAATCCATTCATTCCAGAGAAATCAGGAATATTTAAATCCACACCTGGATTCATTAAAAAGTTAGTAAATACAGCTGCACTATCCATAACGCCTTTTGCTGCTACTAAATCATTTCTTATCGTTCCTGGAGCGTTTTTTAATGTTTGATCTTGTCTTGCAAAGAACTTATCTAAATTCGCCAATGCTTCCTGCCCATCATTTATTACACTCTCTACAACAGGTAAATCTTTCTGCGCTACTTTCACAACATCTTCTGCTCGAGTTGCATCATCTAACGCCTTATCCATAAGTGTATTCATTTCTGGGAACTGCGCTTCTAGCTTAAAGACAAGATCTTTTACTTTTTCGATACTTGGTAAGTTTGTTTCTAAATCGATTCCAAGGTCATTGAAAATTTTAAAAATCTCACCGTTTGCTGTTTTTACAAAGTTTTTACTAATTTCTTCTGTAATACCTGATGCACCTTTTGCTGTAATCTTCGGTGCGATCGCGTTTACTTTTTCATTCACATAGTAATCCAGTTCTGGTTTTTTCGGATTTTCATCCAGAACAGTTGCGATTTTTTCAGAGAAGTCTTTTGGAATCGTAATACTTGCATAATAATCCCCACGCTCAACTCCGTAAATTGCTTGTTTTTCATCTACAAATTTCCAGCCAAGATTTTTGTTTTTCTTAAGGGAGTCTACAATCTCTTTCCCGATATTAATATCTTTCCCTCTTAAATTAGAACCTGCATCTTGGTTAGAAACTGCAATGGGAACCTCTTTTGTATTTCCATATGGATCCCAAGAAGCTTTAATGTTAAACCATGCATATAACGATGGTAAAATCATTAATCCTAAAACAATAACAATTGCAGCCCAATGTTTGGCTACATTCCGTAAATCTGTCTTATAAATACGCCAAATTTGTTTCATAGAAGTTATCACCTAATTATATATTTTTCCTTCTTTAGAAAATGATACATGCATTTTGCAATTATATCACTTTCTACATCGTGTATTAACCAAAAACGTACTATTTTTTCCCATTAACTTTCACTTACTTCATTATATAACGAAGTGAGTCAAAGTATGAATACAAAATGACCAAATCGGTTTTACATTCAATAATAACAAATATATATGAAATGTCATAAAAAATACAAGTATTTTCTCTTGGAAATACTTGTATTCCTAAAAAAAATCCTCACAGCTTTTATTCTCTGTGAGGATTTCTTCTATTATATATCCAATTGAACCTCTACACCGAAATGATCTGAAATTACATTTCTGTTTGTACCATTAAAAATAACTTTTGAAGAATGAACTTTTTTACTTTGGTTACACAATATTAGATCGATTCGCAAATTATGTTTATTTTCATCCCAACCAGCAATCTCACCTTGGACAGTCGTTCCTTCATCCTTCTCTATTGCTAATTCATATGTGTCATACAACCCTTTTTGCATCATATACTCATAACCTTCGCCTTCCAACCGAGCATTGTTATTAAAATCCCCCATTAAGAAGGCGAGCTTATTGCTATCTACACGCTCCATCAAACGATCGACTTGACCTTCGAATGACTCTTCTTCATCATTCCACCAACCGAGATGGCAAGAGTAAAACGTTATATCCTTACCATTATAAGCAATTGTTGCACTTACAATTTTACGCGTTTTCCAATACGTTGTATCCTCGTTCTCTGAAATGAAGAACGTATCTTCTTTTATAATATTATGCTTCGTTATAATCGCTAATCCTTCTTCATACACGTCATAACCAATATGAGAGAAATCCCAAGTAATATTGTAATCTTTTACATGTAGCGCTTTTAACTCTTCTAATAGTAAAAGTCCAAAATTATCTTCTTTCTTGTTACCGCATACATTTTCAGCTTGTATGGACTGACTTACTTCTTGCAATGCGATGACATCGTACTCTTCTTCTTGAATTACTTTAGCAAGGTATTGTATCTTTTCTATTTGATTCTCTTCTTGCCAAGAATGACAGTTTAAAGTTAGCAATTTCATATTATTACGCACCTAACATATCTTGAATGTCTGACTTTAATACGTCAGCTTTCGGACCATATACCGCTTGTACACCTTTATCTTTTACAATAAGTCCTAAAGCACCATTTTGTTTCCACTGTGCTTCTGATGCAACAACATCTAAATCTTTTACTGTTACACGTAAGCGTGTCATACAAGCATCTACGTCAGCAATATTTTCTTTTCCACCTAATAAATCGATAACTTTTGTTGCTAGTGAACCGTCTTGTACATTTCCTGTTCCTTCTGATGCCTCATCTTCATTATCAATATAGTTACCTGCACGCCCTGGTGTTGGTAAATTGAATTTTTTAATTAAGAAATTAAATAGTGTAAAGTTAAGACCGAAGAACACTAATGAAACAATAACAAAGTTGATTAAGTCTCTTGTTAAACCTGCGTTAACCATCATTGGTGTACGAGTAATTAACTCAATAAATCCAAATGCATGAACACGTAAGTTAATTAAATCAGCTAGCGCGAATGCAAGTCCTGTTGTAATAGCATATACAACATATAATACTGGAGCAATAAACATGAACATGAATTCAATTGGTTCTGTTACACCTGTTAAGAATACTGCTAATGCTGCTGATAAAAACATTGGTTTATATTTTGCACGCTTTTCTTTATCCACGTTACGGAACATCGCAAATGCAATCCCCATTAACGCTGCTGTTGAGCCGATAACTTGTCCAGCTTTGAAACGAGCTGGTACAACGTTATTTAATAAATCGTTATATGCCTTCGTATCTCCATTTGCTAGTAAATTATTTAAATCTGTAATCCATGCAAGCCATAATGGATCTTGTCCTGCTACAACTTGTCCAACTTTTGAACCAGTTAACATCGTATATGTTCCGCCTAGCTCTGTATAGTTCATCGGAATCGTTAACATATGGTGTAAACCAAATGGTAATAATAAACGCTCTAACGTTCCATATACAAACGGTGCAACAACTGGTGCGCTATCTTTTGAAGCTGCAATCCAGCGACCAAATTCATTTAACCCACTTTGGATGAATGGCCATAGAAGTGATAATACAATCGCAGTAACTGTAGACCAAAGAATTACAACGAATGGTACAAATCGTTTTCCATTAAAGAATGCTAATGCCTGTGGCAGTTTATTATAGTTATAATATTTGTTATATAAAGTAGCTCCTAAGAAACCTGTGATGATCCCTACGAACACTCCCATGTTTAATGCAGGTGCACCAAGTACAGAAGTAAAGTAATCTTTTACAATTAAATCTCCCGCTATTACTGAAGAAACTTTCGCTTTTGAATCCGCTAACATTTCAGCGTTTACGCCAAATATAGCTCCTGTAATTCGGTTTGTTAAGACGAATGCTAATAGCGCTGCAAATGCACCACCCGCGCGATCTTTCGCCCAAGATCCCCCAATTGCTACTGCGAATAAGATGTGTAGATTTGTAATGATTGCCCAACCGATGTCTTCCATTACGCGAGCGATTGTATGAACTGCGTTAACATCCCCAGCAGACATACCAATTAACTTACCGATGGAAATCATTAAACCAGCTGCTGGCATTACGGCTACAACAACTAATAAAGCTTTCCCGAACTTTTGCCAAAAATCAAAAGACGTAATTTTCATCTGTTCTTCCTCCCCTTTATTTATAACAACATAATGATTTAAATTATAATTTCTGTCCCTTTTATGAAAACGATTCCTCATATCATTTTTCTTTTTACGCAACCGTTTTCATAAATCTATTTTAATAAAAGCGTTTTCACTTTGCAATAGAAATTTATTTTTTTTCATAAAAAAAGATGCTCAAAGAGCATCCTTTTTTATTATGAAATGCGATAAACCCTTGTTTCATAAGGTTTTAAAGCAATTGTTGTTACTTCTTCATGTTCCGCAACTTCATAGTTATTTAAAAGCAAACGTTTGCGTTCTAGTGCAAATGAACCCTCATTATACACAGCTTCCTCTTCTGAGATATTACTAATTACAATGACTTTTTCATCCTGTAACGTACGTGTATATGCATAAATTTGTGGATCGTCTTCTAAAAGTAAATCGTACGTACCATAGTTCAGTACATCGTGCTCTTTTTTCAGGGCAATCATTTTCTTATAGAAATTGAAAATAGACTTTTCTTCATTTTTTTGCTTTTCAACATTAATTTCTTTGTAATTTGGATTCATGCTAAACCAAGGTGTACTTGTTGTGAAACCAGCATTCATCTCATCATTCCACTGCATAGGTGTACGTGAATTATCGCGGCAAGAAGCCCATATAATCTCCATCATATCTTGATGTGGTACGCCCTCTGCAATTTTCTCGCGATATAAATTTTTAATTGCTACATCATCGTAATCTTCAATATTTGGTAACTGAACATTTGTCATACCAATTTCTTGGCCTTGATAAATAAACGGTGTACCGTGCATAAAGAAATACATCGCCCCTAGAGCTGTTGCACTTTCACGCCAATATTGTTTATCATCTCCCCATGTTGAAACGATACGTGGTTTATCGTGATTCTCAATATATAAAGCGTTCCATCCTTTATTTTCTAATCCTTTTTGCCATTTCGTTAATACTTTTTTCAATCCTACAACATCAAGGTCTTTCTTCTTCTCTGCATCCCATAAACTTAAATGTTCAAATTGGAATACCATATTGAACTTACCTTGCTCTTCTCCAACCCATAGCTCAGCATCTTCAATCTTAACACCATTTGCTTCACCAACAGTCATAATATCGTACTTAGAGAATGTATTTTCTTTTAGCTCTTCTAATAAAGGTTGAATACCTTTCACATTCATATGTTTATCAAAAGATGGCACATATTTTAACTCTTTTGGATTTGGCATATCCTTGAGGCCTTCTTCTTTTTTAATATGACTGATCGCATCAACGCGGAAACCATCAATACCTTTATCAAGCCACCAATTAACCGTATCATATAGTACTTCGCGAACTTCTTTATTCTCCCAGTTCAAATCTGGTTGTTTACGTGAGAATAGATGTAAATAATATTGTTCTGTTTCTTCATCATATTCCCATGCCGAACCATTAAAAATACTTTCCCAGTTGTTTGGCTCCGCACCATCTTTACCATCATGCCAAATATACCAATCACGCTTCGGATTATCTTTAGATGAACGTGATTCAATAAACCATGGATGTTCATCACTCGTATGATTAATAACTAAATCAATAATTAGCTTCATATCACGCTTATGAACTTCATCTAGTAAAGCATCAAAGTCTGCCATTGTACCAAACTCATCCATAATATCTTGATAATCACTAATATCATAACCATTATCATCATTAGGCGATTTATACATTGGACAAATCCAAATTACATCTATACCTAAATCTTTTAAATAATCCAGTTTTGCAATAATACCTTGTAAATCTCCAATACCATCACCATTTGAATCCATAAAGCTTCGTGGATAAATTTGATAAGCAACCGCTTCTTTCCACCATGTCTTATTCATAGTCATTCTCTCCTTTTGCATCCCATCGGAATTTTATGCAAACGTTTTCGTAACACTATCATAACAAAATATGAACAGTTTGCAACTGTTTTCATTGAACTCTATGTAGATTCTTTATTCTTATGCTTTATTTATTTCTCACAAAGGTAAATCTCATTCTTCACCTCTTCTTGAAACTGGTAGCCCCTCTCTCTTTATAGAAGAAGTTCCTTATATAAAGGCTGTTGAACTTTTTAATGGCGGTAACATCCCTGAAAATTTCAAGCGCTCTGGTTCCTATGTCTATAAACCTATTCCCCTTAAAGGCATTCAAATCATGCAATACTTTCTTTCTCATGCACCAAATAAAGATGCTAGTATTTGGCATCAATCGCCCATAGGTGCTGTTGAAAATATTTCGCCGAATGAAACGGCTTATTTTCATCGTAAAGCAATTATTGCTCAAGAATACATTACCTCTTGGAAATGCGATGATGAAGAAAATCGAAATATACGCTGGGTTAAAGGTTTACGAGAAAACTTAGATCCTTATACATTAGGTGACTATGTGAACTGGCCCGATATCGACATTAAAAATTGGCAAACTAGTTATTATGGCTCTAACTTTCACAGATTACGTAAAGTAAAAATCATGTATGATCCTTGTGATGTTTTTCATTTCCAACAAAGTATCCCTCCTTTTCATACGTGAAAAAAGGGGATAACATAAAAAAATCACCCAATATACCGTTACCTCGCAGTATGTTGGATGATTCAAGTTGATTTTCTATATCGTTTCAAATTCTTGCTCCTACTCATAAACTTTTACTTACAGATTAATTGTATTTCGTATCATTTTCATGCAATGAATGTAATTTAATATTTGGTACTTTATCTTTTTCAATACCTCTATTATAAGAAACAGGAACTTGAAATTCGAATTGCTTTGTCTCATGTTTTTGTAAATAGACTGGTTTCGGTACTGGATAGCTTTTTGAATTCTCGTTTGCATTATCGTATAAAACAACTTTTAATGCTTGTGAATGATTACGATAATTTTTTAAAGTAACAATGCACTTCGGTTGGATATTCTCTCCATTTTTCTCCATTCTACACTGGCTATCATCTTTTTTATATTCTATTGCTTCTACGCCTGTTTTTCCTGCATAGTACCATGTTTTATTCAATGTCTGGAGGATGTTATTTAAAATAAACGGCATCATTAAAATTAAAATACTAATGCCTACTACTTTTATCTTATTCGTTTTTCTAAATGTACTAGACTCCTTTTTTCCTAGCCATTTTAAAAATAATATAAATGCAATTACATGTAGTATGAAAGAAACAATCAATATATTTGAGACTTTATAATCCTTATAGACATACGTATGTATCGGAACCTTATAGACATTGAATAATTTTTCCCCAATTAATTCATTATCATTTGGAATTTTTAATAATAACAAAACCCCTATACTGTAACAAATAGCTACTAATCGATCATACTCAATACGAATCATTCTTTCTCCCCTTCACTTTGTATTTTATTATCGATTTTAGCTATTATTACCATACTATACAATCTTTTTATAGAGGATAACGTAAAAAAGTTCCTTATAAATATATAAAGAACCTTATTAATATACACTATGAATTAAAAAATCAATATACAATTTTCACATTGAAATTTCTTCAAAATATGTTGGATCATGTATTGTAATTTTTTTATCTAAAATTGTAACAATGCTATCATTTTTTAATTGTTTTAATACGCTGCTAACTGTCTCTCGAGATGTTCCAGATATTTTGGATATTTCAATTGTTGTAAGTGGACATGAAATTACAATCTTTTCTCCACTCTGTTCTCCTAAATCCTGCATTAAATAATTTAACGTTTGGATAACACGATCTTGTGCATTAGGAATTGTAATATTTTGCACTCGATTTTCGTTCAATTTTAATATAGATGATAATTGCTGAACAACGTACATCAATTGCGTTCTGCTGGATTTTACCATATCTTCAAAGATTACCGTTGGAATATAATATACCTCCACATCCGTCATTGCTTCTGCTGTATAGTTATATCCTCTGTCTGTAAACATGCCACCATAAGGAAAAATAGAATATCGCTTTACATAGTCATCGTATAATAAGTTCCCATTTTGATTAACCCGCTCTAACTTTACAAAACCATCTAACATGAAGTAGATTCTTTCCCTTGAATCTCCTTCTAAAAATAAAAATTGACCTTTTTTATAAGTTCGCCAATAAACAAACTCTGTTAAGCCTTTCAATTTTTTTTCTGTTAAATGAGCAAATAATTCGAACTGCTTTAAGTCCTTAACTACGTTCCGTCTATTCATAAAATTCCCTCTCTCTTGCTGTATGTTGGAGCGAAAAATCAAGAAAGCGTATTCAATTTGAATTTTATCATAATTAACTTACATATTCAGATTTCATCATGAAAACTTTATGAACAATGAGTACAAAAAATATTAATAAATAAAAAGAATGAAGTTACTAACTCCATTCTTTTTTACTACTAAGTAGCTTACATAAGAATTTAAACATATATGCATACATTCTGTTTTGAAATAATAGTACCAGCTTTTTCTTCTAGTGCTTCATATACTTTTTCTAAAGACGTAATAATTGTTTTTCTTTTTGGATTTGTATTAACAAAATTAATAGCAGCTTCAATTTTTGGAAGCATGCTTCCCGCAGCGAATTGTTGTTCTTCAATATATTCTTCTAATTGATTCACTGTGACATGCTCTAATTTTTTTTGATTCGGTTGATTATAATTTACATACACATGATCAACTGCAGTTAAAATAACGAGCGTATCGGCATCTACTAATTCTGCTAATTTCTGTGCAGCGAAATCTTTATCGATAACCGCTTCAGTTCCTTTTAACCCTTCTTCGGAATCAATTACTGGAATTCCACCTCCGCCAACAGCTATCACTATATTTCCATCTTCGACCAAAGAATTAATCACTTTATGTTCATGAATACTTACAGGCTTCGGTGATGGAACAACACGTCTCCATCCTCTACCAGCATCTTCTTTAAACACTGCTTTTGTTTCATCCATTAATCTTCTGGCCTCTTCTTCTGTATAAAAAGGACCGATTGGTTTAGTTGGATTTTTAAATGCCTCATCTTTTTTATCCACAACAACGCGTGTTATAACCGTTGCTACGTCTTTTTTTATATTCCGTTTTTTCAATGCCTTTTCAATCGCATTTTCCATCCAATATCCAATCATTCCTTGGCTCATTGCCCCACAAGTATCTAATGGCATTGCAGGTGTCTTTTCCGTTTCTGCAGCTTTTTGCTGTAATAAAATATTCCCCACTTGTGGGCCATTTCCATGCGCAATTACTATATCCACATCATTTTCCATTATTTTCACAAGTTGTTCTGCCGTTTTTTCCAACGCTTCTTGCTGCGCTCCCGCAGTAGCTTCTCCAGACTGTATCGCATTTCCCCCTAGTGCAACTACAATTTTTCTTCGTGCCATATTCCAGCCCTCCAGTTGATTTCGCTTTCACAGCGCTTTATAAAGTAATACTGCCTGTAATTAATCCATAAATCGCAAAGAATGCTAAAGCACCAATTGCTACGGATGATGCTAATTCCACTCGAGTAAATATTTGCTTCGAACTCTTTTGCTTTTGAACATTGTAAAAAATAAAAATACCTGGCGCATATAAAGTCATTGTTAATAATAAATATTCTAAACCAGCTGCATAAACTAGCCACACGCCATAAATACTGGCTATCAAGCCAATTATTATATTTTTATTTCGATCTGCTTCTTCAGACTTTAAGCTATGCTTCAGTTGATAAAACGCTGAAAAAGCATATGGGATTAAAATAGCTGAAGATGCTAAAGAGAATGCAAAGTTATACGCCTGATCAGAAACGACGAATGTTAACAAGAACATTTGTATTAAACCATTTGTTATCCATAATGAATTTACTGGAGCCTTATTTTTATTTTCTTTTGCAAACCATTTTGGAAATACTCCATCTTTAGCCGCTAAATATGGAATTTCAGAAGCGAGCAAAGTCCAACCTAACCAAGCACCTAATACAGAGATGACCAAACCTAAATTAATAAAAATAGCACCCCATTTTCCAACAACACTTTCAAATAAATAAGCCATAGCCGGATTTTTCAAACCTGCAATATCTGCTTGCTGCATAAGTCCAAGAGACAATAATGTGATTAAAATGTAAATGATGAGTGTACCAATTAAGCCAATAACGGTTGCTTTCCCTACATCACTTCTATTTTTTGCTCGACTGGATAAAACAACAGCTCCTTCTACCCCAATAAATACCCATAAAGTTACAAGCATTGTACTTTTAACTTGACTGCCAACTGCTCCCCATGAAAAGGAACCAGTTTGCCCCCAAAATCCATCTAAGAACGTATCAATATGAAACGCAAAGATTCCTATGACAATAAATACAAATACAGGTACTAATTTTGCAATTGTAGTTACTAAATTCACAAGTGCTGCTGATTGAACTCCACGTAAAATTAACATGTGAACACACCATAATAATACGCTTGCACCAATAATGGACGCTACATTTTGCCCGCCTTCAAAGATTGGGAAGAAATATCCTAATGAAGAAAACAATAATGTACCGTAAGCTACATTCCCAAGCCAAGCAGATAGCCAGTATCCCCACGCACTATTAAACCCCATAAAATTACCAAACCCTGCTTTTGCATAGCTAAAAATACCACCATCTAAATCTGGCCGTTTTACAGTTAGATTTTGAAAAGATAATCCAAGTGCAATCATCCCAATTCCTGTTATAACCCAGCCAATAATAATGGCTCCAGCACCAGCACCTTTTGCCATATCACTCGCTAAATTAAAGGCTCCACCGCCAATCATAGACCCAACTACAAGAGCCGTTAGTGTAAACAACCCTAATTTCTTATCTTCACCCATTCCACTCACCTCTCTTAAATTGCAATAACAATACAAAAGCAATAGTGAATGATCGTGTCTAAAGGAGGAGAAAGAAGAAAGGAAGACTCCCTTTCTTCTTTACTCCATGTTTCCTAAAGTAGCTGCCATAACCGCTTTAATTGTATGCATTCTATTTTCAGCTTGATCAAATACTTTTGAATGTTTACTGCGGAATACTTCGTCAGTTACCTCCATTTCTTTCAATCCATATTTCTCATAAACTTCTTCGCCATACATCGTTTCAACATCATGAAATGCAGGTAAACAATGTAAGAAAATCACGTTTTCATTCCATGTTGCTTTAATCATTTTCATATTTACTTGATAAGGTTTCAATAACTCGACACGTTCAGCAAATTTTTCTTCTTCCCCCATAGACACCCATACATCTGTATAAATTACATCTGCATTCGCAACAGCTTCTTCCACATTACTTGTTATCATTACCTGTTCATTATATTTTTTTGCTAAATCAATTACTTCTTGTGCAGGCCATAAAGATTCCGGTGTACAAATACATACATCCATTCCAACGATTGCTCCACCAACTAGTAAGCTATTAGCAACATTATTTCGTCCATCGCCAACGTAAACGAGCTTCACATTTTTCAATTTCCCTATATGTTCTCTAATTGTTAATAAATCTGCTAGTGTTTGTGTTGGATGCCACATATCTGTTAATCCATTCCAAACCGGTACACCAGAATTTTGTGCTAAAGATTCTACGGTTTCATGATTAAATCCACGAAACTCAATTCCGTCAAACATACGCCCTAACACTTTTGCTGTATCCTCTACAGATTCTTTTTTCCCAAGTTGAATATCACCTTTCCCTAAATATTCAGGATTTGCTCCTAAATCTGTACATGCTACTGTAAATGCACAACGCGTACGAGTAGAAGTTTTTTCAAATAAAAGCGCTACATTTTTACCTTCTAAATAATGATGCGGAATACCATTTTTCTTTTTCTCTTTTAATTCTGCTGCCAAATCTAGAAAATATAATAATTCTTCTTGTGTAAAATCTTTTTCTGCTAGAAAGCTTCTTCCTTTTAAATTTGGTCTAGTCATTAACATAATTCATCCCTACTTTCTCCGTTATTTATACTAAATATCTTTACGAACAATTGGCATACTCATGCAACGTGGACCCCCACGACCACGAGATAATTCCGAACTTAGCACCTCAATCACTTCTATACCGTGTTCCCGTAATAACGTATTAGATACATAGTTGCGATCATATGTAACAACTACACCTGGCGCGATTGCTAATGTGTTCGAGCCATCATTCCATTGTTCACGAGCAGAAGCAATTACATCTCCTCCTCCACATGGAATAAGAACTAATTCACTTAAGCCTAATACCTCTTTTAATGCTTCCATTAAAGAAGTACGATGTGTAATTTTAAGAGTTTCCTCATCTGATCCTTTTTCTAAAATATAAATATTCATATTCCCTTTTGGCCCTTGAATGGCTGGGTGAATTGTAAACTTGTCATAATCAACCATTGTAAATACTGTATCTAAATGCATAAATGCTCGACATTTTGGAATTTCTATTGCTAACACTTTCTTAATTTTATTTTGTCGGCTAAAGAGATTTTTAGCTAAACGTTCAATTGCTTTAGCTGAAGTACGAGCAGATACTCCAATCGCAATTGTTTCTTCATTTAAAATTAGCTCGTCGCCACCTTCAATTGGAAATTTATAATCACGATCTAACCAGATTGGTACATTATGTTTTGCAAATCTTGGATGATATTTAATGATGTACTCCATGAATAATGATTCACGTCTACGCGCTGGTTCTCTCATCTTATTTATCGTTAAGCCATCGCCCACGCTAGCTGCTGGATCACGAGTAAAATATAAATTAGGCATTGGATCTAAGTAAAACGGATAGTGATCTTCCATTAATTCATATAAATGTGTCTTCTTACTTGTTTCAATTTCGTTTTTCCGTACACCGCCCATAATTTTTTGAATTAATTCTTCATTTGAAAAGGAAAGTAAATATTCTTTTAAAGTTTGATGTGCAACATTTACGTCGGCCTGTCCTTCTTTTAAAATACGATCAACAAATTCTTCTCGAAGTTTTTTATCTACTAACGCCTCAGCGGCTAGTTTTTCTAAATAAAGAACTTCAACACCCCGATTGCGTAACGTTTGTGCAAAATAATCATGCTCTTTTTGAATAATTGGTAAGTATGGAATATCGTCAAATAATAATTGCTGCAAATAATCTGGCGTCAAGTTTTCCACTTCTTTACCCGGTCGTTTTAATAAAACCGTTTGTAATTCCCCAATTTCTGAAGTAACATGTATCGGATGTTTCATTTGTTGTACCTCCTTTTAAATATGTTTGATGTCTTACAAGTACATAATAAATGCTCTGCACTTTCATCTTTGTGAAAGTATCCACATTATCATTGTGAAATATTAAACAAGTTATTTTTTTAAAATCATACGAATATGTATTTTTATAACAAACTATCTCGCTTTCTCAATAAAAAATACATATATTACGCATATATGTTGAATATTTAACTTCCGTATTTAAACAAAAATCCTGTTTTTAATTTTATTAAAAACAGGATTTTTGCATCTAAATAATTAAATTTAATCTTTCTTCTATAATCTCCCTATCTGATTTCGACTGTGAAATTATAAGGCATGTATCATTTCCACATATACATCCTATTTTTTCTTTCCAATCTAACTCATCAAATAAAACACCAATAACATGTGCATTACCAGGTAATGTTTTAATAACCATTAATTGATCTACACAATCAATTTTCACAACAACTTCTCGTAATTTTTTCTTTAACTTTATATCAGTTTGTACATGCTCTTCTGAGAAAACTTTATATATCATTAATCCTTCTTGAGAAGGTACCTTCGTTAAGTTTAACTCACGAATATCGCGAGAAACCGTAGCTTGTGTTACTAATACATCTTTTTTTGCTAACAATTCTACTAATCTTTCTTGCTTATCTATTTCATACTCCTTTACAAATTGTTTAATTAACCGTTGTCTTTTTTCTTTTTTCATAAAAGACACCCCTTTTAATATTATAGCTCGCTATAATTTTCATCCGAAAGGGACAGAAAAGAATGTTGCGGAAACGTTCATAGTTTAACTGTAAATATTAAATCAAGCTAAATAAAAAAGAGAAGAACAGCATTCTGTTCTTCCTTTTACATTGAAAATCGTTCAATTGTTTGTTTCAAATCAGTTGCTTGTTTCTCTAAATCCTTTAATAATTGATCGATTACTATCATATTTTTAGACTGTTGTAGCGTCACACGCGCCACTTCTTGCGAACCAGCTGACGTTTCTTCAGCAATTGCTGCTACAGCTTTTGTTTGTGCTCCTGTTTGATGAATGTGGCTCACTTGTTCATTCATATAACTACTAATTTGCTGAGTTGCATCGGCTACTTCCATAACACTTGATGACATTTCTTTTAAAATTAATTCCGTAGCTTCCCCACGTTTCGCCTCTTCTTTAGCTATTTTCACTTGTTCTGTCATTTTCATTGCAACTTGTTGTACTTCATCTTGCATATTCCGTAATAACTGCGATATGTTTCTTGCAGAATGATCACTTTCATCAGCAAGTTTACGTACTTCTTCCGCAACAACCGCAAAGCCTCTTCCATGCTCTCCTGCGCGAGCTGCCTCAATAGAAGCATTTAGTGCTAATAAATTCGTTTGGCTAGCAATCGCACTCACAACAGACACAATATGTTCTACTTGTTTCATTCGTTCTTCTAACTTCTGTACATTTTGCATTGAATCTTCATTTTCTTTTGCCAATGTTTGAATACCTTGAATTAAAGACGTAAAGACACGAGTACTATGCCCTAAAGCTTCAACCATTTCTGAAGACAATGTATCAGACTGCTTCGCTTTTTCTTCTACTTCACTTGCAATAGAAGTCGTTGTATCAACAGCAGAAACAATTGCTTGAATTGATGCCGCTGATTGCTCAGCACCTGAAGAAATCTCTGCAAGTGTCTCAGATACACCTTGCGCTTGTCTCGTTGCTTCGCCTGTTTGTTTTCTAATCTGCTGTACTTGATTATTTGTATACGAAAATGTTGTATCAATATTTTTTACCATGCCCCTTAAGTTTCCTAACATCATATTAAATGCAACACTTAAAGATTTAATTTCATCATCTGTCTTCGGTAATGGAACATCTTCACGAATATCACCCTCAGCTGCTTTTCTTGCCGCCTCTTCTAACTTGCGAAGCGGTTTAATTAAAAATACGGCTGCTCCATATGCTAAAATTCCAGACCATACTACCCCTAATAACATAACGATAATATTATATACAGTTTGACTTACATAACTTTGAAAATAATCGTATATCACGTAAATAAAAAAGATACTTGTTGAATATGTAATGAAAGCTAAAACTGTAGTGAATAGCATAAGTTGTGTACGTAATCCAAAAGAAAATGTTTTCCTTTCTTTTTCCATCTTCCTTTTCCCCCTTTTTATAAGCAATATAAATACTACCTATATATTATTATCCATATTTTCATTATAGAAGGATATAGAGATTTTAAAAATATTATTTCTTTGAATATCAAATTGCACGAAAAAAATAAAGGATTCTGACAATTTATGACTAATAACAGAAATAAGGGGCAACATTTGTAAAATATATTTTTAACTGGGGGTTTTGTATGATTCAAGTTCGAAATCTAGTAAAATCATTCGGTTCACTTGATGTGTTAAAAGGAATTGATTTAGAAGTAAAAGAAAAAGAAGTTGTTGTTTTAATTGGTGCCAGTGGTTCTGGTAAAAGTACATTACTTCGCTGTCTTAACTTTTTAGAAATGTACGATGAAGGCGAAATTCACTTACAAGGTGAGCGAATTGATCCAAAGCATTCAAATTTAAATAAAGTCCGTGAAAATGTCGGTATGGTTTTTCAACACTTTAACCTCTTTCCTCATATGACCTCACTAGAAAACATCATAGAAGCACCTATTCACGTAAAAAAATTAGAGAAAGCAAATGCAAAGGATATTGGAACTCAACTTCTCCAAAAAGTCGGCCTTCAAGATAAAGCGGATGTAACTCCTCATCTTCTTTCAGGTGGTCAAAAACAGCGCATTGCCATTGCACGAGCTCTTGCAATGAGCCCTAAGATTATGCTATTTGATGAGCCTACCTCAGCTTTAGACCCTGAACTTGTTGGAGAAGTATTGCAAGTTATGAAAGAACTTGCTGAAGAAGGGATGACAATGGTTATTGTTACTCATGAAATGAATTTTGCAAGAGATGTAGCTGATCGCGTCATCTTTATGGATGATGGAAAGATTGTAGAAGATGCTCCGCCAGCACAATTCTTTTCAGCTCCATCACATGAACGGGCAAAACAATTTTTACGCAACGTTTTATAATGTAACTTTTGTTTCGAACGAAAAACAATACATTCATACGGTGCACAACTAATCATCCAAATAAAATATTTCAATAACATACTAAAAAACCATCCGTATGATCAATATATAGGAGGGGTTTTATGAAAAGAAAACTATTAACCATTGTTGCTAGCATTACACTATGTACATCTTTCATACTAGGAGCTTGTAGCAAAGAAAGCTCTACTACTTCAACAAATGGTGAAAAAGAATTTCGCTATGCGATGAGTGGATTATACAAACCTTTTAACTATAAAGAAAATGACGGCAAACTTGTCGGTTTTGATGTAGAAATCGGTGAAGCTCTTGCTAAAAAGATGAACATGAAGGCTACGCCAGTTACAAACCCATGGGAAACGCTGATTCAAGGTCTTCAAGCGAAGAAATATGATGTAATACTGGGTAGTATGGCAATTACAGAGGAGCGCTTAAAAGCTGTTAGTTTCTCAAATCCGTACTATCGCTCTGGCGCCCAAATTTTTGTAGCTAAAAAGAATAACGCTATCTCTTCTCCAGAAGATTTAAAAGGTAAGAAAATTGGTGTTGTAAAAGCTAGTACCTTTAAAAATCTTGTTGCAAAATATACAGATCAAATCACTGAATATGACAGCGATATTACTGCTCTTATGGATTTAGAGCCTGGGCGTGTTGACGCAGTAATTACGGATCAAATGGTTGGTCTACGTATGATAAAAGAAGGAAAATCAAATATAAAAGAAGCCGGAAAACCATTAAATCTTGATGAAATGGGAATTGCTATTCGCAAAGATGATAAAGAAATGGTTGAGAAAGTAAATAAAGCGTTAGATGAAATCATTAAAGATGGTACGTATGAAAAGATCAGTAAAAAATGGTTCGGGCGTAATATTCTCGGTGAAGAGGAAAAAACGAAGTAAGTTAGCCATTCAAAAGATTCATAAACAGTGCCCCACTGATTAAATGTTCATTTTATGTGGGGCATTTCATTCTCTACTAAAATCTATACAATATGAGGTGAAACGCATGTTTGAAATTTTTATCTCTACCTATCCCACACTCTTAAAAGCTACTATTGTCACATTACAATTAACATTAACCTCCCTAGTACTCGGTTCATTAATTGGATTATTATTTGCTTTCTTTCGGATCTCGAATAACAAAGTTTTAAATAGCATTGCTCATATCTATATTGCTATTATTCGTGGTACACCTTTAATCGTTCAAATCGCAATTCTCTATTTTGGCATTACATCTGTCATTGTTTTCTCCCCTTTTTGGGCAGGAGCAATCGCTTTAGCAATTCATAACGGTGCATATATTACGGAAATTTTCCGAGGATCCATTCAATCCGTCGACCGGGGACAATTGGAAGCCGCTCGCTCCTTAGGTATGCCTTACCCTTTAGCTATGCGCCGGATTATATTACCACAAGCATTTCGTCTGTCTCTTCCTCCTCTAGGAAACCAATTTATTATCGGATTAAAAGACTCTTCACTTGTCGCTTACGTAGGACTGTCCGAGTTATGGGGATCAGGTTTATCAATTGCAGCAGGTAACTTCCAACAATTAGATACTTACATAATCGTTGGTGTATACTATCTCGTACTTGTTCTTCTATTTACTTATTTTGTTAATCTCTTAGAAAAACGACTACAACGAAAAGAAACTAACTCCGTCCAATTCCATAAAAAGAACAAAAAGGAAGTTTCTTTATAAGAAAAAGCAAGCCTGAGATGGCTTGCTTTTTCATTGCAAAAATATATTAATTTTTACTGATTTACTTTTTTAATACTCTTTTCTTCCTCTATATGTTCCTCACGATATGAAATATTATGAGGATCTAGTCCATTTCCTAAAGAACCATAGAAATGCTCTCTATGCGGATCCACTAATTCACTTCCTTGATAATACACACGTGGTGTATTCCATAGCGCTGCCAAAGCTTTTGTCATCGGCATCTCATGATAGCGTTCCGGCCACATTTCTTTAATCTTCTCTTTTACTAACGGATAGTATTTAGAACTCATAGCAGGAAACAGATGATGTTCTGTATGATATGAGAAATTGAAATGTAAAACGTCTACCCAGCGCGGCACTGTTACTGACAAACAGTTTGCTAACGGATCATTTACTGGAACAATTGGATTTAAGCGGTGATTTGTTGCGATATATGCCATTACAATAAAGTTAGCAATTAACAACGGAATGACATATGCAAATAACCATTTTCCAGGTCCCATAATAAACAATAAACTAATCCAAACTGTCCAAGGCAAAAGAAGTTGAAGCCATACAGATTTTTGATTGGATGACTTGAACTCTTTTATAAAATGAAAGAACATTCGAGTCGAATGCAATGTAAATTGAATTGTTAGTGACAGAAAACTAAAGAATGAACGTACATGTAAAGGCATACGATATACCCAACTCAAAAACTTACTCTTCTTAAGTTTCTCAAGTGTCGGCCATGCATCCGGATCATTCTCTTCATGCTGTGTATGAACATGATGCGTTGCATTATGCCACTTTCTCCAAAGCTTTGGCCCTGTTGATAATGGCATAAATGCAATCGCGCCTAAGAAGTCACGAAGCCATGCCTTTCTTACAACAGTTCCATGTAAAATTTCATGCCCTAAAAATCCAAGTGAAGCAAAACATAATCCAAGAACAATCGCAATTCCTAGATTCGCCCACACATTCAATTCAAATACACCAATCGATATTAACCCCGCCAATGCCACAAGCAAATAAGCCAGTCCACCAAATAAACGAGTAGGCACTGGTTTAAATGCTTTTTTCGGCAAATGTGGTGATACACGTGCTGCATACCACCCAAACGTATGAAGCTCCTTCATCCTTTTGCTCCTTTCTTATGCCGCGCCTTGCGCAACTTACATATATCAATTCTTGCTTCCAGATTGATTTTACTAGATGATCCAAAAAGCATCTATTATAAGGAAAATATACTCACTCTATCGTCACTTATTTTTCGCTTTTATTATCAATGAAAAACATTTCTCTTTTTACTCTCTATCAACCTTTCCACATGATGAATCATAACAATAGAATTTCTATATTGTCAACACCTTTTATGACCTAGTAATAAAAGGTGGTTATATTTTTATAATCATACTTTATTTCACTAAAGAAAATGTATAGATTCCATAAGGATTTACCCACTATATATAGACATTTTCTTAAAAGCCATAGACTCTATCTCATTCAATAACTCCCTATGTAATCAACAAACAGAATCACTTGAATTTAGTTTTATATAAATCCCACTACTTCATAATGCCCCACCTAATTAATTATATTAAAATAATTTATAACCTCTTTTAATAAAAATAGACTACTTCTAAAACAACACACATAAATTTCATATAATATGGAAATATTAAAAGGAAAATTGTTCTAAAATCAGGAGGTTTCCGCAATGACAAGTGATACATTTCCACAACTGCCGCTATCTTATTGGATTGAATCTACTCAGCTTCCTACTTTCCCTCGTTTATCCGAAAATATAAAGACAAAAGTTGCTATTATCGGTGCTGGTATTACAGGTATTACTACTGCCTATTTACTTGCAAAAGAAGGCATCGATGTTGTTTTAATTGATTCTGGTCGTATTTTAAACGGAACGACTGGGCATACAACAGCGAAAGTAACAGCACAACATGATCTTATTTATGATGAATTAATAAACCATTTCGGTGTAGAAAAGGCCGGGCTTTACTATGAATCAAATAATCAGGCTCTACAATTCATAAATGAAACTGTTCAAACATATAAAATCGACTGTAATTTCTCAAATGAAGATTCATATTTATATACAACTACCGATAACGGATTAAGAAATTTATCGAAAGAATATGAAGCTTATCAAAAATTAAATATACCTTGTGACTATGTTCAATCTCTATCGATTCCTATTCCAGTACAATCTGCGCTTATAATGAAAAATCAAGCACAATTCCATCCCCTTCTTTATTTAAAAACACTTTTAGAAAAGTTTGTGGAGATGGGCGGAAAGCTCTACGAACAAACAACAGCTATGGATGTGGAAAAGGGAGATCATCCACAAATAATTACAAAAGAGGGCCATCATATCACTTGTGAATATGTCGTCTCTTGTTCACATTTTCCTTTTTATGATGCAAATAGCTTTTTCTTTACGCGAATGTACGCAGAACGCTCCTACGCTCTTGCAATAAAAGCAAAAACGGATTATCCAGGTGGCATGTATTTAAGTATTGATGATCCAAAGCGCTCCTTACGCTATATAACAAACAATGGAGAAAAATTAATTTTGATTGGCGGAGAGAGTCATAAAACAGGACAAGGAATAAATACGATGCTTCATTACGAAGCACTTTATTCTTTTGCTGAAGCAACTTTTGGAATAGACGAAGTTCCTTATAGATGGTCAGCACAAGATTTAATCACTCTAGATAAGCTTCCTTATATCGGACATATTAACGAAAGAAATCCAAATATCTTTGTTGCAACTGGATATCGCAAATGGGGCATGACAACTGGAACTGCTGCCGCTCACCTACTGAAGGACTCCATCTTAAAAGTCCACAGTCCCTATAAAGAACTGTATGCACCATCACGCTTCCATGCAAATCCAGATATAAAAACGTTCCTCTCCCAAAACATTGATGTTGCGAAACATTTAATTGAAGGTAAGATTGAAACCGCATTACGTAAGCCAGAAGATCTCGAAGTTGGTGAAGGATCTGTCGTACATGTTAACGGTAAACGAGCAGGTGCTTATAAGGACAAAGAAGGAAAATTACATATCGTCGATACAACTTGTACACATCTCGGCTGTGAAGTTGAATGGAATAATGGTGATTGTACTTGGGATTGCCCTTGCCATGGTTCTCGTTTTTCAATTGAGGGAGACGTTCTTGAAGGCCCAGCAGATCAACCGTTAAAACGAGTTGATAATGAGTAAACAAATAAAGAAGTTCAACAGAATTACGGTTGAACTTCTTTATTTGTTATAAAATCTTTTCAGATAAATTTCGACACAGGGAGGGAAATATTAACATTAAATAAAATAATATATTCATCTACAAATTAAAAGGGGTGAATATTATGCAACCTTCAGCTCCACCTCATCTAGAATCTACAGAAACTATCTTTTCAAGCTCTATTACAAAACTTGTTGTTTTTATTTGTTGGCTAGCCATTTTAGCTGATGGATATGATTTAGGTATTTACGGTGCCGTTCTACCAAAGCTCCTAGAAGACAAAAGCTGGGCGCTATCACCAGCGCACGCTGGTACAATTGCAAGCTATGCTTTATTTGGGATGTTTATTGGGGCTATTCTAGTTGGAACGATTACAGATCTAATTGGGCGTAAATGGACGCTTATATGCTGTTTAGCACTTTTTTCTATCACAATGGGTTTAGCGGCTATCGCTTCTTCTCCTGAGTTATTTGGATTATCTCGATTTATAGGAGGAATCGGATTAGGCGGTGTTATCCCAACGGCTTCAGCACTTACTGTTGAATATTCACCAAAAAAAAGGCAATCTTTTATTTATGCTCTTATGTTTACTGGCTATCCTTTAGGTATCGTATTAGGTGCTATTTTGTCTATGTTTATGTTAGAAGATTTCGGATGGAGAATTATGTTTGGTATCGGAATGATTCCACTACTCCTCATTCCTTTCATTATTCGCTATTTACCTGAGTCCATTCAATTTTTATTATCACGTAATCGCCAAGAAGAAGTGAACCAAATTCTTAATCGTTTTCAAATTGAATTTCATGTAAAAAATAAAACTCATCAAGCTCCATCTACTATACGAAAGAAAAATGGATTTTTTACTTTATTCTCAAAAGAATACATAAAAGCAACACTACTTTTTTGGATCACTTATATAATGGGAATGTTTTTAATATACGGTTTAAATACTTGGTTACCACAGATGATGCGCCAGGCGGGATATCCTCTTGGATCTAGTCTGTCTTTTCTACTTATGCTAAATATTACCGCAGCTGTTGGTGCGTTATTCGCTGGAGCAATTGCTGATCGTATAGGCGCAAAAATTGTTATTAGCATCTCTTATCTTATGGCAGCCATATGTATCGGACTATTAACAATTAAGCCATCTGTTACAATCATTTATCTTTTAATTGGCCTTGCTGGTATTGGATCGGTCGGTATTACTCAAATATTAAATGCATATGTAACACAATACTTCCCATCACATATCCGAGCTACCTCCTTAGGCTGGGGACTGGGACTTGGCCGAGTTGGTGCAATTGCTGGCCCTATTCTCATCGGTATTATTATGACAATGCAATATGACTTAGCATGGAATTTTTACTTATTCTCCTTTGCAGGTCTTATCGCAGCTATATCTGTTTTCTTCATTCCTACAAAATAAAAAGAGCACAAACTTACTTGTGCTCTTTTTCATATGCTCCAAACAGCATGTCTCGAAATAGTGTATTTAAAATTTCAATATCGATCCCTGATCCCTTTTCAATTCCTTTTACATATTGCCCATAGTAATGAATTTGTTCTTCTAAAAATTGATTTAGCACCTTAATTTTCAATCCAACATCTAATTCAGTACCTGCTTTTTTCTTTATTAACAACTTTTCAATCTCATCCAACACACTACGTTCTAATGGTAATTCTGTAATCAATCGATCAAATTCTACAGGTGGTAAAGTTGCTTTCTCTTCTAGCCACTTACAAGCTAAAATAGGACGTAATACATAAAAGTACTTTTTCAGCTTTACATTCTCACCTTGCAAAAATTCACGATAATTTTTCGACGCCATATGTAAATAATGATATATCGTTGCTTTTGGATCAAAATTCTTCTCACTCATCTGTTGAAGTAGTTCTGGAAAATTAGAGTTTTTCGAATAAAAAATTGGTGATCGAATCCACTCAAGTAAAGCTGGGTTCGACTTCGCGAATAGTTGCAACGCCTTTTTAATATCCCAACCACTTATATCTAAATCATCACTAATTGGATATTCAATTACATCACGTTTGTCATGAATTGATAAATACCATTCTACCGGATGTATATAAACAAACCTAACATCATAATCGCTATCTTTCGATGGAAATCCCCAAGCACGACTCCCTGATTCCACCGCAAATAAAATTTTTACATCATTCTCTTTTTCAATTCTTTCTAACTCCAACTCGATTTTCTCTCTCATTTCATAACATCTCCATTTTTTGATTATTTCCTTGGAAATTCGACAATACACTATTAATTTTACTACATACTAAAAAAACTGTCAGAAATTACTGACAGCCTAATAAAACTTCTATTGTTGCTTTTCGATTACAGTAGCAGCAATTCGTTCAAACTCTTTTTGAATCTCCTCTTTATATGCATCTACTATTGAAAAATCCATAGCAGCAATATAAATTCGTTCTAATTTATCACGAACCGATTTTGCTTTCGCTAAGAAAGACATTGCCTCATTCATTTTTGCTTTATACTGAATGGAAACATCACGAATTTCCTTCGCATATTTCTCATCCGTCCCTGGCGTAACAATAAGGGCATACATATCAATAATTTCATCACCTTCGCGACTTGGAAAATATTCATGCGGTGCGGTGCTATCAAAAATTGCAAAGCCTAATTCTCTTACGATAACCATATCAAGACTATGCGGGTCAAATCCGCAATGATATACTTCAACTTCAAATCCTTTTTCTTCAGCTGCCTCAGCTAACTTTTTGAGCATCGTTGATTTTCCAGATCCTGGGCGGCCTTTTATAAAATAACGATGTGGTAACCCTTCTGTTAAATTAGGAACAAAGTCAACTGCTCCTTTCGGTGTTGCAGCTCCTAAAAAACGATGTTTGACAAGCGATTGTCTCCCGCTTTTATCTGCAAATAATTTCTGGATTAGCTGATCGGTTAGTTCATTTGCTTTATTAAAATCTATATTATCAATATATATCTTCTCCCACTCATCATGTATAACCAATGCCTCTTTAAAACGTGCGTAAGCAGACTGAAAAGCTTTGCTTGCTTCTGAAACAAATCTTTCAATTTCTAACTTCTGCTTTCTTAGTTTATCTGAGTCCCAAGCAATTCCTAAATTTATATACTCTTCAACAACTCCTGGCATTTTTGGCTCAATAACATGCGGTGATGTCCCATCAACAATTCCTACTTTTAATTGTGGGATAATTACACCATCAACCGATTTATTGTCAGAAGAACAATGTAAAAATTCAATATCATATCCTTTTCCAACCCATTCACGACCTATTGCCTTTATTAAAGAAGATTTTCCCGTTCCTGGACCACCCTTTAAGATAAATAATCTGTCTAATCCTTTTAAATTCTCTTCGTATAAATTGTGAAATCCCCTAGCTGTATTACCACCAGCATAATAATTCAATACATTTCCTGTCACTGCACTCACTCCTTCGCAGCATTCTATTTACATAAGCTACAATATGCGAGCGGCTTTATTTGGGTGAATACCTATTTTGTATTGCACACAAAAAGGAAATGAATTACAATTTAACTATCAGAAAATTAAGATTTTTAAACTGAATACTTCTTTATCAAGAGAAGCAGAGGGACTGGCCCTTTGAAGCCCAGCAACCTCAGTTTATACGAACTGAATAGGTGCTAATTCCTGCAAAATGCATTGCATTTTGGAAGATAAAACTCAACTAGCATGTAAAGCTCATCTTTCTTGATACTGAAGGATGAGCTTTTTATTATTTGAAAAACATATATTGGAGGTATGTAAAATGAAAGTAATTGATTTATCACAAACATTTGAAAATAATATGTCTCAATTTCCTGGAACACCTAAAATACAACTAGAAGCTGTTACAAGTGTTGAAGAATCAGGCTATCAAGTTACAGATTTTCATTCTGTCGTTCATGTTGGCACGCATTGTGATGCTCCTGCGCATTTTATTTCAGGCGCAACGACCATCGATCAATTACCGCTGGATCAATTTGTAGGTGAAGCTGTTCTTATTGATGTAACTCATGTACAAGAACGAAAACTACCTAAAGAAGTACTGCACGATGCTGATATAAAAGAAGGAGATATTGTTATTTTCCATTCCAATCTATCTACTAAATGGAACACGGAGGCGTATGAGAAAGAAGCTTTTTATCTTTCTGAAGAATTAGCCGAGGAACTAGTACAATTAAAAGTAAAATCTGTCGGTTTAGATTTTATTTCTCCTGATGAGGTAACGACAGAAACATCACCAATTCATCACATACTACTTGGGAATAATATTTATTTAATCGAAAACTTAACAAACTTAGATGCCATTCACACGAAACGTTTCTTCTTCTCAGCAGCACCTTTAAAAATTAAAGATAGCGACGGTGCTTTTGCAAGAGCATTTGCTGTAATTTTTTAAACAAACTATACAAAAAAGCAAAGATCATCATTGACCTTTGCTTCTATTTTTTTTATTTAAATTAAGAAAGAATTGCTCAACATGAGGACGTAACCAAGCTAAATAATCCTTCTCTTTCTTCTTTGTACAAGCTATTTCTTCCCCATCTACCATTTCAACAAGTTCTAGTTCTAACAGTTGCTTCGTGAATGCTAACATATTCACTTCTTCGGATGGATACTCTTCTTTTAATTTCTCCTCAATTTCCCCCAATAAAAAACCGTCACGCATCATTGCCAATGCATCAATCCAAAGTGGCGGCATTTCATACTTTTCTCCTGTAATTGTGTCTTTTACAGTATAATTCTTTTGCTCTTTTCGAAATTGAATCGTGTGTAAACATACAGTCGAATTTAATGTTAATTCCATCATACCACCTCTTTCATAATATCTGCATAGAAAAAAGGATGCGCGTGCACCCCTTCTTATCTTTTCATAACACTACTGAACCGTTACATGAGCAATCAATCTCATGTCGATATTTTCCTCCATTATAAACGAAGTATTTTATAAAAAAAACCCTTCTTGAAACATTTTATAAAATGTTTATATTTACACAACAAGAACACTTTTCTGAAAAATCTTTTCTCAAATACATTAAACGGTCGGCAGAAAAATTTCTACTTTCGTTCCTACTCCTAGACTACTTTGGATCGTGATACTCCCTTGATGTTCCTTAATAATTTTATATGTAATCATTAATCCAAGTCCTGTACCATTCTCCTTTGTTGTGTAAAACGCCTTGCCGATTTTTTCTAACTTCTCATTCTCTATACCACATCCTTGGTCTTCAACAGAAATACACAAATGTCCTTGCGTTTTTTGATATGCACGGATATGAATTTCTCCACCCTCTGGCATTGATTCTATTCCATTTTTAATGATATTTAATAACACTTGTTTTAATTGCTTATCATCACCGTTTATAGCCGGTAGATTTCCATCTACTTGTAAATTACATTTAACTCTATATTGCGTTGCATAACTTTCCATTAGATGCACAACATATAGAAGGGTGTCTCGTATATTACACCTTTCATAATTTGTTGGCTTTGGTTTCCCTAACAACATCAATTCACTAACAAATCCATTAACCCTTTCAATTTCTTGTAGCATAATGTCGTAGCTCATCGTATCAGTTGGATTTCTTTCTTTTTGCATTTGCGTAAACCCTTTTAACGCTGTTAGTGGATTTCGAATTTCATGGGCAATTGTTGTAGACATAGTCCCAATCACAGCTAAATTTTCCGTCTCTTTCATATTGTTCATCATTTCAACCACTGTTCTTACATAAGATTGAAATCGTTTTAATAAAGAATGTGAAATAATGAAATAAAATACACATAAAACAAGTGGAATTATCACTTTTAAATCTTGTAATAGCAATGTGAAAAATACGTACTTTCCAATTACACTAAAGGAAACTAAATAAAAGTATTTTCTATTCACGAAAACTGGGGCAAATAAAATTAACAGCATTTCTACCATACTACCATGTTCAAAAGGTCTATCCGTTCGCAAATAAATCATTAAATTATTAACAAGATTGATAAACATGTATCCAAATAAAAATAAATATTTTACAGAATATACATACCCTCTTTTTTGAAGATATATAGAAATAGGAAATAATGCTATTACAAATATAGGCACACCTATCCCAAGACTACCTTCTGGCCACCCTACCGCTGTTCCACTAATATTCATAGCAGGATATACAAAATAATATATAGCGTCATATAAAAAGAATATAATATAAAATAATAATATAAATACCTTTAAGGCTCTTCTTTCTTCATAAATCAAGCTCTTGTATTTGTTCATATAAAAACTCCCCTTGATCGATACAAAAAACTTTCATTGTTATCTCCTTAAAGTATAAGTATGAAATTGCTTTCAGGGCAATATTTAACCTTATAATACTAAAAGGAAGGAGATCTCTCCTTCCTTTTAGTAACAACTTATATCCACCTTACCCTATCATGTAACAATCCATCAGTAAAATTATTATGCCCTATTACAAAATCCTTCATATATAAATTTAAATACTCACCGTACTTACTTTCTGTATTTAATAACAACTCCTCGACGTAATAAGCACCTTGTTCAAATTGATCTAAAAGTAAACTAGACAAGCCCGCATAAATTCCGCACCCTACCTGAAAATACGTTGCATTCGTTTTATATTTACGAAAAACTTGGCTACTATTCATTACATTATACATATATGTCTCACTATTTTCATAAACGAGTAACACACCGACCAAGTCCTCTCCAGCAACCTCTTCTTCCGCTGGATTAAACACTTTACGATTCCAGTTCCATAAATCTTCTACTTGATCTAAGTTCTGTCTAATTATATTTGTTGTATACTCATTAATTCGGTAAAGAAAACCAACTTCCATATTGAAGTTTTTCCCTAAAATTAATACTTCCTCATGTGGCATTAAACAACCATAGAATTCTTTTTCTCCTAACTTCACTTTATACTCTGAAGCATATACATCTTCATAAAAGTAAAGAGGCCGATGATGACTCATATACATCGGATAACTCCAGATTGCTTCATCTAAAAATCGCTCTACTGCCCATGAAGCATAAAGTGTATGTGGCTTTATAAGTGCTGTATCATGCAAAAACGACGTGTCATGTTCTACAATATAACATGCTCTTGGCCTTTCATTTGGTCGTTCCTTCATAAGCTCAACAACCATCCATTGAACAACACCTGGATTCATACCTGAACCTATAATCGCTTTTGTATTTGTAAATTTCTCTTTCTCCTTCTCAAACCTTGTATATCTTTCCGTAAGCTGAAAGCCGATTAAGCTGTCGTCCTGATCTACTGCTTCATTTTCCAAAGCTGAATTAATATAACAAATTTCTAATTCATTACAGCAGCTTAATACTCTAACTGTATCTGCCCCTGAAACATCAATCACAACACTCGTACTTTTTTCTTTTAAATGTTGTTTAAATTCCACTACATTTTGAAGGTTTATCTCATATAAATATAATTGACCTTTCAAATTCGAAAACAACTCATCATAATAAGTCCTATCTTTTTGTTTTATATCCACTAAATGAAATTTGGCATTCTTTAATACTTCATAAATTGGATCTTTTTCATTTGCTATCGCTTGATTTAAAATTGCTAAAACTGCTTTTGCTGCTCCACCAGCACTACCAAGCAATGTAATTGATAACGAATTCGGAAACTGCTCCACGAACAAAACCCCTTTAATAAATTAGTTGAGCAACTCCTCCTCAAAAAATAAATTGAATACATAAAAAGATAGCTCGTACACAATTTTTATAAGTTAGTGCAAAGTTACCTTTTAAAAAATCACACTATACTATGTTTATATTCAATTCATTTTTCCCCTCATCTTCAAATTAAACTAAAACAAATAGGCTCGACCTTTTCTTCTGCATATAAAAGAAAAAGTCAGCCCTTCCAACTAATCTACGGACAATGGACGGATTTTACATGTTGAATATTCACATACATTTTTGCATCACGTGCTTTTGATATTTCAATATGACCTTCATCAATTTTCGCCATTTTTCCAATTTTATTGGACTCCTCACCTAAATCAAACACCATAATTTTCCCAGTCATTTTAATAAGCTGTTCTTCAAATGTTCTAGCTAATGTAATATTTAACGGATTTACGGGGAGTTCATTTTTATTGAGGGCATACGGTACTTGGTTTTCTTTATACGGAATTAACCATTTTAAATGCTTTAAAGATATATATACCGTTTTATAAACCGGACTATAAAAAACAATATAGTCGTTCATCACACTTGTAACATAACCATGTATTGGAGCATTTCCTGCTACATAGACTTCTGTAAAAATCCCTTTAGAAGTACTTAATACTTTTCTCAAAGAAATTGAAGGGGATTCCCTCTTAATTACAGAATCAACATCTGGTTTTAGTATGTCTTCGTCATGTGGTCTTAAAAATTTATAGTATTGTACATGATATAAAGATATATATACATAGTCTTGTCCATTGTAAAGAACAATAATGTCATTTCCTACGTCTATTAATATACCTTTAAACCTTTTTTCACCGATTAATTTAACATATATATTTTCCCCAATACTTTTGTTTAACTCATTCATCTATATCCTCCTTCCTATGAATTTCAGCTTTCCAATCTTCCGTTTCAAAAAAATAATCAGGGCAATGTTCTGTCTTAATAGTAAGTAATTCCTTTTCATACTATCGAAATAAGAAATTGTTCTTCTCTTTCCCTCATAATGCCCCTCTTATTTATTAAACATTATTCATCTTCATTCTTTTTACATTTCACTACTTGACTCACACTCTTGATATGATAATTAATGATATAAATAACTTCATCACCGTTTACTAGCGTAATACATTCTTCATGCACTTCACTTAATAAGCCTTCTACACACTCTGGGCCGCCACGATTAATCTTTACCCACTTATACTTCAAGTCACGTAATACATCGACAAAAGTATCATCATCAGAGCAGAAACATGAAACATAGCCATCGCCACATTTACTTTCTTTCACTTTCTTAACTAGACTTTTCACATGTTTCAATTGGTAATATACTAATTCACCAAGAGGAAGTTGTAATGTAAGGTAATCTCTTCCTAACGATACAAGTACCCCCACTCGACTCTCTGGTCCACGAAGATTTACTTTTACAGTCTCACCGACTAAGCCTTTAATTTGTTCACAGCATAATATACTTTCCAAATTTATATCCTCCTTTCTTATTATCTTCCTCTTCTTGACTGTCTTTGTGCGCGAGCTCGACCTGAATTATTATTTTCACTTTCGCTTTCGCTTTCACTTTCGCTTTCTTCGCTCTCTCTACAAGGTACTGTTACACTCTTAATATGAGATACTGCAACTAATATAACTTCTTCTTTTACAATTAGTGTCACAAATTCACAAGAAACATCTTGTAAAATACCTTCAACTTTCTCTGGGCCACCACGATTAATTTTCACCCAGCAATATTTGAAGCTTTGAAGTAACTTTTCAAAGTCATCTTCACATTCACATTCCAACCATCTGCAATCATCTGCTTTACAATCTTTCGCATTTTTTGTAATACTTTTCAGATGACGAATCTGATAGTAATAGAGCTCTCCTTTTTCATTCTTTAATACAAAGTAATCCGAACATACAGCGACTATTGTCCCTTTTTGAGATTCTGGACCACCCCTGTTTACTCTCACAAAAGATCCAATTAAGTCTTTCAGAAAATCACAATGAAATAAACTCACGAGAAAACCCCTTCCATTAATTTATAAGCTTTTGCACTGATAGTATATGTATCTGTACAGGTTACGTTCTCTATGTTTGTCCTAGCTAGAAAAAAATATGCTTTTAACATGGTAGACTACTACCTATCAAAATTTGAAGAAAGGCTAAGAACTCCTTATGTTTTTGATATCTTCAAACAAAAAATCCCTTATGAATATACATTTCTGCATATCTTCATAAGGGATTTTCCATAGTTTAATCTTCGTCTTTAACATCCATATCTTCTGGAATTGGTTCGTTCAATATTTCTTCCACTAATTGCTTATATTTCTCCATTTGTTCTAAATGTGTATTAAATTGTTCTTTATTTACTAAATATTGCTCTCCATCGAATAGCGCACGAATTTTCTTTTGTTGAATTAACTCTTCAATATACGATTTTGGTAAATTCAAATACTCCGCAGTCTCTTCTACTGTTATATACAATGCGTTCATTCCTTTATTATTTTTTCATCTATACTGTATCTTACTTTATTTTTGTAAACAAATAAAAAAGATTTTGTAAATGCAGTTCAAAAAGCAGGTAGATGCATTCCATATATTGTATAGTATTATATAGTAAGAATTTTTTAAATATAGAATGGTATTACCCATTTACACAAAGGAGAGTTAACATATGGCTACTCGTCACATCATTACAATGTTAGAAAAAACACTACAAGTTGAAACAGAAAACACAATTTCTCATTTGAATGTATCTTTATCTGATCGTTTTCTTTCTCAAAGCACAGCAATACATGAAAACAATTGTTATCATACAATTGGTGAATGGTACAAAAATCATTTCTTATTCCAACAAGATGATTTCCTTTGGGCTAAATATGCCTTCTATGACGCATATTGTGAAGCCATCAAAAAACAAGGTCATCTTACAAAACGTGTTCGCCAAATATTAGAATCATTAGCTCGAATGCATGGAAAACAGTATATTGCTTCTATACTAAATATGCCATTTCCTAATGAACGCGCTAAAGGGACAGCGTAATTTAGCCATGTTCTGCGTAAGCAAAACATAGCTAAATTGTTTTCTAGGATGCTTTACCAATAAAATGTTCATATCATATGAACTGATGAAACCGGTGTCATTATAATGATAGAAAATATAGTAAACAGGAGAACCCCCACGTACATCTCTCATCCATTTGAATAGAGAAATACGTGGGGGTATACTTGTTCCTTATTATTTCATCATCTGCTTAATCAGTTCGCGATTTCTCTTCTTAAATACTTCATTATGAGAAGAAACCATTCCATACTCACTTGCATCTGGTTGGATAAATTGTTTTGCTTTATTCACAGCATTTCCCGCATCTTGGAATGCACCTGCAATTAAGTGTAGTTTCCCTTCGTGCTTTAAAATATCTCCAGCAGCATATAATCCATCTACTGAAGACTCACTATTTGCATTACCTGCAATATAATAATTATCTATAATTGCAACGTCTAACTCACTATTTTCTAATAATGTAATGTCGCGTTCATATCCATGATTAATAATAACTTCATCAATAGGTAAATGAGAAACCTCACCTGTTTCATGATTTGTTAATTCTACATATTCGATTGCTTCATGATTATCACCAGCAATTAATTTTGTAATCGATGTATTAAAGAAACACTCCGCCGAGCTGTTCATAAGTTGTTTTACTTGTGCTTCATGACCAGATAATTCTTCTTTTCTATACGTTACATACACTTTTTTCGCAATTGGTTCCAATTCATTTGCCCAATCAACAGCAGAATTGCCTCCACCGGAAATAATAACTGTTTTACCTTTGAAACGCTTTAAAGATTTAACTGTATAATTTAAATTCGATACTTCAAATCGCTCAGCACCTTCAATAGATAACTTTTGCGGTTTCAATATACCACTTCCTGTTGCGACGATAACTGTTTTTGAAAAGTGTTCTTCGCCAGTACTTGTTTTTAATGTAAAAGTACCATCTTGATTACGAATAATCGATTCTACTTTTGTATCTAATACAACTTCTGGCTTAAATGTTAACCCTTGCTGTACAAGTTGTTCAATTAACTTATCACCTGTAACTGGTAATAGTCCTCCTACATCCCAAATCATCTTTTCCGGATACACATGTATTTTTCCACCTAAATGTGGTTGAAATTCTATTATTTTCGTTTTCATTTCTCTGAGTCCACTATAAAAAGCTGAATAAAGCCCTGCAGGTCCTCCGCCTATCACGGTTACATCAAACAATTCTTCTCGATTCATTCGTGCTCACTCCTCAGCTATTAATCATTGATTATCATTCTCAATAAAATATAACCTGTTTCCGCAAAATTTACAATCAAAATTACTATTGACAATACACCTATATAAAATTATATTATTTAAAGAATCAATAGTGATAATCATTATCATTTTGTTAATAATTAGCAAATTTGAGATTACATCTTCTTTCATTAATATGGTTATTACTATATTATAAAATCTCATATTCAAGATTTTTAATAAATTATTTTGCATTACCACTACTATTTCAAAAAGATTACAGTTAAACAAATTATTGTATACACATATCATCTATGTTAAAGGAGAAAGACGATGAAAAAGTTATTTATTTCACTAACAGTTCTTTTCGTTCTTGTTATGAGTGCTTGTAGCAATAGCTCTACAGACAAAAAGGACGATGCAAAAGGTAGCAAATCAGAAACAATTACATACCAATCTGAAGATGGTAAAAAAGTAGAGGTTCCTGCAAATCCAAAACGCGTTGTTGTATTATCATCATTCGCTGGTAACGTAATGTCATTAGGAGTAAATCTTGTTGGGGTAGATTCATGGTCTAAACAAAACCCACGTTTTGATAGCAAACTTAAAGATGTTGCTGAAGTATCAGATGAAAATGTTGAAAAAATCGCTGAACTAAATCCAGATTTAATCATCGGTTTATCAAATATTAAAAATGTCGATAAGTTAAAGAAAATCGCGCCTACTGTAACATACACTTACGGAAAAGTTGATTACTTAACACAGCATTTAGAAATCGGTAAATTATTAAACAAAGAAAAAGAAGCAAAAACTTGGGTTGATGACTTCAAGAAACGTGCACAAGAAGCTGGTAAAGAAATTAAAGCAAAAATCGGTGAAGATGCTACAGTTTCTGTTGTAGAAAACTTCAACAAACAGCTTTATGTATACGGCGAGAACTGGGGCCGCGGAACAGAAATTCTGTACCAAGAAATGAAATTAAAAATGCCTGAAAAAGTAAAAGAAAAAGCATTAAAAGAAGGTTACTACGCATTATCTACTGAGGTATTACCTGAATTTGCTGGTGATTACTTAATCGTAAGTAAAAATAAAGATACTGATAACTCATTCCAAGAGACAGAATCATATAAAAACATCCCAGCAGTAAAAAATAATCGCGTATATGAAGCAAACATGATGGAATTCTATTTCAATGATCCACTTACATTAGATTTCCAACTAGACTTCTTCAAGAAGAGCTTTCTTGGTAAATAATACAAACATGAGGAATTCTTAATTTAAGAATTCCTCTTCCTTTATTCTATGAACAGAAAAGATGTGAAACGAATGACAAAAGATCATGACAATCCACGTTCTATAGCTTTTACATACAAACTTATTTTAAGCTTAATTGCATTCTTTCTTATTTTTATGGTTGCAATGGTATTAGGTGCTGCAGATACTTCGATAAAAGATGTATGGTCAGCACTCACTTCCTCCGCTAAAGGAGACAAAATATCTATTATTCGAGAAATACGTTTACCACGTGAAGTTGCTGCTATTTTTGTAGGAGCTGGACTTGCTGTTTCTGGAGCAATTATGCAAGGATTAACACGAAATCCACTTGCGGATCCTGGATTATTAGGACTATCTGGTGGAGCAAATGCTGCGCTTGCACTGACACTTGCTTTCAACCCTTCCATCAGCTATCTTTACTTAACATTAGCTTGCTTTATCGGTGCTGCAATTGGCGCAATTATGGTATTTGGAATTGGTATGGTGAAAAAAGGCGGCCTTTCTCCTCTTCGAATTGTATTAGCGGGCGCTGCAGTTTCAGCATTTCTACTCGCAATTTCAGAAGGAATCGGCATTTACTTTAAAATTTCACAAGATGTATCACTTTGGACTGCTGGTGGCGTAATTGGAACAACTTGGAACCAATTAAAAATTATTATTCCAGTCATTTCAATTAGTATCTTTATCGCTATCTTACTAGCAAAAAAATTGACAGTTCTTAGTTTCAGTGAGGAAGTGGCTATTGGACTAGGTCAAAAAATTATTGTTATTAAAACTATTTTATTTATCATTATTATCTTACTTGCAGGTGCATCTGTAGCGCTTGTTGGAAATATGGCATTTATCGGCTTAATGGTACCTCACATGGTACGCCCAATTGTCGGTCCAGATTACCGATTTGTTATACCGATGTCAGCAATTGCTGGAGCTTCCTTTATGCTACTTGCAGATACAATCGGACGTACTATTAACGCTCCATACGAAACACCAGTTGCAGCAATTGTCGCGATTGTAGGGTTACCATTCTTCCTATTCATTGTACGTAAAGGAGGAAAAACATTCTCATGATGCAATCTATTTTAAGAAAACAGCGTCTCATTATACTCGCTTTACTTATAGTAATCATCATAACCATTGTAGTTGGAATGGGACTTGGTTCAGCATCTTTATCTTATGATCGACTACTCCCAACATTAATGGGGCAAGGGACTTTTAAAGAGGATTTCGTTTTATACTCTTTAAGGCTACCTAGAATTGTCATTACATTATTAGCTGGTATGGCTCTTGCTTTATCAGGGGCTATTCTGCAAGGAATTACCCGAAATGATTTAGCTGAACCTGGTATTCTTGGTATTAACTCTGGGGCCGGTGTTGCTGTCGCTATTTTCTTTTTATACTTTCCAATAGATGTAGGTTCATTTCTCTACTTACTACCTGTAGTTGGATTTATCGGAGCATTTCTGACAGCTGTTCTAATTTACGTATTTTCATATAGTAAATCAACTGGACTTCAGCCAATCCGATTAACATTAACCGGTATCGGTTTTGCATTTGCACTATCTGGAACGATGATTGTCCTTATCTCATCCGCAGATCGTATGAAAGTAGACTTTATTTCAAAATGGATTGCCGGAAATATTTGGGGAGATGACTGGATCTTTGTTTTAGCAATGCTCCCATGGTTAATCGTATTCATTCCATTTATTTTCTATAAAGCAAATCGATTAAACATTTTAGCATTAAACGAACCAGTCGCAATCGGCGTTGGAATTGAAATTGAAAAAGAACGCAGATACTTATTAGTTGCAGCCGTTGCACTTGCAGCTGCAGCTGTTTCCGTAACAGGAGGAATTAGCTTTATCGGATTAATGGCTCCTCATATCGCGAAATCTTTAGTAGGTCCAAGACATCAAATCTTCATGCCTATCGCCCTTTTAATCGGCGGATGGCTATTATTATTAGCAGATACAATTGGAAGAAATATCGTTGATCCTAATGGCATCCCAGCAGGTATTGTCGTTGCTTTAATTGGGGCTCCTTACTTTATGTATTTGTTGCTTAAAAAAGCTTAAAAGACACCCTCAAGATTTTTTCTTGAGGGTGTCTTTGTTTCATTCTACTGCTGCCCATATCCTTCAAACTTCTTCGCCAAATTCTCCATCTCATCTTCTGGCAATAACTTCGGTTCTCCGACGCTTTTCGTTTGATAATAAATTTGTGCACAAAACTCAATTTCTTCCGCAACAGTAAATGCCATTTTTATATTATTTGCACCTGCAATTAAACCGTGATTCGCAAGTAAAACAGCACGGCGATCAATCATGCCTTCAAAAGCAGCCTCTGCTAATTGCTTCGTACCAAATGTTTCATACGGTGCACAGCGCACATTCGGACCTGCAAAAGCAATTAAATATGACACAGCCGGAAGCTCCCATCCTAATGACGCAATCGTCTTCGCGTAAGGAGAATGTGTATGCACAAGCGCATTTATATCTTCACGCTTCCTATAGTAAATAAGGTGCATATCTAATTCACTTGATGGTTTTCTCTCTCCTTCTACTACTTCACCATCTAAGTTTAATATAACCACATCTTCAGGCTTTGTTTCATAATACTCTAAACCACTTGGGCTAATCGCAACAAGACCTTGTTCACGATTAAAGATACTAATATTACCGCCCGTTCCCTTTGTTAAACCACTAGAAATCATTTTCTTTCCATACGCTACAATTTCTTCTCTTTCTTTTTGTAATAACATATACATCCCCCTAAGTATGAAGCTTACGATGACTGACTTTTATATTTATCTATTTATTGAAATAGCTTTTTTAAATTCTCCGTAAACGGTGCCTTTACAATCCCTTTTTCTGTAATAATCGCTGTTACATTTTCATGTGGAGTAACATCAAATGCTGGATTATATACTTTACTTTCTTTCGGAGCAGAATATTGTCCGAAGCGATTAATCACTTCAAAAGCATCTCTTTCCTCGATGGGAATTTCTTTTCCTGTCGGTGTTTTCAAGTCGATTGTCGGCGTTGGCGCTGCTACATAAAACGGAATGTTGTAGTATTTCGCTAAAATAGATACGCCTAATGTTCCAATTTTATTTGCTATATCACCGTTCGCTGCCACACGGTCGCATCCAACAATTACAGCGTCAATCTTCCCTTGTGACATGACCATAGCTGCCATATTATCCGTAATGACAGTAACATCAATTCCCGCTCGCTGTAGTTCTAATGCCGTTAACGTTGACCCTTGTAATCTTGGACGTGTTTCATCCGAAAAGATTTTTAAGTCCCATCCTTTTTCTTTTGCTAAGTACATTGGAGCCGTCGCAGTACCATACTTAGTCGTCGCTAACGCACCAGCATTACAATGTGTTAATACTCCCATTCCATCATGGAATAATGTTAATGCATGTTCTCCAATTTGACGGTTAATTTCTTCATCTTCTCTATGAATTTCTTTTGCCTCTTCTAGTAATCTATCTTTCAACTGTGAGATTGATAAATGAATATTATCTGCCGCTACACTTTCCATTCTTTCAAGTGCCCAAAATAAATTTACTGCAGTCGGTCTTGATGTCTCCAAGTATGTACATACCTTTCTTACTTCATCCATAAATCCTTCTTCCGTACTTTCAGCAAATTCCTTTACCCCTAAATACACTCCATAAGCTGCTGAAACACCAATCGCTGGTGCACCTCGTACTTTCATTACTTGAATGGCATCCCACACACTTTCAGCTGTTTTAAATGATTCATAGACAATTTCATTCGGTAATAACGTTTGATCTAACAAAACTAAAGTATCATCTTTCCACTGAATTGGTATTAATTGCTCTTCCATCATATTCTCCCCTTACTCCGCGTAGTGCATTGACTGTTCTTTTAACGTTTCTACAAAACTTGTACCTGTTCTATATTGATTCGCTCGTAAAATAAAACTCTTCGCTACTTTAAGACAAATTCGCTCCGCTCTAGCACGTGCTTCCTCATTCTCAATACAAGTAATATCTTTTACTTTCGCTAATCCAACAATACGGCGGATTAATTCAAGACCTGTCACTGCAGCTGTATCCTCTAATACAGATTGTAAATATACTTCGTTAAAGCCTTCTTCCTTCGCCATAATCTCGGTCACATGAATATCCCAACCATCTAAAAACTTCTTCTTAAATAAATCAATTACCTCTACCATCGTAGTTTGTAACCAATCCATATACGTATCTTTCTCAGCTCCAGGTGGCATCGTTGCATCTGCATTCACCCAAGCAAACATTAAATTCGCCATTACATTCCCAACGTCATATCCCATAGGTCCATAAAAAGCAAACTCAGGATCAATAACCTTTGTAGAATCATCTCTTACAAAAACAGAACCAGTATGTAAATCACCATGAAGCAATGCCTGTGCATTCGTCATAAAAGAAAATTTACGTTTCGCTACTTCCATACGAAGCTCTTTATCACTATAAATATGCTCCCTAATCCATCCCTCATTTAAAGGAAATAACTCATTACGCTTATTATGATTTGTAAATGGTTCTGAATATACGAGGTCCTCTGTAATCTCACATAATTCAGGATTTATATAATTCTTCACAAGTTCCTTCTTCTCTTTATGATTCATTACAACATCAGATGTTAATAAAAGTGTATTTACCATAAAAGTAGTTAAGTCGTCAGCAAGCTGCGGAAATATTTGATGATTTATAAGTGCTGTACGTAATATTGTGTGATCCGATAAATCTTCCATTACGCAACAGTTCATCACACTATCAAATAAATACACCTTAGGAACAAGTCCAGGTGCTAACTCATCCTCTAACTGCAAAACATCTGATTCTATGCGAATACGATTCGTCGACAACTTAAACTCATCTGAAATGCGAGCTGTATCCCCAGCTTGCTTTACGATGACAGAGATGTTCTCTTTTTCATCCCAAACGCGGAACACATAATTTAAATTGCCATCACCTATTTCTTTACACTTTAGCCCCTTTGCATGTTCAAACTTAGATAATTTCTCTTTCACATATGCAATCACATCTTTAGCTTCCATTAAAAAATACTTTGTGAACTTAGACATGGTTTCCCCTCCACACCAATTGTAAGCGTTTTCTAAAAGCTATAAAAAATAATAGGTTGAATTTTTTCATCCTATAAATATGTATTCTTCTTTTTGAAAGGTATATCTAGGTTTTATTATATCTCGTTAGCACTTTGAGTCAATATTTCTAACTATCAGCGTAATATACTTCCTAATTATATATTTGAGATGACAAAAATTGTTCAAAAAGATTTCGATTCATTTTATTTTATTTATCGCACAATTCTTTGTAAAATAGAAATAAGCAGTTCCTTTTCAAATATATAACTTCTAAGAAATATTTCCTTCCTAAGAATTTACACTTACACCATATCTCTAACATACACACTACTCTTTCAAACAATCATTGAAAATTTATAAACTTAAAGTTACCTTTCCATTCCCTGTTAGCCTTAATTGAGAATAAATATTAATTAAATCGGTATAAAGTTGGTTTATTCTCTTGACAAAATAACCACTTCTATATGATAATTAATATCGAATTAGAATTATTATAGTTAATTAAAAAATATATTTTATGAGCACACTATTTTTTGATGCTCAAAACCAACATTTAGGAGGAATTTTAATATGTTATTAATCGGCACAGAAGTAAAACCGTTTAAAGCTAATGCTTACCATAATGGAGAATTTATCCAAGTTACTGACGAAAGTTTAAAAGGAAAATGGAGTGTAGTTTGTTTCTACCCAGCTGACTTCACATTCGTTTGCCCAACTGAACTTGAAGACTTACAAAACCAATACGCAACTCTAAAAGACTTAGGCGTTGAAGTATACTCTGTATCTACAGACACTCACTTCACTCACAAAGCATGGCATGATAGCTCAGAAACTATCGGCAAAATCGAGTACATCATGATTGGTGACCCAACTCGCACAATCACTACAAACTTCAACGTTTTAATGGAAGAAGAAGGTCTTGCTGCTCGTGGTACATTCATCATCGATCCAGACGGCGTTATCCAATCTATGGAAATCAATGCTGACGGTATCGGCCGTGACGCAAGCATTCTTGTTAACAAAATTAAAGCTGCTCAATACGTACGTAACAACCCAGGTGAAGTTTGCCCAGCTAAATGGCAAGAGGGTTCTGCAACACTTAAACCAAGCCTTGACCTTGTAGGCAAAATCTAAGGAGTTCGATCAAAATGATACTAGATGCAGATATAAAAACACAACTATCCCAATACCTTCAATTAATGGAGAACGATATTTTACTTAAGGTAAGCGCAGGAGACGATAACGTATCTAAAGATATGTTAGCTCTAGTAGACGAATTAGCTACTATGTCATCTAAGATTACAGTAGAAAAAGTTGAATTAGAGAGAACACCAAGCTTTAGCGTAAACCGCCCTGGTGAAGACACTGGTGTCGTATTCGCTGGTATTCCATTAGGACACGAATTTACATCATTAGTGTTAGCTTTACTACAAGTAAGTGGACGCGCTCCAAAAGTTGAACAAAAATTAATCGATCAAATTAAAAACATTCAAGGCGAATATCATTTTGAATCTTATATCAGCCTAAGTTGTCATAACTGTCCTGATGTTGTACAAGCTCTTAACGTAATGAGCGTTCTTAACTCTGGTATTACACATACTATGATTGATGGCGCTGCATTCAAAGAGGAAGTAGAAAGCAAAGACATCATGGCAGTACCAACTGTTTACCTAAACGGCGAATCTTTCGGAAGCGGTCGTATGACACTTGAAGAAATTTTAGCTAAAATGGGTAACGGTCCAGATGCATCAGAGCTTTCTGATAAAGATCCATACGATGTTCTTGTTGTTGGTGGGGGCCCTGCTGGTGCAAGTGCAGCAATTTACGCAGCACGTAAAGGCATCCGCACTGGTATCGTTGCTGAGCGCTTCGGTGGTCAAGTAATGGATACTATGGGCATTGAGAACTTCATCAGCGTAAAAAAGACTGAAGGTCCTAAGCTAGTAGCAAGCCTTGAAGAGCACGTAAAAGAATACGACATCGATGTAATGAATCTACAACGTGCGAAACGTTTAGAGAAAAAAGAACTTATTGAAGTGGAACTTGAAAACGGCGCTATTCTGAAAAGTAAGAGCGTAATCGTTTCTACAGGTGCTCGCTGGCGTAATGTTGGCGTACCAGGTGAAGCTGAGTTCAAAAATAAAGGTGTAGCATATTGCCCACACTGTGACGGTCCATTATTCACTGGAAAAGACGTAGCAGTTATCGGCGGAGGTAACTCTGGTATTGAAGCAGCTATCGACTTAGCAGGTATTGTTAAGCACGTAACTGTTCTTGAATTCATGCCAGAATTAAAAGCTGATGCTGTATTACAAGAGCGTCTTAACAGCTTACCAAACGTAACTGTTCTGAAAAACGTTCAAACGAAAGAAATCACTGGTACTGATAAAGTAAACGGTATTTCTTACATCGATCGTGAAACTGAAGAAGTTCATCACGTTGAATTACAAGGTGTATTCGTACAAATCGGTCTTGTGCCAAACACAGACTGGTTAGGCGAAACAGTTGAACGCGTTCGCGGTGAAATCGTAACAGACAAGCACGGCGCTACAAACGTACCAGGAGTGTTTGCTGCAGGTGACTGTACAAATAATCCGTACAAACAAATCATCATCTCTATGGGTTCAGGTGCAAACGCAGCTTTAGGTGCATTTGATTACTTAATCCGTAACTAATAAAAAAAGACGCGCTACCTATTGGTAGCGCGTCTTTTTTATTATATTTCATGTAAATAGTTATCAAGTTCCTTCCAACTCATTACTGTATAAGGTGTTCCTACATTCAATACTACTTTTACATTTTCTGCTACTACTTGCATTCTCTTAGTTGGATTATCTCTTTTACCTGAAGGATAAATAGCAAGTTTCATCATTTCTTGCTTTCCATCTTCATAAATCCTTTTCTTTAAACCGAATTGGTCAATTTGTTCCTTTGAAAGAACTTCTTTGCCTTCCCAGTCACATATTTCAAATAGAGGATACCGATCTCCGTGCCATTCCTCAATAATCTCAATGACTTTAAGAATAATATAACTCCCTGATACTAATTCATAACTAACAGCATCACCTGCTTTTAAAGAAGTATTAGCTATAAATCTCTTCGGCACTTTTTTAGCTTCTGGCTGCGGAGAATGCAACTGTTCTCTTAGTTTATTTAAAACTGCTTCACGTTTCTTCTGTAATTTAGGTTCTTCTTCCCAGCGGGCTAAATCTGCACCACTCTCTATTATTTGCAATGCTTTTTGCTTAACATTCTCTTGGAGTCTCCCTAACTTCCATTGTATAGAAGAAAATACCAACCAAAAAACAATAGTCTCTTCATCATCTAATTCATTCTTGTATTCCTCAATTACAATCCTACTTGCTTCCTCATTTGAATATTCATTTGCTAACAAATCCTTATACAGTAACTTAATATCTTCAGCAATATCGTCTGATAATATTGCTACTCCCCAAGCACCCATACATTAACACTCCAATCTATACACTAAAAACCTCTCATTCCCATTCTTCTCATAAGCCCCAGGCAACCTTACTTCTTTCTTCAGCTCAAACGCAGTCTGATTTTCTAAGAAGAAAATATAGTCCTCAGAAGGATAATATAAAATAATATCCACTTCTCTCCCCGTTTCTTCTACTGAAAACAAAATGTTATTTACTACATTCATAAACACTTGTACAGAAAATGGATTAAAGAAATAAAACCGGTTATCACATGGATCAATCTCATATTCCTGTGCTAAACAGCATTCAAATCGAATTTTGTCTTTACTGTTTCTTACCTTTCGGGCATAACGATTAAGATTATCCATCGCTTCTTTATAAAACTCTTCATTCATTTCAATTCCAACCGCTGAAGCACTACACTTATGGTGCATATAAAAGTTTAACCGCCCTTTTCCGCACCCAAAGTCTACAATTCGGTCGCTACTTCGTATTTCATATTGATTCAATAACTCATCTAACCCGCTATACGGTGTCGGTTCATAGCGATGATAATGCATAGACTTGTTAAAACCTTTTTGCTCACCGACTGTTTTTATATGTAAAACTGCATCGTAATATTGTTCGTTCATTCGTTTTCTCCTATTAAAAAATGGTACTTATTATTATACACCATGTACTGGAGGCTCATTTTTCATCAAATTAATAGGTACGTGAAATTATATTAACGATTTTCTTAATATATCTATCGTAACTTCAAATATATCAACGATTTTCTCAATATATCTATCATAACTCAAAATATATCAACGGTTTTTCAAATATATCGATTTGCCGACAATTCACGACAAAAAAACAGGAGCTCTCTAGCCCCTGTCTTCTAACACTTTCAATACAGTTTGTTTCAATATTTCTACCCCATCCATAATACAACTATGATCAAACCTCATATACGGATGGTGTAATCCAGGTTGTAGGTCCGCTCCTAGTCCAAGCATGACAGCTTTTAAATGTGGTCTTTTCACTGTATAGTAATGGAAATCATCGCTTCCTGTCGTATAGAGAGGCCCTGTGCATCTCTCTTCCCCATACACTTCGAGAATACCTTTACGCATAAAGCGCTCTGCTTCTTCGGAAACCTCTGCTCCTGGTGCAAGATCCATCCATTCGTATGAAGTTTTTGATCCCATCGATGCAGCTGATTCTATTACATGCTCAATCTTTTTCTTTAATTCTTCTAATAGTATATTACTCTCTGCTCTTACATCTAAACTGAAATGACCATTTCCCGGAATAATATTTAAATTATCACCACCAGCTTGGCATCTCGTCATTTTTACTGAATAAGAACTTTGCGGTGGCAGCCAAATATTTTTCAAACCGATATTAATCATGGAAATGACATCAATTGCATTCACACCTTGATGTGGTCTTGCCCCGTGTGCATCCTCCCCATGAATCATACCCTCTAAAAATCCTGCTGCTCCATGACGAATAGATGGGGCTGCTTGTTTCAAAGATAGTTCTTCAATTGGTCTTAGATGGACGCCAAATAAGAAATCAGCATCATCTACCGCACCTTTCTCCACCATCTTCAAAGCACCATTCCCCTTCTCTTCTGCTGGCTGAAAAATAAATCTAACCGTACCACTTTTCCATCTCATATTTTTCAATTGTAAAATAAGTCCCATTACAATGGTCATATGAGCATCATGGCCACATGAATGGTTCGCTTTAAATTCTCCATTTACTTCTTGCCAAAGTGCATCCATATCAGCACGAATCGCAATAACTGGATTCCCGCCTCCAATCTCAGCAATTACACCTGGACAATCATCAAATGTTCTATATGAAATTCCTTCTTCTTTTAAAAAGTCAGTAATATACGCTGTCGTTTCATATTCTTTCCAACTTACTTCAGGGTTTTCGTGTAAATGCTGAAAAATCTCCGTTAAGCGCTCTTGTAGTTCTAATGTTTTCAACGTTCCAGTCTCCTTCCCACATTACAAACGATTCGGGTTAATTATACTTATGAAAAACAGATGTTTTTATGAACATATTGAATTTTAAGAAAAAAGTCAATTATTTATTTTTAAATACTTAAAAAGCTTACTCTGCACTTATATTACAAACTAAACAAACAACTAGAACATTCCTTATTTTCTGTTTTTTATGTTGACGCTTACATAAACTTTTAGTTATCATAACCTAATAAACGTCTATTTTACGACAATTCTAAAAATACAAACAAACATACGTAACAAGGAGGAACTTTATGAAAAAAGAAATACCTTTTGGAATAGCGATTATCCCTATTATCATTACCGTTGCAGTTATGATGGTTACAATTGTTGTATTAAAACAAACCCCTCACGTTCCACTTATTATTGGTACAACCGTTGCTTCTATTGTCGCTTGGCGTTACGGTTACAAATGGAATGATCTTGAAGAAGCAATGTATAAAGGGATTCGTCTTGCATTACCCGCTATCGTCATTATTATTCTTGTTGGCTTAACAATTGGTGCTTGGATTGGCGGTGGAATCGTCGCAACGATGATTTATTACGGTTTAAAACTTTTAACTCCATCACTATTTTTAGTTTCCATTACCGTCATTTGTTCTATCGTTGCATTAGCAATTGGTAGCTCTTGGTCTACAATGGGGACAATTGGTGTTGCTGGAATGGGAATTGGCCTAAGTATGGGAATCCCAGCTCCAATGGTTGCTGGTGCCATTATTTCAGGCTCTTATTTTGGCGATAAAATGTCACCGCTTTCAGACACAACTAACTTAGCCGCAGGATTAACAAATACAGATTTATTCGCACACATTCGTCATATGTTATTTACTACAGTTCCAGGTTTAATTATTACTCTTATCGTCTACGCGGTCTTAGGAAGAAGCTTCGGCGCTAACAATATTGATGCGAAGAGCATCGATCAAACGTTACAAGTATTGCAACAAAACTTTGTTATCTCACCTTTCCTACTCATTATACCCGTAGTCGTTATGGTATTGGTCGCAAAAAAAGTTCCTGCTATACCAGCGATTCTCGTCGGTATTATTTTAGGATTTTTATCACAAGTCTTTATTCAAGGTGGTTCTGTCTCAGCATCTGTCGGTGCACTCCAAGCTGGATTTGTTATAGACACTGGAAACAAGCTAGTAGACGAACTATTTAACCGCGGTGGCTTAGATTCGATGATGAATACAGTCTCTATGACAATTGTCGCTATGACTTTCGGAGGAGTATTAGAACATACAGGTATTCTTCGCTCAATTGTAAATCAAATTTTAAAGTTAGCGAAATCAGCAAAAGGGCTTATCGCTTCTACTATCGCATCTTGTTTTGCAACAAACCTTACTTGCTCTGAACAATATATTTCAATTGTTGTCCCTTCAAGAATGTACGCAAATGCATACACAGAAAAAGGACTACATTCAAAAAACTTATCCAGAGCATTAGAAGATGGCGGAACATTAACTTCTGTCTTCGTTCCTTGGAATACGTGCGGTGTATTTATTCTCGCTACACTTGGCGTAGGTGCATTTGAATATGCCCCTTATGCTATTTTGAATTTCATCGTACCTATTATCTCAATCATTTATGGTATAACAGGCTTCACAATTGTAAAACTATCAGACATTGAAAAAGCAGAACTACTAAAGAAACAAAAAGCTCAACTAGAAGCTTAAAAATAGCGGTAAATTCAGTTCATATAGTGCGCGAGGTCGCCCTTGTTGATAGGGCATTTCCTCGCCGCAAATATGAGCATACCCGTAATCAACTAATTTCTTTAACAACCTTTCTGTCGATCTTCGAGTCACTTGTAAGTACTCAGAAAGATCAGCTGCTGTAAACTTCAATGACGGATGCGATTGACTAAATTGAATGATTTTTGACAAGTTGGCCGGACTAAGCTTCGTTTCCTTCGCTATTTTCATTAGTTCCGGATTATCATTTTTCAAACTTTGTACTCTCTGTTTTTTCGGGAACGGACCAAACAAATCTTTATCACTTGTTAGTATATAAAAACAACGATCTATTGGATTATTCTTTGCAAAACTTTGAGCAATTTTTGCATTTTGCTCCGCCTCTTTCACGGTTTTCCCATAACCAAATCCAATAGCTATCGTTCCTTCTACGCTCGCAAACAAGTTATCTATCGCATTTGTTTTAATAATTGATTCGATATCACCACGAGTTGTATACAAAATGCATGTCATTTCATCCACTTGTTTAAATGAACCACGTAGTTCTTTTGAAATGACATCTAGTTTTTCAAGCAAACTCGCTCGTAATTCTAAGGAAGAAATAATACAAGCACCAACAGTAGCTGAATAGCTTTTTGCTAACTCAGCTTTTATTTTTGCATCTTTTAGCCCATGTATAATGGACTGTGTTGGATCAATCATACGCTCTGAAGGAACACCTATTTTTTGAAGCTCATCGTAAACAGCGTGAATACTAGTTAAAGCTAAATGAGCCTCTCCAGATTGATATTTAGCTACATGAAAATCGATAACTCTATTTATTTCATCTTTACTCCACAGCATATTTTCATAATCCAACACTTGCGGGCTTTCTTTTATACCAATATCATGGAACACATTTGTAATAAACGAGCGGTCTACTAAATCGATGGAAATGTTATGTGGTTGAATACTTTGATGATACATGATAGAAAGAATTGAAGATGCGACAGTTGTCTCGTCTTGCTGTAAGTATGTACTTGGAATTCGTAATTGTTCTCTTATTTCTTTTGCCATATAATAAGGTAAAGCACCTGAGAAAAAGATGACATCACAAGGCTTTAGACACTTTAATAATTCAGAAGATTCCGCCGGATGAAGGTAAATATATGGATCAATTTCTATTCCTTCTAATTTTTGAGCAATAGGAAAAAGGTTCTCCATAAACTCCTTTGAACCGACAACTGCAATTTTTATCATCATTTTCTCTAACTCCTTATCATTAATTAACGACTATTTAACGTCAACTATATCAAATGTACAAAACTATTGTAAACAGGAAGGGGTTTCTATTCAATGAAAATTACAGCTATTCATCTTTACGCAATTCGTTTACCGCTTCGCAATCCGTTTGTTATTAGTTATGGCTCTTATTCTGATATGCCCTCTATTATCGTCAAAATGGAAACAGATGAAGGTATTATCGGTTACGGTGAAGGCGTTGCTGATGATCACGTCACAGGTGAATCATGGGAAAGTACTTTCCATACTTTAAAACATACGCTAACCCCTGCTCTAATCGGGAAAAATCCAATGAATATCGAAAAAATACACGACATGATGGACAATACAATTTACGGTGTTCCAACAGCGAAAGCCGCAATTGATATTGCTTGTTTTGATATAATGGGCAAAAAACTAAATCAACCTGTATATCAATTAATTGGCGGGCGCTACCATGAAGAATTCCCTATCACTCACGTTTTAAGTATTGCCGATCCTGAAGATATGGCTGAAGAAGCTGCTTCTATGATTCAAAAAGGTTACCAATCTTTCAAAATGAAAGTTGGTACGAATGTAAAAGAAGATGTGAAACGTATTGAAGCTGTACGAGAACGTGTAGGAAATGACATCGCTATTCGCGTTGATGTAAACCAAGGCTGGAAAAATAGCGCAAACACATTAACAGCACTGCGTTCATTAGGACATTTAAACATTGACTGGATTGAACAACCTGTTATCGCGGACGATATTGATGCCATGGCTCATATCCGTTCTAAGACGGACCTCCCGCTTATGATTGATGAAGGACTAAAAAGTTCTCGTGAAATGCGCCAAATTATTAAATTAGAAGCTGCTGATAAAGTAAATATAAAACTAATGAAATGCGGTGGCATACATCCAGCTGTAAAGCTCGCTCATCAAGCTGAAATGGCCGGCATTGAATGCCAAGTGGGATCAATGGTCGAATCATCTGTTGCCTCTTCCGCAGGATTCCATGTCGCTTTCTCAAAGAAAATCATTACGAGCGTAGAGCTAACAGGACCATTAAAATTCACGAAAGACATTGGAAACTTACATTACGATGTACCATTCATTCGCCTAAACGAAAAGCCCGGACTCGGCATTGAAATAAACGAAGATACACTACAAGAACTAACCGTCTTTCAAGACGTTGTACGCTAAAGGAGGACTATCATATGACAGTTCTATACAAAGGAACATTAAAACAAAATAACGAATCATTTCACGTTACATTACTATCACTAGAGCACATCGAACAAATTTTATCACTACAAAACATCGTAATTGAAGCACTAGAAGATAAAAGTCGTTTACAACCACTCTCACAAGAAGAATTTCAATACATTCTAGAAGGAAACGGCATGATGATCGGTGCTTTTATCGAAAACAAACTCATCGCATTTCGCGCTCTACTCGTCCCTCCTATCGACGATGAACATTTAGGGCTTGATATTGGTCTATCAGAAAGTGAACTGCACCGCGTCATCTATCAAGAAATCTCAAACGTTCATCCGAACTGCCGAGGAAATGGGATGCAAAAAATATTAGCGAAAGTCATTATGGAAGAATTGCAAAAAGAAGACAGCAAATATGATTACGTATGCTGCACCGTTGCTCCTTTTAACATTCCGAGCTTGAAGGATAAATTTGCGCAAGGAATGGAGATTGCTGCGCTGAAGGAAAAGTATGGTGGTAGTCTGCGGTATGTTTTTGTGAAGAAATTGCGCGGAGATAAAGAAAGCGATTTGACGGATGTTCAAAGTATTCTAATGAGTGATGCTAGTGGACAGCAGGCTTTGCTTTTGGAGGGGTATCGTGGGTATGAGATGGCGAAAGTGGATGGGGATTTTGTTGTGAAGTTTGGACGATAATCTATATACTCGAAAAAAGGAGATGTCTGCTGTGACCTCTCCTTTTACTTTCTCTTCATTGAACATATCGATTGCAACTCCAAATATATCAGCGGTTTTCGAAATATATCGGCGCAACTCCAAATATATCAGCGATTTTCGAAATATATCGGCGCAACTTCAAATATATCAGCGATTTTCGAAATATATCGACTTACCGACAAAGATTGACAATAATTGCAACCTATACAAAGCGCAACATTAAACCGTCATCTTCCAACTAGATAAAGCTAACCAGTTCTCCATTTCCTTATAATCGGGCATGATTTTCCCGACAAGACGCCAAAACGATCGATCATGATTTAAATGAACCATATGACACATTTCATGAACAACTACATAGTCAATTACTCGCTGTGGTGCCATTGCTAGCTTCCAATTGAATGTTAGTTGTAAATTCGAATCGCAAGTACCCCAAGTACGACTACTATCTGTAATACGAATAGAACGTGGTTTTGTCTTAAAGTTACTTTGATGCACTTTAATGCTCTTCTCTACTAAAGTTTTACACTGCTTATAATAAAATCGTTTTAAAGCTTGCTGTATTTTCTCATCCTTTAGCTCTTTTACATAAATATGTAACTTATCCCCTTCAAAAATCGCATTGTCTTGCTCAATGCTTACATCTTGGGAAATCTGTATCGGATACGTATTCCCTAAATACAAAAAGCCTTCTCCTTGATCATAATCCTTTTCCTGTGGTCCATGCGCTCGCTCCTGCATTTCTTTACGTGTTGTCTGAATCCAACCCCACTTCTCTTCTAGCAACTGGACTAAGTATTCAACAGGTGTCCCTTTCGGAGCCTGCACTTCCACATTTCCATACGAATCCACAAAAAGACGCACGGACTTTTTCTTCTTATAAGTTATATGAAAATTAATTGTCTCACCTAAATATGTATGTACCATTTCATCACCTAGCATAGTATTTTTACAAATAAAAAAGAGTAGGATACGAACGTCCTACTCTACCTATTATATCATTTACTGCTTTAACGACCTCATTATCCTCTATACTTTACACCTAATCCCTTAATGAAATTCCTTGCGTATCTATCGCCGCACTCTTTGTAATTTTTATGACCTTTTTTTCTTAATAGAGCGCCTAACTCTCCTTTTGTTACCGTAACGCCTACGCTATCTAATATATCAAGTACATCCTCACTCGTTAAAGATAGTGCGATTTTCATTTTCTTTAGAAGAAGGTTATTGGCACTCTCCTTGCTCTGTACAGGTGCTGGTTGTCCTGGTTTCGGATCTTGCTTTCCTCTTTTTAAAGTAATAAATCCATTTAAAAATGCCTCTAACATCATCATATCGCATGTTTTTACGTACTCATCTTCAGCTACCTCATCATTTTCAGCTTCGTGCTGAGGAGCTCTCTTTATTTTTGTAAGCATATCAACTACGTCTTCTTTCGTTACTTCCATCCCGCCAAGTTTAAAGATTTCTACCATATCTATATCTTTTATATCTAAAGCGTATCGTACTCTTTTTAATATATCGTTGTTGCTCATTGCCATTGGGTTTCCTCCTGAAATGTTGATTATTTATTCAGCGGTTAAAGTTTATGCTATAACCTGCTTTAAATTATCATGTTTAATCTAACCTTTTAGTTATTGTCCGCTAAATTAATACTTTAACATTTTAAAGATATGTTTTATAGTCTTACCCGAACTTTTCTCTATCATTGTATCTACAGAGCTCTTACATGTTTTTTATATGCCTATAAAAAGATTTCTCTCTTAACATTAACTAAAAGAAAAAAACAGTGTTTTGATTTCTCAAATACACTGTTCTTTTCCAGCTCTGCACTTATTTTCAACTCACTCATGTCATGCACTACATATGAAATGATTTAAGTGCTTAAAAGTTAAACCGTCTCACTATCCTGAGCCTCACCAACACTATCCTCAAACTTATCCAACAAAGCACGCACCTCATCCGTCGACTTCGTGCTCATCAATTGATTTCTCAATTCAGCAGCTCCAGGGAAGCCTTTTACATAAATTTTGAAGAAGCGGTGAAGTCCTGTGATTGAGCGTGGCAGTACTTCTGCATATTGATCTTGAAGATCAAGTTGTAGTCTTAAAAGATCTAGATGTTCTTTACTGCTATGCTCTCTTGGCTCTTTTTCAAACGCAAATGGATTTTTGAAGATGCCTCGTCCGATCATTACGCCATCAATGCCGTATTTTTCAGCAAGTTCCAGTCCCATTTTACGATCAAGGATGTCTCCATTGATTGTTATTAACGTATTGGGTGCAATGCGGTCACGTAATTTTTTGATTTCCGGAATTAGTTCCCAGTGCGCATCTACTTGGCTCATTTCTTCTCTTGTGCGTAAATGAATAGAAAGGTTTGCAATATCTTGTTTGAAAATGTGCGTTAACCAATCTTCCCACTCGCTTAACTCTTTAAAGCCAAGTCGTGTTTTTACGCTGACAGGTAGTCCGCCCGCTTTTGCTGCTTGGATAAGTTCTGCCGCAACGTCTGGACGTAGAATAAGGCCACTACCTTTTCCTCTTGATGCAACGTTCGGTACTGGGCAACCCATGTTAATATCGATGCCTTTAAATCCTAGTTCTGCCATACCAATACTCATTTGACGGAAGTATTCGGGATTGTCTCCCCAAATATGTGCCACCATCGGCTGTTCGTCTTCTGTAAAAATTAAACGGCCACGTACACTTTTCATACCTTCTGGATGACAATAGCTATCCGAGTTTGTAAACTCTGTGAAGAATACGTCCGGACGACCTGCTTCACTTACTACGTGACGGAAAACAACGTCTGTCACATCTTCCATTGGTGCAAGTACGAAAAATGGTCGTGGTAATTCACGCCAAAAATTATCTATCATTTCAAATTCAAATCCTCTCACTATGAATACAATTTCAAAATATAAAGCCAAATAGCAGCAGTACATTTGGACACTTATATTTTGCGAAAATCAGCAATATTTATTTTAACTAAAATCATTGCTAAATGGTATCTTTATAAACCAAAAAGCAGGTGGTATAGATTTTTTCTATATCAACTGCTTTTCTATTATACCAACTCCAATCCGAACCACATACACCCTCCACATGTGCAGGATGTATGTGGGGGGTGCTAGTGGGTTTATTACAATCTTAAGACCCTTTTCTTTCAGATAACATACTTTACCAAAACAAAAGTTGCCGCTCCAAAGGAACTTGAAACTGAATAAAATAAGTACACATAAGTTGATTTGATTCGTTTTATCTTAACCTTTTGAGTGTTATATCATCTCACTTCCCCTGTCATATTAACACTATTTTCCAAATTAACTAAAAAATGCACGCACTTCATCAATTGATTTCTTAATTCACCAGCTCCATGGAATCCTTTGATATAAAACTTGAAAAAGCGATGAAGCCCTGTGATAGAATGCGGCAGTGCTTCACCATTTTGTTCTTGAAGAGCAAGGTATTCTTTACTGCCTTGCTCTTTTGACTCTTTTGGCTCTTTTTCAAAAGCAAAAGGATTTTTAAAAAATATCTCGCCTAATCATAACGCCATCCTATCAATTGGCAGCGAGACTCTCTCCTACCTTACTTTCAAACAAGATTCCACCAATTGGCTTATTTTGTTTTTGTTGCTTCGCATCACCCTGCTTGAACATATCAAATAATAAGAATGACTGCTCCTTCCAGCTAAATGAACCATTACGGCAACACTTATTTCTTCTATTAGTATAATCACCCAATTTGTCTTCAAATGAGCTCCACCAAGCCTCATCATATGTGTCTTTGCCAATCATCTCCATTCTTCGGCCAAGCTCCGAACCATTATTTTTCAGAATGGTATCAAAAGCACCCAATGTTAGTTCCTTATTTTTCGCATCTTTTAAAGCAATTCTATCTCTTCCTTTTCCGACTCCTTTAACCTTATAATTTGGGAAGATTTCTTTTAAACTCATTGTAAAGCAATCCTTCATTTGCAATTCCATTGCCTTGCAGAAAAGAATTGCACAACATGATGCATCCAACTGATCATTCAATTTGTATACCGGCTCTAGCAAGAAGAAAAGTTTCATGCCAAGAAGCAGATTTTCTTTAACCTTTACAGAGAAACCATCCAGATCTTTCATATCATTAAATCCAAACCTTTCAAGTTGCTCTGTAGATAACTCTGTCTTAAGAAACTCCTCATTTAAACCTTTAATCAGCCCCGAAGTATCAACACTATAATCAACGACATCATTCTCAGCCCCTATTTCCATTACTGAAAATGAAGTTACTGGCGGTAATCCTCTCGAAGCCTCAACTAAAGCCTTCTGCAATTCTTGCTCTGACAAATCATCTTCAAGAATTGCCTTGATTTCCTTTATAGCTAATGTATCCATTATTTCCTTTGCCATGCTGACACATGTAGAAGATTTCCAAGCATCTTCATCACCAATCACATATAGACGAAATTTAGCACGTGTAGCTGCAACATTTACAATGTTTTTATTTACCCATCGTATTGCACCTTTAGCGTCTTCGCTTGTATCGCAACCAAGAAGGAAAATAACCTCTTCAGCCTCTTTACCTTGGAAAGTATGAACTGTTCCAATCTTCTTCTGATCATTTTCAAGAATATAGTCACTGTTAATCTTTGTAGTACCGTTATTCTTATGGCAATATTTTTTAATATAGTCCTTTATCCCAGAAACAACAGTTGTAAATGGACTAATAATATAAATACTCGGATCAGGATTCTTAGAAAATGCTATCTCTAATAGTTCACAGACCTTTTGTCCCTGAGCTTCAACAAAATGATTCTTATTACCTTTCTCCGAACCTTTAACATTAATCCACTGCGATTTGTCATAGATGAATTTTTTTGCCTTTTCTGGTTTTGGCAACCTTGTCTGCTGTTTCATAATACCGTTGTAAGATATCTCATTTGAAACATCATACATCGGTGAAATGCAACGTCTATGTACCAACAAAGGACATCCAACCCATTCTGGATAATCAGTCCCGTTGTCTAAGTAGGTTCCAAAGGTATTTAAACGATCTGCAAATCCCTGAACAGAAAGAGACTTTTTCTTGTATTGCTTTAATGCCTCATCACTATACGCTTTTTTCAGAAGCATCAAATCATCTGTGACAACTGGCTCAACCTGTTTAGGATCTCCAACAATCACAGCACTACGGCTTCTATATAAAGCACCCAATGCCATTTGCGGCTGAGCTTGACCTGCCTCATCAACAACCAGCATACCTATAACCCCAGGTTGCTTCACATCCCTTAAAAAAGTACCAACAGATGCAAATGTGGATGAAAGCACAGGTACTAATAAAAATAGTGTTTGGAATAAAGCCGGAATCAAAGCCTCCTTGTCTTCTTTATGGAAAATAATTCTTTCGTTCTCATCTCCTGCTTTTAATCCCCAGTAATGAGACAAAGTAACAAAGTTATCCCTGCAGTGATTAGAAGATACAACAAACTCCTTATTCATCCGCATAGCATAACCAAATAATTTTTCTCTTTCACGATTATACCTTTGCGTAAACCATGGATTTGAAACCTGTGCAATTGTTGATTCATCTACATCATTCGATAACAAATGCCTTACAAATTCTTCGTCTATTATCAGACCTGTATCTACAGCATCTGTCCCTGTAAATTTAGCAATTTCGGACTCATACCCTTTCTTAAAACTTTCTAATTTAGTATGGGCTTTCGATATCGTTGACTCACAATCCACAATCTTCTTTTCTTCTGCAGAAATAGTTTTTGAATAACTATTAATCTCCTCTTTTAGTTCATCATATTCTCGCTGTGTCTGATTATAAAGAACTTCTGCCTGCTTGGAAGTCTCTGTAAGCTGTTTTATTTCTGAATCCAATGAACTCACTTGATCCCTCTGATTCTCAGATTCTTTCCTATATTCATCTGCCAATTTCATGGTAGCTTCATATTTAGCCTTATTGAGAAATTTTTTCCATAAAGGCATTGAATTTCTTGTGCATACTTCTTTTTCCAAAAATTCTTTTATTTTTGACTTAGCAGTTTTCAATTCTCTTTTTTTATTGCTGAGTTCCTCATCTACTTGACGAAATGCAATTTTACAAGAAACTGCTTTTGTACGATGTTTTTCTTCTCTGGCAATTAATTCAGTTATTCCTTTTTTTGTACTTTCAATTTTTTCCCTACTTGCTTGAATTAACGCATTACAGCTTTCAACAGTTTCATACACCTCTCGTTCTGCTGCTACTTTCTGCGCAAATAAATTCCCTGCCTTTCTAAGAGTATTCTGCATATCTCTTACAACTTTAAGCTGTTCTTCAAATTTCTTTTTTGAATCCTTATATGATTTAACCCTATCTGGAGCCATATCCTTATTTTTATAAAAGTCACGTCCTAATGGATAAAGCACATGATTATAAAAATTACTTAGATTGGATTTCTTTCCTAATGATGCTGCAACTAATCCCCATGCCTCACTATTCTCTAGGAGATTCTGTGCATACTTTGTAAAATAAACGTCCTTATAAGACTCACCTTGATAAGGAGTTTCCATCACTTTCGATTCAGCAGGATCAAAAAGCTTTCCAACCTCTGCAAGCATATTCCTTAATTCTTCAGGATCATCATCTAACGGTGCCAAATCACCAACCATACCCTTAGGGAGTTCTTTAGAAATATTTTCAACAGCCGCATTATTACAGGATGTTACCAACATACTAAAGTTATTTATCGCGTCATTTTTCAAACTATACCAATGCCGTGTATATGTAGAATATGCATTTTCTTCTCTTTCTCCATGAATAAAATCATGTTGCATAAAAGCATCGTTAGGGTCATCATACTTTGATAATAAAATAGCCCTCTCTATAATATTACTTACAACGATTTCCTTAAGAAGTGTTGTCTTTCCAGTACCTGGAGGGCCATTTACCGAAAATACCTTGCCATTTATCTCATATAGATTAGACGTACCTTTACCTATAGCTAAATTAACTGCCATTTGCTGCATAAACGCAGGCATAAATCTTGAAGGCCACTTTCCTACAGGTGCATTTTCAACTGATAAAATCTCGTTAATCTGACTTAGATACTCCTGCTCTCCTTGCTCCTTTGGATCTACCAAATCGATTCGATTATTCTTGGTCGTATCCTCGTCTTCTAATACAGTAACGTATTTAAGGATGTCACTTCCCATGTATCCCTCTTTAACTAAAGCTCCACTTCGATGCCTCTCGATAACAAGCTTTATATCATCTGAATAATAATCATGACTTAATCCAGAATAGTTATCATCCTCCTTTTTCTCTTTTGTAGTCTCGTCTGCAAATAATTGGAAACTGATACCATAAATCTCTTCATAGGCATCCTTATCATCTTCTGTATTCTGAATGTTTCCTTTAATATATTTTTTCTCTACTTCTTCATATAAATCATGCAGCTTTCTAAGAGAAATGGCACTCGCAGAAAATATCTGTAGTTTTTCTTCCTCATCAGCATTCTGATCAGAAGCATTTATTTCCCGCTTTTTTCCCTCGTTATTGTTTGCATTTAATGTAGATTCTTTATTAAAGAACTTTTTTTCAAGTTTTTCCTTTGCATCGTTATATAGTTTGTCATCTAGAGAATCGGAGATATTCCCGTTTGCATTTTTAATCTGATTTAGAGCCCAGATTATTGTGGATAAGGACAAGGAATGCTCTACATAGTTTCCATCCGGAGAAAGTTGCAAACTAACCCATGCAATCTTGTCCGAGCTTTTTTCCGGTCTATTTTCATCCTCTGGATCAAATGGTAAAATTTTCGAAATGCACTCAATACACTTCTCCCTTTTTACCTTGCCTATATAAATGGTCAGATTTCCCCATTTTTTCATTCCACAAGCATAGGCCTCTTTCGAAAGTACTTCATATAAGTCTTCATTACCACTTAATGATATGAAATGGGATATTGTTTTATTTTTATTTGTCCCAAGGCGCACCTTTTCTTTGTGGATCTCGATTCTATTTCGCACATCCCGGCTTTCAGGATATGAGTCCTGTGATAGGAATTCTAATGCAAACCAATAGTCTAATACCTTTTCAGCCAAATTACCCTTCCCCATATATCCTCCCTCTATAAACTAATAGTTTTCTTAAAAATACTCCTGCTTTCTCAGTTTTTCGCATTGATTTATATATTAATGGCAAAAGACCTATAGATGATAATTGAATTTCTTGAAATATTTAAGCAGTAGGGAAGTGGAAATAGCGTTCACCAACTTTCCTTTTAATGGTAAAATTAATATTTATTACAATTGCCCAAGTGAATGTCCACATGGCTCACAGCGGTATACCATCCAATGTCTCGCATATTCAATGCTCATATATTCTTTCGTTCAAGCTATCATAAGGTGTATGTCAGAAATCTCCTATGTAGGTGCGGTGCCTGTAAGGATTAATTTTGCTAATTTGGACCCCTCTTTGATGCCTTGTAATTCCCAAAGAATTATGCACCTCTAATATTATTATAACTTTTCCCTTCCAAAATTTATCTATTATTTTTTTCATGGAATGGTTATGTTTTTTTCTGCCGGTGGAGGAACTGCCGAAACAAAATAAACTTCCAGGAGGAACATAAAATCAGCCAAAACAATTCCACCTTCAAATACAATCCGGAACAATACTGAACGAGCTATCAATCGTTTAAAGCTAAGGGGCTTCGTTCCCTGATGGAGAAGATCATTGTAAGAATGAAGGCAACGTCCGGTGGGCTAGTTGCCTTTCTTTAAAATGAGTTTCGAGATACATTCCACGTGAATAGTGTTGTGACAGCACTTAATGAACAGGTTAGTTCTCCAACTGGAAGTCTAATTTCATTCAATCAAAATGTTAACTCATTGCAGCAAGAATACAAAAAAGCTAAGGGTAACATAGATATCTCAATTACAGATGAAATAAAAAAGCAATCAGAAAAAATAAAAGAAGCTAATGATATAAAAATAAAAAGTAATGAAGTAACAAAATATTGATTTGATTCATATTTCTCAACAAACGATATAGATAAATATCGTAAAATGATATTTGCGAGATACATATTATTAAAATTAAAGTGGTTATCAAGTCGAATGAGGACACCTTAAGGTGTCTTTTTTTATTCTTAAATCTATATTTTACCTTGCAATTCCCTTATTCTTATATAAAGGATAAATTAAAATAAGGAGGATATTTATACATGCAAAAAAGGGCTCTTATAATTACATCTGTATTACTTATAATTTGTTTATTTATAATTGGGAAAGGGATAATAAGTCGTTATTTTATTACAGGTGATCCCAAATTAAGAGAAGAATCCATTATAGGTATAATGTGGCACCTAGAAGAAAAAGGCTATACGAGGTCAGACGTTCTAGAAATTAAATCTTCTTATAATAGTAAAATAGATCAATATGGAGCACATGTTAAATTTAAAGATGAACCAAATATATGGTACGAATACATACGCTGGGATAACCCTCATACAGGTAAGGTTGAATTTGGGCAAGGTGATAATGGTGAGCGAGGAAAACATACGGAAATAAAATAATATGGATTTAATTATATTACGAAAAATCTATTAAGGTATCTTTTCTATTGAAAAAAGCACTCGTACGAGTGCTTTTTTCAATAGAACTAATATTATTAATTACTTGGCCAATATCCGCCTTCACCAATAAAGTATAGTCTTAATTTATTTTGACTAAATAAGAAATCTGCTGGGTGTACAATGTAGAAATTCTTTGTTGGGAATAAATCTACCCCCGCTCCATCACGATAAGATAAATACACAAGCTTACTACAATATGTTTTCGCACTATCAATTTTAGCAGACGTTGTGAAAATATCATATTTGTAGTTATAACGATTCTTATAGAAATGATTATAAGCATAATTACCAGCTGCAGCACCCACTGATCTATCTGGATGTCTGAAATAGAAAAACGTATGATAATATGGATTTTTTTTATGAATAAACTCCCATTGAGCTAATTCTTGAATCCCTACAGCAGGATTCGCATCTGTACCCGGAGCATGAACTATTTGATAGTCTTTACCGTCCATAGGATCTTTTGCAACAATCGCTGAATGTCCTACCAAGGCACCATATTGAGAATTAGGTGTATATATTATATCTCCTTTACGTACCCAATCATCCGGCATTGCACGTGCCGCAAAACTTCTTGCTTGTCCATCGTTGCTAGATTCTAAACTCTTTCTAAACTCCTCAATCTCCTCTTTTGAAGGAATTCGAAGTTTCTTTTGTTCAGGTTTAAGCATTGTAGAATCACTCGCAGATTCTACAAATGCTCTAGCTTGTGCTGCTTGTTGCACTTTAATACTATTAAAGTCTAAATCATTTTCATTATAACCTAGTGCTTGTCGCATAGGTTCCCTTTTTTCGTTGAACTCTTTTTCAGCATCTTGACTCATCCATTTTTTACCTAAATCAGTACCAACTAGATAAAATGTTCCTTGCTCTGTTTTCTTCATATCATATGCAAAAATTGGCTGAGGACCATAATATCCAACTCTATCAGCCTCTATAAAGGGTTCATTAAAAGTAGAGAAATTTACATCTATATTAATTCTAGCTCCGTTAGGCGCAACCCATTTAAGTCCTTCATTAGCGGTAACTATTTTCCACCAACCATCTTGACGTTTTTCCACTACTGGAAGGAATTTTTGTGGCCCATATAAACTCCCCTTAGCTGATGTAAAGGACGGTTCGCTATAAGTATAAAAATCATTATTAACTGCTACTGTCTCTGCAACACCTGGATACATCCATTTGTCGCCTTCCCAAGATTGAAATTTTAACCATCCTTTAGTATTTCCATCAATTACTCTAACAGTAGTAGGGCTATATGGTATTTCCATATTACCTTTTTGAGACGAAAATGTAGGTTCATAGAATGCTAAAAATGGTTTATCAAAGGCTTGAAGTTCCCCATCAGCATTAATCCACTTATCGCCTTCCCAAGTTCCTATCTTCCACCAACCATTTGAACGCTTCTCTTTTACAGTTAGAGCTTTTTGAGGTCCATATTGAATACCACCATTTCCCTTTGCAGATGTAAACTTTGGCTCGTTATATGCAAAGAACGATTTGTTAAATGGTATAACTTCATCAGCAAATGAAATGTTGTTCGCTGAAAAAATTACAAATACAAATAATAAAAATGAAAACAACTTCTTCAAGACAAATCTTCCTCCTTTGGAAAAATATTAAATAAAATAGAAATTCATGTTATATAATGTCATATTTTTATATTAATTGCTATATATTTATATAAAATAAAAAAATGTTATTATAATTTAAAAAATGATACTATTTAAAGTTTAGATAGTTTAATTCTGAGGAAGGCACCTTAGGATGGCTTTTCTTTTTGATTAAAATACTGATTTTATATTAATAAAAAAGCCCGCAACATGTGCGGACTTAGAAGTATGGATACATATATTTTACCATGAAACTTTATTTTGTGGACCATTATAAATTTGTTCTCAATCCCCGCTATTTGCGTTGACCAAAAAATATGACTATGGTAATATAGGCACTAGAATCACCATTGTATAGTGAATATATATTTACTATACATTGAGTATGACACTTATCTGAATTGCATAGAATAAAAGAAGAGATGCTGTAACATCTCTTCCAGTAACTGCCGCCATCAGATGGCAAGGTTGCTATTTATTTTCTTTTAGAGCTACCCTGCTTCCTACGGCGAGGGGTGGCTCTTTTACTTTTCTTAAACAAAGTGTTAGCAAACTTATTTGCATAAGTTGTAACAACTATAGTTAGGAATACCTTGAGTAAATCCTGAGACAAAGAAAGTAAATATTCCATCATAAGGGTCACCTCCTTTCTCTCTAAAATAAAGAGAAAGGATAGCAACCAGCCACCCGACGTATACAGTTGAATATAGTTTACCATAAAGTAACTCATCTGAGTTGCTTTTTCCTTTTTCTAATACTGGAATTATTTGTACTATTCGAATACTATTAGTTCAAGGAGGTATGGATAATGAAAGGATATTTTAGAAAACGCGGTGAAAAGTGGTCATTTACAATTGATATTGGAAGAGATCCTCTTACTGGAAAAAGAAAACAAAAAACAGTATCAGGCTTTAAAACAAAGAAAGAAGCCGAAAGAGCATGTAATGAACTTATTCATCAGTTTAATACTGGGAGTCTAGTTGATGATAAAAATCTTACTCTTAGTGAATATTTACAGGAGTGGCTTGAAAACACAGCTAAGCAACGAGTGAGAGATACTACATTCATTAATTATAGACGAGCTGTGAACAGTAGGATTATTCCTGTAGTTGGTTCGCATAAACTGAAAGATTTAAAACCTCTACATGGACAACGATTTGTTAAATCGCTAATCGATGAAGAATTATCTCCTAAATACATTGAGTATATTTTTATCGTTTTAAAAGGGGCATTAGAAGATGCTGTTAAATGGGAACTTTTATATAAAAACCCGTTTGAACATGTAGAAATCCCTCGCCCACGAAAAGTGGTCAATAATACGTGGTCAATTGAGGAGACGAAAACCTTCTTAACATACGCTAAATTTGACAATCCTATTTACTACCATTTATTTTTACTTGCACTTAATACCGGTATGCGTAGAGGTGAATTGCTAGGCTTAAAGTGGAAAAATGTAGATTTAGTTGAAGGTAAGGTTAGTGTGACTGAAACTCTAATTTACGATGAATTAGGATTTCGATTTACAGAACCGAAAACATCGGGTTCTAAACGCTTAATTTCCATTGACCAAAGCTTATGTAAAGAGTTGAAAAGTTATAAAGCAAAACAAAATGTATTTAAATTAGCTATCGGTAAAGCTTATGAAGATAATGACTTAGTTTTCAGTAGAGCAGATGGTAGGCCGATCTATCCAAGAACATTAACTACTGTCTTTGAAAGATTTATAAAAACAGCACAAGTTCCTAAAATTAGATTCCATGACTTACGACATACTCATGCCACACTTCTTCTTAAATTAGGTATTAATCCGAAAATCGTAAGTGAACGATTAGGACATAATTCCATTAAGACCACATTGGACACCTATAGTCATGTTACGTTAGATATGCAAGAAAGTGCCACTATAGCGCTAAGTGAGGCATTAAAATCATAAAATAATTGTTGATGTGGTCAAACCGTGGTCAAACCCATCAACAATTATTATAAAACCCCTATATATCAAGGCTTAACCAAGCTACACACTCCACATGAGTCGTATGCGGGAACATATCAACAGGTTGTACTTCCTGTGTTTTATATCCGCCTTCTTCTAGTACTTTTAAATCACGTGCTAATGTTGCTGGGTTACATGATACGTATACGACGCGTTTTGGCTTCATGTCGATGATTGTATTTAGTAATGCTTCGTCACAGCCTTTACGCGGTGGGTCTACGACCATTGTGTCAGCAATTACGCCTTCTTTGTACCATTTTGGAATGACTACTTCTGCCTCTCCTACGCCAAATTCAGCGTTTGTCATGTTGTTTAGTGCTGCATTTCGGTTTGCGTCTTCAATTGCTTCTGGGACGATTTCAACGCCGTACACTTTTTTCGCTTTTTGCGCTAGGAATAACGAGATTGATCCGATTCCGCAATAGGCATCAATTACTGTTTCGTTACCGTTTAATTTTGCGTATTCTAACGTTTTATCGTATAGCACTTTCGTTTGTTCTGGGTTTACTTGATAGAATGAACGTGCTGAAATCGCAAATTTAATGTCACCGATAAAGTCATAAATATATTCTGATCCGTACAGTACTGTCGTTTTATCTCCGAAGATTACATTCGTACGCTTCGTATTTACGTTTTGAACAATGGATTTTACTTCTGGGAATTTCGCTACAATTTCTTCGATGATTGCGTTTTTGTTCGGCAATTCTGCTGTACGTGTAATGAAGACAAGCATAATTTCCCCTGTTACTTGTCCGTAACGAGCCATTACGTGACGAAGTGTTCCTTTGTTACGCTCTTCGTTGTACGCAGTGATACCGTGCTTTTCACAAATACGTTTTACTTCTTGAATTAATGTATCGTTTTCTTCTGCCTGAATTAAGCATGATTCCATATTAATGATATCATGCGTTCCTTGGCGATAGAAACCAGCTACAAGTCCGCCTTCACGTTCTCCGATTGGTACTTGTGCTTTATTGCGATATACCCACGGATTTTCCATGCCAAGTACAGGATGAACAGGAACATCACCTAGTCCTCCGATACGTTGCATAACGTCACGTACTTGTTTTTCTTTCGCTTGTAATTGTCCTTCATAAGTTAAGTGCTGAAGCTGACAACCGCCGCACTGATTATATACTGGACATTCAGCATCTTTACGATATGGACTTTCTGTATGAAGCTTCATTAAACGACCAAATGCGAAGTTTTTCTTCACTTTAATAATTTTAATTTGCGCTTCTTCACCTGGTAATCCGTTTTTAACGAAAATAGGATAGCCCTTTACTTTCGCAACACCGGCACCATCATGTGTTAAATCTTCAAATACTACATCTATAAACTCGTTTTTCTCAACTGGTGGCGTCATTTTAGTACTCATTTTCCGACCTCTCTTTTTCATAACACTGCGTTACATTTTATCATACTTATATGGTCTTTTTCTATTGGAAGAAAAAAAGCTATTGACGATACTTCTCTGTTAATGTTACGCTACTACTAATTTAATACGGACGATGTTACCTCATATATACTTGATAATATGGATCGAGAGTTTCTACCCGGCAACCTTAAATTGCTGGACTATGGGGAAAACTAATGAATATTAGCCTATGCGCAAAAAAGGACTCATATTGATTAGCTTTCTCTCATAGATGAAAGTGAATCCATATGGGTCTTTTTTTATTTTTATTTTTCTAAAAGGTCAGACATCTTACGTATGACATAAAACCTCGTTCTTTTATTTTTAGTAATATAACGAGCGTTTTATGTACAAACTTTATACGAACTTCTGAAAGGGGCAACTACATGCAATATGTAATGAGCATTATCGGTATTCTTGCCGTGTTAGGTTTATGTTTTGCTTTGTCAAACAACAAAAGTAAAATCAACTTCCGTGCAATTGCAATTATGATTGGTTTCCAAATTTTAATCGGTTGGTTTATGTTTGCTACAAAGATTGGTCAACAAATCATTATTTTCATTAGTAAAGTTTTCAACAAACTAATTAAACTTGGTACGACAGGTGTCGATTTTCTCTTTAATGGAATTCACAGAGATTTTGTCTTTTTCTTAAACGTATTACTAATTATCGTATTTTTCTCAGCACTACTTTCAATCTTTAGTTATTTAGGTGTTTTACCATTCATCGTTCGCGTTGTCGGCGGTGCTATTTCAAAAATTACTGGTTTACCACGCGTTGAGTCATTCCACGCAGTAAACTCTGTATTCTTCGGTTCAAGTGAAGCATTAATCGTTATTAAAAACGATTTACAGCATTTCAATAAAAACCGTATGTTTATCATTTGTTGTTCTGCGATGAGCTCCGTTTCTGCTTCTGTTACAGCATCATACGTAATGATGTTAGATGCAAAATACGTACTAGCAGCTCTTCCGCTAAATTTATTCTCAAGCTTAATCGTTTGTTCGTTATTAACACCAGTTGATACGAAGAAAGAAGATGAAGTGATTCAAAAATTTGATAGAACTCTATTCGGGGACAGCTTTATCGGTGCAATGATTAACGGTGCGCTTGATGGTTTAAAAGTAGCTGGTATCGTTGCCGCATTAATGATCGCCTTTATCGGTGTGATGGAAGTTGTAAACTACGTAATTAGTGCAGCTTCAGGCGCAATGGGACATGCCATTACTTTACAACAAATCTTCGGTTACGTACTTTCTCCATTCGCATTCTTAATGGGTATTCCAACTCAAGATATTATCCCAGCTGGTGGTATTATGGGTACGAAGATTGTTTTAAATGAGTTTGTAGCAATCCTTGATTTAAAAGACACAGCTACAACATTAGCTCCACGTACAGTTGGAATCGTTACAGTATTCTTAATTAGCTTCGCAAGTATTAGCCAAATTGGTGCAATTGTTGGTACAATCCGTGCCCTTTCTGAAAAACAAGGAAGCGTTGTTTCTAAATTTGGTTGGAAAATGCTATTTGCATCAACACTTGCTTCTATTTTATCTGCGACAATCGCTGGATTGTTTATTTAATAAAAAATCACCTTACTTTAACGAGTAAGGTGATTTTTTTGATTCTTTATGAAACCGAGTGAAATTCAACTGCTTCTTCTGTATTGATAATCCTATCTTTATATATACCTTTTATTGAAATGTAAATGATAGATTTGTTTATGTTTTTTAACTTTCCTAATGAAAAATGATAAAGCAATCCATTACTTTTTAAAGTCCACATCTTCCCACTCCATGGACCAGTAGCTTTTTGTTCATCAGACGCCTTGATTTCACCTTCATATTCGCATTCTCCCAAAGGAGTTTTAATTGTATTCTTCTCTGTATCAATTCGAATATTTTTAATTAGATTCAAATTTTCATCAGAGAGAATTTGAATTTCATGATCTTTCTTTTTAAAAAAGAGTTTTCCATCTTTGGTATTTATATATTCTGCATTATCCATTTTATCTATCATAAAATCATATTCTTCTTTTGTAATACCTAAGTTTTGATGATAAGGAAACGTTTTTTTCGGTATAATTTCTTCTTCGGCATACTTCAAATACCAATCTAAATTATTTGTAATACTATCGCTCATTTTATTTCCGATTTTCTCTAATTTCTCTTTTATCTCATAAGGAAATTCAAGTGTCATAATATCCGCCGTCACTTCCGCATTCATAAGATGCGGTGGAATATACTCTTCCACACTATTCACTTTACTCACTTCACTTTGGCAACCAACTATAAATAGTGATATGAAAAAGATATATATTATTTTTTTATATTTCATTTCTATTCTCCACTCCATATATTATTCTTACTTAGTTTTATAGCGGTTTTCATTATAGTATAAAATCTATATATTTTAATAAAATACATATCCTTATGCAAAATTGCATATTAATATGTATTCTTCTTACTTTAAAATTAGCTTAAATAACTTTCCAAATTATACAAATAACAAGTTTAAAATGTTATAATTTTCAAAAAACCATTGGAGGATATTATGAAAGCTCACGCAATTTTTGATTTCTTACATTTACTAGTCTTAACACTGAAAAGCTATTATGTATGGGGAATGCCTATCTATGTCTTCATTATTCCTCTTATCTTTGTAGTCGGTTATATTATTATTAATTCTAATAAGAAACAAAAAAATACATCTATTCAAAGTCACTAAACTATTACATTAATAGCCTCCTAAAAATCATATTCCCCTCATTTTCTTCAAATGATATGATGAACAAGGGTATATCCCCACCACTCTTATAGCGGTGGGGATTTTAATATCAATATGCAACATACTACACAATAGAAGGTGATTTTTATGAGAAAATACGCAGCAATTGCTTTATGTACGTCTGCCATTCTAGCAGGCTGTAATACTAACAATGTAAGTCCAGAACCTAAAAAAGAGAAAACGGCTCAAGGGATTAAGAAACAAGGAGAGACTGTGCAAGAACAAGGTAAAATCTCATATAATTCAGTTACACACGAATCTACAAACACAAGTATTCATATTACAGACATAAAAGATTCTTTAAATGAAGTACAATATAAAATTTGGCGCACAGCTGATGGCAAGGAAAGTGCTAAATCTTTTTCTTCTAAAGAAAAAGAGAAACAATTCACACTTCCTTTTGATATAAAGGAATTTGAAGGAAAACGCGGTGAGTTCCAAATTGAAGCAACAGGAATGAAAGAAGATGGGAAAACAATCCCGCTTACGAAATCTACTATTACTTTCGAACAAAAGGTTCCTGTTCTTATGTATCACGCAATTGATGATTATCATGGTCAAGGCATTAAAGACTTATTCGTATCACCAGCTAACTTCGAAGCACAAATGAAACATTTAAAGGACAATGGTTATACGCTTTTAACGTTTGAACGCTGGGGCGATATAAATAAAGTAAATAAACCGATTTTCGTTACATTTGATGACGGTATGAAAAATAATATGAATGCATTTCGCATTTTACAAAAGCTAAAAGATGATACTTTTAAACCGGCAGCAACAGAATATATGATTGTTGATAACGTTGATGTAGAAGGAGCATTGTCTACTTCTGAAATAAAAGAAATGGTTGATTCCGGCATTTTCTCGGTGCAATCTCATACTGCAACACATGCAGACTTACCGAAAATTACAAACTATGAGGAAGAGTTAAAAGGTTCAAAAGAAAAGCTAGAAAAAATAACAGGTAAGCCTGTTATCGCGATTGCTTATCCATTCGGTCATGTAGATGATAAGGTTGTTGCAGAAACGAAGAAGTATTATCAATTTGCGACGACGACAAAGCCTGGGCAATTCATTACGAAGGGTGAACCTGATGAATTGTTAAAGATGAAGCGCGTTCGTATACACCATACAACGACTGTAGAGCAGTTTGCTTCTTCAATTAAGTAAATATAAGGGCTCAACACATTTTGAGCTCTCTTTTTACTTTATATTTATATATATTTTTAGAATTTTCTTGTATTATATATAGTAAGAAATCTTTCAAATTAAAGGAGATTATACATATGTCATTTGAACAAACGTTAGAGAAATATGCTGCTCTTGCAGTTAATGTTGGTGTTAATATTCAACCTGGACAAACTTTATCAATTAGTGCACCTCTTGAAGCTGTACAATTTGTACGCCTCGTTACAGAAAAAGCATATAAATCTGGTGCAAAACACGTATATGTAGATTGGAATGATGAGACGTTAACACGCTTAAAATTCGATCTAGCTCCTGAAGAAGCTTTCGCTGAATTTCCATCTTGGAAAGCACATGCTCGTGAAGAATTAGCAAAAGAAGGCGCTGCATTTATGTCTATCTATGCAGAAAACCCTGATTTATTAAAAGGTGTAGAACCATCGCGTATCGCAACAGCTCATAAAGTAGCTGGAGAAGCAATGAAAGTATACCGTGATTACGTACAAGCAGATAAAGTAAGCTGGTGTGTCATTTCTGTTCCTACGAAAGAATGGGCTGCGAAAGTATTCCCTGACGTAGCGCCAGAAGAACAAGAAGCAAAGTTATGGGATGCTATTTTCAAAGCTACTCGTGCTGATTTAGAAAACCCTGTAGAAGCATGGAAAGAACATGATGAAACATTACATACAAAAGTGGATTACTTAAACGAAAAGCATTATAAAGCTCTTCACTATACAGGTCCTGGAACAGATTTAACAATCGAACTTCCAGAAAAACATGTATGGGCTGGTGCTGGTAGCTTAAATGAAAAGAACGTACCATTTATGGCTAATATTCCAACTGAAGAAGTATTTACAATGCCACTTAAAACAGGTGTAAACGGCCAAGTTTCTAGTACAAAACCGTTAGTATTTGCAGGTAATATTATCGATAATTTCACGTTAACATTTGAAAACGGACGTATCGTAGACTATAAAGCTGAAGCTGGTGAAGAAGCTTTAAAACATTTAGTAGAAACAGATGAAGGTTCTCACTTCTTAGGGGAAGTAGCTTTAGTACCTCATGACTCACCAATTTCAAACACAAATGTTTTATTCTACAATACACTATTTGACGAAAATGCATCTTGCCACCTTGCGATTGGAAATGCTTACGCATTTAACTTAGTTGGCGGAAAAACAATGTCTAAAGAAGAACTTGCTGAAAACGGCGCAAACGCTAGTATTACACACAACGACTTCATGATTGGATCAGCTGAGCTTGATATTGACGGTATTACTGCTGATGGCAGACATGAGCCTATCTTCCGTAAAGGTAACTGGGCGTTTTAAATTTATTACCATAAAGAAACACATTGGATAATCCAATGTGTTTCTTTATTTATTTGGTTTCAATTCAAATTTTATTGTTCTATTTTCATGCGTAAACTCTGGTCTATACGTAGCGATATACGTATTTTCTTTCGCTACGTCAAATAGCATGATATCTTGAATTTTTTCTTCTGGTGCTAACTTTTTACTAATAAAGCTATCAGGGTTATTATATTCTTTAAATCTTGTACCTTTCTTATCGGTAATCTCAAATTCATAAAATGCAAAAGGCATTTCCTTTTCACTATTATTTTCCACTTTGAAAATAATCCCCAAAATCTCCTCTTTCTTTTTATCCTCATCATAATTTGGATATCCTAATTTAACTGAATCGATAGTTACTTGCAAACCATCTACGTCTACCGTCTCCCCTATTTTATACACTTTATCTTGAACATCTTCTTGTTTACTTTCATTACTATCTTTAGTCTCAGTGCAAGCACTTAAACTAAAAGCTATGCCAGAAATCAAAAAAATTCGACTCACCTTTTTTAACATACTATTTCCCCCACATAAGACAATATTTCATATGTATCATAACAAAATGCTTTACGCTTTCTTGTCATATTTTGTCGTATTAATTGCTAACTGCACAAATAGAAAAAAGCTATCTTCTACAAAAGATAGCTTTCATGATGCCGATGAAACCTTAAGCCCAATGACACCCAAAACAATAAAAAGAATACAAAATGCTTGAAATAAACTAATATGCTCTTTAAAAAAGTAAACACTAATGATTGTAATAAGTAATGTTCCAACGCCAGACCAAATAGCATAAGCAATGCTTAAATGAATCTTTTTAACGACGATAGCAAATACGCTAAAACAAATACCATAGAATACGAAAATTAGTACACTCGGAACGAGCTTTGTTAAACCATTTGATAGTTTCATCGCAATTGTTCCAGCTACTTCAAAAATAATTGTAACAAGTAATAATAGCCAATATACCATACTAAAATCTCCTTCTCTGTTACCTTATAGAGATTCTAGTATACTACTTATAGTCCCAATGAAATATATTTAATTTCTAAATATTCCTCGATGCCGAAATGGCCTCCTTCACGACCGATACCACTTTCTTTAAATCCACCAAATGGTGCTTGTGCAACTGATGGAAGACCGTCGTTTAGACCGATAATACCGTACTCTAACGCTTCACTAATTTGGAATGCTTGGCTAATGTCTTTCGTGAAAATATACGCAGCTAAACCGTATGGTGTATTATTTGCACGTTCGATTACTTCATCAACTGTTTTAAATTTCGCAACTGGTGCCACTGGCCCAAATGTTTCTTCATTCATACAAAGCATCGTATCATTTGCCAATCCAATTACAGTCGGTTGAATGAAATGTCCCTCTAACTCTGCGACCTTTTGACCACCATATAAAACTGTTCCACCTTTTTGAATAGCATCTTCAATATGTTCTTGTACTTTTGAAACTGCATTCTCATCAATAAGTGGTCCGACAGTCGTTCCGTCACCGAAACCGTCTCCTACTTTCAACTGCCCTACTGCCTTTTGGAACTTCTCTACAAATACTTCGTATACTTCTTCTTGAACGAATACTCGGTTTGTACATATACACGTTTGTCCTGCGTTACGGAATTTCGAACCAATCACCGCTTCTACCGCTTTATCTAAATCTGCATCATTCATTACGATAAACGGAGCGTGACCACCTAACTCAAGTGAAACTTTTTTCATCGTTTGCGCAGCACTAGCCATTAACTCTTTCCCGATTTCCGTTGACCCTGTAAAGGACACTTTTCGAACACGACTATCTTCCATCCACGTATCGGCAATTGCTTTTGCACTACCTGTTACGATATTGATTACGCCCTTTGGAATATCTGCTTCATGAGCTAATTCAGCTAATTTCAATGCAGTTAATGGCGTTTGACTCGCCGGTTTCACAACGGCTGTACAGCCTGCTGCAAGCGCTGGGGCTACCTTTCTCGTAATCATCGCTGCCGGGAAGTTCCAAGGTGTAATAGCTGCCATAACGCCAACTGGTTGCTTCATAACTAAAATGCGCTTATTCGGATGAGAAGCAGGAATCATTTCACCATATACACGTTTCCCCTCTTCTGCATACCATTCAACAAAACTATTTGCATAATTTACTTCACCAAGCGCTTCTGCAAACGGCTTTCCTTGTTCCTTCGTCATAATCGCTGCGATCTCTTCTTTATTTTTATCAATAAGCATGAACCACTTTTTTAACTTCGTGGCACGATCTGCTGCCGTTAACTTAGACCACGTTTTAAAAGCTTCATGTGCAGCATCAACAGCTTGCTTTGCCTCTGTTACTCCGCCTTTTGGTACAGTTGCAAATATTTCCTTCGTCGCAGGATTATTTACTTCAATTTGTTCTTGTAGTGTAATCCACTCACCATTTATATACATCGCCTTTTTATCTATACTTACGAAAGTCGCCTTTTTATCCAATGTTTTCTTCCTCCTCTATGAACTTCTTAATTTTCCTAGTAGCAGCAGATTGACTAATTTGCAAAAACTCAGCTACTTTATAACTTGATCCATACGTTTTATACGCTTTAAGAATAATATTTCTCTCTACCTCTTCCAGCATTTTATAAAGGCTTTGCCCCGATTGTTCAACTGCAGCCTCTTGCATAGAGAGTGGCAAATCCTCTACCGTTACAACATCATCGACAGTAATAACAATTCTCTCAATTACATTCTCTATTTCTCTATTGTTTCCTTCCCACGGATATCCAACAAACATTTGTAACGTACTCGGCGCTAGTTTCACATCACGTCCGTACTTTTTATTAAATTGCTGCAAGTAATGATAAATAAGCGGCAAAATATCTTCTGTTCTTTCCCTAAGCGGGGGAATTGCAATTGGAATGACATTCAAACGATAGTATAAATCTTTCCGAAATGTTCCTTGTTTCACCATCATACTTAAATCTCTATTTGTTGCCGCCACAATTCGGACATCCACTTTTTTTAATTCTCTTCCGCCTATAGGACGAAATGTTTTTTCTTGCAATACTTGCAAAAGCTTCGCTTGAATTTCAAGCGGCATTTCACCGATTTCATCTAAAAAAAGAGTTCCTTTATGCGCGGATTCTAATAGTCCCTTTTTCCCTTCACGATTCGCACCTGTAAAAGATCCACCTGAATATCCAAAAAGCTCTGATTCAATTAAATTAGTTGGCAATGCCGCACAATTAATTTCATAGAAACTTTCATTCTTACGGTGACTCACTTCATGTAAATGGCGTACTAATCGACTTTTCCCAACTCCAGTCTCGCCTAAAACGAGAACAGTACTATCCACTACAGATACTTTTTTGATTGTATCGACTATTTTTTGCATAGCTAGACTTTTAAAAATAAGTCCTTCATGCTCATATGTTTCTCTTAATTCTTTTTTATATGTTTTTAGCTGATTATCCATTTCCTCTACCTTTTGACGTAATTGATAGAGTTCAGTAAGGTCCCGAGAATAACTAATCACTCTTCTTAAATTTCCCTCATCATCAAAAACAGGCCTTGTACGAACGTGTAAATACTCTCCTGATTTTGTAGTTTGAACGAGTTCAATTGGCCTCTTTTTTTCAATCACTTCTAATGTCGCTGATGGATAAAAGATTCCATCCTTTTGTAGTTCTTTTACATGCTTACCAACTAACTCTTCGGCAGCTAGTTGGTAGTGCCTTTCACATGTACTATTTACACGCACAACGATCCCTTGCTCATCTGTAACAAAAATTTCGTCAAACGCATATTCAAATACATCTTTTAAATCCATTAACACTCGTTCCTTTTCTGCAACCATCCTAGCCACCCCTAACTTCAAATCCATCGATCCACTTCACTACCTTTATTATAAAGTGAATTTTCTGCATTTAATATAGAGTCAGCTAGAATGTTTGCTATTTATACTTCAGTTTTTAAACGCGAGCGATGTTTGTTTGTTCATAACAAGCTTGCAACGATTCTTCAATTATTGTTAATCCTTCTTCAAGTTGCTCATCTGTAATAACTAAAGGCATTAACACACGGATAACATTTCCATATGTTCCTGCTGATAATAACAGTAACCCACGCTTATTTGCTTCTGTACATAGATTAGCTGTTAACGCTTTGTCAGGTGCTTTCGTCTTACGATCTTGAACGACCTCAAATGCACACATTGCTCCTAACCCACGCACATCACCGATGCAATGATATTTATTTTTCATCTCTTCGAATCGGTTCATTACGACTTTTCCTAATTCTATCGCTCTATCATTTAATTTCTCATTTTCTATTACATCGAGAACAGCTAATGCAGCCGCACATCCTAATGGACTTCCTGCATACGTTCCACCAAGTTCACCTGGTGCAGACTCATTCATAATTTCTTTACGTCCAATGACACCACTTATCGGTACACCAGCACCTAATGATTTAGACACTGTAATTAAATCTGGAACGACATCATAGTGATCAATTGCAAAATATTTTCCTGTACGACTAAAGCCTGTTTGTATTTCATCCGCTACAAATAAGATGCCGTTCTCTGAACAAATGCGGCGTACTTCTTGAACAAATTTCTTACTTGGGACGATAAATCCACCTTCCCCTTGAACAGGTTCCATTACAACAGCTGCAATTGTTTCTGGTGCTACTTCCGATATGAAGAAGTTCTTAAACTCTTCAATAATAAAATCATCATACTGCTCTTCCGTTAATCCCTCTGGGCGACGGTATTCGTATGGAAATGGTGCTTTATATACTTCTGGAGCAAAGGGACCAAACCCAAATTTATATGGCTTCACTTTACTTGTCATCGTCATTGTCATTAATGTACGCCCGTGGAAACCTTTAGAAAATGCGATAATACCAGGTCTCTTCGTATATTTACGAGCGATCTTCACCGCGTTCTCAACTGCTTCTGCACCACTATTTAAAAAGAGGACTTGCTTATCGAAACTTCCTGGTGCCAATGCCGCAAGCTTTTCCGCTAATTCAATATATGGCTCATACATCATGACATTAAATCCAGTATGAATGTATTGATCGACTTGTTTATGGAGCGCTTCTTTAACCGCTGGATGACAATGCCCTACGTTAATTGTCCCGATTGCTCCTGCAAAATCAATGTACTGATTACCATCAACATCTGTTACAAGAGCACCATTTGCAGATTGTACAAACGTTGGGATGCCGTTACTTACTCCTTTTGGTACTATATTTTGACGGCGTTCTAATAAAGATGCCGCTTTCGGTCCTGGAATTTGTTCATTTACTTTAGCAAATTTTTTTGTGTTCATTGCGTACCCCATCCTTTTCTTTACATTGTTTTCTCTTTTTATTGCAAAATGTATGCCAACTTTCTTTTCTAGCATTTATCCTATATTCTTTGTATCCAGGCATAAAAAATAAGTCTATAAAGACTCATTAAGAGTCTTTATAGACTTATTTTCCTTACACATTAGACTTTTCTTTCTCCCAGAAAAACTCACCCGATTGAGAAATAAACTCTCCAACAGAATCTAACACTAAATCAGCAAGTGGTTCTAATGTTGGACGGTCTCCCGTACCAGATAGCACCCCGATTGCATAGCAATCGCCATTTTTGGCTAAATGTAAATCAGTTGGCGTATCTCCAACAACCGCAACCTCACATGATGCTAAATTAAATTTCTCACAAAACACTTCTATAATCTTTTTATCTGGTTTTTGCGCAGGGAATGTATCCGAGGCTATAATATAATCAAAAAAGTTCTCCAACTTATATTGTTTTAAAAATAATTCTGTTGGTGCAAAATCATCCGCCGTGACAACCCCTAATATAAATCCTTTATCTTTTAATGCCTGTAACACTTTCGGTAAATCTGCTGTCATTTTCATATGCGAACGATGCTCATACATAAGGGAAAATAACTTCTCACTTACCCAATGATGCATCTCTTCTTCTCTAGCAGACTCAATATAATTACAAAGCCCCTTCGCTACATCAAGGCTTGTTCCAGCAGCTATTGCACTCCTCGGATTAACAAATGCTCCCTCTACACCGATCTCTTCTAATAAGGTCTGCCGCATTGTACTTGGTAAATGATATAAACTTATACATTCAGCTACAAGTTCTTCAGCTACTTTTATCCATATTGAATGAAAATCCATTAATGTCCCATCTTTATCAAATAATATCGCCTTTACCTTCTCCATAGCACCCTACCTCTCATTTCTTATCTCTTCCAGTGTATCAATAAAGTATGGATGTAAAATAAAAGAATTGTAAAAATACCATAAAAATCAAACTAACTCCCAATTTACAATTCATTTTAACAAAGTAAAAAGGATGCCTTTACAGGGCATCCTCTTGATGTTCAGGAACAAATAGTTCTAAACAATGATATATATTTTCGAATTCCATCGGTGCATCTCCACCATACTCACCATCTAAATTAATCATTAGTTTATCTGGTGAATGTACTTTAATTCGGTTCGCTTGTGTATATAACACTTTTGGATTATTAATATGTTCACCACGTTGTGCTTGTGTTGCTGCTTTAATTAAATCAGCGATAGAACCTTTTTTCAGTACTAATAGGTCAAATAACCCATCGTTAATAGATGCATACGGTGCTACCTTTTCAAATCCACCTACTGAACGAGTATTCGTAATTAAAAACATCGTAATTTCTTCTTGTAGTAACTTTCCATCATACTCAATTTCAACATATGTCGGATGCAATGATGGTAACATCTCGATACCTTTTAGGTAATAAGCAAGTTGTCCTAATACTGTCTTTAACTTACTCGGTACTTCGTATGTTAATTCTGTAATACGACCGCCACCAGCGATGTTAATAAAATATGTATCGTTCGCTCTACCGAGGTCTAATGGCACTGTTTTTCCTTCGCAAATAATATCTGCTGCCTCTTCAATAGAACGAGGTACACCAATTGCACGTGCAAAGTCATTTGTCGTTCCAACTGGAATAATTCCAAATTTCGGACGGAATTCATGCCCAACTAAACCGTTTACTACTTCATTTAATGTACCGTCGCCACCAGCCGCAATAACAACATCAAACTTACGATCCGCAGCTTGCCTCGCCGCCACAGTAGCGTCTCCAGGACCCGTTGTCGCATGACAAGATGTCTCATAGCCAGCTTGTTCTAATTTTTGTAATACTTCTGGTAAGCTCTTCTTAAATAGCTCACGCCCAGAAGTAGGATTATAAATAATTCTTGCTCGCTTCATCATTTATTAGCACAGGAAATTTCTTTATGTATCGAAAAAGAACATACTGAACTTCTATTCAGTATTCCCATGCCTACCTCCTCTCATCTTGCTATCCTTCTTTTATCCCGCTCAAACAGGCAGTAAGAACCCGATTCGTGTAGTCCATCAAAAGTAAATATTCATTTCAATGGTTTTTTTATTTGACTCCAAAATTTATCCCGCTATTTGCGGGCAGTAAATGCCCGATTGGTGAGGGCTAATAATCAATGGTGGATGAACCTCCTACTGATTAAAGTTTCACTTTATTTCTATCCATTCTTCCATAAAAATTTACATATAACGAATAATAACTATCTATTATTTCATGAGATGAAAAAAACCTCTATGTTTAGATTTATCATTATTCCCACCTTTTTGCAACTATCATACCATAGTTGCTATACAAACATTTTTCCACTTTTGACAGTTAATCAAACGTTTGTTTAAACGATTTTGTCTCATTTAAACAAACGTTTGATTAACCTAGAAAAACACCCATGTACGGGTGTTTTTCTGCTTAATCTTTAAAAGTCACTACTATTATCGCTTATTAATCTCTTCAAGTAAGATTTTGTTAACAAGTGGTGGATTTGCTTGTCCTTTTGTAGCTTTCATAATTTGACCAACTAAGAAGCCAATTGCACGGTCTTTACCGTTTTTAAAGTCTTCGATAGATTGCTCATTATTATCAAGAATTTCTGTTACAACTTTACGAAGTGTACCCTCATCAGAAATTTGAACAAGACCTTTCGCTTTAACGATTTCTTCTGGGTCTCCACCTTTTTCAATTAATTCGTTAAATACTTTCTTCGCGATTTTAGAAGAAATTGTACCTTTTTCAATTAATTGAACCATTTTAGATAAACCAGCAGGCGTTAATGCAACATCTTTTAATTCTTTTTGTTGTTTGTTTAAGTATGCAAGTACTTCACCCATTAACCAGTTCGATGTTAATTTCGCATCAGCACCGTCTGCAACAGTTGCTTCAAAGAAATCAGACATTTCTTTCGTTAATGTTAACACGTGTGCATCATAAGCTGGTAAGCCTAGTTCTGCAACGTAGCGAGCTTTACGTGCATCTGGAAGTTCTGGAATAGAAGCTCGAACTGCTTCTTTCCACTCATCATCGATGTAAAGTTCAACTAAGTCTGGCTCCGGGAAGTAACGGTAATCGTCAGATCCTTCTTTCACACGCATTAAGATTGTTTTCTTTGTTGCTTCATCATAACGACGTGTTTCTTGTTGGATGATGCCACCAGATAACAGTTCTTTTTCTTGGCGCACTTGCTCATGCTCAAGACCTTTTTGTACGTAAGTGAATGAGTTTAAGTTTTTCAGTTCCGCTTTTGTACCGAACTTCTCTTGTCCAACTGGACGAAGAGAAATGTTCGCATCACAACGTAATGAACCTTCTTCCATCTTACAATCAGATACACCAGTGTATTGAATGATTGATTTTAACTTCTCTAAGTATGCATATGCTTCTTCTGGCGTACGCATATCTGGCTCAGATACGATCTCGATTAAAGGCATACCTTGACGGTTGTAGTCTACTAATGAACCATCAGCTGTATGCGTTGATTTACCAGCATCTTCTTCTAAATGAAGACGTGTAATACCGATACGTTTCTTTTTACCGTCTACTTCGATTTCAATCCAACCATTTTCACCAATTGGCTTATCAAATTGAGAGATTTGGTAAGCTTTCGGGTTATCTGGATAGAAATAGTTTTTACGGTCAAACTTCGTTTCCGTTGCGATTTCACAGTTTAATGCCATTGCAGCTTTCATTGCAAAGTTAACTGCTTCTTTATTTAAAGTAGGAAGTACCCCTGGGTATCCTAAGTCAATTACACTTGTTTGTGTATTTGGCTCCGCTCCGAATTCTGTTGGACTCGCAGAGAAAATTTTCGAATTTGTTTTTAACTCAACGTGAACCTCTAAACCAATAATTGTTTCTAAATTCATCTATGCTCGCCTCCTTACAGACTTGCTTTTTTTGTATGATAGTCTGTTGCTTGCTCAAACGCATGTGCAACGCGGTAAATTGTCGCTTCATCGAAGTGTTTACCAATGATTTGTAGACCAAGTGGCATGTTGTTAGCACCGAATCCACATGGAACAGAAATCGCTGGAACACCCGCTAAGTTTACTGGGATTGTTAAAATGTCATTTGCATACATTGTCATTGGATCATCAACTTTTTCGCCCACTTTAAATGCCGGAGTTGGCGTTGTTGGTCCAATAATAACATCATAGTTAGCAAATACATTTTCAAAGTCGTTTTTAATTAATGTACGTACTTGTTGTGCTTTCTTGTAATATGCATCATAGTAACCAGAGCTAAGCGCAAATGTACCAAGCATAATACGACGTTTAACTTCATCACCGAAACCTTCACTACGTGTGTTTTTGTAAAGATCTAATAAGTTATTTACATTATCAGAACGAACACCGTAACGCACGCCATCAAAGCGTGAAAGGTTCGCAGATGCTTCAGAAGAAGATAGTAAGTAATACGTTGCTAGAGCGTATTTAGAGTGTGGAAGCGATACTTCCTCCCAAGTTGCGCCCATACCTTCTAATACTTTTAAAGCAGCTAGTACTGACTCACGAGCTTCTTCGCCAACACCTTCGCCTAAGTATTCTTTCGGTACAGCAATGCGTAAACCTTTAACATCGCCTGTTAAACCAGCTAAATAGTTTCCAACTTCAACGTTTGCAGAAGTTGCATCCATGCGGTCAATACCTGAAATAGCTTGTAATAAGTATGCATTGTCTTCTACTGTACGTGTAATCGGTCCGATTTGGTCAAGTGAAGATGCGAATGCTACTAATCCGTAACGAGATACGCGTCCATAAGTTGGTTTTAAACCTACAACACCGCAATATGCAGCTGGCTGACGGATAGAACCACCCGTATCAGAACCTAGAGAGAATAGTACTTCTCCTGCTGCTACAGCTGCTGCAGAACCACCACTAGATCCGCCCGGAACGTAATCTAAGTTCCATGGGTTTTTCGTAGCGTAGAATCCTGAGTTTTCATTTGAAGAACCCATTGCGAACTCGTCCATGTTTAATTTACCGATTGTAATTGTGTCAGCAGCTTTTAGCTTTTGCACAACTGTCGCATCATAAATTGGATCGAAGTTTGCTAACATTTTGCTCGCACAAGTTGTACGAAGACCGTTAGTTACAATGTTATCTTTTACACCAATTGGCATACCGAATAATAAACCATTATCTTCAGCGCCGATTTTTGCATCTAATTCTTTCGCTTTTGCGCGTGCATTTTCTTCATCTAATGTAAGAAAAGCTTTTACGTTATCTTCAACATCCGCAATACGTTTGTAAGATTCTTCTACTAAATCCGTAACGGAAATTTCTTTGTTGTTTAACTTCTTATGTAACTCTGATACTGAATGATCAAATAATGACATCGAAATTCCCCTCCTCTATTCTAATACTGCTGGAACACGGATTTGATTATCTTTGTGATCCGGTGCATTTTTTAATACTTCTTCGACTGGTAAACCTTTTTCTGGTACATCTTCACGCATAACATTTTTCATAGTTAATACATGAGTTGTTGGTTTTACATCTGTTGTATCTAATTCATTTAACTGTTCTGCAAATGTAACAATTGCATCTAGTTGTTTTTGAAATTTTTCTGCTTCTTGATCAGTAATTGCAAGACGTGCTAAATGTGCTACGTGCTTTACATTCTCAACGGAAATTCTTGACACGGCTAGGCCACCTCCATAATATATCGTTCAATCTACAATACTATTGATGATACCAAATTTTCAGTACTTCAAGCAAGTCAACACAGAGTACTTACGCCATTTTTACATAAAAAAAGAAAGGCAAATGCCTTTCTTTACAATTTACTCTTTATCTAACGGTTTATTTTTCGGAAATCTCTCGTTATCTTCTTCATTATCACGAATTGTTTTTTGTAATACAAAACAAGACATCGTTAAAAATAATGTTCCAATTAAATAGTATCCTTTTACACTAAGCGTTTCATCTAACGTATAAATCCCAATTAGCATACCTGAAAGCGCACAAACAAATGAAGTCCATGCTAAAAACGTGAACGCTTGCGTATTACGTCTTCTCATCGTTCTCCCCCTCGTTAGCTGTATACCCATTATAGATAAGTATATTTACCATGATGGATTTTTATGTAAATTCTAGTTTTATATTTATAAATCTATCATAAAAGAATACTATTTTAAAGAAAGTTTTCTGCCTAATCTGAAAAAACAATTAAAATCATTGACAATTATTTCTATTCTACATAAAATAAAAATAAATATTACGAACCTCGAAATATACGGGAGTGGAATTAATTGTTGCAATATGAACATTTTTTAGACTTACTGCTAGATAACGCCAAGAAACTTTTCTATCCTGAAGAATGGGTAAGCCTAGATTTAACACTTTCTAAAACAGAAGTATTTTGTTTACTTTGGATGGAACGAAATACAGATATTACAATGACGAAAATTGCTGATCTTCTTGATATACCGATGAGTACAACAACGGGCGTTGTAAATCGCCTTGTAAAAAAGGGATATATTGAACGCTACCGTGATGAAAATGACCGACGTATTGTATTAATTCGGTTAACAGAAAACGGCGTAATGCTCGTTCAAGAAGTAAAACAAAATGCGGCCCATTACTTTAGCTTAGTAACAGAAGCATTATCAGAAGAAGAAAAAGCATTCTTACTACAAATCTTCCAAAAAATCATGAATCACATCGCTACGTCACAGCAGAAAACAGAAGAAAAAGTTTCTACACCTAAAATGAAAAACATTCCGATTGAATAAAACCCTGTCTGGGTTTTTATTCAACTATTTACTTCGACACTCGTAATATTCGACATTCGAAACAAAGGGGATATGAATGATGAGAATTATCTTGTATACAGGTAAAGGCGGCGTAGGAAAAACTAGCATTTCAGCAGCAACAGCAATTCAAAGTGCGAAACAAGGATTAAAAACATTAGTAATGAGCACAGATCCTGCTCATAGTTTAGGAGATTCATTTGGTATAAGGCTATCTTCTGAACCACTAGAAATTCGTGAAAATTTGTGGGCACAAGAAATTAATACGATTTATGAAATGGAAAAAGGCTGGGGAAAATTACAGAAATATATTACACTACTCTTCACTTCCAAAGCAGCTGATGATATTACAACAGAAGAGTTAACGATGTTTCCTGGTATGGAAGATTTAATTAGCCTACTTCGCGTACTCGATTATTATAAACAAAACACATATGATGTTATTATCATTGATTGTGCTCCAACAGGAGAAACATTAGCAATGCTAAGCTTTCCAGACATGCTCGGCTGGTGGATGGAAAAATTATTTCCTATTAAAAGAAAAGTTTTAAAAGTCGTTCGTCCTGTAGCTCAACCACTCCTTGGTGTCCCTCTTCCAACCGACGATATTATGGACGAATTAACAAGTACACTTGAACAGCTCGGAGAAATGAGAGATATTTTATCAAATCGAGAAGTAACAAGTATCCGCATCGTTGTAAATCCTGAAAAAATGGTCATTAAAGAAGCCCAGCGTAGCTTTACTTATTTGAATTTATACGATTATAACGTAGATGCTATTATGATTAACCGCGTCATCCCTAACACTGTCACCGATCCTTATTTTCAGGCATGGAAAGATACACAGAAGAAATATACAACATTAATTCAAGATAGTTTTCAACCCCTTCCTATTTACGAAGCTCCAATGTTTGAACAAGAAGTTGTTGGTTTGTCTATGTTAGAACGTGTAGGAGATTCTTTATTTAAAACTGATCATTCCCCTACAGAAGTGAAATTTAACGGGCGCACTCAATATGTAAAAAAGGATGGCGATGAGTATATTTTCGTTCTGTCCATTCCCTTCTCAAACAAAAGTGAACTTTCCTTAAATCAAAAAGGTGATGAACTTATTATTCGAGCGGGTTCTGTTAAACGGAACATCACGTTACCAAAAACATTAACACACCTTTCTATTCAAGGAGCAAAATTTGAAGAAGATATACTAAATATTCGGTTTGGAGGTGTAGTACATGCATGAGGAATTACTACGAAGGGTAATTCGTACAAAAGTAAAAGTCGGGATGCATATATTAGAAGAGCTACCTAATCCAATCCAACAATCAGCTAAGCAAATATTAAATATTTTACAAGAGGAACTAGCTGCTTATCTGAAAGAACGAGAGCATCATGAAGTTAATTTAAAAAATATCATAATTGAATAACCATCTCTGTATAGAGGGCCTTTTTTAGGCTTTCTATACTTTATTGGAGTGATGTAAATTGATGAAAAAACATTCCACTACTATATTCTGGATCATTCCCTTATTATTTTTCATTCATAACCTTGAAGAAGCTTTCCAAATGCCACAATACCTTGCTAATCAATTTTCAATCCGTCTTATAACTAGCCAACAATTTTTCATCGCCATTTCCGTATTAACAATCTTTGTATTACTTATCGTCTTTCTATATCAACTTAACTTCTTGTCTTCTATATGCTGGATTATTTTTATACAAGGGGCCATCTTCTTCAACTCTGTTCAACATATTATTTTGTTTTTCATTTATCGCTCTTATAACCCCGGCGTAATATCAGCATTTTTCATTACTCTCTTTTCTATTTTCTTTTTTTTATCAAAAAAACACTTAATTCATCCAAAGCAATTCGTAATTACACTCCTTTTCAGCTTATTTTCTTATCCCATTATAATTTGGATCACCTTACTGTTCGCTAGCTATTTTCATTCATAAAAAAAGACCAGGAAAACTCCTGGTCCATTACTCTACTTAACAAACATTGGATTCTACGTTATACAAAATTGGAAGGTACAGAATTAGGGTTTGTTTGTTAAGTTTATATGTTGAACGAACTAACAGCGGAGGGGTTCCTTCTGTTAGTCCATTAAACCCAATGATTATTTTACGATTTTTTCAAGCTCATCAAGTGAAAGATTTACTGAAATGGAACCATCATTTGTTTCTTTCTTAATTGCATCTGTTACTTCTTTTGAATGATATAGTTCAATTACTTTTTTTAATGTTGGATCATCTTTATCCTTCGTACGACCTGCAAAAATATTAATATATGGCTTCGCATTTTCATTGTTTGGATCTTCTAAGAAAATAGGATCCTTCGCTGGATCTAATCCAGCTTGACCAGCAACACCGTTATTAATAACTGATGCTGCAACATCTTTTAACACACGAGGTGTTTGCTGTGCGATAACCGGTGTAATTTTTAATTTCTTCGGATTTTCAGCAATACCACTTGGATCTCCAAATAGACCAAAGTCTTTTTTAAGCTTTAATAATCCAGCTGCATCAAGAAGTTTTAATGCACGTGCTTGATTCGTTGGATCGTTTGGAATTGCAATTTCTGAACCATCTGGGATTTCATTTGCTTTCTTATATTTTTCAGAGTATAAACCCATTGGCGCAATTTGCGTTGTACCAACAGCTGTAATATCTAACTTATGCTCTTTTTTAAATTGCTCTAAGAAAGCAATATGCTGGAATGAGTTTAATTCAATATCTCCATCAGCTAACGCTTTATTTGGCGTTGTGTAATCAGAGAACTCCACCAGTTTAATCTTAATCCCTTCTTTTTCAGCTTTTTTCTTCAAAATTTCCCAAGCGTCTCCATCCGTTCCAGTTACACCGACGCGAACTACTTTTTCTTTCGCTCCTGCACCCGTGTCTCCACTTGAGCAGCCGCTTAATGCTGAGACTCCTACAATTGCTGATAATGCAAATGCTAAAATTTTCTTCATTTTCTTTTCCTCTCTTCCTTTTTATGATCTGCGTAACAAGACTTTCGCAAAGTAGTTTCCTAAATTTTGAGCTATCTGTACGAGAATGATAAGTAACACGACCGTTACGAACATAACTGATGTATCAAAACGTTGATAACCATATGTCATTGCCAAGTCACCAAGACCGCCACCACCGACAAGCCCAGCAACTGCAGAAAATTCAATTAAACCAACTGTCATAAATGTGACACCTAAGATTAATGGTGCTAACGCTTCTGGTACAAGGATTTCAAAAACAATTCTAATTGGCGAGGCGCCCATTGCTTGCGCTGCTTCAATTACTCCTTTCGGAACGGAAACAAGGTTTGTTTCAACCATTCTAGCAATACCAATTGATGCGACTAACGTCATCGGGAAAATTGCCGCTGCTGTTCCAATCGTCGTTCCGATAACACTTCTTGTTAGTGGACTTAAGGCTACTAAAAAGATAATGAATGGTACCGGGCGAATTGTATTAATTATGATGTTAAGAATAGAAAAGACCCATTTATTTTCTAAAAAGTTTCCTTTTCTCGTTACATATAAAAGTAAACCTAGAGGTATACCCAGAATTGTGGCGAATATAAGGGTTACAATTACCATTAAGAGGGTATCCCCCGTCGCATCTAGTATGCGCGGCCAAAATATACTCCAATCAACTCGCATGAGCTTCTACCTCCTTCAGCTGCACTTGCAGTCTTAGATGTTGTAATGCTTTTTGAATTTCCCTCTGCTCACCTTGCAACTCTACAAGAAGATTTCCAAATAGCACATTTTGAAGTTCAATAATATTTCCGTACAGTACATTTACATCGACGTTATAGTTTTTTGCGATATATGATAGTACCGGCTGTCCTGTCTCCTCACCAGTAAATGTTAGACGATAAATTTGACCACCATTTTGAATTTTCGCTAGAACACTTTCCGGTAAATGATCATTAATGACAGAACGTACAAAGTTTTGAGTCGTCTTTGTTTTTGGTTGCGTGAAAACATCAAACAGTTTTCCTTCTTCAATAACTTTCCCCTTCTCCATTACAGCTACACGGTGACAAATTTCTTTCACAACATGCATTTCATGTGTAATAAGAAGAATTGTTAAATTGTATTCTCGATTTACTTTCTTTAATAAGTTTAGAATTTCTGTCGTCGTTTCTGGATCTAAAGCTGATGTTGCCTCATCACATATAAGAATATCTGGCGATGTCGCAAGTGCTCTAGCAATGCCCACACGCTGCTTTTGCCCACCTGATAGCTGCTCTGGATAATAGTTTGCTTTATCTTCTAACCCTACAAACTTCAGCAGTTCATTTACTCTTTCTTTTATCTCATTCTTTGGTACTTTCGCTAACTTTAATGGATAAGCAATATTTCCAAATACTGTTCTTGAATTAAATAAATTAAAACTTTGAAAAATCATTCCAATTCTTTGTCTCAGTTTACGTAATTCTTTCGTCGATAATGATGTAATGTCTTTATCATCTATTGAAATCGTTCCTGCCGTCGGTCTCTCTAACATATTTACTAAGCGTAATAACGTACTCTTTCCAGCGCCACTAAAACCGATAATGCCAAAAATTTCGCCTTTCTCAACTGATAATGTTACATCCTCCACCGCATGAACAGATTGCCCAGCTGATTCATACACTTTACTTACGTTGTTAAAAGAAATCATTTTTTCCCCTCCTATATGCTGTAAAAACTTGAAGTAGAGCTTTCGAGGTAAAATAAAAAGTGCTCTCCTTCTTATCAACCATAAAGATAAGAAGGAGAGCACTTATATGTACTCATTCACATCTTCTCATCTTCCAAGCCTTTATATGGCTTGCTGGAGTTAGCACGGTATTAAAAAACCCGTTGCTGAGGTATCGTAGGGCCAGTCCCTCCACCTCTCTGGATAAGAATGTATCGATTTAATTGTCATTTAATTAATTCTCATTATAGAACTCAGAATAATAAGAGTCAATACATTTTTTAGAAAAATATTAATTATTCATTTATTAAAATTTTCAGATGAAAATTCATGAGAAAATAGTAACTTTCAAGGTTATTTAAAATTCTTCTTCCTCATATTTTTAAACAGGAGAATCCTCTCCACGAATTGAATAAATTTATTTGAATATGAAACTCGGAGGCAGATAAATATATGAAAACAGCTCTTTTACTCGTCGATATTCAAAACGATTATTTTCCAAATGGAAAGATGGAATTGCGTAATCCAGTAGAAGCAAGCGAATATGCTAATCAGTTATTACAATACTTTAGAACAAACAGCGAACCTATTTTTCATATCCAACACGTAGCTATAAAAGATGACGCTACTTTTTTCCTACCTAATACAGAAGGTGTACATATTCACGAAAGCGTACGTCCACTTAGAGAAGAAACAGTTATAGTCAAACATTATCCAAATAGCTTCCGAGAAACTAATCTTCTAGAGCAATTAAAACGTTTTAATATTGAACATGTCGTTGTATGCGGGATGATGACTCATATGTGTATCGATGCAACAGTAAGGGCTGCATTCGATTTTGGCTTTCAATGTACCGTTATACATGACGCTTGTGCTACAAAAGACCTTTCTTTTAAGAACGCTACTATACCAGCTGTTTATATTCACAATACAATTTTAGCTAGTTTAAATGGCGTATATGCAAATGTAATAAGCACGCAAGAATTTTTAGCTACATAAAAAACACTCCTTTCAGTGAGCAAAACCGAAAGGAGTGTTCCTTGTCGAACCATAGATTTTCTTTCAAATTGTATTATACAGGAAATTCTCAAAATGAATACTAAAAAATATGACTAATAAGTCAACTTTTCTCATTATTTTATTTCTGTTTACATGTTTATCCCGCTATTAATAGGTTTTAGCTCATTCTCTTCGAACGACGGTAATATATGGGGGTTCAATTTTAAAAGGAGCTCTTCACATTCTGTGAAGAGCTCCTCTACTATTTCTTATAAAGTTTCAGAAGTAGTTTTTGCTTGCATGTGAAGTGCTAAGTAATCAGGTCCACCAGCTTTAGAGTCTGTACCAGACATGTTAAAGCCACCGAATGGTTGGTAACCTACGATTGCACCAGTACATCCACGGTTGAAGTATAAGTTACCAACGTGGAAGTCTTCGCGTGCTTTTTCAATATGGTCACGGTTGTTAGTAATAACAGCACCTGTTAAACCGTATTCCGTATTGTTTGCAATTGCAAGTGCATGATCGAAGTCTTTCGCTTTACAGAATGCTACTACTGGTCCGAAGATTTCTTCTTTCATTAAGCGAGCATCTTCTGCAACGTCAGCAACGATTGTTGGTTGGATGAACCAGCCTTTAGAATCGTCTCCTTCGCCACCTGCTAAGATTCTACCTTCTTCTTTACCAATTGCAACATAGCTCATTACTTTATCAAATGCAGCTTGGTCATTAACAGGACCCATGTTTGTACCTAATACTGCTGGGTTAGCAACTGTTAATTCTTTTGTTAATTCAACAGCACGATTTAATACGTGATCGTATACATCTTCATGGATTACTGCACGAGAACATGCAGAACATTTTTGTCCTGAGAATCCGAATGCTGATGCAACGATAGACTTAGCTGCTAATTCAAGATCTGCTTCTTTATCAACAACGATTGTGTCTTTACCGCCCATTTCAGCGATAACGCGTTTTAACCAAATTTGTCCTGGGTTTACTTTCGCTGCACGCTCATAGATGCGGATACCTACATCACGAGATCCCGTGAAGCTTACGAAACGTGTACGAGGATGATCTACTAAGTAGTCACCAACTTCAGAACCGTTACCTGGAACGAAGTTTACTACGCCAGCTGGTAAGCCAGCTTCTTCTAATACTTCCATAAATTTCGCTGCTACTACAGGAGTTGTACTAGCTGGTTTTAGTAATACTGTGTTACCAGAAACTAAAGCAGCTGTTGTCATACCTGCCATAATTGCGAATGGGAAGTTCCAAGGAGAAATGATAACACCTACTCCTAATGGAATGTAAGAGAAACGATTATATTCAATTGGACGGCTTTCTACTGGAATACCGTCTTTTAATTTTAACATTTGACGACCATAATATTCCATAAAGTCGATTGCTTCTGCTGTATCAGCATCTGCCTCATTCCATGGCTTACCTGCTTCTTTTACAAGAATAGCAGAGAATTCATGTTTTCTGCGACGAACGATTGCTGCAGCACGGAATAAAATGTCTGCACGCATTTCTGGCTTTGATTTTCTCCAAGTTTGGAATGTTTCATCCGCTACTTGCATTGCTTTTTCAGCTAACTCACGGCTTGCTTTTGAAACACGACCAACAAGTTCCTCTTTATTTGCAGGGTTTACAGAAACAATTTTGTCTTCTGTAGTGATTTTTTCTCCCCCGATAATTAATGGATAGTCTTGTCCAAGATAAGATTCTACTTTCTTTAAACCTTCTTCAAACGCTAATTTGTTAGCCTCCACTGAAAAATCTGTAAATGGCTCATGTTTGTATGCTACTACCATTTTTTTAGCCTCCCCTTAGAAAAACGTTTACATTTTACAACATTATTCTACACGATAATTTAGATTTATTCAAATATTCCTAGACTTATATTTTAAAAATTAATAAATTTTTAAAATATAATAAAAAAAGAGATTCATACATGCGTATGAATCTACAAAATATGAGTATATTCCAAAACATTTTTCCCAATCAATAATATAGTAACTAATAAAAATAAAGTCCTTACATATCCAACACCTTTTTGAACCGCAAACTTCGATCCAAAATAAGCACCTAAGATCATTGATAACCCCATGATAATACCGTATTCAAAATGAATTATGTCTAAGAATAAAAAAGTAATTAAAGATACAATATTACTAACAAAGTTCAAAATTTTTCCAGATGCTGCCGCTTGAATAAAATCCAAGCCAATTAATAAAAATGCAAAAATTAAAAACGATCCTGTCCCTGGTCCAAAAAACCCATCATAAAATCCTATCATTAAAATAGCAAAGAAAAATATTAATGTTTTTCTTTGCGTCATCTTCTTATAGGTAGACACACTTCCCCAATTCTTTTTTGCAATAATATAAATAGCAATAAATACCAACATTACAAGTACTAATGGGCGTAAAATATCCGATGGAATAAATTTTACTACTAAAGCACCTGCAACAGCTCCAACAATAGTTAACGGGATTAACTTTCCTACAATTTTAAAATCAACTTTTCCTGATCGAATGAAATACATCGCACTCGTAAACGTCCCCATTGTTGCCGCTAATTTATTCGTTGCAATTGCCGAAGCTGGCGATAGGCCAACAAACATAAGTGCAGGAAGTGAAATTAACCCTCCTCCTCCAACAACGGAATCAATAAAAGCTGCTAAAAAACCGAATGCAATTAATAAAATAATGACTTGAAAACTTAATTCTTCCATGAGCTTTACCCCTCACCCCTATTTTTTACAACATTTTAAATTATAACAAAATTACATAAGAAAAAAAGCTGTTCCATAGAGGAACAGCCTTCATATTTAATCTAAAATTTTCACAAGTGGTTCATCTTGTTTTGCTTCACGTATAATAATAGCTTCTGGGCGTTCTACAGATTTAATCGTTACTTGTACTTTCATATAATTCGGGAAGTATTCCATAACAAGCCCTGCCACATATTGTGTAAAACCAACTATTTCAGCTTTTCCATTAAACTGGACAGGAATATCAAGCTTCATTTCTCTTAATTCATCATCTCTATACATACCAGTACCAATAACAGCTGTATAGTCGCCTTGGAAATAATCGCTTAGTTTTGCCTTAAAGTTGGATACTCTTGCAAGATCTTCACGTTTATTATCTGTTTTCGCTTGCTCTGATGGGAACAAATAATATTTTTCATTAATTTGTTTCCAATCTTCAACCGTTTCACTACCTTTTTCGACATTTGCATAAGAAACAAAATTACCTGGCACGAGCGAAGACTTTGGAGCTTGGCGATAAATCGCAAATGTTATCGGAATATTTTTTGTTTCAGGTTCTTTTTGATGTATGACTTTCAAAATTTCTTGCGCCATTTTTTTCCCTTCAGCTAACATCTTTTCATCTGGGATTGCAGCTTCACGTGGGTAACCATGCTCTTCGTTAAAATATTGAACAGAATTCATCGCTAATCCAACTACCATACCAACACGTTCCTCGCCGTTATCGCCTTTTTTCACATAATAATCATGCTCTAAAATATTTGAAATATATATTGGATTTTTTTTATTTTTCACTTCTAGTGATTCGGATCCTGTTCCTAATGCAGGATTTAATCCTATATTTGGAAATTTAACTGCATCTTTTTTTAATTTTTCCTCTAGTTCCTTTTGTTCAGCATCTGTACGTTTTCTTTTAACAAGCATCTGTATAGTTTGAGTATCTAGAGCTTTTCCGCCTTTTAAAAAATTATCTTTCGTACTAAATGATTCTTTTGCAATTCGCATTAATCCTGTTTCAAATTCATCTATATCAAGGCGACTATTTAACCCTTGCACCACTAAACCACGTGCCTTTCCACCATCAAATGGAATAGTCGTCTTATAATATTCATCCGAAATAGCGTATTTTGGAACAACTGATTGTTCTTTTGCTTTCCCCGATTTCCCAGCCACTTTTTCATCTTTGTCGGCACCTGCACTACACCCACTTACAAGTAGGCCAAGGCTTAATACCGCTAATGCTATTTTTTTCATGGTAAGTTTGCACCTCTTACTTATTTAGCTCTTGTAAGAACCTCTCTTCATTCCAAACCTCAACATTATGTTTCTCCGCTTGTGCTAATTTCGAACCAGCTGCTTCACCTGCAACAACTAAATCCGTACTCTTACTAACACTTCCTGTTACTTTTCCACCTAATGCCTCAATCTTCTTCTTCGCTTCACTTCGTCCCATAACTTCTAGCTTACCTGTTAAAACAACCGTTTTTCCTGCGAAGTAAGATTCAACATTTTGTAAATCTGCAATTTTTATACCTTTGTATGTCATATTCACGCCATACTCTTTAAACTGCTGTAATAACTCTAATACATCTTCATTATCAAAATATGTCACAACAGATTGAGCCATTTTTTCGCCAATTTCATTAATTGCTTTTAGTTCTTCTTCCGTTGCTTTTACAAGCTCATCCATCGTTTCAAAGTGCTCTGCAAATGTACGTGCTGCTTTCGCTCCAACGTGGCGAATTCCAAGACCAAATAATAATCGCTCTAACGAGTTTTCTTTAGAATTTTCAATTGCTTGTATTAAGTTTGTTGCTGATTTTTCACCAAAACGTTCCAACTGTAATAATTGCTCTTTCGTCAATGCATATAAATCAGCAAATGTACGAATGTAATCTGCATCAAAGAGTTGTGTAATGACACGTTCTCCAAGTCCATCAATATTCATCGCATTTCTTGAAACGAAATGGATTAATCCCTCTCGAATTTGAGCCGGACAAGTCGGATTTATACATCGAAGTGCTACTTCTTCTTCTAAACGAACAAGTTCACTCTCACATGCTGGACAATGAGTTGGCATGCGGTATTCTTCTTCCTCACCAGTACGCTTATCAAAAATAACGTTCACAACTTCAGGAATAATATCTCCAGCCTTCTTCACAACAACGTAGTCACCAATTCGAATGTCTTTTTCACGAATTAAATCTTCGTTATGTAAAGAAGCACGACGAACAATCGTACCAGCAACTCTCACTGGCTCTAGTTCTGCAGTCGGTGTTACAACCCCTGTTCGGCCAACACTTAATTCAATGCCTGTTAATCTCGTTACAACTTCTTCAGCCGGAAATTTATAAGCAATCGCCCACCTTGGACTCTTCGCTGTAGTTCCTAGACTTTCTTGAAGAGCAACATCATCTACTTTTATAACGATTCCATCAATCTCATAATCAAGATGCGGACGTTTTTCTTGCCATTCTTCTACATAAGCTATAACTTCTTCAATTGTTTCACATGTACGGCGATTTGGATTTGTCTTAAATCCAAGTTCACCTAAGAAATCCAGCGATTCACTATGTGATGAAATTGTTTTTTCTTCTACATTCGCAAGACCATACACAAACATAGATAAGTTACGCTTCGCTGCAATTTTCGGATCAAGTTGACGTATTGAACCTGCTGCTGCATTACGCGGATTCGCAAATACATCTTCTCCATTTTGCTCTTTTTCTTCATTTAGTTTAACGAATGAACGCTTCGGCATATAAGCTTCGCCTCTTGCTTCTAACGTTACTTCTTCATTTAAACGAAGTGGGATAGCTTTAATCGTTTTTAAATTTTGAGTAATATCTTCACCTGTTACACCATCACCACGTGTCGCCCCTTGAATGAAGCGTCCTTTTTCATAATGAAGCGAAACGGCAAGCCCGTCAATTTTTAATTCACATATATATCTTACATTCGCACCATCAATTCCTTGACGTACTCTTCTGTCGAAATCACGTAAATCTCCTTCGTTAAATGCATTTCCTAAACTTAACATTGGTGACTTATGTGTTACTTTTTCAAATATATCAAGAACAGTCCCCCCAACGCGAACGGAGGGAGAATCTTCACTCATAAACTCTTTGTTCTCTGCTTCTAATTTTATAAGCTCCTGCATATTACGGTCATATTCCGCATCAGAAACAGAAGGATTGTCTAATACGTGATATTGATAGTTAAATGTATTTAACAAGTCACGTAATTCTTCTATACGTTTTTTTACTATCTCTTTTGACATATCCTCATTCCTTTCCTATTGTTTCGTCACAGGCGCAAATTTTGCTAACAAACGTTTAACACCAATTGGGCTTGGGAACGCAATATCTAATTCTTTTGCATCACCTTCACCTTTTACACTTACAACTGTACCGACTCCCCATTTTTGGTGGGAAGCTTTATCTCCTACTGCCCAGCCAATTTGTTCGCCGCCTGTCGTCTTAGCTGCAGGGCGCGCGAAAGCTGAACGAGAGCGTGTTGCTGTTGTGATTGTCGTTTTGCCGCTACTTGCCGTTCTGCCTTTTGTACCAAACGATGTTTCACGCTTCGGCGCTGTTTCATTTAATGATTCCACTAGTTCTGTCGGGATTTCTGTAATAAATCGAGACGCAGCGTTCATACTTGTTCTACCAAATAATGTACGCATTTGCGCGTTAGATAAATATAACTCTTCTTCTGCACGAGTAATACCTACATAAGCAAGACGACGTTCTTCTTGCATTTCATCCTCTTCCATAAGAGAACGAGTATGAGGGAATATCCCTTCCTCTAAGCCAACAATAAAGACAACCGGGAACTCTAATCCTTTCGCCGAGTGCATCGTCATTAAAATAACTTCTTCACCAGCAGTTGGGTCTTCATCTACACGATCAATATCAGCAACAAGTGCTAAATCTGTTAAGAATGCAACAAGGCTCTTATCTTCGCTTTGAGATTCAAATGTTTGCGTAACAGATAAGAACTCGTCTAAGTTTTCTAAACGACCTTCCGCTTCTAAAGAACGTTCATTTTTCAACATATCGCGATAGCCTGTTTTTTCAATAACTTCTTCTACTAATTCTGTAACAGATAAATACTCTTGCATATTTACCCAGTTATTTAATAAATTCGCGAATTCTTTTACTGCCTTTGTAATTTTTGCACTTACTCCAACATGCTCAATCTCATCAAATACAGCAGTTAATGAAATTCCATTTTGCACACCGTAATTAATAATTTTATCGATAGAAGTCGCACCAATGCCACGCTTTGGCACATTTATAATACGTGCAAAACTAATTTCATCATCTGGATTACCGATTAAACGTAAGTACGCCAAAATATCTTTAATCTCTTTACGATCGTAGAACTTCGTACCCCCGACAATTTTATACGGAATGTTAGATTTAAGGAAAATCTCCTCGACCATACGAGACTGAGCATTCGTACGATATAGCACTGCAAAATCAGTATATTTTCGTTTCCCCATTTGAATATCGTCACGAATTTTTTTTGCAACAAAATACGCTTCGTCCTTTTCAGTTGCAGCACGATAATACGAGATTTTACTTCCAACTTGATTGTCTGTCCATAATTTCTTCGGCTTACGATTCGTATTTTTTTCAATAACAGCATTCGCTGCATTTAAAATATTTTGTGACGAACGATAGTTTTGTTCTAACAGAATTACTTGTGCATTCTCATAGTCTTTTTCGAATGACAAAATGTTAGAAATATCTGCACCACGCCAGCGATAAATAGACTGGTCAGAGTCACCCACAACGCAAAGATTTTTAAAACGCGCTGCCAAATGTTTAACAAGAAGATATTGCGCTTTGTTCGTATCTTGATACTCATCAACATGAATATATTGGAACTTACGCTGATAAAACTCTAATACTTCTGGAACACGTTCAAATAGCTGAATCGTCGTCATAATTAAATCATCAAAGTCTAATGAATTATTTTTCAAAAGACGTTTTTGATACTCTGTGTATACATCGCTCGTTAATTTTTCATATGGATCAGCCATTGTAATTTTTTTTGCATATTTATCCGCAGATAACAGTTCATTTTTCGCATTACTAATACCCGCTAAAATAGAGCGCGGCTCAAATTTCTTCGGATCAACATTGCGCTCTTTCATAATTTTTTTGACTACAGTTAGCTGATCACCTGAATCTAAGATTGTAAAGTTACGATTAATACCAATACGATCGATATCGCGTCGTAAAATACGTACACACATAGAGTGGAACGTCGAAATCCAAATATCTTCTGCTTCTGGTCCCACAAGTGTATCAATACGCTCACGCATTTCACGAGCTGCTTTATTTGTGAAGGTAATAGCTAGTACATTCCATGGTGCTACACCTTTTTCACCAAGTAAATACGCAATACGATGTGTTAACACACGTGTCTTACCACTACCTGCACCTGCCATTAATAGAAGTGGTCCATTCGTTGTTTGTACTGCTTTTTGTTGCTGTGGATTTAAACCGTTTAATAACTTATCTGTCATACTCATATACGCCTGCACCTACTCTCCTTTTACTGCTTTAACTGTTTTTAACGCCGATTTTATATCATCATAAATAATATTTCCAACAACTACTGTATCAGCATATTGTGCCATTTCTTTCGCCTGTTCTGCATTAGAAATACCACCGCCATAATATAACTTAGCTTGTTTCAATTCTGCTTTTACATTTTTAACAAGTTCAACATCTCCATACGTACCGCTATATTCTAAATAAAATATCGGTAAACGTAATAGCTTGTCTGCTAAACGAGCATATGCAATAACGTCATCTTCTGTTACATCACATTTCGCTTCTGTAAGCTGGGCTACTTTCGCTTCTGGATTTAAAACACAATACCCTTCCATAAAAATTTCGTCCCAGTCCATAATATCCCCAAATTCTTTCAATGCCTCATGATGAACACCTGTTACCCATTCTACTTTTCGGCTATTTAAAACACTTGGGATGTAATAAAAATCAAATCCTGGTGTAATTGCTTCTACATCAGAAACCTCTAATACACAAGGAACTGCATATCTACGAATGCTAACTAGCATGTGTAATACGTTATCAATTGTAACTCCATCACTTCCGCCTACAATAACCGCATCAGTTCCAGACTCACAAATCATTTCTAAATGTTCATCGCTTAACTCCTTATTTGGATCAAGCTTAAATACATGTTTCCATCCGGAAATATCGTACATGAAAACACCCTTCCTTTTCTCTAGTTATATATATTTCTGTTCAAAATAACAGTTTATTTTCATCATTATTGTTTTAACTTCATCTTAAATATTTGTTTAAAACGGAGAATTAAGTTTGGAATTACCTCTTCCATATTTTTTAAACTAGAGGATTTAATTTTGAAGTTCCTTTTATGCATTCTTTCATTATAACAAAAAAAGTTACTTACACACACGCACAATCCAACATCTTTTTCCACGTCAAATGTTGGATTACATATCCCAAAAATCAAACGGGATACTAATAAAAGAAATAGTATTATCTATTTCAACTTTCATAAAAAGGAGTGTTTTTCTAATGAAGCAAAATATCGGGACAATAAACGCTCTAATTCGAATTACACTTGGGCTCGTCCTCTTCGGATGTAGTGCAACTAAACTTGTACGCAAGCCGTGGTGCACTTGGTCTAACATTTTTCTATGGATTGGTGCAATGAAAGTTGCAGAAGGAATTGTTCGTTTCTGCCCTGTTGTTGAAATGTGGAAATTCGGAAAATACATGAATATGGGGGCATTTAAAATGCCTAGCATGAATTTTGCTGAAAAAGGACATGCTAAAGAAGAAGTGAATCAAACTTCCACTCATGACAAGCCAGAGTCAAAAGGAAGTTATGACGCTTCTGACAAAGAGATTGAGTCAGCGATTGAAGATATAATCCTGGCAAAACCGCTTTGAATCATTTGTCACGATGTAAGATGCTCTCAAAGGGACTTAGCTGCTGCAGTGGGCGGTTAAGTCTTCTTTATTTTACCATAAAAACAGAACGTACATTCTCTTTTTGAACCTTAAAATGTATATAAAAGATATCAACCAATAAAATTCAGAAAATTAGATGCATACCTCTTGCTTAAAATGATATAAAAGTGATATCATTTTTATATCAGGAGGCGATCATATGAAAGAAAAACAAGTATTTTATGTAAATGGTTTTCTCGGTATTATTGGAATTTTGATTTTAGCTGCTATCGGTGTATTTTTCCTTGCACAAGAAATTTTCATAGGAGCGGCACTAACTATTATATTAGCCGCAGTTCTCGCTACAGGTATCGGTATTGTTCAACCGAATCAAGCAAAGGTTATTACGTTCTTCGGTAATTATTTAGGAACAATTCGTCAAAACGGTTTATTTTTAACGATTCCGTTCGCATTCCGTCAAACTGTATCTTTACGTGTTGAAAACTTTAACAGTAAAAAATTAAAAGTAAATGACGTTGATGGAAATCCAATTGAAATTGCAGCTGTTATCGTATATAAAGTTGTTGATTCTGCAAAAGCAATGTTTGGTGTTGAACATTATGATCGATTTGTAGAAATTCAAAGCGAAACGGCAATCCGCCATGTTGCAACAAAATATCCTTATGACAATTTCCAAGATGAAACCTGCGTTACGTTACGCGGAAATACTGAAGAAATCTCTGAAGAATTAAAACGTGAGTTAGAGGCGCGTCTTGAAATTGCTGGTGTAGAAGTATTAGAAACTCGTTTAACGCACTTAGCTTACGCAACAGAAATTGCCCATGCAATGCTACAACGTCAGCAAGCAAAAGCAGTATTAGCTGCTAGAAAAGAAATTGTTGAAGGTGCTGTGAAGATGGCGAAAGATTCCATCCATATGTTAGATGAAGAAGGCGTACTAGAACTCGATGACGAGCGTAAAGCAAATATGGTAAACAACTTATTAGTTGCCATCGTTTCAGATAAAGGTGCGCAGCCAGTTATTAATACAGGAAGCCTATACTAAGGGCTATAAGTAATTATGGCTAAAAAGAAAAGCTTTCCATTACGTATTGATCCTGAATTACACGCAGTCATCGAAAAATGGGCAAATGATGAATTTCGTAGCGTCAATGCACACATCGAGTATTTACTTCGAGAAATGGCAAAGCAAAAAGGGAAATTAAAAAAAGATAAAGATGCATAAAAAATCCCGCTGATTCCTCAGCGGGATTTTTACATATTAACTTTTCGTCATCTCATGCCCAATTGCACGATATCCTATATCACTTCGATAAAATAGACCATCACTCTCAATTTTACCGATTTCTTTATATACTTTATCTTTTGCTTCTTGTAAACTATTTGCCTTACAAGCAACAAATAATACACGGCCACCGTTCGTTACAAAGTCCCCATGTTTCATTGCTGTACCTGCATGGAAAACAATCACATCTTGCAGTGCATCTAGTCCGCTAATAATATCACCTTTTTTATACGCTTCTGGATATCCTTTTGAAGCGAGTACAACACCAATTACTGCTTCCTCTGACCACTCTAACACTAACTCACTTTCATCTAATACAGCGTTACATACATCAACTAAATCGGTTTCTAATCGAGGTAATACAACTTCTGTTTCAGGATCACCGAAGCGTGCATTAAATTCAATTACCTTCGGACCATCATTTGTTAAAATAAGACCTGCGTATAAAATACCTGTAAACGAACGGTTTTCTTCAATCATCGCCTTAGCAGTTGGATGCAATACGGTTTGAATCGCTTCTTGAACTGCTGATTCTGGAATTTGTGGTACTGGAGAATATGCACCCATTCCACCCGTATTTGGACCTTTATCACCATCAAAAGCTCTTTTATGATCTTGGGCGATTACCATTGGATGTACAGTTGTTCCATTCACGAATGCCATTAATGAAAATTCTTGTCCATCTAAAAACTCTTCAATAACAACCTTCTTACTTGCCGCGCCGAATTTCACATCTTGCAGCATTTCTTTCACAGCTTGTAATGCCTCTTCAAGCGTCATCGCTACCGTTACACCTTTACCAGCAGCTAGGCCGTCAGCTTTAATAACGATTGGTGCACCAACTTTTTGAATGTACTGTACTGCTTCTTCATAATCTGTAAAAGTTTCGTACGCCGCAGTTGGAATATCATACTTTTTCATAAGCTCTTTTGTAAAAGCTTTACTACCTTCAATAACAGCAGCCGCTTTATTCGGACCAAATACGCGAAGTCCCTCTTCTTTAAAACGATCAACAATTCCATTCATAAGCGGAATTTCTGGTCCAACGAAAGTTAACTCAACATTATTCTCTTTTGCAAATAAAACTAATGCATCAAAATCATTTTCATCAATATCAACTGGTGTTGCAACATCTCTCATACCTTCATTACCTGGTGCTACATATACCTTTTCTACTTTTTCAGATTGTGCAAACTTCCAAGCTAAAGCATGCTCACGCCCACCGCGGCCAATTACTAAAACATTCATATTTCATCCCCCAATAATTAAATAAGTACAAACTAGAAGCTATGCTCCTAGTTTGCTTTTTCATATCAATAAAAGGTTATCTCGACCGGACTTTTTAAACATCCATATCAATAAAGGTTTAAAAAGGAGGATTAAGAGAACCAAGCAGGTCGAGGCGCATTTGCCAGGAGGACACGGAGTGTAGCTTTCCTACATGAGTACCGCACTGGCGATGCAACGACGACATGCGAAGGTTCTCTTAACCGGACTTTTTAAACATCCTCTATTAGTGTTTGAAATGACGTACGCCAGTGAACACCATAGCAATCCCATAAGTATCTGCCACTTTAATAGAATCTTCATCACGGATTGATCCGCCCGGTTGAATGATTGCTGTAATTCCTGCTTTTGCTGCTTCTTCTAATGTATCTGGCATTGGGAAGAAAGCATCAGATGCAAGCGCGCTACCTTGTGCTTTTTCACCAGCTTGTGTAATTGCGATTTTTGCAGAACCTACACGGTTCATCTGTCCCGCACCAACACCAATTGTCATATCATCTTTCGCTAAAACAATTGCGTTTGATTTCACATGTTTTACAACTTTCCAAGCTAGTTTTAAATCTTTCCATTCTTGCTCTGAAGGTTCACGTTTCGTTGGAATTGAAATTGTACTTTCATCTAATGATAACGTATCTTCCTCTTGAACAAGAAGTCCACCTTGTATAGAAGTTAGTTTTTTGCTTGCACTTGTCGCTTTTTCAATATTTATAGTTAATAAACGTAAGTTCTTCTTACTTTGCAACACCTCTAAAGCTTCTTGTGAGAACGAAGGTGCGATAACAATTTCTAAGAAAATTTCATGTAACTTTTCTGCTGTAGCTTTATCAATTTCACGATTTGCTGCGATAATACCGCCGAAGATTGATACTGGATCTGCTTCATAAGCACGAGTATATGCTTCGTGAATATTAGTTCCTACTCCAACACCACATGGATTCATATGTTTTACTGCTACTACTGCTGGTTCTGTAAATTCTTTTACGATGCTAAGCGCTGCGTCTGCATCATTAATATTGTTATACGATAATTCCTTACCGTGTAATTGTTCTGCGTATGCAACAGAAGAAGTTGCTGCAAATGGCGCTTTATAGAAAGTTGCTTTTTGATGTGGGTTCTCGCCATAACGTAAGTCTTGCTTTTTCTCAAATGTCACAGTTAATGTTTCTGGACTTTCTTCACCCATTTGCTCTGTTAAGTAGTTAGAGATTAACGCATCATATGCCGCTGTATGACGGAATACTTTCGCTGCTAATTTACGTTTCGTTTCTTCTTTTACTGCACCGTCTTCTTTCAGTTCTGCTAATACAACATCGTAATCTACTGGATCTACAATTACCGATACAAATTTATGATTTTTCGCAGCAGAGCGAATCATTGTCGGGCCACCGATATCAATATTTTCAATTGCATCAGCAAATGTTACATCAGGCTTAGCGATTGTTTCTTTAAATGGGTATAAGTTAACAACAACAAAGTCAATTGGCTCTATACCTAACTCATTCATTTGTGTTACATGTGTTTCATTATCACGAACTGCTAATAGACCACCATGAATATTTGGATGTAATGTTTTCACACGGCCATCCATAATTTCAGGGAAACCAGTTACTTCAGAAATGCCGATTACTTGTAAGCCATTTTCTTCTAGTAACTTTTTCGTACCACCTGTTGAAATAACTTCAATCCCTTGTTCTAGTAACCCTTTAACAAATTCTACTACTCCTGTTTTATCTGAAACACTTACTAATGCACGCTTTTTCATTTATCCTTCACCCCTGGTTGTATGTTAGTTAACAGTTGATTCTTTCACAGACTGAACAATTTGATTCACTGTATTTACGTATAATTTATGTTCAACTTGTTGAATTTTCTTTTGTAAGCTTTCTCTCGTATCCCCTTCAGAAACAACCACTGCTTCTTGTGCAATAATTGGCCCTGTATCCATACCTGCATCTACATAATGAATTGTTACTCCAGTTACTTTCACACCTGCTTCTAACGCTTGACCGACAGCATCTTTACCCGGAAAGCTCGGTAGTAATGATGGATGAATATTAATAATCTTCCCGCCGTATGCTTCTAGTAACGTCGGCCCGATTAAACGCATATATCCAGCTAAAATAACATAATCAATTTCATATTCTTCTAGCTTCTTTAATATCTCTTTTTCAAACGCTTCTTTTGACTCATATGCTTTCGCTGAAAAAGCAAAACACGGAATATGATGATAATTTGCCCGTCCAACAGCTCGTGCTTCTGGTTTATCACATACTAATAAACTAATTTCTGCACCCAATCTTTTTTCTTCTACCGCATTAACGAGAGATTGAAAGTTAGATCCACTTCCAGAAGCAAAAACTGCTAATCTACTCATAGTGCTGTGCCCCCATTAAAAGTAACGCCAGCTCCTTGTATAGTACGTCCAATAATACGAGCCATTTCTCCTTGCTCTTCAAGAAGACGAACAACATCTTTTGCATCTTCTTCCTTCACTGCTACTACCATACCAATACCCATGTTAAAAATATTGAACATTTCTTTCTCTTCCAGTTTTCCAACTTCTTGAAGCAAACTAAAGATCGGCTGAATTTCCCAAGATCCTAGTTCAATCTCAGCACCGATTCCTTCTGGCAACATGCGTGGAATATTTTCAATAAATCCACCACCTGTAATATGCGCCATACCGTATACTTCATGTTTCTTCAATAGTTCTAAAATAGGTTTGACATAAATTTTCGTTGGTTTTAATAATTCTTCACCAAGAGGTAGTTCTAAGCGGCCATAAATACGCTCTAAAGATAGTTCCCCATCTTCTAATAACACTTTTCGTACTAAAGAGTAACCATTGCTATGAATACCGCTAGATGCTAAGCCAATTAGCACGTGACCAGCTTCAATCTTTTCACCTGTTACAATTTTCTTTTTATCAACAATCCCAACTGTAAAACCAGCTAAATCATATTCTTCCGTAGAATACATTCCTGGCATTTCAGCTGTTTCTCCACCGATTAATGCACAACCAGCTTGGCGACAGCCCTCTGATATACCTTTGACGATGTTTTCAATTTTACTAGGTTCAGCTTTACCACAAGCAATATAATCAAGGAAGAAAAGCGGCTCTGCTCCTTGGACAACAATATCATTTACACACATTGCTACTGCATCAATACCAATTGTGTCATGTTTATCTGCCATAAAAGCGAGCATCAATTTCGTTCCCACGCCATCTGTTCCAGATACTAATACAGGTTCTTCTAATGCAAATTTTGATAGATCAAACATACCTCCAAAACCGCCTAAACCGCCTAGTACTTCTTTTCTCATAGTTGTTTGTACGTGTTTTTTCATGCGAGATACCGCTTCATATCCAGCTTCAATATCTACTCCTGCTTGCTTATATGCATTCGCCATCGTTATTTACACCTCGTCTTTTAATTTCTCCCCATCCAGGGCGGGCTATTTTAAGAAAGGATCTAGCTTCTACATCAAAAGAAGTAGAAGCTTTTCTCACTTTTCTTATTTCATGCTTTCTAAAAGCTCTTGCTCATAATCATAAAGAGCTGTTGGATAGTCCCCATTAAAGTAAGCCATGCATAGGCCGCCATATTTCCCTTCATATGGACGTCCAATTGCATCTACTAATCCATCTTCGCTTAAAAATGTTAAAGAATCTGCTCCGATCATTTCACGGATTTCTTCTACTGTATGATTTGCTGCAATTAATTCTTTTCTCGTTTGAATATCAATGCCATAGAAACATGGATATTTCAGAGGTGGTGAAGCAATTCTTACGTGAACTTCTGTCGCTCCAGCTTCACGAAGCATACGAACAATTCGTTTACTTGTCGTTCCTCTTACGATAGAGTCATCAATCATAACAACTCGTTTCCCTTCAACTACACCTCTTACTGCGGAAAGCTTCATCTTAACCCCTTGCTCGCGCAGTTCTTGAGAAGGTTGAATAAACGTACGTCCAACGTAACGATTTTTAATTAATCCTAACTCATATGGAATACCTGTCGCCTCCGCATAGCCAATCGCAGCTGAAATACTAGAGTCTGGTACACCAGTAACAACATCAGCTTCAATAGGCGCTTCTGCCGCCAACCGTTTCCCCATGTTTTTACGTGCTGCATGGACGTTAACACCAGCAATATTTGAATCTGGGCGTGCAAAGTAAATGTATTCCATACTGCAAATTGCATGTTCTACATCATTTGTGAAACGATCCACGTGAATTCCTTCATCATTAATGACAAGTAATTCACCCGGTTCTACATCGCGAATGTATGTTGCACCTACTACATCAAAAGCACATGTTTCAGATGCTACAACGTAAGCATCCCCCATCTTTCCAATTGAAAGCGGACGGAACCCATTCGGATCTAATGCAACGATCATTTCATTTCCAGTTAGTAAAAGATACGCAAACGCACCTTTCACTTTATTTAAAGCCTCTTTTACACTTTCAATTAAAGAATCTTTCGTGCTACGTTTAATAAGATGTAAAAGTACTTCTGTATCTGAACTAGTTTGAAAAATACTGCCCTCTGCTTCTAATTCACGACGAAGCATTTTTGCATTAATTAAATTTCCGTTATGAGCTAACGCCATACTATGATCGGAAAAACGGAACAACAATGGTTGAACGTTAGCAACTTCACTTCCACCAGCTGTTGCATATCGTACATGTCCGATTGCTGATTTTCCATTTAATCCTTCTAGCTCACCTCTTGAAAACACTTCTGATATTAAACCTAACCCCTTGTGACCGACGATTTTTTCCCCATTATTTACGACAATGCCTGCGCCTTCTTGCCCACGGTGCTGTAAACTGTGCAATCCGTAGTATGAAACTTGTGCTGCATTTTCATGCCCCCAAATTCCGAAAACGCCACATTCTTCGTTTAACCCCTTTATTTCAGCAAGCATGGGATTGCCCCTTTCCAAGCCTTTCTCATTTCATCTACATTTGCTGTAAGTAATACTTCATTTTCTTCATTATGAATTGTTACTTCATTTGTACTTGTTACTTCTCCAACTTGGATTGCTTCTACCACTTTCTCAAACGCCTCTTTATTTTCACGTTTTACAGTTATCACGAAGCGAGACTGTGATTCAGCGAATAATGCTGCTGTTGCTTCTCCATCTAATTTCACAGTAGCACCTAAGCCTTTAGCACCAATTGCACTTTCTGAAATCGCAACTGCTAAACCACCTTCAGCAACATCATGTGCAGATTGAACAAGACCAGCTTGAATTGCTTCTAATACTTGTTTTTGGCGTTTTAATTCTACATCTAAATCAATACTTGGTGATTGACCGAAAATTTTGCCGTGAATCATTTTCTGTAATTCACTTCCGCCAAACTCAGCTTTCGTCTCACCAATTACATACACTAAATCACCAGCTTGCTTAAACTCTTGTGTTGTTACATGTTTTAAGTCATGCACAAGTCCGACCATCCCAACAGTTGGTGTTGGATATACAGCTTCACCACTACGCTCGTTATACATCGATACGTTTCCGCCGATAACTGGTGTTTGTAATGTGCGACAAGCTTCACTCATACCATCTACTGATTTCTCAATCTGCCAGAAGATTTCTGGTTTTTCTGGGTTACCGAAGTTTAAGCAATCTGTAATTGCAAGTGGCTCTCCGCCAGAACATACGATATTACGCGCTGCCTCTGCTACTGCAATTTTACCGCCCATCTCTGGGTCTAGATAAATGTAGCGAGAGTTACAATCTGTCGTCATTGCTAATCCTTTTTCTGTACCGCGTACACGTACAACTGCAGCATCTGAACCTGGCGTAACAACTGTGCTTGTGCGAACCTGGTAATCGTATTGATCGTATACCCACTCTTTACTTGCAATTGTTGGTTGCTGTAATAAAGCGAATAACGTTTCTTTATAATTTTCTACTTTTGGCGTTTCCATTTTCATTGCTTGGAATTCAGCAAAGTATGCTGCTTCTTTTGATGGCTTATGATAAATTGGTGCTTCTTCTGCTAAAGCATCTGCTGGAACTTCAGCTACCTTTTCACCTTTATGGAATAAACGAAGCATTTTATCTTCTGTTACTTTCCCCATCGTAACCGCTGCAAGACCATACTTCTCAAATAAATCTACTATTTCTTGTTCTCTACCTTTTTTCACAACAATTAACATACGCTCTTGTGATTCAGATAGCATCATTTCATATGGTGTCATTCCTGTTTCACGCTGTGGTACATCATCTAAGTACATTTCAATACCCATTCCTGCTTTACTTGCCATTTCTGCAGAAGATGATGTTAAACCAGCCGCACCCATATCTTGAATTCCAACAAGTGCATCGGATTGAATTAATTCTAAACACGCTTCAATAAGAAGTTTTTCCATAAATGGATCCCCTACTTGAACCGCTGGACGTTTCGCTTCTGAGCTTTCAGATAGTTCTTCCGACGCGAATGTTGCACCGTGAATACCGTCACGACCAGTTGATGCTCCTACGTACATTACTGTGTTACCAGCACCGTGCGCTTGCCCTTTTTTAATGTCTTCGTGGTTAATCAAACCTACGCACATTGCATTTACAAGTGGATTTCCTTCATAACATGGATCAAATTGTACTTCGCCGCCAACAGTCGGAATACCGATGCAGTTACCGTATCCTGCAATTCCTGCTACTACTTCTTCGAATAAATATTTCACACGTGGTGACTGTAATTCACCGAAACGAAGTGAGTTTAATAGAGCTACCGGACGTGCTCCCATAGAGAATACGTCACGAATAATACCACCAACACCTGTTGCAGCTCCTTGATATGGTTCAATAGCTGAAGGATGGTTATGACTTTCCATTTTAAATACAACTGCTTGATTATCACCGATATCTACAATTCCAGCACCTTCTCCAGGTCCTTGCAGAACGCGCTCACCTGTCGTTGGAAACTTACGAAGAACTGGTTTCGAATTTTTATAACTACAATGTTCAGACCACATTACAGAGAATAACCCTGTTTCTGTATAATTTGGCAGACGACCTAAAATCTTTTCAACCATGGCAAACTCTTCGTCTGTTAGCCCCATTTCCGCATATATACGCTCTTCTTTAATTTGTGTTGGATTTGGTTCAAGCATTAACGACATATGTTTCCCTCCACTGTTTTAAGATAGATTGAAAGACTTTTAACCCTTCAGCACCACCAAGTAATTCATCTACAGCACGCTCTGGGTGTGGCATCATACCAAGTACATTTCCTTTTTCATTTACAATACCAGCAATATCTGAAACGCTACCGTTAGGGTTTTCTACGTAACGGAATGCGATTTGATTGTTCTCTTCTAATTGTTTAAGAGTCGCTTCGTCACAATAGTAATTCCCCTCACCATGCGCGATTGGAATATTAATTACTTCATCTTTTCCATATTGTGATGTAAACATCGTTTCATTATTTTCAACTCGCAACTGAACAGTGCGACACATAAATTTTAAGTTTTCGTTTCTCATTAACGCTCCTGGTAGTAATCCTGATTCAACAAGAATCTGGAATCCATTACATACACCTAAAATCGGCTTTCCTTGCTCAGCAGCTTTTTGCACTGCTTTCATTGCATTAGCAAAGCGAGAGATAGCACCGCAGCGTAAGTAGTCACCATAAGAAAATCCGCCTGGTAGTAGAATTGCATCATATTCATCTAAATTCTCTGTATCGTGCCAAACGTAATCTACTTCTTCGCCAAGCTCATCTTTAATTGCATGGAACATATCGACATCACAGTTCGAACCCGGAAATACTATTACGGCAAATTTCACTGTGCGACAACCTCCTCAACTTCATAACGGAAGTCTTCCATTACAACGTTCGCTAATAGTTTTTCACACATTTCCTTTACCTTGCTATCTAAATCAGATACAGATTTATCAATTGTTAGTTCCATGTACTTTCCGATTCGAACGTCTTGTACTTCTGTGAATGAAAGACTATGAAGTGCTCCTTTTACTGCTGTTCCTTGTGGATCTAATACGCTTTCTCTTAATGTTACATATACCTTAACTTTATACATGTGAAATTCCCCCTAAACGTTTTAAAATCTCTTCATAAGCCTCTGTTAAATTTCCAAGATCGCGACGGAATACGTCTTTATCAAACTTTTCATTGCTCGTTTCATCCCATAAACGGCAAGTATCTGGTGAAATTTCATCCGCTAAAATGATTTCTCCTTCTTCTGTTACACCAAACTCTAATTTAAAATCTACTAATCTTACACGACAGCTTGCGAAATGATCAATCAACACTTGATTGATTTGTAGAGCCATATCTCGTAATACACTTACTTGCTCTGGTGATGCAACGTTTAATACACGAATATGATCTTCCGTTACAAGCGGATCTCCTAAATCATCATCTTTGAAGTAAAATTCTACGATTGGTTCTGCAAGTACAGTTCCCTCTTCCATTCCTAATCGTTTTGAAAGACTTCCTGCAATTACATTTCTTGTGACAACTTCTAAAGGAATAATACTCACTTTTTTAACAAGTTGTTCTGTTTCAGATAACTTCTCAACAAAATGTGTTTTAATTCCCACTTCTTGTAACTTTCTGAACAATAAAGTTGTAATTTCATTGTTCAAACGACCTTTTCCTGTAATCGTCTCTTTTTTCTCCCCATTGAAAGCAGTCGCACTATCTTTGTACTCTACCCAAACCATATCTGCTGATTCTGTACGATAAATTCTTTTTGCCTTACCTTCATACAGCAATTCTAGCTTTTGCATTTCGCAAGCCCCCTGTAGTTTGAAAAATGTGAATAATGTTTTTATAAAGAATGGCACAGAATGACTCTATTCTGTGCCATATGAAATTTTACGCTTCGTTTAATCCAAGGCGTTCAAAGATTGTATCAACGTGTTGCATATGATGCTCATAGTTGAAGCATTCATTAATTTCTTCTTGTGTTAACTTGCTTGTAATACGCTCATCAGCTTCTACAAGCTCTTTAAATTGTACTTGTGTTTCCCAAGCTTCCATCGCTTTAGGCTGTACGATATCATAAGCTTCTTCACGTACCATACCTTTGTCGATTAGTGTAAGCATTACGCGCTGAGAATAAATTAAGCCGTATGTTCTTGTCATATTGCGTTTCATATTCTCTGGGTATACAGTTAAGTTTTTAACGATATTACCAAAGCGATTTAACATGTAATTTAACGCGATTGTAGCATCTGGTAAAATTACGCGTTCTGCCGAAGAGTGAGAAATGTCACGCTCATGCCATAATGGAACATTTTCGTAAGCTGTCATCATATAACCGCGGATAACACGAGCTAAACCAGTCATATTTTCAGAACCAATTGGATTACGTTTATGTGGCATTGCAGAAGAACCTTTTTGACCTTTTGCGAAAGCTTCTTCAACTTCACGTGTTTCACTCTTTTGTAAACCACGAATCTCAACTGCCATCTTTTCGATAGATGTTGCAATTAGTGCAAGTGTTGACATGTAGTGTGCGTGACGATCACGTTGCAATGTTTGTGTTGAAATTGGTGCTGCTTCTAATCCTAAGTTTTCACAAACATATTTTTCTACGAATGGATCGATATTTGCATATGTACCAACCGCACCAGATAGTTTACCAACACGAACTGTATCAGCAGCTTGTTTGAAACGCTCTACGTTACGTTTCATTTCTTCATACCAAAGACCAAGTTTTAAACCAAATGTTGTTGGTTCTGCATGAACACCATGTGTTCTTCCCATCATGATTGTGTATTTATGCTCTTTCGCTTTGTTAGCTAAAATGCTTACAAAGTTCTCTAAGTCTTTTAATATAATTTCATTCGCTTGTTTTAAAATGTAAGATAACGCTGTATCTACTACGTCTGTAGATGTTAAACCGTAATGAACCCATTTACGTTCCTCACCTAATGCTGGCGTTTCTGATACAGCACGAGTGAATGCAACTACGTCATGACGTGTTTCTTTTTCAATTTCATAAATACGATCAATATCAAATGATGCATGCTCACGAATTTTCTTAACATCTTCTTTTGGAATATCGCCAAGCTCAGCCCATGCTTCACAAGCTAAAATCTCAACTTCTAACCATGCTTTAAATTTGTTCTCTTCCGTCCAAATTGCACCCATTTCTGGGCGTGTATAACGACTAATCATCTTTTTCCCTCCAACAGTTGTTCTTGATGGTCCCAAATATGCAAACTCTTCGCTTTTTCTAGAGCGACTTCAATATTATCATTTAAAATATTAACATGCCCCATTTTTCGCTGTGCTTTTGCTTCTTCTTTTCCATACAAGTGTAAATAGCACCCGGTTAATCTATTCACTTGTCTTAGGACCCCTTCTATATGTTCGCCTAAAATGTTTACCATGACAACTGGTTTTAACAAATTTGTTTCTCCTAGAGGTAAATTACAGATTGCTCGAATATGTTGACCAAATTGACTCGTCTCACATGCATCCTGTGTATAGTGTCCTGAATTGTGAGGTCTTGGCGCTAATTCATTAATATAAATCTCACCATTATCTGTAGCAAACATCTCTACAGCTAGTGTTCCCACAAGTTCTAATTCATCCGCAAGTACCTTTGCATAAGCAATTGCTTTTTGAGAAAGCTCTTCTGTAATGCGAGCTGGAACGATAGATTCATGTAAAATGTTATTTACATGAATATTTTCTGCTACTGGAAACACTTTTGTTTCACCACTTACACTACGAATCACAATAACTGATACTTCTTTTTCAAAAGGCACCCATTTCTCTAAAATACATTCTGCTTTATCCACAAGATTTCTTGCTGTCTCAACATCAGCTTCACTTCTTAAAACAACTTGTCCTTTCCCATCATATCCACCTGTCGTCGTTTTTAAGACGGAAGGGAATGATAACTCAGCAATTGCTTCTGTAAGCTGATCTTGATTTTGAACTAATCTATACGTTGCTACTGGTAACCCAGCCTTCTCAATCGCATTCTTTTCTGTAAAACGATTTTGCGTTGTATTTAACAACTGACTACCTTGTGGTAAGTACGCATGTTTTTCAAGCCATTGTAAACATCTATAATCAATATTCTCAAATTCATATGTGACAACATTACTTATCTCTGCTAAATGCTGAATTGCTTTTAAATCATCATATGGTGCAACAATTTCAATATCAGCAACTTGTGCACATGGCGAATGCTTTGTAGGATCTAAAACAGCAATTTTATATCCCATCTCCTTAGCTGCCAATGCCATCATTCTTCCTAGCTGGCCGCCTCCAATAATGCCGATTGTTTTTCCAGGTAAAATGATTCTCGTCATACTAGCTCACTACCTTCACGCACATCTTTTTCAATCGCTTCTCGTCTCAATTCTAATGCATCATGTATGTCATCATGGAATGATCCAAGTATTTGTGCGGCAAGTAATCCAGCATTCGTTGAACCGGCTTTACCAATTGCAACAGTTGCAACTGGAACACCTCCTGGCATTTGGACGATGGATAATAATGAATCTAAGCCGTTTAATGCTTTTGATTGAACTGGAACTCCAATTACAGGAAGATTTGTCTTCGCTGCAACCATTCCTGGTAAATGTGCTGCTCCACCAGCGCCAGCAATAATAACTTTCAATCCACGTTCACGAGCCGTCTCTGCATATTCAAACATATAATCCGGAGTCCGATGAGCGGATACAACTTTTTTCTCATACGGTATATTTAATTCATCTAAAATGTCACAAGCATATTTCATTGTTTCCCAGTCTGACGTACTTCCCATTATGACTCCAACTAGTGATTTCATATTAGAATCCCCCCGATTCAAATAAAAAAAGCCTGAAATAGAACAGTTTCTCTTTTACTATGAGAGAAAGCGCTCTACTCAGGCATACGTATCCCTTGTGAATAGAAAAATACCGAGTGACTTTCCCTCATAGTCTAACGAATAACGGTCGTTAGGTAGAGACTTGCAGGCCATATCCCCGCGATTATATGAGGTCTTATATTATTGTTTCTATGGCTATATTAACAATATTTCATAAACAATGTCAATAAATAATCGAATGTTTTTTTATTAGCAGTCAATAACGTTCGTGTTTTAGTTATATTCAAAAGAAGAATTGCAACTATATGCAAGAAGAAAAGGGAATTAGAATATATATTTCTAGACATCTATTTTACGTATAATCGTTTAAATGGCACTTCAGTATGTTTTAAATCAAAATATATATACTCTTGTATTATTATAACGATTTAATTTCTAAGGAGGATAACTGTTAAAGAAAGAACTATGCTATTATCCTATTTATTTTTCTCTATTGCAGTAATTTCTGTAATTATTAAATACTTATTTATAGCATCTCATTATTTAAAATATATACTTATGATAGAAATAATGTGTCCTATTTTAAGTATTACTTTAGTGGCATTAGGAAAATCAGGAACACTAAAAGTTATTGCTATTATTTTAAACAGTCTCTATTTCATTCTTTTTTCGTCTTTAGCTTTATTAAATTTATGGATTATAACATTCGGTAAATAGAAATAAACACAAAAAAACCTAAGTCAAAATGACTTAGGTTCTTGCTTGGCGACGTCCTACTCTCACAGGGACAAGGTCCCAACTACCATCGGCGCTAGAGAGCTTAACTTCCGTGTTCGGTATGGGAACGGGTGTGACCTCTCTGCCATCATCACCAAACTATTGAAGGCATATTCCTTCAAAACTAGATAACATTGCTACATATTATATGGTTAAGTCCTCGATCTATTAGTATTCGTCAGCTCCACATGTCACCATGCTTCCACCTCGAACCTATCAACCTGATCATC
>NZ_LPUS01000030.1:0-305713 GCF_001563515.1 Bacillus sp. JH7 | reverse complement strand
CTAACTTTTCAAAACAACAAGGTTACCACTTCATTTTCAACAATGATTTAAAACCTGAAATGAAAAAACAAATTGCAAAGCGTTTATTAAACTTTGAGATTGTAAAAAAAGAAACTTTATTAAAAATTTCGCTTGAAGGTATCGCTTATGATGATACGAAGTATAAAGTAAAAGCACTTGCTGCAAAACCTTTCGCTTATATTTATCGTAACATTTTAGATCGTAAAGATTTATTTACAGCAATGTTTGATATTAAACCGCATAAAGAAAAACTTGACCCTTCATTAAAACAAATGAACTGGGAAGAGGCTCGTAAACATGCAGATCAAACTGGTGCAGTAGAATCAGGATCGAATGAATATGGTATCGAAGATAATTACTTCAACAGCAAAATTAAGAAAAAGTTAAAGCAACGTGAAGGTTACTTAAAAAATGATGCTTATGACCAATCGCCAGAATATGAAGATTTACAAATTGTACTTGATTTATTAAAACAATCTGGTGCAAAACCACTCTTCATTTCTGTTCCTGTAAAAGGTCCTTGGTACGATTACGCTGGCTTCCCGAAAGAACGTCGCGAATTGTACTATAAGAAAGTTCATGAGCAAATTGAGAAAGCTGGTTATCCAATTGCCGACTTCTCAAATCATGAGTATGATAAATACTTCTTAAAAGATCATATGCACTTAGGTTGGAAAGGCTGGGTTTATATCGATGAGGCCATCCAACAATTTTACAAAGTAAACAAATAAAAAAGAAATATCAAATCAAAGCTTCTACATTGTTTAATATGGAATGAAAATATAAAGTAGTGAAAAATCAAAAGATAATTATAGAGGCATTAGAGAACTGAAATAAGGGGACTCATACTCAAAAAGGAGAACGTGTTTATTTCACTATTATTGATTAGACGTCAAATGAGGATTTATCAAATTTGTAGGCAATATAGGTTTAGATTATCATCTATTTGTTTGTGCAATAAGTATTGAAAACACAAGAATGAAATCTAATCATTATAAATTCGAGCATCAACATCATTCATCACAAATTGTTACTAAAAACATCAGCTTTGTTGAAGCGCACATGAAAAACAGGGCAACTCTCAAGTCACCTCTCCTTCTATTCCTTTTATTCCTTATATTCTTTAGGGAATAGAGGGGGTTTTTCTTAAATTCGCAAACAAATTTAGTAATGAATATTATTTTAGCGGAATTTTTTGGACAGTTGTGTTGGATACTTTTGTTATGTTTTGTGAATAGAAAGTTTCATTTTTTAAATGGCCAAAGAAGCTGTTCATAATGGCATTATCAAGATAATTTCTTTTCCGGGATATGCTGGTGATGATACCGTGTTGTTTGGCATACACTTGAAATTCTTTCGCAGTATAAATACTTCCTTAACTTGAGGATAGGATGACACCTTTTACTTTTCGTCCTCTCATTGCTTGTTTTACTGCCTGCATCGCTAATGCCAGCACACATAACTTATAATTTCATGATTAAAGGCATCCATAAATCATTTTTTATAGGGAATTTCTTGTATAATAAAATGAAAATTAGATCGAAGAATGTCTAAAATGTCAAAAAAGCTATTTACAGAAGAAAAATTCAAATTCTATCAAATAACCCATACGTAAAACCTGTAAGTCAAAAAGGTATATTACCTATACAGAGGAATTTAAGCATATTTTTATTAAGAAAATGAAAAGGAAAGCTACCTCGATATAATTTTGAAGAATGTGGCTTTGACATAGATATGATTGGAATGAAACGGGTTATGTCATTAAGCAGTAGATGGCGTGCTGCTTATAGAAAAAATGGTGTATTCGGTTTACGTGATACACGTATGGAAAACACCGGAAGAACTCTTGAAAGAGAACTTACGTTAGAAGAAAAGTATACCTATTTAGAAGCCGAACGAAACTTACTAAAGGCAGAAAATGAATTGCTAAAAAAATTAAATTTACGGAGGGGAGGATGAGAAAGAAAGAAAGAAAGAAAGAAAGAAAGAATACTACCACCTAGCCAGAAATTCATCTTGATTCGTTATGTCAGCATAAAATACAACTTAAGGAATATGGTCAGTCAATTGTGTAAAGTAGCTGGTGTATCCGTTCGGGATACTATAATTATTTTCCAATTCCATCTCAAAAACAACGGAAACAAAAGAACGATTGAGATGAAATCACGAACGAAACGATATTAAAAGCACTTCGATTTAGAAATAAAAAGAAAGGCTCGTCAAATAAAGAAGACATTGGCGGATCAGTTTCAAGTTGTCTATTATACAAGTCCTACCTATCAAAAGATAGTTAAAAAGCTAAATTTCGGGCAATCTATGTCAAGAAGATGAAACGGTCGGGAGAACGCCACACACGAATCGTTTTATGGTCCTCTGAAAGATAAATTAACCTTGCGCATTCTTTATTGAGTTGAAACAAGAGATTAAGAAATATATGACATACTATAGTCATTATAGATATCAATGGAATTTAAAAAAGTTGCCTCCTGTTGAATACAGAAATCATCTTCTTGATGTTGCCTAACTTTTTTTCAAAATGTCCTTTACAAAGGGGACAGATTATATATTACCTCGCTTATTATGATTCTAGTACTTGTTAGTCCTTTTGCTACAAGTACATTTGCCGATAACTATTATTAATTTCGGATTTTCCAAAGTAACTATACCGTTATGGTGTAGATATGTATGAGGGAGTTGTAGCGTATAGCAATGCGACTTCTGAATCGTCAACTATTAAACATTCTTTTATAAAACGAATCTTTAGCTCAACTGGTTAGAGCAGACGGCTCATAACCGTCCAGTCGTAGGTTCAAGTCCTACAAGATTTATATATCATTAAAGCACCTATTACCAAGATCATGGTAATAGGTGCTTTAATGATATAAATAACTCCATAACTGGAGCACACAAGCGCTAACGTAAGTACATTTACACATACGTAATCTGGCTATTTTTCAGCAGATAATTGAAGGTTTAGTTTGAAGGGAATTCAAATACAAACCTAAATTCTCATTATCTTCACTACTAATTTGATAGAATAAATTGGATAAAAACCACACACAAAACACTATGAATGATATCACTCAAATAAAAACAAAAAGACCTTTCTTAACGAAAGGTAGTTAGTAGGTTCTGTTTTTTAACATTAAAAACGATATCAGTATCTAAGGATTATTTTGAATTTATTGCGTTAGTTAAAAGCATTTTTATTACATACAACGTAAGTAATCACAGTTACAATATAACTATTCAATTTACATTAAAAAGTCGATAGAAAAGATGTAAGGAGAAAATACATGCATAAAAAATCATTATAGGAATATTGGCAGCTACGATGGTTACAACTGGTTTATTTGCTTCAAAAAGTTTTGCTGATGAAAAAAATCTACTATAACAAATGAATAAAGTAATCATAATCGATTCCTTTTAAAGTACGTGAAGTAGGGTAAAGATTTACTATTGAACCAAGGACAGATGATGCCGAAATGACTTAAAATTAAGGATAAGACTAGTCAACCATACTGGTATTATTTTAATCCTGACGACGGTAATGTGACATATGATAAAAAAATAGTCTTAAAATATGATTTTAATTCCAATGGGGTATGTACAACACCTAACGGTTACTAAACAGCGAGATTACCCAGCCTATTTATTCATGTAACAATCATTTAAAACATCCCCCATTATGAATTCTGAACATTTTGTCGTTAAATTTATTATTCGGAAAATAAATTTAACGACAAAATGTTCAGAATTTTCTTTGCTTTAATGTTTATAATAATGGGATTTTAAACTGTAATTCTTATCTCTACAATAAGGAAGATTTAATTATTATACTAGTAAATGCGTTCCTTATAGATATAGTTTAAGTTACTCTTATTTTCCTAAAAGATAGATTTCTGCATGCTTATATTTTCTGATAACTATAAATCTTATTTTTGAAAAGGAATGAATCTTTATATTCATCTTTAATGTATTTTCTGCCAAACAAACTTTAATAAAAAATTCTATTTTGGGAGGCATACATATTATGCATATGGGCCAAAAAGTGTACAGGTTACTTTCGATTATAATATTGACCAGTACACTTTTATTAATCAGGAATGTGAACGCAGTAGCAGCAATAACACAAAGTAAAAATTATACTGATTTGGAAGGGGATGAATCAAAATGGTTAACTACCTTGACTGTTAATGAAAAAAATGTAATTAGTTATTATACTGGACAAAATTATATGTATATAAATTATTATTTAAGAAGTAATAAACAGGACTTGCTTCCAGGATCAACTATATCTAAACTTGAACTAGATAATAAAATACGTTTAATTGATTCTGCAATATCTAAAGCTACTTTAAAAGAGGACATCATAGTATATAGGAATACCGGCGAACAAGAATTTAAAGAGGCGAAATATTTTTTACAGCCAATATGGGGGCCGGATCTCAATTCTTTAGAGGGCATTGAAAATTTCGAAGAGTACATAAAAAAAGCAATTATACTTATACAAAAAAATATTAATAAAACGTATACTGCATTAGCATACACAAGTACATCTTTACAAAAAAATACTGCTTTTGGTCGTTCAGCTATTCGAATGGAAATACAAGTACCAAAGGGCACTCACGCCCCTTATATAGATTCTATTTCTAAATTTAAAGGGGAACAAGAAGTCCTTTTGCCAAGAGAATCAAATTTCAAAATAACAGGCGCTTCTACAGTTCAAGAGAGAGGACAAACTACCTTGATTATTAGGGCGAGGTTAATAAATGGTCCTATTGTAAAATTTAATGACAGATAAAAGGTTGAGATGATGCAAATGAATCTTATGAGATTCTAAAATTATAAACACCTTTATATAACACTCATTTTAACTGTAAATTTCCAGGATGTTTTTTTGTATATTCCGATATTTATTTTTTTAATAAGAGGATCCTATGAAATAGCCAATAGTAAAACTATTTAACGTGGTTTCGATATTAGAAATAAAATGTAATTAATACCAGTAATTGATTTTAGAAATTTGACAAAAAATTTTACTTTTTACTATGGCTCTACTCTTTAGCTATTGAGTTGGTGAGAAAAACATACGATTCATAAAAGTTTTGGAGGGGTGGAACAACCTGTTCCTCGCGGAACTTTTAGTCTTTAATAACAAGAAGTTTCTAAAATGAGAAGATACGCTATTCTTTCTGTAGAAGTATAGGAAAGGAATGAATCAACCTTTTACTAGATTAACTGTTCAGTTTTTAAAACATATTTTGACGAACCTTCTAAATAAAAAATTAATTTGCCTGATTTGATGAATACCCAGCAGCATCTTTTTCCCTTCCTTTAACTATGTGATAGCAATTGGATAAGCAGGGTTCTTATCAACTTTGATTTAGGTATGAAAAGACCACAAAGCTCTCTTGCTCGCTTTGTCGCCTTATGATTTCTGGATGTACTTAAGTAGGAGTAAGTTATGTTTTCCTTGAAATCAACAGCACAATATAAATACATCCATTGTCCCTTTATTTTTATATCCGTTTCATCTACTCTCCATGAATTATTCGTTTGCTTAAGTTGGCGTCGAATTCGTTTATTTAATTCTAGCCCATACTGATGGACCTAGCACATAATAGTTGTATGAGCCAGGAATAACCTTCGTTCCTCCATCATTTTCACCAAATCACGAGAACTTAATTTGTACCGTAGGTACCAACGTATAGTTAACAAGATGATGGCTGATTGATAATGTTTCCACCTAAATAAATTCTCTTATCCATACTGATCACACACCTCTTTTATAGAGTAATAGTATCACTATGTCCAAGATTTAGAGATTACTTGTAAACATCTTCATTTTTGCACCAGACTCCTTTATGAGCTGTTTGATCTAACTATTTGAGCTGAAAAACCAAAGAAAAAGCACTCGAAAGAGTACTTTTTCTTTGTTACTAATAAAGAGTTTTTTTCTTATCCAATACATATTACATAATTTGTACAATAACATCTTCTACACAAAATTACCATGTATCAAGAGAATAAGAATACGTTTTTTAACTTTGTAATAATTAGAAGGAGAGTAATAACTACTAAGCTCTTTTTACATTCAAACTAAAGGTCTCAATATACATCAAAACCCTATGCCAAATAGCTAGAGTTATTAGCGTTTTTTAGAATTGGTTGTGGACGTGAAAAAATAGAGAATTTATATTTAGCACACCCAAAAACATATAAAATGGCTGGTTTACGATAATTACCTAGTATAAAGCTAGCAGAATTACTTATAGAGGTATACTGTTGGATGGGATTTAGCAAATATTTTGGATACTATGACAAATGCTTTCCACAATATCCATATGTTCAATTGGCTTGGATATCTGATTACTGTATTCAAATGGCAGCTATTGCAAACTTTCATATCAAACAACAATATTTTTCTTATTGGGGTGATGGAATGATTCCTTCTTCTTTTGGGTAACACTATTGTAGGGGGCCTCTAATTCTTTAGCACAAGTGGAATGTAAAGTAGGTCGGGAGAAAGTTGTGAGCTTTTATAATAATATCTCAAATCAAGATAATTTATTTTATGTCCAGGTCATCAGCACTTCCAAAGAGTCACTACATATTATCTATTCCTTATTTTACCATAAAACAGATTAAAATTCAAGGAACATTGAAGTGAACTGTTCCAGTTAACTAGTATAGTTCTATTGATAAAGGTTAAATGGTTGAAGAGCTTGTGGAAATTGGAAAGGGAAAGTGGTTCTATTATAATCTACTTGATTTTTCTCATTTAGCACCAAATGACTATGATAACCTCCCTGAGACTGGTAAAAAAATACTTAAAGATACGTTCGGCATTACCAAAAATGTTCTAAGAGGAGAACAAAGAACAGAGTGGGTCCATTATAATGGAGTGTGGTATTACTGTAGCTCGGAAAAACAACAGATTTAATAAAGGACAAATGGTTACGGGAGAAGTTAACATCAAGAATTCAGAGGGAAATATTAAAACATATCATCTTAATAACGATGGAGCATGTACTAATCCTTATAGAATAAAAAGTTTCCTAATCATTTGTTATAAGCTTTTCGGCAAACATTCTCCACTATCGGGAGAACAAATTTATAAACTTTATGAATTTTAAAATTTAATTTAAGGGGGGAAATGTGATGAGTTCTTCAATTACAATTAATGGTCAAAAATACAATTGGATGGAAATATAAAGAGGGAATAATGGATATATATTTTTTGTATATCTCTATTATTTAGGGGTAATAAAGATACGTAACATTCTGCTTTGTTTAATTATACGTAAAACGAGCGGAATAGAACATTACTTCGATAGGGACGGTATACATAAAATCAGTTGGATTCAACTTTGGGATAAAAGGTGTTACTTTACGCCTGTAAAAACAGGTGAAAGACGGTACAATGGTAGATGTTTCACATAAGATTGGTGTATATGCAAATCCCAATAAAAATATTAACGTAATAACATTTTCATCCATTAAAAAATAAGTCTCTTAAACTGAAATGAATCCCAAAGTTCGACAGGACGTTTCATTAGACATACTCTTTAATTTTGCCTTAATTTTTTTATGATTATAGTAGTCTATATACTTTGCTAATTCTTGTTTAAAATGTGTTATACTTTCAAATTCTTTTCGATACAGAAATTCTGATTTCATGATACCGAAAAAATTTTCAATAACGACATTTTCATAACAGTTTCCTTTGCGAGACATCCTTTGTGTTATGCCAAATTGCTTAAGAGAATGACGGTATTGTTTCATTTGATAGTGCCACCCTTGATTAGAATGAATGAAGAGTTTATCTTGATCTGTTACACGTTCAAGGGCTTGGTCCAACATCGTAGAAACAAGGGAATAGGTCGGTCTTGAACCAATTGTATACGTGATAATTTTACCATTAAATAAATCTAACATTGGTGATAGGTATAACTTCTCCTCAAATAATTTAAACTCCGTAATATCTGTAACTCACTTTTCATTTGCTTTGTTAGCTTGGAAGTTGCGATTTAAAATATTCAGCGCTATTTTCCCAACTGTCTCTTTGTAAGAGCGGTATTTTTTCATACGAACAAGGCATTTTAAACCTAATTCTTTCGTAAGGCACTATACTTTGTTCACGATTCATCAGTTTATCACGAATGCGCTGCTACCGATAACACCCATCGTGTTCATCATAAATAGCTTGAATCATTTCTTTTATCTCCGCATTTGAATCAAGGCGATTGAAATGTTTAATCCAGTAATAGTACGTACTACGTGGAATGTTTGCCAATTGAAATAACTCTTTGACAGGAAATTCATGCCTTATTACTTAGGCTTTGTCTTGTTTGTTGATTGTTTCTTTTTTGAACTAAGACATTCAACTTTTTTAGATATGTATTTTCTATACGTAAACGCTCATTTTCCGCTTGTAGTGCTTCTAATGAGCCTTCTACTACTGGTTTTATTTTTTATCTTTATGGTTGGACGCCCCTTCTTCTTTGAATGTAGGGCATCCAATCCGCCTATTTCATAAGAAGGAATATTGAAAAGCGCCGCTGTTTCTCTGATAGATGTTCCTTGTTCATTCATATAATTAAGTACATCTAGTTTATGTTGGATAGAGTAGGATGTATAGCATTTTTCAAAAACATTTTCACCTGAAGATTTACATCGTCTAATCCACTCACGAAGTAAGCTAGGAGTAACTTCTATAGAAGATTTAGTATTTGTTTTTCCACTTTCGGAACCATCTAAATATCGTTTCACCGCTTGAATTTTTTTTGATGAAAATTCCGGGAGTATATTTGCTATCTCTAATTATGTTTTATGATATATTAGAGAACGAGTTATATTGAGAGATAAAAGAGGGGGTGCTAAATATAGCCAGTATATAGATTTATTTGATAATCTGTACATATCGTGCAATCTTTAAATAATAAATCATATAATTAACTCACTGAAGCAATAAGATTTGTATCTTTTATTGCTTTTAAATGGTTTAGAAGTAATACAAATATGTAAAACCATTAGTATTAATATATGATTAAAATAAAGAGCGTTCAGTAAAAAAATATTCTGAAGTAACAATCAAAAAATGCATTAAGTAATTACAATTTCATAATATATTTTAATATGTATTAAATTTGATTTAAATCAAAATAAACAGGAGGAAAAAATGTCATATTCTATTAAGGAAATAAGTGAAAAAATGGACGTTTCTATATCCGCTCTACGCTATTATGAAAATGAAGGGTTGTTACCCGTTATAAAACGTGATAATAATGGGAATCGCTTATATACTGAAGATAATATTGAATGGATTGATTTTCTTTTGGCATTACGTCTAACTGGTATGCCTATAAAAAAAATTAGACAGTATGTAGAATTATATAATCAAGGTAATTCCACACTTAGTAATCGAAAACAAATAATGCTTCAACATAAAAAAAATGTAGAAAATGAAATATCACAAATAAATAAATATTTGGAAAGAATAAATTACAAATTAGCTGTATACGATACATTGGAAGCTCAATTAAAGAAAAAAAAGATAATAATTTAATAGAATTTGTAACATTAATGTTAAGATTAGCAAAAGGACCATTAAATATATGATATTATCCCCTTTAGGTAGACAGTGTAAAAAAGACCATGTACAAATGGATGTTACACTATTAATTAGAGGGGATTTTTCATGACAAAAAAGGATTGAAATATAATACCTATTCAGAAGGATTAAAATTATCAGCTGTTCAGAGTTATTTAAACGAAGAAGGAAGTTTTATAATATAATAAAAGGAAAATTGGGATCAGAGAATTTTGAAAATGACAAAAAAGCTATTTACAGAAAGAGAAATTCAAATTCTATTAAATAACCTATACGTAAAATTTGTAAGTCAGAAAGGTATCATTTATACACAGGAATTTAAGCATATTTTTATTGAGGAAAAAGGAAAGCTATCTCGAAACATTTTTGAAGAATGTGGTTTTAATATAGATATGGTTGGAATGAAACGGGTTATGTCATCGGGAAGTAGATGGCGTGCTGCTTATAGAAAAATGGTGGAAGGGATACACGTATCGAAAACGCTGGAAGAACTGTTGAGAGAGCTTACGTTAGAAGCCGAACGAAACTTACTAAAGGTGGAAAACGAATTGCTAAAAAAATCAAACTTATGAGAGGAAATAACACTACCAACTAGTCAGAAATTCTCTTGATTCGTTCTGTTATCACGAAATATATAGTCAGTCATTTCTGTAAAGTAGCCGGTGTATCTCGTTCGGGATACTATAATTACTTTTCAGGTTCATCTCAAGAATAACGGAAACAAAAGAGTGATCGAGATGAAATCTTGAAGGAAACCATATTAAAAGCACTTCGATTTAAAAATAGAAAGAAGAGGGGTACGTCAGATAAAGGTGACATTGGCGGGGCAGTTTTAAGTTGTCTACAATTTAAAGCGTATCCTTATAAAAGAATGCTTAAAGCTACAAAAGAACATCAAATAGTATCGAATCAATTAAATCGGAAATTTAAACAAAATACCCCATTGAAAACATTTCTTACAGATATCACCTATTTATCTACAATTTTGGACGGCTCAACTAATGAAATTTTAGCTTACCATGTTTCAGAACAGATGACATTAGAGCTCGTAACGACAACTCTCCATAAACTAAAAAGGAATCTGCGGATTCAATTGATTGAAGGTGTTTATATTCATTCGGATCAAGGAGCCCACTACACAAGCCCTACCTATCAAAAGTTAGTCAGAAAGCTAAACCTTGGACAATCCATGTCAAGAAGAGGAAACTGTTGGGATAACGCCCCACAAGAATCGTTTTATTTGGTCATCTGAAAGATGAAGCTCATATAAAACCTTGCGCGTCCTTTGATGAGTTGAAACAAGAGATTAAGAAATATATGACGTACTATAGTCACTATAGATATCAATGGAATTTAAAAAAGATGACTCCTGTTGGATACAGAAATCATCTTTTTGATGTTGCCTAACTTTTTTCAAAATGTCCTTTACAAAGGGTACAGGTTATATAAACAAAGCTTTTTCTTATTATGTGTTTTTACTCATACCAACCTCCCTTTTTACTAGATATATCCACACTTTAAAGCCTCAAATTTGTATTTTTTCATACAAAAATAATAGATATTTTGTATTTTTCACTAAAGCAGGTAGTTTCGTTACCAAATAGAGAAAATAAAAGATTTAAAATACGAATGAATAATTCAAACCTAAAAAGACAGTATATAATCATATAAGGCTTATCATAAATAGAGCAGTAGTACTTTGAAATGTGGACAACTTTTTAGTAAATGGATAAGAATTAACGATCTATCGTATACTTATTTGAAATTTAATTATTGTAATGGAGAGGGAGGAATGGCTACTATCATGATAATAACTAATAAAGCTAAGACACAAGAGTTACTTATAACATATATGAAAAAGTATAATTATAAACCCGTATTCGTAAAAGAGTTTAAAAATATCTTAATCAATTTTGTAATATAAATTTTGAAGTAGTTATTATTGATGCAATCTTTCTAAGCTTTAATCCATTTTATTGGTGTCGGCAAATTCGTAACAGCTCCATTATTTCATTTTTATCTCTGATTTGAATGAAATAATGGAGCGAAATATGGTATTAGAATGTGTTTTAGATGATTAATAAGCTCTTTAAATTTTTTATTAATGTTTCGGCGTTCAGCGACGGTTTTTGTATAAATAAACCTTAATATAACGAATATAATATGTAAATAAATTATTAACTAAGCGTTCAATATAGCATCATAGTGTTATTTAAGAATAACAGCACATAAATATTTATTTTTTTGTCTAAATCAATAATTAGATAATTCATATATTCCGGTTTATTATATTCCATATTATTTGGGTATACTTCACTAAATATTTGAGAAATAAATGCGCCAACATAATCATTAGATTGATATACCTCTTTATAAGTTTGTTTAAGTTTGCCTTCTCTTAATGAAGCAATTTCTTTGAGATTATTTTTATCAAACAACATGTCTTTTAAAACTTTCTCAACTCCATCATTTTCTACCTTAATAACTTCACCAGTACCTATTAATGAAAAAGAGGCACCGAAGTGAGCAGAAAAAGCATATGCATCCCTTGACTTAAAGTGAACTCTAGGCTGTAAGATAAATTAGTAATCGAAACATTTATATTACGGAGGGATTTAAAATGAGAACTATTTTTATTACGGGAGCATCATCTGGAATTGGAAAAGCAACTGCAAGACATTTTGCTGAAAAAGGATGGAATGTTATTGCTACAATGCGGTCACCTGAAAAGGAAACGGAATTAACTGAACTAGATAATGTTTTAATATTAAGTCTTGACGTTGAGCAAAAGGAAACCATTCAAGAAGCAATAGTAAAGGGAATTAAGCGATTTGGTAAGATTGATGTTCTCCTAAACAATGCTGGGTATGGCACTATGGGAATTTTCGAGAGTGCTACAGATGATCAAATCCGAAGACAGTTCGATGTGAATGTATTTGGACTAATGAAAATGACAAAAGCAATGTTACCCCATTTAAGAGCCAATAAAAATGGATTAATTATCAATATCTCTTCAATGGGAGGAAAAATTACGTTTCCCACTATGTCACTTTATCATGCTACTAAATTTGCGGTCGAAGGTTTTACAGAATCTTTATCATTTGAGCTAGCATCACAAAACATCCATGTCAAATTAATTGAACCTGGTTCTATCAACACTGATTTTAGCGGAAGATCGATGGACTTCTTCTTTGATGAATCTCTAACGGACTATCATGAGTATACTGATTCCTTTAGGAAGGGACTAAAAAAAATGAATGAGCGTGGACAATTCACTTCTCCTGAGATTGTAGCAGAGGTTATCTATCAAGCTGCAACGGATAGTACAAATCAGATGAGATACGTTATTGGGGAAGATGCAAAGAATTTAATAAAGATTAAAGAAGAATCCGGAGACTTGGCATTTATCAAACATATGAACCAAATGTTTTTGTGAAGCAAAAACCATGTATTAATGGCATTTGTATAAAGGGTTATTTAAGTGAAATTTACCATCGGTCAACTATCTGAACAAACAGGACGATCTATTCATACTTTAAGGTATTATGAGAAGAAAGGCATTCTTCTAACCGTTAAGCGTAATGATAGTCGTATACGATTGTATGGAAAAAATGATATTACAACGTTGGGAGATTCAGCTGAAACACGTGTATATCTCGGCTGAATCTCCTAATACAAAAATAGGTTTTAATAATGAGACGGTTGGTACTATATTATTTCTACAGTACATACAAATTTTAAATGAGTGCCAACATAATTCATAAATAATCATGAATTACGTACATTGTCTAAAATTATTGTGATAATACAGCATAATAATCTAACTAAAAAATAATAAAAACTCATATTTAAATTTTGCGGTAATAAATTCAATAAACCATAAAGATTAAAACGAAGAATATTACTAATCGATTGAATTACTATTCAATTTTGGAGTTTATCGGTAATCCATGTGGAGTTTTTATGAGTATAGTATGAAACAAGGAAATGGAAATGACTCAGAATAACTCTCAAGAGAGAATGGAATATGCCATGGTGTACAGATAATCGTGCTTACCCCATAGAAATTCATGAACATACAAAAGCTAACGTATACTACTAATGTGATGGGCTAATTTTTCTATCTACATACAAATAGGAATTATTTTACTTTCATCATTAATATTCCAAAAAAAATATATAAAATAAGAAAAGTTTCAGCATATAAAAAATTGGAATTTTTCTTATTTTATTTTCCACCTATTCTTCCTAAACTATCTTTAATAGTTGTTTCCCCAAGTTGAGTATATAACAAAGCTGTATCTTGACTCGTATGCCCAAGTTGCTGCATCACTTGTAATGAGTCTTTTTCTTCCATATATAATTTATTTGCCAATGTATGTCTTAATTTATGAGGAGACATTCTTTTACCGTAGGCCTTAGTATATTTTTCTACGATATCTTGGATAGCTCTAACCGAAAGAGGCTGTGCAGTATGTTTATACTTCGATAAAAACATATTTTTTAATTCTTTCTCTGGAGTATATTTATTATCTCTAATCTCTATATATTTTTCAAGATCATTTAATGCAATTGGGGTAATCCACACGGAATCTTCTTTGTTTCCTTTTCGGATTACATCAATTAGTCTTTCTTTTATGTTTATATCTTCCATGCGGAGATCGGCCAATTCACTTACACGAATACCACTACCAAGAAAGAGAGAAAGGATCGCTACATCACGCTCCTTATCTCTTAGGAAATAGAATAACTGATGTTTTGTTAAAGCTTTTTCATGTTCGTACTTAACATAATTTAGAAATTCTTGATCATCATCATTATGGAATATTTTAGATCTCATACGTTTTGCACGAGCATTTAATGTTTCTTTATCTTTATGTATTTCAATTTTAGCCATTACATTTCTATAAAAATAACATTCTCCATCTTCATTCTCTGATAGTGAGGTGAGGTACTTAAATAAAGACTTTAAGGCCGAAATTTTTCTGTTAACAGAGGAATTCTGCATGTTTTGTTGTAGTTTTAAAAACCTCATAAAGTTCTCAACATCTTTTTTCTTTAAATTCTCCAAATCAGTGAAGGATATGTCATTGATAGGCTTTAATTCAATAATTTGCTCAGATAATAGCCAGTTAAAGAAGACTCTAAAATCATATACATAATTCAGTAGGGTGGAGGGAGAGGCATCATGCAATTCCTTGTACTCCACAAATTCTTCTATGTAAAAGGGCATTTCATTTAGATTTTCGTATAATTTTTTACGATGTACGGATTTTTGACGTTGCTTGCTGTAATCCATAAAAATCACCTCATATATACTATAACAGAAAAGTTGAACGAACACAAGTTCGCGTTAAATTCAATTTTTACACAGACTTATTTACATAATTAAATTATAGGATGCTAAAATATATTCGAAATTAAATAAGGATAGTGTAGTCATTCTAATAAAAGTTATAGATAAGTACGTGATAAATCTGTATTAAGCTATAAAATTTAGTACAAAAATCATATTTACAGGTGTGCAAAATAAAAAAATTTTCATATATAAATTCATACAAAATCAATACATGAAAATTTTTTTAAAGTTGTTATAAAATACGAATTGGTTAATTTAATCATGATTACAAGGAGTTAAATAGATCAACATAAGAAAAAACTTTATAAGTTGAAATATAATTTACTATAAAAATGTTCAATGAGTAATTCAGTATTTAATAATTTTCATATAAAATATCAATATACGGAGATTCATGCTATCGAGCTCGAAATTCCTAAATACTGTATTAGATTTTTATTTATCTATCTTATTGTTCGTAAAATTGGTATTTCGTGCGAAGTTTATGACTTGGGGAATAGTTGATGTAAGTTAAAATTTCACAGTACAGTTGAATTTCGCACTTCTCCCATTAGTGAAAAGCTCTTTACTGATGAAGAAACTGTCCCTTCTCCAGAACTTGTTTGAGTACTTTTGTGAATGCTTCTAAACTGCTAGATAACCATTATATAAACCGACTCAAACTTTTGTTTTGTATTTACTGGTTCTTTGTACGAAATTATGAAGGAAATCATTTTACTTCATATATGTTTATAAAAATCATTATATTTTTCTATCTAAATAATGTTATTTGACACGCTAGTCATCGTTATTAACTTTATCAAGAAAATTTAATTTAAACCACCTATCCTCTAAAAGTATAGAGAATAGATGGTTTAGGTATTTTATGATGTGTCTTGTTTTCGGGGTTCATTTCAAAACATCAATTTTTCTAATTTAATTGAATTTCTTAAAAGCATTCATCCGGACAGTATATTATGATTCCCCTATATTCTGCACTAACTTATTATTTAGATTAAGGATTTGTACATACGCCGTTTTTATCAAAATGATAGGTTTTACCATCATATATGAAAGAGTCATCAGAAATTAATTGTCCTTTTTCAAATACTTTACCACTCATTCCTAGATAATTATCATTAGCTCCTAGATACCATTTACCCTCCTCTTGAAACCAACCAGTTACAGCTTCTCCAAGCGCAAGTATATTGCCGTAGTAGTCTTTAGGACGCTGAAATTTTGAGTGGTCAATTATGTGGTCAATTGCGTTGAAATAATATGTTGCCTTCTTTTCTTGTACATAAACAAATCCAGTAACCATTCGTCCTTCACTAGCATTGCCTAATTTTATATCTTTATAATAGGTATGTCTTGGGCCTTCATGTTTCACCCTAGATATTATTATATCACTCTCAGGAGAATTTGGTTGATGCTGGCTGAAGTAGTAAATGTGACCACCTTCATCAAGCAATCCAGTCTTCATGTCTCCGTTTGGATGATTAAAATAATACCATGCATCACTGACTTGGGATACGTCCCCTCTACCTGAAATCGGAACCCACTTTGTTAGCATTTCACCTTCAGTATATTTGTCACTTCCTGTCATTCCGTTGTGAAGATGTCCATCGTCATAAAACGTCTGAGAATATTGTCCGATTTCAGTAAAATAATACCATTTTTTAGTGTTTGGATCCTGAAACCATCCTGTCCTCATTTCACCCTTGAGAAATTTATCTTTATCTTCTTGACTTAAATAATACCATTTTTTAGTGTTTGGATCCTGAAACCATCCTGTTTTTTTCTTTCCGTATTCTAAATAATAATGTTTAGCACCTATTCTAACCCATCCAGTATATTCTTTGTTTAATTTATTGTCTCTTTTCCATGCTGTAATATCTGCCGCTACTCGAAGTGCTGGGCTATTCCATGTTGTATTAAAAAGTTGATAAGTCATACCTACAAGTGGATCTCCAGGTTTTTGAGTGCCAAATAGCTTATTAGTGCTGGTTAATTTTCTGTTTTTCCAGGTATTTTCAATATAGTCTAAATATTTTTTGTTGTATTCTTTAAGTTTATTATCGCCAAATTTTTCGTTAAGTGCATCTTGTGAAAACCCTCCTGCTTTTGGATCTGTTCCGAAAAGATTCATGAATCTTACGAATAATAAATGAAGGGTCGCCACAGCAGTGTATATAGGTAGTTCAGCTGTTTTGAGGCCTTTTAGTGTGATAACTTGGTTGTTTTCTGGTACGGTACCTTCGTCTTTAGAACATTCTGCTAAAAGCTCTTCAAATTTTTGATGAATGTGGAGAGCATCAATAGCACGAACATTCTTTACATCGGTATAGTAAGCTGCCGAAACATCATGTCCTCTTATAAATCCTGGATTTATCTTATTTTCAAAATCCACCAGTTTTTCTTTTAAATACTTAAATTTTTGTGAGAGAGTAATTTTATCGTAATCGATAATTGTATGATTTATCTCTTTACCAAGTTGTGTGAGTTGTGCTTCTATCTTATCTTCATGAGGGGTCTCTGGCCATATTAGACCAATTACAGGTGAAATTATCATTCCTCCATAAGGAATCAATGATGCAACTCCCATTGTCATAGTTCTAAAAGTATTATTGAAATCAAATTCATTTTTATTTGCATCTTGATAAAATTCATATCCAACGTTTTTTGTTAATTTAATAATGGTCTCTTTATTTATTTCTTTAGTTAAAAACCTTTGCGCAGCCGCTAAATCTACCGCCATATATATACACCCTTTCTAAATAAATTTTTTTTATTTCAGCATGTAAAATAGAACTTCAGTAAAAATCTTGAATGAGATTAAAAAATATATAATGTTAATTTTCAATATACATTATCATTGAGTTAAAAAAGTATATTTGTAGCATTGTTGAATTTAAATTTTGATGAAATAATGTTTACAATAGAAAATTATTGAGAATTAAAGTCGTTGAACTCGTATAAATTTAAGGATTAAAAATAGTTTTGTATTAATAATTTAATAAATCTCCCCAGTAATATTTTATGTTGTAAAAACGAATTCTCTAACATATACCTCCCCTCTCTATCCCGCTTATTTAAAATGTTACATTTGAATCATAAAACCAAATTATGATTAATACGACATCTGAATTGTCTATTGCATAGACAATTCAGATGTCGTATTAATTCTTGGTTTATTGTAAAAAAGAATATAATGTGAAAAAGCAACTATTGATTACCTAGTGGGCAAGTAATTGATTATGGAGTAAGTATATTTTCTACTAAAAACCAAATACTGCTTAGCAGGCTATTTCTCATCTAATAGGAGGTGAAGATAATGAACAATCTAAAAAATGGACCACAACAGTTAACTACTGAAATAACTCAAAACAACATAATTGTATTGACAAAAAATGTTGGATATGAGTTTTATCGAGATGCAAATAAAAATGAATTTGATTTCAATAATACTTTTAGAACTATGACAATGGGAGTTGCATCATTGATTCCTTATGGAGGAATGATAATTTCACCTGTAATTGATTTAATATGGCCAAAAGATCCTACAAGTAATGAAAAGGAAATAAACGCTCTACTTGTTCGAGTTGGTGCTGAGCTGGATCAAAGTATTATAAATTATAATAAAGAAAAACTCTTACCAGAGTTAAAAGTATTAAAAAAAGAATTGGTAGAATTTGAAAAATTAATCCATCCAACAGAATTTAAAGGTTATTCCAGTTTAGAAGATGAAACGTTTGCCCGTTGTGTGTATGCAATGAATGTTCACCAAGCATTCAAAAATCTTATAAACGATTGCTCTAAAAGCGACGACTTTAAAACAGCAAGGCTGCCTATGTACACAGCAATTGCGATTCTCCACTTGTTGTTTGTAAAGTTTATGAGTCTTTTTGGAACAACTACTGAGATAGGCTTTAGTGCGAAGACATTTCAAACGGAATTTGGGAATATTGATGCGCTTAATAATAAATATCTGGACTATATTCAGAAGACATTTCAAAATGGATATCAAAAGTTATACTCCCCAAAAAACAGATTAACTTATATGAAGATTGAAAGACTCTATAACACGACATGGAATAGTTCAGCCCTCCGGGTAGTGGCAGATATTGCAGCATGGAAAAGAGACAATAAATTAAACAAAGAATATACTGGATGGGTTAGTATAGGCGCTAAACATTATTATTTAGAATACGGAAAGAAAAAAACAGGATGGTTTCGGTATTTGGATAAATGGTATTATTTAAGTCAAGAAGATAAAGATAAATTTCTCAAGGGTGAAATGAGGACAGGATGGTTTCGGTATTTGGATAAATGGTATTATTTACAACCAAGATTTATACAGGAGTGTTTTGGTTTGATTTCTCTCTCTGAGCCATTAATTAATGAGGGAGAAAAAAGAACTGGATGGGTTGAAGTTAAAAAAAATTGCATTGATATTTCGCATGTATGGTATTATTTTAATCTAGGAGGAGACATGAGAACAGGTTGGCTTAAAGATGAACAGGAGAGGATTTTTTTCTTCAGTTTGCAAAAAACAAATGAATATGAAGAAGGACAAATGATCACTGGCTGGTTTGAAACGGAAGATTCTTCTTATTATTTCAATCCAATACCAACAAAGGATAACCCAAAAGATTATAACGGTCATCCACTTGTGCTAGGACAAATGGTAACTGGTTGGTTTGAAGAGAATAACCAGTGGTATTATTTTGCACCTAAGACACTTGTAACTATCGATGATAAAATATATAAAAAAGGACAAATGATTACAGGAACGTTAACCATTAAAGGGATAACGCGTCATTTTGGTGACGATGGCATCTGTACTAACCTTGAATAAAAACAGTAAAATAAGTCCGTTTTAGTGCAAACTAATGGTAAATTACAAATGAGTAAGGATTCCTATAGAAAATCTCTTAATATTGTTAATTGAAAAGATTATTGGCTAAGAGAATTTGTCCGTTTTTCTCAACTTAAGGGTTTTTCATTGCTCTCCAAAAAGGGATTCTTTCTAAATAAGTTAGTTTAAAAAGAATACCTTTTTTTAAACTAACTTATTGGTTTGTCTTTATAAATTAATGTAGATTCTATAGTGTGGTAACGTACGCTTGCACTGAGTCTTACTCGATCATTTGTATTAAAAAATTCAATATCTGAGAGTTGGTTACCGAGAAGCTTTCTGATACCTTTGCTCAGAAAGCTAAATAAAAAAAACTTTTTTCAAAAGATCTACCTGCGGTAATGGAGTCTGCCATGCTATACGAGGCACCTTCTGTTTCAATATGACTGACATCACATATTCATTCGAACTTCTGGAACAGCCGCAAATAATAGGTCTCATTCCTCCTTTTTTACATTGAGGTCCATTAATTTCTTTCCTTTTTATAGTATTATATTGCGTTCATACTTATAAGAAAGCACATAATTGTTCCAGGGAAAGACATTTTTAATATTGTAAAAATTGATTTTATTAATGGAAATGGCTCCTATCAATTTATTTGAATTATGAATATTTACTCTAGTATATAGATAAATCATAAAAGCAGTAAATATTCTGCATTAGTCTTCTGACTATCGGAAATTGATTTGAGCCGATATATACATGGACTCAGATTGCTTAGTAATATTAAATTGAAACTCCATACTTGTTAGTGAGAAGTATGGAGTTTCAATATTTATTTCAGTTATTATTGTATATTAATTTTCGTTTAATGATTTCATTATCATATTGCGAAATTTTTCATTATACTCATCGTTCATACTGTTTTTGACATTAGAGAATAAAATAACAAATATACTCTTATTCCAATTGAAATTGTTAAAGGTATTCCATCCAGCCAATACACCATGATTATGATAATAGTCTGGGTGAACATAAAAACTAAAGCCATATTTTTTGGCAGGTGATACTGTAAACATTTCTGATAAACTCTTTTTAGAAATCAATTTTTCTGTCATAATTGCTTCATCTAATTTTTTCATGTCGTCTACAGTAGTATACATATCTCCACAACCATATAACCATTTCATTTGCAATTTCTGTGCTGGTATAAGCGAATTCTCTTCTTTTCTATATCCCTCTGCTAAAAAAATATCTTCAGGCATTTTTTCTCCTATACCTGATTCTTTCATATTAGCTGGATTAAAAATATTTTCTTTTATATAATCAGCTAATGGTTGATGTGATATTTTTTCCACAATATAACCCAATACCATATAATTGTAATCTGTATATCTCCAACCTGTTCCGGGAGGAAATTCAAGTTTTTGTGATCCAATCCAATTTATTATCTTCAAGTGTGAAGATGCATTCACATTTCCTTGTCCTTGCTCAGGTAATCCGGATGTATGTGTTAATAAATGTCTTAATGTAATTTGCTTCTCTGCTGGAAATGTCGAAATATATTTATTTATATTTTCGTCTATATTTAATCTTCCTTGTTCTTGTAATTGCATAATAGAAACAGCTACAACTGTTTTTGTGATAGAACCAATACGGTATTTTGTTTTTGGTGTCGCTAGTACGTTATCTTGTATGTTGGCATAGCCATAAGCCTTTCTTAAAATTACACGATCTTTAATGGTTACAAGGACAGATCCATTAAACGCGTTATCTTTTAAATATTGATCTAACCTTTGAGTTAATACTTCATATTCACTTGGTTGATTTGCTTCTTTTTTTATTTGAATCGTATCTTTTAAATAAGGAGATACTTTTTTAGTGTCTAAAAATAAGTGGAATATATTTATAAATATATACAAACTTATAAAAAACTGAAGTAGAATAATTAATCTATGATTAAAATATGTTTTTAACATATAAATCCCCTTCTAATACGTAAATAAATAATTTACGCTATAAAATGTATGGAATACACTAACTATTTTTTGAAGATAATATTATTTAATTTTATAGGTACTAGCGTTAATAAATTCTTTGTGTATTAGTTTTTTGTTTTTATTTTTTACTTCGCGATATGTGTTTACCTTTAATGAAGCATTTGTTTGTTCCATTGTTTTTGTATACACATGTATAATGTTATCACTTGTTTTTCCGAATAGTTTAACAATTAATTGATTATCTTTTATAGTAGTTTTGATATATATCGGCGTATCAGTATTGTTTTTGAACTTAAAATCAGGACCGTTATCAGCGACTGTTGCATCTAATCCTGCCGGGACATACTTTACTTGGTGACTATGATTTACTCTATATACAATATCTAAATTTGCTAATAAAACAGCGTTGTATAAGGTGCTTGAAACTTGGCAAACTCCGCCTCCCGCAGCCTGTATTATCTTATCGTGTAGAATAACTGGTGCATTTTTATAGCCATGAGCTTGATCGGTTATTCCCACGATTTCATTAAAGCTAAATTCTTTATTTGAAGGTACTACTACACCATTTAATTTCATAGCAGCTTTTTCGATATTTTCTCTTACATTTTCATCCCGGCCCAACAAATCTGTTTTATATTCAGACATAGGGGTTTTCATATTTATTTTTTTTAAATCTTGCATGGTAATATCGGAGTGAATATTTATATACTTTACAGACACTTTATTTGTTTCTTTGTTAATAACAGCGTCTAGTATATCTTTTTTTAGCATAGTAATGTTCACTTTTTTTCCTGGCTTTTCATCAACATAAGATAGTTCAGAATTAGAGTCTTTTACCTTTAAAAATGCATTAGTAGGCTCTACTTGAAACTTAGTAAATTTGTTCCTAATGAAGTGTTTAAATTTATTATCATCAATTGTAGCCTCTAATCTATAATTGAGTTTTCGAAAACCTATTACAGCTGTTAATTGTTTCAACCAGCCTGTCCATTTATTTCCACTTTGTTGGTCGAAAATCTTATTAATGACAAGGGTAGGTTCATACTTAATTCCCATTTCCTGATAAGTAAAAGTTCTTTTGGTTTTTCCTAATAAAAATGTTAACTCTTTTTGCATTAAATAATTGATTTGTTCTTGATTCGTACTTTCTAATTGCTTTCGATTTAATCCTCCTACATCGACTGATTCAATGTAAGTGTTTGGTAAAACAACTTCTTCTAAACGCTGATTTACAGAAGAAATATGATAAATTATTTTAAAACTAATGAGCGTCACTAATAATATTGTAAAAATAAAAATTAAACACTTTGTTCTTTTTATTTTTTTTTTGATAATTAAATTGAAATTCTTTTTCGACATATAAATCACTATCCTTAAAAATGTTTCTTAAATAAGCAGCTTTGAAATCGATTCCTATGCAATTCTATTTAAATTAAGATGCAATGTAAAATTCAAACAAGTGATGAAAGCCATCATTATAAATGATGGCTTTCATCACTTGAAAATTTATTCATTAAAATATTTTAGCTATTACATTGTGTCACATGTATCAAAAAATTCATGCAGTTTTCTTTGTTATTTATATACTTGAAGTTCTTTTATGAAATTTCTCATAGCAGGTCCTGGATTAATATTTTTATTTCTAATAAATATGGTTGTGATTTGACGAAACTCTTCTGGAATTTCATGACAATAAATGTTAGGAAGACTAGAGAATAAACCCACAGCTGTTATTGGTAAAAGTGTCACACCTAAGCCCAGGGATACACTATGTAAAATCATTTCTAGCATATTAAATTCCATAAATTTATTATTAATAAATCCTTCGCCTTCGAGCCATTTTTCTAACATTGCTCTATAACCACAACCTTTTCCAAACACTAAAAATGTTTCATGATTCAGATCTTGTAATTTAAATGTAGGTTGATTTGTAACTAATGTAAGTGTCTTACTACTAACTTCATATTGTTCAAATGATAGCTCTTTTATAGGGCCTGTAACAAAAGCACCGTCTAATTTGTAATTAAGTACATCTAGCATTAGTCGATTACTTACATCGGTTTTTAGTGAAATATCTACGTTAGGATACTTCGCATAATACCCGGCTAATATCATAGGTAATGGGTGTACGGTATCTACTGTTCCGATATTTAAAAAACCAACAGAAGATTCATCCTTAAACATATTATTCAATTCCTCAAATTCTTTAAGGATTTTGTCAACTTTTTCAAGAAATTTTTGTCCGTCCCCTGTTAATGATATACCCCTAGCATGTCTAAGAAATAAGACTGTATTTAACTCTTGTTCTAATTGTTTTATGTGTGCAGTTACATTAGATTGCACATAATTTAAGCTTTTTGCAGCGGCTGTAATATTTTTAATTCTAGCTACACTTTGAAAAATTTTTAAATCCCTAAATTCCAATTCTATCTCCACCTTGCATATGTTTTTACTGTATTTGAGGTTATTTATATGTTTATTTTCAGTTCCGTAACATAAATGAATGTATGCATTTAAAACATGTTAAATAGGGGAATGTTAAACGTTTATTTTTAGGATAATTATTAGAACGATAGACGATTATGTTTTTATATAGGATGTTTAATAAAACTATATGTCGATTGTTATAGACGAAAAGATTTGTCATTGAACTTTAAAACAATAAAGTATCCTTTAAGGTGTTACATATCTCTGCCCTTTATGTACTTGTAATTATTTTCACCTCTAAAATATTTTGGTTTTATCGTTTATGATGTTGATCCTATACGCCTTAACTATTGTAATGATTAAGAGGCATTAATGTACAAGATTATTTTGTCTGAACAATAGACAATTTTGGCACATATTTATTATGTAATTATTTAATAATAAGCGTACAAAATCATTTTTTACGAGGAATAAACTTATGGAAAAAATCTCATTCTCAGGTAAAGAATCTAATCAGAACAATTGTATGAATACGAAGATAATTGCTTCTTTAGATAAAAATATTGAGTTTATAAAAAAATCTTTGGGGGATGCTCCGGACCTGGTAATAAGAAGGATACAGAAAGAAAATTATCACACACTAGCTTTGGTTTATCTATCAGAGTTGACTGATAAAAAAGACATTAATGACAGTATTCTTAAACCTTTGTTAAGAGAAGAATTTATCCCTGAAATTGAGCTAATTATACCCCTTGGGAACATTTCAAAAGTGCTATATCTTAATCAAATTCAAGAAAGTTTATTAGAAGGAAATGCTATTCTCCTTGTAAACGATTATATTGAAGCATATAAATTCGAAATTAAAGGTGGACCTAATCGAGAGCCATCTGATTCCAAAAATGAAATATCTATAAAAGGTACACATCAAGGATTTGTAGAAGCTGCTGGGAAAAACATTGCTTTAATACGAAATTATTTGCCCACTGCTAAATTAACTGTAACATCTACAGAAATTGGTGAAGAAGGAAAAACAAAAATTCATGTGCTTTATTTAATGGAAAAAGCTGATTTTCAAATAACAGAAGAGATTCAGTATAGATTAGAAAATATTAAGGTTAGTTCAATAGTTAATACAGGCGAATTGGTTAAACATATTGAAGATAATCCATATTCACCTTTTCCACAACTTTTACTGACTGAAAGACCTGATACGGCTGTATCTTCCTTATTGGAGGGGAAATTTGTAATAGTAGTTGATCATTCACCTAATGTATTAATTGGTCCAACAAATTTCCTAAGTTTTTTTAGAAATATAGATGATTCTAGTACACGATGGATGATTAATTTTATTCTTCAAATATTACGTATAGTTGCATTTTTTCTAGCACTCATTTTACCAGCTACCTATATTGCATTAATCTCATTTAATTATAGTTTGATTCCTGTTCCATTATTTTTATCAATAGCTGAATCTAGGGAAAATGTTCCATTCTCAGCAATTGTAGAGGCTATGATTATGGAAATCACTTTAGAAATGATGAGAGAAGCGGCCTTACGCTTACCAGCTCCTATTGGACAAACAATGGGAATTGTTGGAGGTATTATTATAGGTCAAGCTGCCGTGCAAGCAGGAATTGTGAGTAATATCATGATTATTATCGTTTCTGTAACAGCCATCGCATCGTTTACGGTTCCTAATTACGATATGAGTTTAGCTGTTAGATATTTACGTTTTCCAATGATGCTATTAGCTACATGGTTTGGATTTGTAGGTATTATTATTGGCCTTATGATATTACTAGCACATATATTAAGTATTCGTTCTATGGGTACCCCCTATGGAGTCTCATTTTTCCCATTGCAAATTTATAAATTTAAAAATTTCATTCTTAAATATAAAAATGAAACCAAAGGTGACATATGATACCTAAAATTAATAATGCTAATATACTTTCTTTAAGCCAATTTATTTTTATTATTCATGGTGCTCAGGTTGGAACAGGAATCCTCTTTCTTCCCCGTACATTGGCAGAAAAAACCGGAACTGATGGATGGTTAGTCCTCCCTTTTTGTTATGTGTTTTCTACAATCGCTAGTATAGCTTGGGTACAAGTTGCTAAAAGATATCAAATATATTTTACAAAAGAATCGAATAACAAAATGAATGAATATATAAAGAAAGCTCTCATAATAGTTTATATTTGTTATTTTTCTTTTTATGCATGGGTTATTTTATTAAACGGTATGCTTTATATTAAGGGGAATTTACTCCCAAAAACACCTGATTATCTCTTAATTTTATTATTTTTAATTCCTACGTATCTCGTTGTAGCCGAAAATGTTTATGTATTAGGGCGTTACTGCGAAATTGTATTTTATCTGACGATTTGGATTGTATTATTATTTTTAATACCTCTAAAAGAAGGAAACTTATTAAATATGCTTCCTATTTTTAAAAATGGAATTAGTAGTATTTTGAATGCTTTTCCTCAGGCTATCTTTCCATTTACAGGTTTTGAAATGGTAGTCTGGATGTATCCTTATTTAAAAAGAAAACAGGCTGCAACTAAAGCCGTAATAATTGCTAATAGCATTACCCTGATATTTTATACTTTTATGACAATATCCTGCTATATATTTTTTAGTCCTGATGAGATAACTTCTTATAATCAACCAGTTCTAAGTATACTTAAGATCATTGAGGTTAGTTTTTTAGAAAGATTTGATTTAATCATTATTACTTTATATCTATTTGTAGTTTTTACTGCATGGACTCCATATATTTATGCCAGTTTAGTATGTATAAGTAATTTAACTAAACAAAAAAAAAAGAATATACACATTTTTATTTTTTTTATTTGTATTATTTTGAGTGTTTTCTTGATACATCCATCATGGAGTCAGGTACAAAGTTGGAAGAGCTTAATCTCACATGTAGGATTAGGAACAGCTTACATATTCCCTATATTCATGTTATTGGTAGCAAAATTAAGGAGGTGATACATAATGATGAGGAAAATATTATGCTTTCTTATTTGTATAGTAATGCTCACTGGTTGTTATGACCAAGTATATGTTGAAGATGTGGCTGCGACATTAATAGTAGGAATTGATATAGATCAAAAAAATCATCTGAAAGTATATGTAGTAAATTCTTTAATTAATAAAGATCGAAAGCGAAACGAGGAAAAACATCATGCTACAGATATCACAGTTCGAAAGGCAAGAGATCAATTTGATACTGTAGATCCAGGTGTTATTTCTGGAAGTAAAATTCAGATTGTTCTTTTAGGAAAAAAACTTCTCCAAAAAAAGAATTGGTTTGAATACTTAGAACCTTTTTATCGTGATCCTCAAAATACTATGACTGCCAAAATCATTGGTGTAGATGGGAAAGTTTCTGATATTATTAATTCTCATTCTCCTCAAAAAAACTTCCTGTCAGATTATTTAGTTAAATTAATCAAAACAGGGAATGACAGAAATGTTACTGTTAAAACTACATTTAAGGAACTGTATAGACAAGTTAAAGATAAAGGGATAACTCCTAGTATTTCTAGCATTAAAAGGTTAAATAACGAAAAAATAAAAATTACAGGAACAATGCTTTTGGACTATCAAAATTTGTTTAAAGAAAGCTTAAGTCCAAATGAAAATAAATTATTAACCTTATTACAAAGGAAAATAAATGGGGATTATCCATTTACAATAAAAAATCCACTCAAGCAAGTAAACAAACAATGGATTAGTATTTCGGCACAGAGAATAAATGTTGATACAAAAGTAGTATATACGAACCGTTTTAAATTTAAAATACAAATTAATATGGGGACAGAAATTATAGAGAAATACCCTAGCTCCTACACATCTATAACTAGTACGGAATTAGAAAAAGCTATTTCTCAACAATTTACAAAAGAATTAACACATCTTATCCAAAAAGTTAAACAAGCAAACGTAGATCCTATTGGATTCGGGTTATATGCTCGTGCATTTCAATATAAAAATTGGGTACCTTATGAACAAAAATGGGGAAAAGAATTATCTAAAGCAAACATAGATATAAAAGTAAATGTAAAAGTGCGGGATGTAGGTAGTATTAAATAGTTTTGATAAATCCAAATAAGTTATAAGAGGTGTAGTGTGTTGAAATTCAAATGTAAGCTTATGTTGACCATAATAATCACATTAACATTTGTACAACAAGTACAAGCATCGATTTCAAATCCAAGATACATAGTTATTAAACGCTTTGAAAATAAGTTATATTATGTAAAACATAAATTATTAATTAAAGAATTTCTCATAATAACTGACCAAAGTAAGAAATCGATTCCCTCGGGTAGATATACTGTAGTGAAAACAGTTCCCAAATATCACTCATATAAAAATATTGACGGAAAATCGCTAAATCTTCCATTAATTAGTTTGAAAAGCACCAAAAAAAATGATGCTAATTATGGAATATGTGAAAAAAATCAAGAAAATAATACCAAAAAGATCACAAATATAAACTGTATACATATGGATAATATAGATATTCAGTGGTTATATGCTAAGGTGAGTGAAGGAACAACTGTCATCATTCAATAATTTTATAAAATTTATCGATCATTAATAACATTTTTAATATAATGAACAATCAGTAAAAATGGTGTATATACATAAATTTGAAAGGAATTAATTGATATATAGCAAGCCCTTACTCAATCATATAATATAGTCAATTGGGAGACATTGATAATTCATTTTAGGAAGGAAATAGAAAAATTACCATCATTTCTATGTATAATTGATACCCGTATCATTCGTGCTAAAAACTATCTTAAATAGTAATTTTCATATTAAAAACATTGCTAATGTAGCGTATGTAATTCATACATCTATTTCATCCATCGAAGAGATGCGGGCTTTTGAGGCCACTCATCTCACATCATGAGTCATACTACTACTAAGGTGATGGATACCACTTGCCACTCTTTTACGGACTTTCCTCCAATCATTTATTTTAAATTGATTTGATTGCAGATTCAAAAAAAGATATTTAAAACTCTCTATTCCACCTACAATTATAAAAATTGGTAATAGTACATCTACTAAAAAATCAACTTTTGAATTGTTAAGCCAAGTGGACATAAGTATAAAAATAGAGATAAAGACACTATCTACCGCAATAGAATAAACAGAACCTGTCATATTATTTTGGAATTTGATATTTTATACGTTGAAATTGTATTTTTTAAATGTTTTAATTCGAATATTAAAATACTCAAACTAAACAAAAGGTCAATCCCAGTAAGTGTATATTTCATTTCAAATACCTATTTACAGGCAGCTCATACCCCTGTAGCACCAGTTAATTCTCCAGATAGACCTGCTGCCAAAGTATTTTATCTTCTCAAGTAGATGCTTGTACAAGAAGTTTTGCAGCTTCTCCAAAACACTTTAAGTATTAATATATTTCTTGAGTTTAATTAATTTAGAAACAGTAATTAAATTTCCTACTACAAAAGCAGCTAAAGCACTAGAACATTTACCTATTTTTATCCAACCAGGATCGGCAATCACTGGGAATGTAGATTTTTTATCAAATTCAACAATCTGAATCAACTTATTTCCATCAACTTTATAATGTGTAGAAACTGTTTTTCCATGTGCATCTTTTGCCCAAGCTGGCATAAATACACTTTGAATAATATTTTCTGAGTCGGCTATAAAAATTTCGTCTGTATCATATTATTTATCCGAATATTCCGCAGATGCAACTAGTTTTCTATCATTCGGAATATAATAATGAACTCATATTCTTTTGGAGCCAATTGATTTTTAATCTTAATTAACGATTGAAAGCCATCTTTGGTAGTTTATAAAGCTAAATCAGTTGGTTGATTTTTTCTTGATAAATAAGAGTTACATTATTTGTTTGGATAACTTTATCTGAATTTAACTCTAGGAGAGAAATATGTAAAAACTCCTTTCTACCCTTAATAGTAATAGATTCTGAGTTTAATTCGTTTGGAATTTTTACTATGCCTGATGCACTTTCAATTCCTGTTCTTTTTTCAATCATTAAAGCTGTAGAGTTCGCCTCTTTTTGTGAATTATTAATTTCAGCATGTATTGAAGAGCTTATCAGAGATATACTCATAGTCTCTGCAATTAACCCATGCCCATCAAGCTAAAATTTTGAAGTGCCCCCAAGACGAAAATTTTATTGTTTTACCGTTATTTATGAGAATTCAACTCATTTTCTTCGTTTTAGGGAGCTACCAATTTCTTAAGTTAATGGATGTGGGGCGGTATCCTTACTATTTTAATATTTACCTATCCGATTAGAACGGGGTAATTATCGAGCGAACTTATTTTTTTGAAGGGAAATGGAAATTTTATGTTAAAATAAATATACAGATTGTGGAATGTTGTACTTGAACTGATGAAGAAGTTTAGTAGAACAAGATTTTTAATAAATTTAATCGACGGAAAATTTTAAACATATCAAATTCTAGGAGGGACAAATGGAAACAAAATTAGGTGTAAAAAGTGAAAACAAAATTAGTGATATAAAACCAATTACATTGTATCTTTTCGTATTTTACCTCGCTTGGACTTTTAAAGAATTATGGTTAGCAAAATATATTCATTTATTTGGCGATACTACTGCAGCTTTTTTGACTGCGTTAATTAAGATTTCCATTTGGATTGTTCCAACTTGGTTATACATAAAATATTATTTAAAGACTAATCCAATTGGCTACTTAAAAATAAATATCAATGTGAAAAAAGGATTATTTTTTGGGGTAGTTCTTTCATTGCTACTTGGTTTATATTTTGCCTTTGAAACCTATATGCCTAATAATCAAACATTTGACTTCACATTATCTTTCAACAACTATCTTAATGCTATTCTTTTAGTAGGAATTACAGAAGAGATTGTATTTAGGGGATTAATTCTGCAAGAGATTAGTAAAAAATTACCTTTTCGGAACGCCAATCTTATCACAGCTTTCTTATTTTTAGCAATACACTATCCAATCTGGATTTATAACGGGGATTTTTTAAATTTATGGAGTCAAATATATGTTTTTCTTCTTGGATTAATTTTTGGGTTTGTGTTTAAAAAGACAAGTTCGTTATGGTCGGTTGTTATATTGCATTCATTTCATAATTTTTTTGTTAGTATCACTTAAAACAAAAAATACATAATTTACTTTCCACAACTTAAGTGTGCATCTTGTTTAAAAATAAAATTAAACACACCGAAAACGCTTGGAGATTTCTCCAAGCGTTTTGATAGCATAGTTAAACCATTTATGTGGTTCAGCTCATCAAGAAAAAACGAATTTGTATCCATAAAACGAAAAAAACGCTATTCTTTTTGTAGAAATATACAGAAAGGATGGCGTTTTTTGTATGAATCTATCGATTCAAGATGAGTTTCATTTGTTTGCTGAAGAACTAGAGCGATATCTATCTCCACATATTCTTCAACAACTCGCACAAGAGGTAGGTTTTGTAAAACGTAAAAGTAAGTATGGTGCACGAGATTTGGCTGCCTTATGTATCTGGATTAGTCAACAGGTAGCAAGCGATTCTCTTACTCGATTATGTAGTCAGCTTTATGCAAATACAGCTACACTTATAAGTCCAGAAGGACTTAATCAACGTTTTAACCGATGTGCTGTTTTATTTCTACAACGTGTATTTTCTCTTTTAATCAAAAGCAAATTAAACGATTCGTCTCAAATCTCAAATCAATACACCTCTTATTGTCAACGTATACGTATTTTAGATGCTACTATTTTCCAAGTACCCAATCATTTAGCTTCTATTTATCCTGGTTCAGGAGGATGTGCACAGACAGCTGGTATTAAGATTCAACTAGAGTATGATTTACATAGTGGGAAATTCCTCAATTTTCAAATGGAACCAGGTAAAAATAATGATAAAACCTTTGGTACAGAATGTTTGGATACCTTACGACCAGGAGATTTATGTATCCGAGATTTAGGATACTTTTCTCTAAAAGATTTAGATCAGATGGATCAGCGAGGGGTATTCTATGTTTCACGGTTGAAATTAAATAATAGAGTATATGTGAAAAATGAATCTCCAGAATTCTTTCGGGATGGGACAGTAAAAAAGCAATCTTTATATGCTTTACTTGACCTTGAACATGTCATGCATCAGATAAAACCAGGAGATACTTATGAAATTCAGAATGCCTATGTTGGACAACAAAAATTCCCCTCACGGGTTGTAATATATAGACTCACATCAACTCAAGTTCATAAACGTAGGAAACAGCAAACTTATGTTGAAAAGAAAAAAGGGGTTACATACTCTGAAAAAAGTAAACGTTTAACAGAAATCAATGTTTATATTACCAACATCCCATGGGAAATTGTTGCGATGGAACATGTTCACGAGATTTACTCTCTACGTTGGCAAATAGAGATTGTATTTAAAACATGGAAATCTCTTTTTGGTATCAATCATTGTCACAATATTAAGCGAGAGCGTCTAGAATGTCATCTTTATGGACAGTTAATCGCTATTTTTCTTTGTTCTTCCACTATGTTCAAAATGCGACAGCTGTTACTACAGAAAAAACAAAAAGAATTAAGTGAATATAAAGCAATTTATATGATTCAAGATCATCTGTACTTAGTATATGAAGCTATACAACAAGACACTCAAGAAGTATCAAAAATTTTTCTTCGTCTGTTTGACCTCTTACAGAAAAACGGACGGAAATCCCATCGATATGAGAAAAAGACAGTTTTTGATATTTTAGGCGTTGTTTATCAGTGCACTATATCCAATCTAAATAAAAAAATTGCATAACTTTTAAAAATAAACCTTATTAAGGTTTATTTGGAATGCGTATTTTTAAAAACAAATAAACAAAATATCAAGCATGTAGGCAACAAGAACGGAAGTTCCTGGAATACCCAACCTTAGCTTGATGGGCATGTGCAATTAACCCTATCAAGAACTTTTTAGATCAAAAATTCATTTTACTTTATTCTAAAAAACAACAACTCTATTATTAATTTTGACAAAGTTAAAAAACGTATTCTTATTCCCTTTATAAATGATAAATTTGTATAGAAGGTGTTATTGTTCATAGTATGTAATATGTATTGGGTAAGAAAACAAATCTTTTTATCAGTAACAAAGAAAAAGCACCCTTTCGGGTGCTTTTTCAAATCAGATTTTTAGCTCAGCTAGTTAGACCAAACGGTCATAATGATTAAGGTCATACGCTTAATTTATACAAGATTTATATATCAATAAAGCACCCATTACCAAGATTATGGTAATGGGTGCTTTTGTTTTTTTTATTTATTAGATAAAAAATATAAAAAAGCTTTATAACTAGAGTACGAAAATAAATTAAATGAATAAAAAACAAACAATAGACTTTATTCATATTAATTAATAATACAGATTACATATTACACTCGTTCATACGCTAGTAGTATTCCATCAGACTTGTTTAACAGATATGTATAGTTTCATCCAACTGTTGATATGTAGTAGTATATAAATTTATTTGTATTTTTTGTGAAGGAGTACGTATGGGTTAACGTAAAATACATTTGCTCCTGAGTAACTTAGATATTTTTCAATAGATGATTTAAAAATATCTTTAGAATTAGATTTGAAATGCTCTGATTTTACGGCCTTCTTGATAGTCCGACTAAATATTGTAGATCCAATATTTCATTTTAATTTTCATCACATTATCAAACCTTTACACATAACAAAAAGCACAGTTCTCCTGAGCCCATAGGATTAAACTGTACTTTAAGTTATAATATAAATAAACATACATATTTTCAAAGAGTAATACAAATCAAATTGGTGTTTCCTTTCCTTTCAATGTATAACTATTGTATAAGATATAATAGTTATACATTGAAAGGAAAGGAAAATATTCATGCCAAACCTCTAAAACCACTAACTATTATTACAGAAATATAACCAAAAACAGTAACTGGTAAAATAAATATTTTTGTATAAATTTGTTTTTATTTCAACAGTTCATAATGATGTATTTTTATGAGTATTAAAATTTAATATTCTTATTGTACGACAAGTATTATTATTTTTAAAAATGTGACAGCCTTACTCTTTTCATCACACCCAAAAAAGAATAGATTACGGTGGTCAAGTTGTAAGTTTAAAAGAAAGAATGTAACTATTAAATATTATTGACAGCAGAACATTAATAATATGGTAAAGGTTGGATAAATAAGAATAAAAGTTGAGACTATATTTTTTTCTTTCTCACATTCATTCCAAAAGAACCAGTAGTAAAAGTACAGAATTCTTAGCCGTTATTTTTCCAAGGAATGATAAAATAATTTTAGTACATCAATCAGGATTAAAGAAGCACTTATTTGTCTATTTTGTAAACAAATAAGTGCTAAATTATCAAGATAGATATGTGAGCATCTGTGGAAGAACAATATTACAGTTTAAATAATAATAAATTTTAAGTATTTTTCTTATTTAATTTTGTTGATGGTGCCCGAGCTTCACTTTCAATAATTCTGTGTATAGAATATATCTGTCCCAAATGATAGGCTTCATGTAATAACAACATACTTGCTAATTCGTAAAAGGTTGTATATCCCAATACAGGCTCTTTTAACGTTTCCTCTAATTTTTTTAAAGATAATTTACGTATTCGATTGAGTTGATTTTTCAATGCTTTTTGCAATTCCTCTATTTTAGGGGCATTTTTAGGCCAGTTTAAAGGACTTGTTCCTTCGCCAAAAAATTCTATATAATTTTTTGGGATATGCATTGATTTTTCAGGGAATTCAAATATATACTGTTCGGTAATTGTTAATACATGACCAACCTGCCATTGTATTGTGTTCTTAAAACACGATGGTTGTATATGAAGTAGTTCTTTAGGGACAGAATTTACTACTTGAATAAAACAGTTTCTTGTCATTTCAAATTGTTTAATTAAAATTTTAGAAATAATAGACACCCCAATAATCTTTTTTATGAATAGTCTACTTATAGACCAAGAATTATTTGTTTGTAGTTTTTCCTAATTCTAGTGTCAAAACGTTTGGAAGTCTTGAGTCGTAAAATAGCAACAATCCATATACAACACCAGCTAAACCAGTCATCAATCCCGGTGGCTGTATGTTATTTTGTAATTCTAAAATATATGCTGGAATAACCTTTGAAAAATAATCTTGAAGTATTAAATTCCATTTTTCCTCTTGAGTGTACTGAGCATATTTTAACGTTATTAAAGCATTACCTATATCACCATGACACAGGTTTTGTTCTTTCCCAAAACCAGATTGTTTAATGTTTGATATTGCGTGATCAATGTCTATTTTTGATTGATTTGTGACATAGTTATCATCTGACGATTGCAATTCTAATCTACTAAGTAATATTCCTGCAGAACCGTGACACCATGCCTCAATATCCGAATCAGGTTTGGAAGTTCTTAAATCATTCCAACGGCTTTGATATTTATTATTTACTTCAAATTGAAGCCCCTTATTAATAATATCTTTAATTTTTTTAGAGTTTATATGCTTATTTAAAAGGTGTAATGCAAAAATAATCCCTGCATTACCATGAGAAAAACCTGATAATGGTTTTTTATCTATCGTAATCCACCCTACTTCTTGTGAAGAAACTTTAATTGCTTTATTAATTATTAAATCACCGCATTTTTTTGCTAACTCTAAGATTTCAAGTTCTCTAGTTAACTCATAATATCTAATTAATACTATTAACGTACCTGCTATGCCACTAATTACATCTAAAAAGCGCTCCTTTGGTAATTTATTACGAATTATGAGTATTAATTTTTTTGCATATAACGCATATACTGCTTTATCTGTAAGAGCATAGAAATTTAAAACTGTATATAAAATAGAAGAAAAACCTGTAAATGCTCCTATTGGTATATCATTTTTTGTAGAATCTATTCGAGACATGATGTCAGAAACTATTCTTTCCGCTGTTGTTAGATAATCATCTTCTTTAGTAATTTTCCATAAAGAAAGATACATTAAGGAAATTCCTGATAGTCCATCATATAATGAGTCATTCATAGGGATTAAATGAAACTTCCCATTTATAATTGAAGTATTTATCCAAGATAAATTTTGGGAATCCCACCCAATTACTGCTTTCTTTTTTAAATGTTCAACTATTTCTATTGCTTTTTCTTTAAGGTATTCATTTTTGGGAACTTTATATATATTATCAAAAATAATTTGAGAAGCGGTAGTAGTTTGTAAAGGTGTGTTTAATTTCATTGCCCCTTTAATTATGTCCATTTGAATTTCCAAATCATTTGTACAGAAACACTCTATTTTTTGCTTTACAAAATCATAAGGAGTTTTTGTGAAATAATTTTTTATTACATTATTTTTAGAATTAATTAAATGTTTAGAAGTAATTTCATTCAAATAGTAAGGGATGTCACCATTTATAAGGTTTTTATATTCATCACGAGCAATTTCTTTGTTAAAAATGGCTTTATTGTTATACAGCGCGCACATTTTTGCAATATAAAGTTCTCTATCTATATAATTATGTAATAGGCGTGGATGAACACTTAGATTTAAAATAGAAGTATAATCTACTGTTCCTTTTAGAAGGTACCTAACTTGTAATTTCATTTTGTGTTTTTCTATTAATTTTAATAATTCACTTTTGTTTTCTTTTATGTGCATATATCCCATTTTAAAACCACATAATATATATTTTGTATACTTATAGGTCTTAATAGGTTTATTAAATAAAATAGGTTTGTTTTTATTTTTAGTTTCTAACTCTATGAATTTTTGTTCAATTTGCATTGTATGTGTATTGATTTGAGGAACTTTTCTAATACTTTTAATTTTATCTAAGCTTCCAATGCCACTGATGTCAATATTATTTTCTCCTAAAGATGTTGGAAGTAATCCTACCGAATAAACTGATGTTGCAATCTTATGCTTTACAATTGATTGAGCGTCATTACTCCTTTCTAATTTATTATCTTTATAAGCATTAGGTATTTGAAATAAGCATTCTAAATCAATTAATATTGGAAATTCGCCTTGTGCAATTATGTTTTCATAATGAAAATCTGTAGCATTCAATGCGTACAAAAAAGCTAGCTGAATACCTAGACGTCTATAAAAATCTTTTAATTGTTGATAATCCGTACATTTTTTATATTCAATATATTCAAACCAACTGTAATTTTCTCTATATACTCCCTTTACACATTTCACATTATACCTTGTTCCTTTTTGATTCCATAGTTTCATCATTTCTGCATAAAAGAAATCAGGAGATGTATTTCGTGGTTTGTACATGATTATATCTTTTTCTAATACTATTTTGGTAGTTCTACGGCCGTCACAATGTTTATCGCCTAACCCAAAATCAATATATTTTATATTTTGTTGTTGTTTACTTAATAATTTAATAGTAACAACTTTATGGTCTTTTTTAAAACGGTGAAGCAACTCTATAATAAATTTTTTTAGCTGTCTAATTTCATTTGAAATTATTCTTAATAAACATGGAAAGCGATTGAAAAGTTGTATGATATAGATTGGATCATTTAATAATACTTGATTATAGTGTGATCTTCTTTTTTTCTCAGTATTACCTTTTAATGCTTCTTTTTCTTTTTGAAAATTATAATCTAATACTAAAGTACGGTAAGATAATTTATATATTTGTTTTTGAAATTGCTGCTGTATTTTCTCGAAAAAGATTGCTTCATTAGAAATTATCATTTTAATATTTTGATATTTAGTTGAATTTATAATTTGTTGTTTAAGATATACAGATATCTTAGAAAGAAATGCGGAGAATAAAATATTATAATCATTATTAACATTTGAAATTTGCTCTGAAATTTCTTTTTGTATTTTTCGATAAGTATTTAGTTTATACTCTGATTTATTAATAAAATCGCTGTATATTAATTTTATACTTTCAAGGGATTCGAACTGTAGGATATCTTTTATACTTTTTTCTCTTAATCCTGTATTTTGTTGATAAATATATTCGATATTATTCTCAAATTGTAGATGTTTTGAAGGCTGTTTATTTATTTTTATTCTCTCATTACTAAAAAGTATGTTGTCTAGAGGATCCATGAAATTTTCTCCTTTATTCATTAATTTATTAGCTTCAATATATATTGATAGCTGTTTATAACATGAAAATATAATAAGAAGGACCCCCCTAAAGAGTGTCCTTCTTATTATATAATTTTTAATTTAATTACACTGGATTGTACATGGTGTAGAAGGACATGTATATAAATTGAATTCCTCATTTACATTTTCAATTGCTCGTGTCTCTTCGTATAAATTTCCAGCCATTTCGTATAGAACTTCTGTCATGTTTTACACTCCCTTTTAATAAAAATAATAAAATTGTTCATTTCAAATCCTATTATTATTATAGGCGTTGAGCTGTAATGCCTATTCCAAAAAATACTTTTGTAAAATCCATTTTTTGATTTTTTTACCTTGTCGAAATAAGTGGAATAAAATTAAAATTATTATGTGTCTATTGCATTTATAGTGTTTATATTTTACTTTTCTTGATATAAAAAGGCCCTTTATATAATCTTATAGGGGTAACCATATCCAAAAAAGAAAATTGTACGTATAGATACAAATTAACCGATTCCCTGTACGTTAAGGAATCGGTTATTCAATTTATCATTTTTTTATAGAGTCTTTCTTTGGTAATGGTCTTAAGTTATTAAAGCTTGCTTTTTGGTTTTAATTCCAAACATAATCACCTGTCAACGTATATTATGTTTCCATCCAAGTGGAGATATATGTTGTAAATCTTCTTCTGGAATGTGCATGCCTTTTGCACGTGCTGCATTTACTGCACGTGATATATATAGCGTATTCCATAATACAATTGCTAAAATAAGAATTTGCAAACCACTTGCTCTATGTAATTGATCTTCATGAGAACGATCATGAATTCCCCCTAAACGATTGAAAAATACAGCTTGAGCAAGTGCATGTTTTGCTTCTCCTTTGTTTAAACCAATTTATATATGTCTTCTAAGCTCAGGACTATGCACCATTCTAATGTAGGTTCTGTTGCAAAGTTTTTTAAATGAAGCTAAACTGTAGAAAAAATAGGCTGAGGAGAATGATGCATAGGTTATTTTAAAGGAAAACAATTCAAGAAGGACATTATTTTAGTAGCCGTTGGCTATTACTGTCGTTTTTTAAGATATCGTGATGGAGAGAACGTGGCATATCGGTTCTTCCTACAACCATCATGCGGTGGATTCATGAATATGGAAATTTGATTTATCAAATGTGGAAGAAGAAAAACAAATCGGCATATTTCGTATGGTATTTAGATGAGACGTATATTAAAGGCAAGGACGAGTGGCGTTATCTTTATCGTGGGATTGATCGGGAAGGGTACACCTTGAATATCCAACTTCGTAAAACAAGGGATCATCAATCTGCTTATATGTTTATGAAAAGGTTAGTAAAAGCTTTTGGAGAACCGATAGTTCTCACAACTGACGCCCTATTCTGTGCGCTCAAAAAAATTGAAAAAGAACAGTTTTTATGTGCATACGAAACATTACACCGCTCAGCATTTGCATAATCTCATCGAATAGGATCATAAACATATTAAGCGACGTTTTGCTAAATCCGCAGGATTTCAAAATCTTCGTCACGCTTTTCGTACCATAAAAGGAATCGAAATCATTCATGCTATATACAAAAAAGAGAAGTCACATTCCAGACTTCTCTTTTTCAACGTACAAGGAATTACAGCGATTATTCAGAATCCCTTAAATATTAACCGTATTTTGTAAATAAGTTTATGTTTTTCAAACTTTGCAACAGAACCGTTAGAAAAATATAGAAAGGACTATAAATTGACGATAGGGTTTAAGCAACCGCTACTACTTGTTGTAATTCATTGTATACCGAAAAGACGGAGTCTGATGATGAACTGCACCCCAATTGTTGGACAATAACTAACAATGGGAGGTGTTTTGGGGTTCTGTTACAAAGATTTCAACACTCAGCTAAACTTTAAAAAAATTGTGATGAGGAGAATCCAAAATGAGATATTTTAAAGAGAAACAATTCAAGAAAGATATTATTTTGGTAACCGTCGTTTTTCTTTAAAATATCCCATACATCATTCTCCTCAGCCTATTTTCTCTACAGTTTAGCTTAGTTCAAAAAACTTTGCAAACAGAACTATTAGTACCAGTATGTCCCAGTTTAATAAACCTTTTCAAGCATATTGGAATATGAATAACGAAGGTTTGTGAAATATGACGAATTTTGACGAGGGAAATTCATTGTAATATGAAAAAAGAGAGCAATCTCAGGGGCTATAGAGATTGCTCTTTCACTTAGTTTATATGTTTGTTAATTGGATAAGTATCTTTGTACATATAATTTATATAGTTTTACTTTTGTACACCTTTCTTATCGACTTTATAGCCGTCGGGAGTAGTAGTATCATGAAGCATAGCTCCAGTACTATCATTTAAGTAGTACCACTTATCATTTCCATTAGCTGGATTATCTTTTTTAGTATATTGCATCCATCCAGTCCACATTTGTCCTTTAGCAAATGTTTTCCCCTTTTGATAGTTGTTTGTAGCGTTGTCTGTAGGACTGAAGTAATAATAATCGGTAATTTTTTTGCTCGATTCAAGTCTCGTAATCTGCATCCATCCAGTCGTCATTTCACCTTTGTTAAATGTGGTGCCGTCATAGTTTTTAGTGTTGTCTTCTGGACTGAAGTAATAACACTTATCTCCAGTTTTGGTCCATCCAGTCGCCATTTCTCCTGTGGCAGGTTTGAAGTAATAAGTTTTCCCTTTAATTTCAACCTTTCCAGTTACTACTTTCCCCTGTTTAAATACTTCGCCTGAGGAGTTTTTAGTACTGTCTGTAGGGCTTACATAATACCATGTATCCCCAAGCTGAACCCAACCAGTTTTTTGTACTCCATCTGGATTTAGACACTTACCATCTTTACTAAACTGATAAGTTTTCCCATTAATAGTTTGTGTCGTGTCTCTATACATCTCACCTTTTTCGAATTTGTCAGTTTTTTCAGGGCTGAAGTAATACTTTGAATATGAAAGTCCTTGTTCTTTTAACCATTTTTCACCAAGGAAGTCATATCTAGTGGCAAATGAAGTTGAAATTTCTTTCCATCCAGTTTGTATATTACCATCTAGCCTGTAGTAGAAAGGTCGTCCATTTTGATCCAGTGTCCACTCAGATTTGATGTTTGCTGCTTGTTTGAAAGCTATATTATTTATGGTCTTATTTAATGCTATTTCAAGGTTTTCGTTCTCTCCTTGGATAGCTTTCTTAATACTATCTGTCATAATACGGGCTCCGAGAGTGTCAGCGTTGGCGCGTGTATGAAACAGCTCTGGCACTCCTTTTGTGGCAAACCGATCTGCACGATCTAAATCCTTCTGAGCGATGTTGTTTGCGTATTTGACGTATTCCTCACGGACTCGTTTTTGATCTTTTAAAAACATTTGTTCGAGTCCGTCATGGCTATAGTTTATTTTAGGATCTTTACCGTGAAGTTCCATGAAGTGCAAGAAGTTCAAGTGAGCCGTTGCTGCAATCATAAAAATAGGAAGTTCAGCTTCTTTATATGACGGTTTTTGAGATTCTGATATAAGGTTTTTAAAATCGTTATGAATAAATTCCGCTTGCGATCGAATGGCAGCTGCTTTATCACCTACTGAAGGTGCTGCAGCAAGTTTTCTGCCGTTAGGATTTATTGTTTTTTCAAATTCCTCTAAATCTGTATATAGTTTCTTTAGTTTTTGTTCAAGTTCTTCCAAATCATGCTTTGTAATTTGTGTATGCGTTTGCTCAAAAATCTCCTGCTTCAATTTGTTTAACCGATTCTGTTCATCTGTCGTATCCGCTGACCATAGTAGCCCAATTAGTGGAGAAAGGACTAATCCACCATATGGAATTATTGCTGCTGATCCCATGGCTAAAGTTCTAAAAGTGTTGTTAAAGTTCCCACCATCTACTTTAGAATCAGCCCAGGCTTGCTTTAATGTATCTCCACCTAATGAACCAACTGCTTTTAAGGTTTCTATATTGAATAGTTTGTCTTTTAAAACTGTAATAGCTCCATTGCTTTCTCTTTTGAAAACGGGTTCATCAGTTGCTGATGCAAAAGTTGCTTGTGGGATATTTGTTGTATTTTCATCAGCGAATGCAGAAGGCATACTTCCTAATGTACTTACTCCTAAGGTCATACTTGCTACTGTAGCAAGTAATGCTTGTTTGTATTTACGTTTTGCAGGTGTTCGATCTTTGTATTTCATACATAATTCTCCTCGCATATTATTTTTATTTTGTTTCATATGAGACTCGTAAATTAACACTTAGACGCCTCAAGATATTTCTAGATAATGATTATAGGAGCATTTTGGACAATTCTTATTTCTCCTGTGGAGTTACCACATAAAAAAGAGTGTTTCTCAGTGAACGTGCGGGACTCCCAACTCGCCGACCAACAAGCTCGAACCTAGATGATAGTTGCTCTAGATTCGAGCTTGTTGGTCGGCTTACACACTAGAGATATCTCGAGACGTCCAAGAAATGATTCTAAATAGAAGGGAGCTCTCTTACGTTAGATTATTTGTTGGTCTAGATGTAAGTTCGTTTGGTATAAAAACTTGTATTTTAAATGGCGAAGGAGAAAATTCAGACTCCTTTTTCGTCAGTAAATTACATCCTTTACTGATCTTGTATTGTGATGTCTTTCTAAGCAAATTGTCCTTTGATCACCTAAAACACTTTTATTTTTCAGTTGACATACTACCGCAGTTATTTTTATTTGTATTATTTTATAAGGTAAAACAATAGTGCGCCTTTTATTATAAACCTGATGATATACGTTAAATATAACGAAAAGGACCTTTGGTTAACGCAATAAATTTAATACGAGTTTTAGTTTATGATATATTTTCTAGGGTAGATAAATTTGAAAATTAGGGAATAGAAAATCGGTTCTATTGAAAATTCGAGAGATATTCAATATTCAAATCATTTCGAATAACAGGTTTAATTCCTTGTACGTCGAAAAAAAGAAGGCTGGAATATGAGGCCGCAACGCAAGACCTCGTTCTATAACTGCTGATGGGGATAAATCTTATCCTGTTGTTATACGGGAACTAAAAGACGAACAGTGCATACCACTTCATGTGAAAAAATAATAAAACAATATTATTGAACAAGACCACAGTTTTATCAAAAAACGTATTCGGAATATGCTTGGATTAAAAGAATTACAAACAGCTACAAAAATGATTGCTGGAATAGAAGCTATATATATGGTCAAAAGGCAGATGTATCTTATCATTGAAATCTTTGATTTAACAGCATAATTCAATTCCACTAGGAATTTTTTTCACTGTTTTCATATTCCACTATATAACGAAGATCCTAATCAGCTTTTTTATTTCTCAACTATATGTAAAGATATTCCTTAATGTTCAATTTTCTTTTTTTCGCCGTATGCCTCCTCCTACAGAAGAACGGACGGAAATCTCATCAATATAAGAAGAATACCGTCTTTAATATTATGGGTGTTGTTTATGAGTATAATGGGTAAAAAAATAAACGAAAGTTGCATAATAAAAAAATGAAACCAGTTAGAGTTTATATTGTATGCGTATGATTAAAAGTAGGCTTATATTTTAGGAAGAATTTCCCCCACAAAATGAAAGTACATTTTGCTTCCATTCTTAAGTTGATAAGCATGGGGGCACCATATCATTTTGGGAAAATTGTACATTTACACATATTTTGGACACAAATTAACCGATTCCCTGTACATTAAGGAATCGGTTAATTTTTATTTTTTAATAATTGAAATCGGCATTAAACGTATAACATCACTTTCCATATTTCTAACTAATTTTTCAAATTCACTTGCATTCTGTACTCCTTCAACATTATCAGAACTAGACGGTTTATTTTCTCCATAACCTTTATTCAATTCTACTATGCTCATATCAATCTCTGTAGCAGGGATTTTCTGGAATTTCGAGTTATCTACAATCACTATTATTTTATTAAATTTCTCCCGCATATGCCCAAACCATGTATCACTATCATATTTTACGTTTACATTAGTACCATTTAAAATCACAGTTTTTACATCTTTTTTGTCTTTATGGGCAAATAAGATTCCTTCTTCTTTTTTACTAGCTGGTAAAGAAAATAGGGGGGCGCTACTTATCGTATCATTACTATTATCTCTTTTTCTTAAAATGCCTCTATCCATCACTTTTTTTGCGGTTTCTTTATCCATGATAAATGCTTGTTCACCATCATATTCTACTTGCTTTATTTTATAATATGCCGCAGAATTAATCTCTTTTTTATGTTCAGTTTCTATTTTTTTCAATGTCTGTTCTTCACCTAGTAACATCAGCCCATTCAATGGCTCTTTGTTACTCCCAAACAGAGAACACGCACCAAGCATTGAAATCATAAATAATCCTATTCCACAAATAGACAGTAGCTTTTTCATCATTATTGCTCCATTTCTTATTTTATTTTATATCTATAAAATCCTTGTATACAGTTTTCGTAAATATCCCCATCGAACCATAAAGAAATATAGTATTTGTATTCCAATAAAGCTAAAACATACTAAGATAGAAATATTTAAAATGGAGAATTCAACTAATTGCTGTAAAGCTAAAAATGCTACTCCACTATGAATCACCGCTACAAGTATAGGTAGGAAGAACATCAACGACAGCTGGCGTGTGACAATCTGTTTTAATTCCTTTTTACTTAGTCCTATTTTTGCAATCATTTCATACTGCTGTTGATCTCTTTCTAAATCTGCATAAAGGCGGAAATACAATAAACTGGATGCAAAAGTAAAAAACACAATACCCACTAATACACTAGAAATTAATAAGATGCCATTCCCTTGTTTAAACATATGCCACTCAGTATACAAGGATCCAAATCTATATTTTGAACCTTTATCCTCCTTGAATTGTGACTCTAATTGTTTTGCTATACTTTTCGTTTCGGCCCAATCTTTTACAGTAAACCCATACTTTTTAGTAGTAGGCATATCATCTCCGTTTGGAATCGTATCATACACAGAATCCGAAACCACAAGAGTAACACCATATCCGCTTGGCTCCACTAAATAGGGAACGGCCTTTTTCACTCTAAATGAAATATCTTCGTCTCCTTGCAAAATGTTTATTTGAGAAGGTATCCCTATTCCTTTTTGATATTTATCCATTGCCGTAGCAGATGTGGGAATTAATATAGTCTCATTTTCATTTTGTAATGTTTCTACTTGATACCCTAATGCCTTTACTAAAGAATTATACTCACTTAGTTTTATCAACCTGATGTTATTCTTACTACTTTTCGGAGTTATAGTACCAAGTTGATAAGACAGCCCTGCATCTGAAAGTTGTCTCTTTATTTCTGTAATATGCGCCTCTTCTAATGTGTTTCCTTCTTGTGAAGTATAGGTAAATGCAAATGGTGGTTTTTTCATTTCATATAATGCTGAATCCCCTAGAGATAAGCATGTACCAATTCCGATAAAAGAAACAGCGGAGATAACCGCTAGCATAAAGAACATCGTGGCATTATCTTTCATGCGATACGCTAATTCAGAAATAGTGAGAAGGTTTGTTTTCTTAAAAAAAATATACTCTTTCTTTTTTAACCTACCGATGATAAATACACTCAATTGAGAAAATAAATAATATGAGCCAATTATAGTACAAATTACTCCAATAACTAACGGTATAGGAGTAAAATCAATTCTGACCGTTGACACAAAATATAGTACGAAGCCATATCCACTTCCAATGAAAAGAAGGGAAAGAAATGCTTGTATCCAAGATGCCTTTGGCTCTGATTTAGGCTTGTCCTCTGATTTCATCAATTCGATTAACTGGTTGACTTTTACCATTTTAGAAGTAAACATCGAAGTTAATAAAAATAAAATCATAAACGTACCAGCTGTCATCGCAATTGCTTTAGTTGGTATATAAAAAGGAAGTCCAGTCTCAATAGCTAGTATATTGGTACTTAGTAATAGAATCAGCTTTGAAAAAATCAATCCAATTAAAATGCCACAAAAAATCGATGAAATCCCAATTAACATATTTTCTAAAAATATTAATGTATTCAGTTGCTTATGAGACATCCCATGTATCATAAGAATCCCAAATTCCTTTTTTCTTGTCTTTAAAAATGCACTGACAGAATACAAAAGAAAGAAAAAAGAAAAAATGAAAATAAGGGATTGAGAAATTTGCATCCCGATTGTTGCGAGTGAACTCATTGTTGTACTCTCAGAAGCTAATTCTCCTTCTAAATTCGGATGAAATAATAGCAAAGCATACGTAAAGAAAATCATAATAGAGAATGTACTGCTGAGAAAATGTGCAGCATAGGTTCGTTTGCTGCGCTTGACGTTCTTAAACGCGAATTGTCGAAAATTCATCCTTACGTCCTCCTAATAAAGCAAGTACATTCATAATTTTCTGGTAAAAGATTTGACGGCTTTCTCCGTAGTATAGTTCATTATACAATTTACCATCTTTGATAAATACGACGCGGTCGCAGTAACTCGCAGCCATTGGGTCATGTGTAACCAGCATCATTGTTGCCTCTTGTTCTTTATTTAATTGCTGTAATAACACCATAACATCTCTAGCCGCATTTGAATCTAAATTTCCTGTCGGTTCATCTGCTAGTACAAGTTGCGGTTTATGGATAAGAGCACGCGCAATAGCTGTCCTTTGTGCTTGTCCACCTGATATTTCATACGTACGCTTGTCTAATATTTCTTGGATGCCTAACTTTTTTGCAATTATTTCTACACGTTTATTCATCCGTTTGACATTCATACCATCTAAGGTCAAAGGGAGAACGATATTCTCCTTCACTGTCAATGTGTTCAACAGATTGAAAGACTGGAATACAAATCCTAGCTGACGTCTTCGGAATTCAGCAAGAGTGTTAGCTGATAAACAGTGTGGATTTTTCCCGCTAATCAATACCTCTCCAGATGTGGGAGAATCAATGGTAGAAACCATATTTAGCAATGTTGTTTTTCCACTTCCAGAAGGTCCCATAATCCCTACAAACTCTCCTTTATTTATATTTAAATTAATATTAGAAAGTGCTTCATAGGATACCTTCCCCGTATAGGTCTTACTTAGTTCGTTTACCGTGAGTATTTCCATTTTGTTTGTCTCCTTTTTCTTTTTCTATAATACTAAGTGTAACGGAGAACATGTATTCATCCTATCGATTTTCCTTACGAATGCATAACAACTTCGTAAGAGTTCTGAAAATTCCGAATTGCATTCATCCCTAGCTTGCATAAGGAAAAATAATTCGAATTTTCGTTCCTCTATCTACTTCAGATTCTATTTCAATTTCATGATTTAATCTTTCTGCAATATTTTTCACAAGATATAATCCCATCCCAGTAGATTCTTTGAACTTCCTTCCATTTTTGCCGGTATAAAACGGCCGAAAAACTCTGGATAGATCTTCTTTGGGAATTCCTACACCTTGATCTTGGATTTCTAAGACAACAGATGTCCCCCTTTTAAAAACAATCATTGTAATGTTCTGTTTACTGCCAGCAGAATATTTAATTGCATTAGACAGAAGTTGATTGAGAATAAACCTGAGCCATTTTATATCTGTTTCAACAATGTAATCCTGTATGATTTGTACTTTTGGATACACATAATTTCTGATAAAAAACCGTTTATTTTCATAAATTACCTCCTGAGCTAGTGTTTTTAACGATACTCTTTCTACATGAAAATCTTGTTCAAACGTCTCCAATCTCGCCATGTGTAGTACCATTTCTAGCCCATACTTCATACGATCTATTTCTTCCGCTATACTTTCAAACGTTTCTCCATGCTCTTCTTGTGTAATTAATTCCACTACAGATACAGGCGTTTTCATTTGATGTACCCATTGATTAATAAATATTAAATGCTCCTTTTGTTTATGTTCCCATGCCTTTAATTGACTTTGATATTGGTTATATTTCGCTTCTAATACATGTCTAAAAGCTATGGATATAGGCGTATCCCCCATATATTGTATTGATTCCTGCAAAATTCGAGAAGGATGAGACAATGTATTGTAATATCTACGATGGCTATAATAACGATAGATTAAATATCCAATTAAAAAACAAATCCCTAAAAATAAACTATATAAAGCAGTTAGTATATGATGATAGCCATCTAACCAATACACCATAAGAGTGACAATAAGTTGTAAAATTATCATTACAATTAAAGGTAGGTGTTCACGTAAAAACAACTTCATTATAGTACCCCATCATTATCCCAGTTTATTTTCAAACGATATCCCGCTCCTCGAACTGTGTCCAGTGCATTTTTAATTCCAAGTTCTTCTAGTTTTTTTCGAACACGTGCAACATTTACACGTAGTGTATTATCATCTATATACGTATAATTATCCCAAATTTTTTCTAGCATTTTTTCGCGACTAACAACGTTTGGGCACCTTTCTAGGAGAATTTCTATTAATAGCGCTTCATTTTTTGTAAGCATACTAGTCCTATCTTTTAATTTTAATTCCATTTTTTCTGGATACAATTGTAATCCTGATTGCTGTATCACTCTCTCTTTTACTTTTGGGGCATATTCACCATAAATCCGCCGAAGATGACTTTTAATCTTAGCCATTACAACTTCATAGTGAAATGGTTTCACGATATAATCATCTGCCCCGTGTTCTAAAGCCATAACTTGTTCCATCTTTCCTTGTCGTGCTGATACAAAAAGAATTGGACAAGTGGATATCGTTCTCATTTGGTGGCACCAATAAAAACCATCAAAATACGGTAAATTGATATCTAGTAGAACTAAATCAGGCTGAATATCCTTGAATTGCTCCAGAACATGTTCAAAATCTTTTGTAGTAACCGCTTGATATCCATATTTAGTGATATAAGAATAAAGTAAATCAGAGAGTTTTTCATCGTCTTCTACTATCATGATTTTATGCATGTACTCACTTCCCTTCCTTGAAATATCCAATTATAAACATTAAAATACATATACATAATAGGATATTTGATTTTGCTAAGTTTACCTTTTAAATAAACAGTACCCATAGGTACTGTTTTATGTGTATACTCTTTATTTTATTGAAATGTATAACATATCTTTTCCTAATTCTATAGGGCTTATGTCTATACATTAAAGTTTTTATCGATATTTTTTATATAACGAATAATCCCCATAGCACAAAAATCAATATCCGGCTTTACTTTTACAAAAAAAGGATGTTCTAATGATAAACCTTCCTCTTTAAGTTTTTCTTTAATTTCCACATATATTTTTTGGGCAACAATATCAGTAGCTCTTTTTACATCTTGTTCTTCTCTCCAAACATCGTTGCCTATAGTAATAAATCGTTGCAACCAATGATCAAACTGACAACATATCTCATCTAAATTTTCTGAAACACCATAATGCCCAAAATAAATTTTACTGGGTCTTAATGTCTGAATTATTTGTTTTGAATCCTCCATTTTTTTTCGGTCGAAATGAGGCGGTGAAGTTATTGGTAAGTATAAATCAAAGGGGATTTCAGGAAAATGGAAATATGCTCCAATTGCATCTCCGGCAAATATTCCATTTGTATCAAGATCATGAATACTAATATGATGTTCAGCATGTCCAGGAGTGTAAATGAATTGCAACTCACGCTTCTCAGAAACTTTTAATTTTTCTTTATCTTCTACAGGATGAATACGCGCTTCATGGATCGGTATTAGAGGATAAAACTGATTATTAAACATGTTAGTCCCATATATTTTTTTAAGACTATTTTCTAAACTATGTGGATCGCGCATAAACTTTTCTCCCATAGGGTGTACAAATAATTTTGCATTTGGGCAGCATTTCATCAAAAGTCCTGCAGCACCTGCATGATCAACATGTATATGTGTAAGAATAATATTTTTAACATGAGTTAATTCAACCTTTAGTTCATTTAATCCTGCTATAATATACCGAAGGGAAGGGCTGGTGCATGTATCAATTAATGTAGCGCCATCATCTCCGATCAAAACATAAGTTCCTGTTCGTCGTGGACGACCTAATTCAAAACCATCAATAACATATGTTTTTAAATCGCCCGAATTTAATTGCTTTACGTATTCAAATCCCATTTTTATCATCTCCTTTAATTTTATAATTTTTTTATAAGTCATATGTTTTTAATTTTCTCGCTCCCAAATTAGTACAACTCTTTCATCCATTTCCGTTATATTTAAAGGTTCTGTGGTTAAAGTTAATTTATTTTTTTTAAAATGATAGTATCGTTTGAGTTGGATACCTTTCCATTGAGGAAAGATACTTGTAAATACGGAATGTATGATTAGTTTCTTCTGTACTTCAAATAAACCACAATACGAAATATGCTGGATGGCTAATGCCTGCTCTTCTGTTGAAGTATTCTTTAAATTAAGAGTCACTTCATTTAGCTGCTTTTCACCCGTAATAATAACACTCATATACCCATCCTTGTTGTATATAAGCATTCCGCTTGGCTTTTTTCCAAAAGGGTACAAATTCGCTCCATTTACTTTCCTAATAAAAAATTCGGTTAATCTCCACGTTCCAATAAATTGTTCTTTCTGTCCCATTTTAATTTTCACCCTTTCAGCTAAAAAATTATTAAGATAGATTCTCAAAGAAGTATATTGCTAACTAACAGCTTAATATTTAGTTGTAAGAAACAAATCTATGGATCACCCTTTAATAAATATGCTTTAATATTGACCCTAAACAAGCTATTACAACTAATATCTTCAGCATAAACATTTTAACCTCTTATACATATCTCACTACTTAACTCAATTATCTTAATATTCATTCGAAATATAAATGCCAAATTTGTCTATTTATCAGATAAATTTGGTATACATTACATAAACCCCATTATCGATTGCTACATTTCATCCTTATTTTTCATTATAAAAATACAACATTATAGTTGTCGTTAATATCATATTAGAAGTACCATGTATTGCTTTTCATCAAAAACAAGTTAACTACCCTTATTTTGTTTTTTTAAATAAAACAAAATAAAAAATAAAACCACTACTAAGATTGTTAAAACTCGAATTCCATAATGATGCAAACTGTATTCTACAAAATCCCATTTGTCTCCAAGTTTCCATCCAAGTCCAATAAAGGTACTAGTCCAAATAAAAGCACCACTATATGCATATAAGCAAAATCTCAAGAATATAAAATTTGACATTCCGGCAAAATATGCAGTCAAATGACGAACACCGGGTATAAAATAACCAATCATTAACAAGAAAGGACCGTACTTTTCAAATAAGATATGTGTTTTTTCAATTTGTTTCTCTTTTATATGAATTTTAGGACCGTATTTATTTAAGATTGGTAATCCTAATTTCAATCCAAGAATGTAACTTAGTGTAATCCCTAAAATTGCTCCAGTAATTCCACTCAGAAAAGCATACACCCCTGACATCGTTCCTTTTGAAACATTATAACCTACAAATGTAAGTAAAAACTCATCTGGTATTGGAAGTCCAACAATCCCTCCAACAAGGGCTATAAGAATTCCCAAGTATCCATATTGTACAATTAGTTCTCCAAGTTGTTGTTCCATTCCACAAACACATCCTATGCAAACGATTTACTTCTTAAATTCTTTTAGAAAATTTTAGAAAATATTTTATATTAATAAACGGATTCGATTCAGCTTCATCTTTATCAATTGATATACTTTATTAGTAATTTGATTTCATTAATATATAAATTAATATATTCGAATATTATATAAGTTGATTCGTTTTGATGCAAGAATTGTATGAATTGCATATCTTTAAGGAAAGCGACGAAAATTTGACCGTATTGTCTTCCATATTTTCACCGCCTAAAACACTTCTATGTTATTTATTTTCAACTACATTATCTATTAACTACCACATATCAACAAATTATTAAATAGAGAACAATTATTAAATTCATATAAATTTTTTTGTTGCATCGCTAGTGTTATGAAGTAAAATACGCTAGAATTTCTAACTTAATGGATGAATTGATTTTTCCCATGTATTATGTAAACGATATCCAGAACCACGTATTGTTTCAAGAGCATTTTGAATCCCCAATTCTTTTAATTTATAACGAATCCGTGTTATATATACTGACAATGTATTTTCATCAATATATTTCATTCCATCCCAAAGTTGATTGAATATTTCTTCTCGATGTACCATACTCGGATAGTTTTTCAATAAAAGTTCTACGAGTTGTTCTTCTTTTCTAGTTAATGATATCGATTTCCCATCATATTTCAGCTCCATCTTATCAGTATAGAGAATCAATCCAGAACGGTTAATGATTCTCTCATTTAATTTTGAAGCATATTCACCATAAACTCTTCTCAGATGACTACGTATTCTTGCTAATATGACTCCATAATGAAATGGTGCAGCTATATAATCATCCGCTCCATATTCTAATGCCATAATTTGCTCTATTTTTTTATTAAATTTTGAGAGAAAAATGATCGGACAAATAGAGATATTACGAATTTGGCGACACCAAGAAAATGCGTCGAATTCCGGTGATGGCACATCAATAATAACTAATTCAGGAGATATTTCACAAAATCGATCTAAGACATTATCAAACTTTTTTAAAACAATGGGCTTATAATCATATTTCTTCAGATTTGCTATAAGTAACTCTTGTGATCGAATCCTGTTAGTTATAATCATTATAGTAGCTATAAAAAATCCCTCCTTTCTAATAATAGTGTTTTAAATATTTATTATATAGTTGGTTATTAGATATATATATCTTAAAAACTATCAGTTACTATACTAAAAATGTATTCATTCTAAAACATGAATGGATCGAACTTCTGTACGTCTAAAATTTGTATTTTGCATTGTTTTTCCTTCAAATTCTATCGTTACGTTTAAATTTCCTGTGTTATTGGAAGTTGGAATCATTTTAACAAACGTATTGTCTTTTATTTCCTCCAATTCCTTAATATCCACTTTTTGCGAAATTTCACTTTCTCCTTTTTTAATATTTATTTTCATGGAAGTTATACTTAAAGTTTCGGGATTCTCTATTTTGATTTTTAATGGTATAGAAGTATTTGCTTTAACCACTGAATCCATATTTATTGAGATTATTGGATTACTATTAAATTGGGCCATCATAAAATAAGCATCCTCCTTTGTACTATTCATGCACAATTTCCAGTCTCCTTTTTCAGGTTGACTTATAGAAATGCGTTGTAAGTAACTCCCATCAAACACCCCACTCCCTGACATAGGCATTGCTTGTATATTTTTTGCTTTATATTTTGTTTCAGAAGGTGATATAACCTCTATATGAGTGTCTTCATTTTTGGTTAAAATATATAATTCAATTCCTTGGATAGAAGAATCTATAGAGACTTTTTCTTCTCTTGTTTTATGTGCTAGTAAAATCCCGCCATTTATAAATTGTTCAGTGTGTTTGGGAGTTTGTTTAACCTCTCTAGCTTTAGAATTCACCATGAAAAATGGTTGTAAACTATTATTATTTTTTTGTAGTATAGGATTAATCTTTTCAAATACTGCAGAACCTTGATGCATATTTTCATGATTAAGAGGAGCTATGAAAAGTTGTTTTCCATAAGGGAGTTGTGTACTAAATACATTTACTTGACCATCGTTTGATCCCCCTACTCCAGAAAGATAAACACCCCCTAGCCATGACGCACTAAATGCTGATCCCCAATCAGTTCCTGCAGCTGTATAATATGTGTTTTTTAATATATTTTGATTAGAATCGGTTATTTCACGAAAAAGTTTCATGTTACTTGTTTGAAGGGATTCTGTTCCAACATCTAAATTTCCTAATAGTTTCATAAGCCATTTCGCTGGAGCGCTATACGCTAAATCAGCTAAAGCAGTTCCATGAAATGGGGTAGCCAGTGTTATTACATTATTGGCATAAGAATGAGCACCAAAATGAACTAATGCTGTTTGTGTATCTATTCCTCCCTTACTGTGTGCAACAATATTAACTTTAGTACCGAAATATTCGGAAATTTTTTTTAGAATATCCGCCAATTGTTTACCATTATCCCAGTTATTTTTCTCACCATTTAGTGATACAAATGCTGTACGAAAGCCTTCTTTAAATGCCCGCACATACATTTCATTTCCTCCCCACCATTCGTTTGCATGCCCGTGAAGACCATGTACAAAGACAATAGGAAATTTATTATGGTCAATACTTTCAGGCATTTCTCCCAAAAACCAATTCTCATCTTGCACTGGTTTTGGCACTAAATTCGGCTCGTTTTTATTTAGTAGGGTTAAATGCTGAGAGGCATAGCTATTAGCATAAATAGATAATGGTTGTATGCACAACGACAGCAAAAATGTTGTTAATACAATTCCGGCTATATATTTATTTTTGTTTAGGGTAATCATAATTATAACTCCTTATTCTATGTAAATATTTCACCAACACTAGATTAACACTTAAAAATTCTATTCCTTAAAATAATAATTATTGAAATTACCGGACCATAAGAATGAATTTCCACATACTATCATGACCCGAAATAGTCAATCGCTTAATTTTATATAATTCATCTTTTTCATCCTGTAATTTAAATCTGTCATGCCCCATTGCAACAGCATATTTATAATATTTTTTTGCTTGCTTTAACGATTCATCATTAAAGGCTCCAAAAGGATATGATAATATATAAACATTTTTTTCAGTGATTTTAGAAATCTTTTTATTCGTTTCTTCATATTCTAGTTGAAAATCCACTGTAGAATCCGTTAAATTTATATGGCTTCCTGTATGTGATTGAATTGAAAAAATTTCTGATTGTGAAAGTTGTTTTAATTGATTCTGATTTAAATAGTTTGGTTGATCAATAAGACTAGCTACCATAAAAAGAGTAACTTTTGGTTTGAAATTACTGTCTTTTAATTCGTTCAATATTTTATAGGCAATCATGTTATTCTCATACCCGTCATCAAAGCTTACAATTATAGGTTTTTTATACCTTTTCGCATTTTTTAATTCATCAAATGAAATAAAATCATAATTATTTTTTTTTAAGTATTCCATTTGCTCTTTAAATTTTTCTTTTGATACATACCAACCTGTCATATTTTTATCAGTTCCATTTGGTGGATCTCCTATAGCATGATACATAAGAATTGGTATACCATCAGCAAATATCCAGTTCTTATTTTCCTTTGCCCACCATAATCCAGTAGTCCCTAAAACGAACATTAAACAGATTATTATCACTAAATTTTTGTTCTTTTTTATAAACATTCTTCCTCACTTCTTTCAAACACGATTTTTTTAATACAAACTAAAAATCGGATAATTCACAATAATATCTGATAATACTTAACAAATTATCATTCAAATAATCATCAAATATACAAATATATTATTTAATCCATCTCAATCTTCTTATATTTGGAGAGATTTTTCACCGCCAATTTTGTTTCGAAATCAGACAAATTTGGAAATTATATGTAGTATGTATGTAAATCAAAATAAAAATTCAGGGAACTAGTATCATTTTTTAATGAATAGTAGCATTTTTAATGAGGGCTTTCATATTTATGAGTAGTTTCATTAGTTTATAGAAGAAATCCCCTCATTCCGAATGATTAGGTATCTCGAAGATTCACAAATAAAAAAAACAGTAAAAATAACTTGTAAATAACATCACAAGTTATTTTTACTTTCAATGAATTAGAATCTTAAAGCTTATGAGTAAATACTGAAAAGGATGAAGGTTCATTGTGTTTCAACCTTACTATACTATTAAGTTTACATTTAAGATTTCAAAATTTATATTAGATAAATGTCTTATTCGCTATTTTTCAGCATTTCCTTGGTAACAGAAAAAACTACAACAAAGAGCCGTAATTCCCGTGTTTAGGTGACTATATTGAACTTTAAATTCTTAAGTTTGTATTTCTTCTCTTCTGTTGCAAAAAAGAGAACTATAAAAATCCCATATGTCAAAATCATTTTTTATTATTTCATGAATTAATTTTGATAATATATTTAAAGTTCTTCTCAATATTTATTATAAATATTAATTAATCCTATGAATTAAATTAATAAAAGAATTCCTTTTTATTAACTTAATTTTTTTTATCACCAAGAACTGATGTAATAATTGAAATTATAATATTTTTATTTCTTATTTTTAGAATGAATTACACCTTTATTTACTACCCCCAATTTACTAATATCCTTCAACATCCACAATATAAAAAATACACTTTTGTAAATAAACAAGAACTAAAAGAGTTGTTTGATCAACTTAATCATCCTAAATGGAAAAATGGTAATAATAATTCTAATGCCAATTTGTTAAAATATAATTATAACAAGTTCAAAGATAACTCCTTAGATATAAATATTAAAACAATCGAAAGTAATGAAAATGCTAAATTTCCTTTCAATGCGAAACTGGTGATAATTAGTAATCACTTTAATGTCAAACTTGTTACTTAGCAAGGATCACAAGAAAAAGACAGAAATGAAAAAGTCAGATGAAAAGAACGTAAATTCTTATATAAGGTACTTTTTTGATGAGAAGGCAATTTTAATAGTGTCTTTTTTTGCAAATCATTTCTAATTCTTTTTTCAATCATATAAGGATGAACATGTTCATTTTTTGTATAGTTTGTAATTTAACAAACTCTAAACATTTTCACTTAAATAAGTACATAAATTTAACGTAAAAAACACCTACTATTCAATTTAAATTTCTATTTCTAGTAATTATTATTAATCCTTCTTTTACATATATTTAAAATAATTCAATTAGAAATTCTATCAGTATTTTTTTGCATATGTACTAAAGTTAATACTAACCTTGAAATATAATCCTCCTATTTTCCTCCCCAAAAGATATTTGGTAGCTCCATGCATTAATGACTTGTCAGATTCTAATATTCTTTATATATGTTTGTTCGGAATTTTTTATTATAAATCACCCTCTCATAAATTCATTTGATTATAAAATCAATACACAAAAATTTAATTCCATTATAACTCCTTATTATCTCCTTAGATTTATCAAGCACACGTAACTTTAATAATTGCAGGATAACTTCTATAAAAAGTGATAATTTGTCCTTTAAGTAGACAAATTATCACTTTTTATTACTCGATATATTGTTATAAAGTAAATGATAAATAATCACAAGACAGCCTATAAAATTCATTACATCTAAGGGGAAAAAAGTATGATTTCAATTACAATTGAACAGATTTACCAAGAAATATTAGACGGAAAAAGAAAACGATTTCCTCCCAATACTTGGAATGAAGATATAGATTTTGAACTCTCTAAACGTGTTACAAAATATTTAATTGAACATGTATTACAATGGAATCCAGATGATATTAAACAAGGTTGGAATCAAAAATTAATTCAAAAAATGAAACTAGCAACTGTTCTTTCTAAATATAATTCAAGTCCCTATGCTATGCTAAATGATGCTTTTCCGAATTATATAAAAGAATGGGAATTAGGAATGGCCCCCGTAAATTTTTGGACAAAATCGAAAGCTTTGGAAGCCTTACGATGGACAATTGAACAAAAAGCGCAGCTAACAGATGAACAATTATTGAATGTATATGGCGAAAAGTGGCTAAAAAAGCATAAATTAATTTCACCTTGTGGTATGTATTGGAACGGTAGCCCCTATGCTTATTTGAATGCATTATATCCGAATCAGTTTAAAGAGTGGGAATTATCAGTAGTTCCTAAAAATTTTTGGACAAAGCAAAAATCCCTAGAAATATTACAGTGGACAATTGAAAATGAAGAACAGCTAACGGATGAACAGTTGTTAAATGCATATGACAAATCCTGGTTATTGAAATATCGTCTATCATCACCATGCAAATTTTTTTGGGCAAATAGCCCTTACGCTATGCTAAATGCGCTATACCCAAATCGATTCAAAGAATGGCAATTTAAAAAAGCTCCTATGAATTTTTGGACTAGAAAAAATAGTTTAGAAGCTCTGAAATGGACGATTGAAATTAAAGAAAAGTTATCTGATGTAGACATAAAAAAGTTATATAGTATAGATTGGCTAAATAAACATAATTTACGAACACCTATAATTAAATTTTGGAAAGACAGTCCTTATGCGTTTCTAAATGATTTATATCCAGAAAAGTTTAAGGAGTGGGAACTAATTTCCACTCCGAATCGATTTTGGACAAAGCAAAAAGCTTTAGAAGCTCTGAAATGGACGATTGAAGAAAAAGAACAACTAACACAGGAAGAGTTAAAAAAATCTTATAGCAGAAAATGGATTAAAAAAAATAAACTGATTGTTCCGTTAAATAAATATTGGGGAAATAGTCCTTATCGTATGCTAAATGACTTGTATCCAGGACGTTTTAGAGAATGGGAATTATCTGTAACTCCGTATAATTATTGGACAAAGCAGGGAGCTCTAGAAGCTTTAAAGTGGACAATTGAAGAAAAAGAACAACTAACACAGGAAGAATTATTAAAAATATATACTTGTAAATGGTTAATTGAAAACGGTTTAAAGTCACCATTAGAAAAATTTTGGAATTCCAGCTCCTTTGCTATGCTAAATGATTTATATCCAAATCGATTTTCTAAAATGATGTTAAAAGGATACAAGGATACGGGAAAGAATAAGACTTTAAAGATATACGACACTCTTTTTATTGAGTAGTTTTTACATAACAACAGAGAAACACTTTTAATTTTATTTCCTATTTTCCCCTATCAAAATCACCCCTTTATCGGGCCTGAAATATTCATTAACTTATCTAAAAACCATAATTTTTTACATATTTTGAGGGATTATGTTTTTTATATTTACATTTTATAGAGAGTAATGGTGCGATAATTCTAGTGATCATAAGTCGCATGATTGACCAAAAAATAAAAATATGGTATGTTTACTGTAGATTAGTTATATATTGAATGCATATTCAATATATATAAAGTATAGTACTTAACTAAATTGCATAAACTAAAAAAGACGAGATGCTGGAAACATCCCGTCTCATAACTGCTACTGTCAAGGCGGTTGTTATTATGCATTATCTTTTTCTTTTAGACCCACGCTTGTACTTTGGTCGGTGAAGCGAGGGTTTTTTGTTGTCTTTTTTTTCGAAATGCTTTTTGAGTGCGTATTCTGAAACCTCACGCACAACTGCTCTTGCAATTTCTTTTAAAAATTCAAACAAAAATCCCATGTTATATCACCCCCTTTCCTTCCAAATGGAAAGAAGGGATAATAACAAGCCCACCTTCACACGATATACAGTTATACTTCAATTTTACCATACTTCTACACTCTATAATAGATAATTTGTCCAATGTCAGTCTGTTCATAATCTTTTAGTTTAAGTGTTTTATAAGAATATAGTTTACTATAATCTGAATATGTAAACTATATTTCTGGGATTCTTCATAATTAAACTTAGGTTTATACGTTATTTTTTGAGAATATAAATTTCAAATAAAGCTTCAATTCTTTTTGATGTATTCCGCTATGGATGTCTCCCCAAACTCTCTAGCATACTCATAGGTCCTACCAAGTTCCAAGTGAAATCTTTGTATTTATAACCCTTGTATCATTACCTCTCATTATTTTTTACATTTTTCCCCTCTTAAATAAAAAGCCCTTAAAATTACCATTCATATTTCCTTCTATTTTCTAATTCATATATGTCAACTCTTTTTTGTAATTACAGTTAATTTTTTTTGTGGCGAACCCGAAAAATGACCTCTCAAATCAGATCGTAAACAACTTTAGCGATTCAAGTAATGTAATTAGACCTGGTAGTTCGTAAACTTCTTAAAAGGAAAAATAGACCCCTTAGAACGTTTTTTGTTTTTTTAGAGGTCTATTCTCTCGGGAATTTCTATTCTTCTATGTCTTTTTCTACTTCTGCGGTTAAAATATCTTCAGCAAATTTCTTGTAGCCATTATACCCTTTCTTTCCAGCTTTTTTCTTTATTGCTTCTAATACCTTTTCATTAAGGTATAGACTTAAATGCTGCTTTTTTTCTTTCGACTCCCCTTTTGATCTATTTTCAATTCTTTCTTTGAAAATTTCCAAATCGGATTTTAAGTACAATCGTTCAGTAGATTTCCCTTTAGCAATCTCTTTAAAGGGCAATATCCCATCTTTAGCCGCATTATGAACGTAAGTCTTAGACTTATTTAGAAATTCCGCTGCCTCTTTTAATGTTAAAGAGTCTTTGTATAATTCCTCTAACTTTTTTACGTCTTCTTGCTCAAAACGATATCCACCATCTGCTCTCCAGGTAGCCAGATTGATAGGTTCGATCTGTTTAAACTTAATTAAATAGCCTAATTGATTTTTTGTTATACCTATCCTATCGCATACCTCTTCTAAAGATAAATAGTCCATTTCTCACCTCATCCAAAACTTTCATTCTAGCTGTTCTTTAAATTTTCTTAGTTGATACTTTGTTAAACCTGTTTCTTTTACTACATCTTTGATTGAGTATTCCTTATACTGCAGATACTTAAATGGATTTTCCATATAACGTTCTCGTACCTTATTAAATGTACTCTTTTTCGATAAAGAATTCAATTGCTCTCCTTTCTCTCGGATGGAATCGAAAATGGGACAACCTTTACAATGTTTGTAGTTCCTCTGTTTTGCCTGTTCTTGCTCATCTGTACAATTCACTGATAGGTTGTTCAGAGGGCAAATTGAACAATGGGTATCTTCTAAATTATGGATTTCTTGTAAAATTTTCAGACGAAGACTAGTCAAAAAAAATCTCCTCCTACCGCATTTGGATTGAAATGTACAAAAAAATTCAACTAAACATTTCCATTATACATTATCTAAACAGAAACGTTAAATAATAATGTAAAAATATATATTTAAACATTTCATTTTATACCACAATAAATAATGCGTTTATTGTGGTATAATAAGAATCATAAAATTTTATAAAAAATATATGTTTGTCTTTTCATTCTATTAAAAGGTGTGTGTAAATTTGAATATTATAAATTACGAACATAATAATCAACTTGTAAAATCCAAATCGGATTTTTTTGATAGCAGACATTTCGAAAAAATCATGGGCATGGGTATTCGAAATATTGACTATTCCCAATTAAGCGAAGAATCATTAGTTTATTTATTTTTACACGATGAGCCTTCTTTAACGAAAAAAAGAAGTGAACGAACAAAAAAACTTTATCTGCATGATCTTTCTCATTTTCTTCGTTATATAAAAGAATCAATCGGAACCATTAAGGAATTATCCTATAATGAGATGGAAATCTACTTCTATCAACTAAGTAAGAAGTATGCGGCCACCACATTACGTCGAAAGAAAACAGTGGTTCAGCAGTTTTTAAAATATGTGTATGATAACAATGGACTTTCTGACAACTTTAGTAGTCGTCTCAAAAAAGTATCGGTAAAAAAAGAAGAGCTAGTCAATCGTGACCTCTTTCCAGAAGAAGTGAACGAAATTCTAGATACACTGAAGAAAACGAATTTCTTTATGTATTCCTTGTTTTTTCTTCTTACAACTACTGGACTCCGGATTGAGGAAGTCGCAAATGCAAAGTGGGCTGACCTTGTATTCCACCCTTCTTTAAATGTTTATCTCCTACGTGTAATTGGAAAAGGAAATAAAGCGAGAGAAGTTCGTATCTTTGAAGATGTACTCAACGATCTCTTTCATCTTCGTCAACTACGGAAACAGACAAGTGAATTAGATGCCTCTAGTTCATCTGCCTTTCTACCTAAAGCGGACGGTTCTCATTATAGAGCGGACTACTTATCAAAATATGTAGCAGAAAAAATTGAAGAAACTAATTTACCATTTCTGCGTTACCGAAAAGATAGAATAACTCCCCATACCTGTAGACACTTCTTCGCCAATCATTTGATGGGAAAAGGAGTCGAACTTAAGAAAATACGGGACTATTTAGGACATGAGTCTATTATGACGACGGAACGTTATTTAAGAGAACGTACAAGACGCCAAAACTTGGCCACAATAGATATCGGCAATTCATTATTTTAGTAAGTATATATAATAGGAAGAAACTCGATTCAACATTTCAGTTTCTTACTATTTTTTGCTCATAGAATGCTAAATATTGCTCTTTAATCATAACGTTTTAACTAATTATTACAAGTTACTTTAAATTATGACTTATTTTTAGTTATCGGGACACAATTTATCCTTTCTGTTTTACACTAACGTTATAATTCAGAAAGGAAAAGGTGATATGTTCCATCTAAGCAAGCGACTTGCTGAATTGCGAAAAAAACAAGGATATACCTAATCCGATATATCACATCGCCTAAACATTGCTGTACTACTTATGCAAATTGGGAATGTGGAAAAGCTGATCCTGATGCAGATTCGATAATGCGGATTGCAGAGTTGCATAATATCACTATAGATGAATTGTTTGCAAGAAATAATCCTCTAGAAAGAATATTAGAATCCATTAAAGTAGCATTAGCAGATCTACCTGCTGAAAAGCAACAAGAAGCGCTAGATGTTCTTATCGATTATACATATTTCATTAAAAAGCACTTTATTAAATGATATTTGTAGTACTTAAAACATCAAACTTATAATGCGAACAATCTTACTTACTATAATTCCATCTTTATAATGACAGAGATCGATTTCGTCTCTTGTCTGCATAGCTTCTATTAACATTTGGTTTTGCATTGTTCGGGAATAATGAATAGCCATACACGGTATTATTCTAACAATAAGAACTTTTGTTCTCGTTATATTCCTACCCAACCTATATAATCAAGTCATTTCGCGAAAATACATTCGTTTTTTAGGGGGAAATTAAGTATATTTTTAAAATATAATTTATATATATAGAATAATGGATTCTTGTGCTAAAATGAATGTGATATGAAATAGTGCTGATATATTTACCACTGTAAAAGTAGAGTTAGTAGAATCATGTTGGTTTAATACAAAGAAAAAGACATCTATATAGATGTCTTTTTCTTTGTATTGTACTAAGGAGAATGCCCTTATTTAACTAATTGCTTTTGAATCTCCTTAATTAAAAGTTTAGCCCCTTCAGGACTGAGAACGATTTGGCCATTTGCTAATGATATATTTTTTTCTGAAATATCACCAGTTATTGCACAAGCATCATAAGATTTATATTTTTTTAAAATAATCTTTTCATCTTCTACAAATATTTCTATAGGATCTTTTTCTGCAATTCCTAAAGTTGTTCTTAACTCTTTCGGAAGAACAATTCGCCCTAATTCATCTACTTTTCTTGTGATACCTGTTGATTTCATGTTTATACCACCTTTTATTTTTTACATTTCTAGCCACTATCTGCATGTCATACTACAATTATAGATCTAGATTCCTTTATCGTCTTTTATCTCGTTTTCTCTTTCTTTAGCTTCTAAGCTAAATTTAGCGTAAGTCATTAATTTTTCTAGTTCATTTTTGGAAGCATTATAATCTTTAATATAACGTTCTTTTCTTCCAGGACTCATATATTTATTTTTTTTCATTTCGTTTATTGTTTCTATATTCAAGATTTTTCGTTTTTCATTTATCTCATATAAGAGTTTTAAATTTATTGCAAGGCCTATACTCCAAAGAGTAAAACCGATAATGAAAGAAAGTAGTAGATGTGCTGATAGATAATGATCAGTAATCATAAAATAGAGAAAATAAATAATCGAGATTGCAAACAAAAATGGATTATAGTATTTTTTTATATTTTTGTATTTATGTATTTTTATTTCGTGTTGTTTTTTTCTCATTTCAAGAGTCTCTAACATGTATAAATTCTCTCCTTTTAAATAGGTCCAGTTGGTTCTTTTTATACTCTTCCTTTTTAGACTAATATATCACTGATTAGAAATAATAGTGAAGCCACATGGACTAATCCTTTGATATTGCTAGTGTTTGCATATTAGTGTGTCTCTTGTTTATTTGTGGTTCACATAAATTGATAACTTATTATATAATTATAGTAAAAGTAAAACAACATTATCCAATAATTCAAATGAAAAATTAGTAAGACTTAGTATGGATACTTGTATAGCTAAAACAAGATTATTAGATTAGGTAGTTTCTCTGTTGCTGCTCTTTCAGTCTAATTCCACAAAAGCTTTTATTGATGAGCTGAGTAAAATAAAAGAAAAAGGATTTAACGGTAGTGATCTGACAGATTATATTTTAAATAGTTTTAAGGAAGAATCGATAAACCTATAATTTCTTCTGAAATAATCGTATAAATATCATGTATAATTAAGAAACAGTCGTTTTTAGGGTTGAAACAAATTAAAAGAAGCAGTGAAATAATTAAACATAGTGAAACAGAACCTGATTTCTAAATATCAAATTCTATTGTTTTTACAGTTTTTTATGATAACAAAAAGAAGACGGAAAAACCGTCTTCTTTTTGTTACCACTTGATATTAGATGCTTTAAATGCAAAATCAACCTTTGTAGGTTTATCACCACTAGTTAGCTGCAACTTATAAAGACCACCTCTTACTCCTTGCGAATACGTTTCGTTGCTTAACCAATCCAATCTTCCACCTGGTTCAAGCTTTTTATTTATATACTCTTTACCGCTACTAGCATGTACTAAACTAATTTTCACTTCAGTTTCGCCCCGATTTTTAAAGTAACATTTAACATGTCCATAACCCGTTGGAACATTAAACTCGTACTCAGCAGAACTACTCGTCCCATCTCCTAAAGTAATTGTTGGTTGTTCATTCCCAATCTCTGCACTAGCATCAATAGCAGGAAGAGCTAATGTACTAACTCCAACACCAAATGCTAAACCTAAAGTAAGTAGTGCTGAAACTAATTGTTTCTTTTTCATATTTAAATCCCCCTTGTTATGAATTTGCACAAGTCAAATATACTAAATATTTACATAATGTTAAATATATGGTTTGATTTTTCAATATTATTTTTAATTTTTAGATTATTTAAAATAATAGAAGTGAATGTAGCATCAATTAATACTTTTTAAGGCATCTTGTTATTTAACTTAACTCGAAAAGATTGTTTTGTTAACCCTAATAAATTTTAAAATATTAATTATAGATGTTATACTAAGTGCAACCAAGAAGCATTCAACAGATTTTGATTAATCACTACATTTTCTTTTACAGTATGCCAACATATAAAAAGACACTTTGTAAAGTGTCTTTTTATATGTTATAAGATTAATACATTAACTTCATATTTCTTATTTATTTCGCCAATCGTACTGATTCTTGAAAGTCAAAATATTGCTACTGAAGTTTCTTTTTTGCTATAGAACTTCTTATAGAAGCTTTTTACACTCTAAAATAAAGTCAATATCCTCACAAGTAGTATCCTCATTGTAAATACGTTCAATAACTTCCGCTGCATACCCTTTATCTTCATATGTTTCTGCAAATCTTTTCATATAGTTTTTTACAATTTGTATTGCTTCTTCCTGATCTAAATTATTTTTCATTAATTCAGGGTTAAAATATCCCAATTTGTACACTCCGTTTCATTAATGTAATGATAATCCTCAAATATATACTGCAAATTGCTTCATTTCTTCTTTCGTAAATTGTTTTCCTTCAGTTGTATCTTGTTTCGCAATACTAATAAACAATAAAAGCATTATTAAAATCACGAATGGAACAGTATAAATTAATTTTTCAAGAACTACTCATAAAATAAAAAGCACTATTCCTTCTGTAGAGTGACGGAAAGAAATAGCGTTTTTCCCTTTAAAGGAGATTTTGTTTGGTTAGTTTATTTCAATAGGGTGAACCCCTTCTTACTCATCATAAGGACGGAACTTTTCTCTCAATCCTTCTAATTCTTCTTGTTTGGCTTCTATATCAGCTTTTAGAAATAAACTCACATTCCCTAGCTTTTTAACTGGTGTCAATTTACCAGACTTAATCATAACACTCATACGGGAACGGCTAACACCTAAAATCTCCATTGCCTCTGAAGTAATAAGAACTTCTTCTCTGATGAAATTCTCTACTTCTTCCCTAGAGTTTAAATGATAATTCATTCGTCTTCACCTCTCATACATAACTTAATTATCAATAGAATAGCATATACAATGCATACAACTACGAATGCCCAGCCTAATTTAGTCTTTACGCTAAAATCATTAGATAGTAACCATAGGAACAGGACAACAAAAATACTTAAATCAATGAGTTTTAACTTCTTCATCATTTTTTGGTGACCGATGTTATAATAGTATTGAGGAGAAATCGGCTCTCAACCTTTCCCCTCAACTTGCTTACTTGCGCTTGCGGTTGTTACGCTTGCGCTTTTTCTTTTCTTGTAGTTTCTTAGTCGCTTTAGAGGGGATATCTAAACCGGCGCTATACAATTCCGAACACTGAAGCAATTATTGTTATAACATCTTTTGTTATTTCGATCACCAAACCTCCTTTCTATACACTTAATACATTGTAATACATCTATATATATATTTGTAAGGATTTATATAAGTTATTTAATATAATCTGGGGTAGCACCACATCGCTATCAAGCTAACAAAATACAAATACCCCCAGAACGAAATTTTGTGCTAATTTGTAATAAAAAGCTCATTTTTTCGTTATGGGGTGGATTTGTTTTCTTAAGTTGGTGGGCATGCGGCAGACCCCCCAATAAATTTAATAGCGTATAATTTTCACGTTTTTTCGGCGAAACATATAATGTATTATTCGGTTTGATGTAATATATTCTTTACTTTCTGTAAAAAACATATTACTATTACGTTAATATAACTGTATAATAGAAGAGAGGAATGACATGCTTGAAAATAATATAGTAGTAGGAAGAGCTGAAAAAAGATGGACTCAACAACAATTAGCAGATGCAGTTGGTGTCAGTCGACAAACTATAGTAGCTTTAGAAAAAAATAAATATAACCCTTCTTTGATTTTAGCTTTCAAAATTGCTAATTCACTTGAGAAAGAGATAACTGATGTATTTAAATATGAGGAGGATGAATAATGGTTAATATTGCTACGATTGTAATTTGTGTGTTAGTAGTATTGGTGTTTATTGCAGAAATTTACAAAATTACATTTGAACGTCGGATGGAGTCACAAGATGAGAGAGGACAAATGTTCATCTTTAAAATTAAGTCATTATCTTATACTGTTCTAACGGCTGGTATATTAATTGGAGTAGCATTAGTAGCAATATTTAAGTTAATAGATAAGGAATATTTTATTTATTATGTAATGCTTGTGTTTTTTATTCAAAGTATAGTATCATCCATTTATTTGGCTATTGTTCGGAAAGTATAAAACTGTTCACTAGATAGCGGAGTATTTTTACATATTCTATTAATACTATTAATTCCTTCTTCAAAAATTCCCCTAAAATGAAAAAATACGCTATTCTTTCTGTAGAATCATAGGAAAGGATGGCGTTTTTGTATGTCTATTTCTGTATCTGATGAATTACAACTATTTGCTCAAGAAATTCAAAGCTTTTTATCCCCTAATATCTTACGAAATCTTGCTAGAGATGTTGGCTTTGTGCAACGAACAAGTAAGTACCAAGCCAAAGATTTGGTCGCTTTATATGTATGGATGAGTCAAAATATCGCTACGACTTCTTTAACTCAGCTATCTAGCTGTTTAGAAGCATCAACAGAAGTTCTCATCAGTCCTGAGGGGTTAAATCAACGATTTAATAAAGCGGCCGTCCAATTTTTACAACACATATTAGCCGAACTTCTAAACCAAAAATTAGCCTCATTTATACCGATTTCTTCTCCATACACTTCTGTTTTCAAGCGTATTCGGATCCTGGATTCTACCGCATTTCAACTTCCAGATATCTTTTCATTCGTTTATCCAGGTGCAGGAGGGTGCAGTCATACAGCTGGGATGAAAATTCAACTTGAGTATGACCTGTTAAGCGGACAGTTCTTACATATTCATACAGGACCAGGTAAACAACATGATCGAACCTACGGTTCTCTATGTGTCCCAACTGTAACAGCTAATGATTTATGTATCCGAGATTTAGGTTATTTTCATTTGAAAGATCTTCAACATATACAAGATAAAAAGGCTTACTATATCTCTCGTATCAAGTCCAATACACGCATTTATCAAAAAAATCCCACCCCTGATTACTTTCAAGATGGAAGAATCAAGAAAGGTACAAAGTATATACAGGTAGATATGGAGGTCTTAATGAACTCTCTTCAGCCAGGACAAACATGTGAAATAGCTGATGCTTATGTAGGAATGATTGATAAAGTACCAGCACGTGTAATTTTTCATCGATTAACAAAAGAACAGCAACAAAAACGATTACAAGATCAAGCTGTAAGAGAAAAAAAGAAAGGAATGAAGTATTCTACTCGTAGTAAACGACTTAGTGGTATCAATGTATATATGACAAACACCCCTACAGATATTGTCCCAATGGGACAGGTACATGACTGGTATTCTTTGCGTTGGCAAATCGAAATTTTATTTAAAACGTGGAAGTCATTCTTTCAAATTCATCATTGTAAAAAGATAAAACCAGAACGATTGGAGTGCCATTTATATGGTCAATTGATTGCCATTCTACTCTGTTCTTCTATCATGTTTCAAATGCGTCAATTGCTCCTCATGAAGAAAAAACGAGAGCTTAGTGAGTATAAAGCCATATATATGATTAAAGACTATTTTCTTCTTCTATTCCAAACTATACAAAAAAACACCCAAGAGCTATCAAAGGTGTTACTTCGCCTGTTCAATCTCCTACAGCAAAACGGGAGGAAATCTCACCGGTATGAGAAAAAAACGATTTTTGATATATTAGGTGTCATTTATAACTGTACCATGTCTGATAATCAAGCCGCTTAATTCAAAAAAGTGAAACCCGTTAGGGTTTATTTCGTATGCAAATCTTTCAATCACCTACACTTGCCCTTTAGAAAAAGAAACAATCTCGCCTAAAATTGACTTTGTATAAGCTTAGCTTGATAGCAATGTGGCGATACCCCTCAATGCATAAAATTACTTAACATGGTAAAATAATATTCGGATGGGAGTCCAATACATATTATTAAAATTAAGATGGTTCAAGTCGTAGGAAGACACCTTTGGGTGTCTTTTTTTCTTTAAATTAAAAAACCCACCTATTTCCGTAAGTGGGCTTAATTTCTATTACAAAATACCAAAGTATACTCTCTCTTTTTCAAAATGGATGCTATTGATATAGCATCTATTTTAATAAGGCGGTTCTAAAAGTATATTCAATTGGATTCATTGTATAATTTCCCCAATCTTCATAAGGATATGGGAACAATATAAATTGTAAATTTTCTTCTATATGTTCAATTTCGGGAAAATCAACTTTATATCCCAATGTTCCTGTATTCTTTGATTCCACGAACCAAACCATGTCATCGTTTAATTTCACCTGGTTCCAATCTTTTAAAGCGATAATAGCCGCTCGCATATTTTCCGTTGCATTTGGATTACCTATATGTAAATAAGCATTAGTTTTTTCTTGAGCTGAGGGTAATATCTTTCTATCTTTTGAGGATTTACTCAAAAATATAGGAGTATCATCAACTTCACTTTTATATAAAAAATCTGGTTTTTTTATATTTACGTCTATTTTTTCATCACCCTTGTCTATAGTAAACCTTTTCGCATAAACTCGCTCATAATACGTTAATTTATCGAAATCCATTCCTTTAACTATTTCATTAGGTTCTTTAATAAACAAAACTGTTAAATCTACGGTTTCACTATCGACATCAACAGAAACTTTAATTCTCTCTTTTTTATTTCCTCCAATATTTATACTATGACTAGAAATAGATGTTTCACTACCATCAACATGAAAGTTCGTTTGAATAAAATTTTGTAAAACGATAATCTTAAAATCTCTATCATAGTTAATTCCACTAAAAATCTCAAAATATATCGTCTTTCTCTGATCGTCCTCTATTTTCAACTTATTTTCAATACTTAATGGATTTAGATTTTCATCATATGATGCGATTTCTGTAATAGCCCCACTATCATCTGTTGAAGTTGAAACTTCATTGATTTTAGGAGAATCATCCTTATCATTGGTAAATTTATTATATCCTACAAATACAAGAAGGGCAGCGAGTACTAAAGTACACGCTGCTAGTATTAAAATTTTTTTCATATTACCAATTTTTCCTTAATTCAGGATATGTATCTACATAACCACTTTTTTCAAATGTAAAGTTACCAACAGAATATGCACCATTAAAATTATTTATATAACTATCTGGTTTCGCTGTAGCTGAAACTATTTTAGTATTCTTTACAGTACTGCTTTTACTTTTCCAAAGTGAACCAGACTTTTTAAATAACCTTGCTCTAGCTCCTAATTTATCATGTACCTTTTGGGTATCAGCTTTAGCTACAGTATACCAAGTCAAACCTAGTGGTCTATAGTTAGTGACACTCCAAGTTCTATTTCCTCCTGAAGCCAAGGCAACTCCTTCTGGTGTAACCATTACTGAACTACCCTCAACCCCATCAAACTCAACTGTTTCACCATTAATTGTTGTTTGCCCTTCAAAATTCTTGGTATTGATATTCTCTTCAGCTGAAGATTCTAGTGGTGCAATTGTTAATAATGCTGCAAAAGCGATACTTGTTGGAATAATTCTCTTTAATTTCATAGTAAATCTCTCCTCTTTTTCTATAATTTTACTGTACAACTAAATGTTAAGATAAATAGAAATTAACAACAAGACTAGTTATCTAGACAATTATTTGATACAATTCCTATAGAAAAACAATGATATTACACCAGATGTATGATTCTGAAAATTAAAACATAAATAATTACATATATTCCATACAGACCCATTAATGGTTTAGATGTTACAATTAGGAGTACTGCATATTTACTGCAGCTTTAGATTAGAAAACTAATGTCATACTAAACATTGCGAATAAACACCAAAAAGCTTAGGATTTAAGCTGGAGGAAGGCACCTTTGGGTGTCTTTTTTATTTTCACCCGACAAAATATGACAGTATACAAATAACTTGTTTGCTACCATGAGGGAAAAAATCTTACATTTTGAAAGGGGAAATAATATGAGCAACAACCGATTAGAAAAAAGACAAAATGAACGTTCACAAGGAAAGTGGTATAAAAAAATTATAGGGTTCCGTTCCGGCACTGAGTGGAAAATGGTTGTTGCATGTTTTGTATACCTAGCTATTATCGGTGGAATCATTGATGGATTTAAAGGCGATAAAAAAGAATCACAACAGGTAACTGCTGATGTTGAAAAAGAAAGACAAGAAGCAATAAAAAAAGCTCAAGATGAAGATAAAACGAATGCTGAAGAAGAGAAAAGGAAACAAGAAAAAGAAGCCGCTGCACAACCTGTAGAGAAAAAAGAGGAATCACTTGAAGATAAGGTTAAAAAGCTGGCTAGCAACGAATTTGGCAAGGGAAAAGTTGAATCTGTTAAAGTGAATGACAACTTAGGGACTGAAGATCCAAACGATAAAATTGTATTATTAACTGCTGAAGCCAAAGAAAACGTATCAGCAAATTACACTAAAAAAGGCATGTGGATTGCTACAATATCTATATTAAAAGATTTAAAAAATGAAAAAAACATAAGCGAAATTGCTTTCTTTTATACATATCCACTAGTGGACCAATACGGTAACGAGAAAAAGGATAATGTCATGAAAATCAGATTTAATCGCGAAACATTAGACAAGATCAATTACGATAACTTTTTACATAACAACTTGCCTAAAGTAGCTAATCAATATTGGGAACACCCTGCATTAAGTAAGAAATAATTAGCACTCGAAAGGGTGCTTTTATTTTACTCTCAGACATAAATAAAATTAGGGGTGATACGCATGAGAAAGGGATTTATTGTGGGATTACTGCTTACTACATGTCTATTATTTTCTGGTTGCTCAGCTAATATGAAATATGTAGAACATGAGACTAAGGAAAAATTAGAAGATAGTCCTTTAGGCCCTTATATTGAAAAAGTCGATTATAAAGCTGATAAAAAAGAAGAAGATACTACACCAGTAAATATTCAAGTAAACGTAGATGAAAGGTTCTCAGATTTGTCTACCATGGAAAAATACCAAATCATGTATAATACGCTCGATCAAATTATGGGTTCTTTTAATGATGTTTATTGCGGAGAGAATAGATCCTGTCGTTACAAGGAGCTGAAATTATTGTATGATGACGATACATTTGTTATGGACATTTTTGATAAAATGCTTGTTATAAACGATTTCGAAAAATATTCAAAGCGTGATTATGACATAGAACTAGATAATAGCACTTATAAAGCCAACTCCAATAATACCTCTAAATACACACCACAAAAGAAAGAGAAATTTGCTAGTAATGGAATGAACTATAGGGTTATATTTGATTTTATGAAAGAGCAGTACAGAATCCTCACAAACAATGACGAAAACTACATCCCTGAAATACATGATCCGCAAGTTGCTGAAATAGCTGCTAAACGGTTTGGAATAACAGCCAAAGAAGCTGGATTTATTTATGAAGAAGTGCAAATGGATGCTTTTAGATAATCTATAGACCTGGATCATATTTCTCAATATATACAACAATTTAACATGGTAAAATAATATTTGGATTGGCATCCGATACCATATTACTATACGATGGCTCAAGTCGGAGGAAGGCACCTTAGGGTGTCTTTTCTTTATGAGGGGGCCCGCCAAATCACCACCAACTAAAAAATAAACACCCCCAAAACGAAAAAGATGAGCTACCTTCTCAAAGTAACTACCTGTAGAGAAAGAAAATTTCCGTTTAGGGGGGGACTTTAAAATCTTAGCTTGATAGAGATGTGGCGGTACCCCTATCAAGGATTCTAATTCGCCTGTTCAACCTCCTACAGCAAAACGGGCGAAAATCTCATCGATTTGAGAAGAAAACAGTCTTTGACATATTGGGTGTCGTTTACAATTGTACCATGTCTGATAATCAAGCGGCTTAATTCAAAAAAATGAAACCCGTTAGGGTTTATTTCGTATGCAAATCTTTAAATTTCCTACACGTAGCCTTTAGAAAAAAGAAACCACCTCTACTATAATCGACGTTGTATGAGCTTAGCTTGATAGCGATGTGGTGCTACCCCATATAAGTTGATATTTATTAAATGTTCTACAGTATCTAAAGAAGCGAGAAATTGTACACTACATAAAACAGTAAAATAAATATCCGATCCCTTAGCGTACAAGGAACCGGATATTTTGTGTCTGAATTGTGTCTAAACGTACAATTTTCTTTTTTTGATATGGTGACTCCTACCTAGCTCTTTCCTATCAAAGATTACGCCCTCTCAACGACGTTTAAGCGTTTTAAAGGACATCTTATTATTTATCTACAAGTTCCGTTCTTTTTTTAAGAAATATTTCTCGTTCCTTTTCATCTAAAAGGTCTTGGAATGAATCGTGGTAACTAAAATATTTCATCCTTTCCTCACTGCTAAAAACGTCTAATATGGAGTCTTTACTACTGAGATTTCCTTTTGCCTTTTCAAGTGCTTTAATCTCTAAATCTAAGATTTTAACATACTCTTTATGTACTTCCTTAAATTCGGAAGGAGCAGAGAGGTTTTTTGTCTCTTTTAGAATAGAAACACGGTTTTCAATGTATTTCTTTTTTTCATCTATTGAAAGTTTGTAATCACCTATTTTTTCAAAATCCTCATCTGCATTACTACTTTCTTTTGCGGCTCCATTCAAATAATCCTCTTTTGATAGCGAAGAACATGCGACCAAAAACAGAATAGAACATAGCAAAGTCACAATTACCTTTTGTAATTTCATATTTTTCTCCTTACTAATATGCATATTTTTTATGAATAGTACTATTTCATTTCAAATTTATCTCTTAACTTCAGCCCATTTATAGTTAAATTCCCCACCAAAATCATTTGTCACAATGCCTTTTACCGAAGAACGTTGTAAATATGATCTACCTTGTTGATAAAAAGGCGCTACCGCTCCATCTTCTAATAAGATTTTCTCTGCTTGTTTCATTGCTTTCCAACGTGCCTTTTCATCACTAGCTAAATCTGTTTTCACTTTAAGAATGAGTTCATCATATTGTTTGTTTGAATACTTATCAAAGTTATATGTACTATCTGTTGTAAATAAATCTAAAAACGTAATCGGATCAGGAATATCCGGCCCCCATACATCTACACCTATGTCATAATCGCTACTTAATAACAATTCAATTTGTTGTTTACGTGGCTGCGGTTTAACATTCACAGTTAATCCATTCAAATTCTTTTCAAGCTCACCTTTTAAATACTCTGCATTTCTCTTTGCTAATGCATTGTCACTAGTTAGCAATTCTAATGTTACTTCTTCTTTCCCTAGCTCTTTCTTCGCTTTTTCCCACTCTTTCTTCGCTGCATCTACATCATATTTCGTTAAGTTTCCATTCTCTTTTCGGAAGTCTTTTCCGTCCGACCCTTTTGCAAAATTAAGCGGTACAATCCCTTCCGCTGGAAGCGAGCCATTGTTTAGAACTGTTTCTGTAAAAGCCTTCTTATCAAACGCTTTACTGATTGCTAATCTTGCATATTTATTTTTTAACACTTCATTTTTTTGGTTCAAACGTAAAAACTGCATAGTTACTCCAGGGCGCTCCTTGAAGTCAGGACTCTGTCTATATTTGTCTACAAAATCTCCTGTTAACCCTACACGATCTATTTGACCCGATTCATATAAATTCACTTCTGTTGACTTATCTTTTATAATATCGAAATTAATTTCATCTAATTTAACTGTTTGAGCATCCCAATAGGATTTATTCTTCTTAAATTGAAAACCTTGTTCATGCTTCCAACTATCCAGCATAAATGCCCCATTATAAATTAACTGATCTGCTTCTAGACCATATCGATTCCCTTTTGATTTAAAATACTTCTCGTTTATTGGTAAAAACGTTGGAAACGTTGTCAAATTTACAAAGTAAGGGACGGGTTGTTCTAATTGCACTTCTAACGTTTTATTATCTACCGCTTTTACTCCTAGCTGATCTATAGGTAGCTCTTTACTATTTATTTTCTTTGCATTCTTTATGTCAAAGAATAGAAACGAGTATTCTGCTGCTGTATCAGGACTCACAGCTCTTTTCCAAGCAAAAACAAAGTCTTCAGCTGTAACTGGCGTTCCGTTTGACCATTTCGATTCTCTCAAGTGGAATGTGTAAGTTTTTTTATCTTCACTTACATCATAAGATTCCGCCACACCAGGAATTAATTTATTATCTTTCCCAAGTATATACAGACCTTCAAACACATTTCGCATTACATTCATTGATTCACTATCAGTTGCCTTTGTTACATCCATTGTTGGGATCTCCGCTATATACGGTAAATTAATGGATTGTTTTTTTCTTTCTTGTCAGTTGCCTTTGCTGTATTTTTAGTCTCTGTCTCTCCACTACTACAAGCGGTTAGTAGAAAACTAGCACATAAAACAAAAGCAACAACCGATGTAACCTTTTTAAACATCTTGCTTTCTTCCTCTCTACATGTACGGTTCATTTTATTAAAATATCTATATATCGGATTTTAAAGAATATTAGAAGAAAGTTTTTCATTCTCTAAACGTATTCCAGCACCTTTTCTCCTATATGTAGCATCTAAATAATAAACCTCATATTACTTTAACACTAAAAACGTAGCACTCTAGAGATTATTGTGTCAATCACTAAAACTTATTTTTAGTAAGGTATGTGAAATTATAGTTTAAAAAATCTATGAGGATATTAAAAAAATGTATAAAACCGAGACGGTCATGAACAATCTAATTATAAAGGAGTGATAATGATGATAAATGATGAGTTAAACTGGCAGAAAATATTAGAAATAGGAGCTAGTTCATTGGGTTCTTCAATAGGTGCAGCAGTAATTAGTGAAATGTTTCCATCAAAAGATAGTGCTACAGAAGCGGTGGAAAGAGCAGTAGAAGAAATTTGTGATAGGATACAAAAAATCATTGACCAAGAATTTTTAGATGACTATGTAGATAGGTGTAACAGTATTGCGAGACGTCTACAGGGCTATCCTGAGAGCCAAGATGAGAATATTTTACACTCAATATATGACGATGGTTCAGATTTAGTGGATCATTTAAAACGTTTTGATAAATTTGAAGGTATAACAGCCCTTGTTTACATTTGCACTTTGCATCTAACTGACATAAAAGCTCTTAGTGATATTATCCCTGGGTACAAAACTACTTTAAGTCGTTGTGGGAAAGAGTATGCTGATTTATGTGAACCACGTAGTGACAGATTAGTTGACTTTACAAATGTAAGTGTAGGCGAGGCAATGTTTGGTAATAGCGGCAACTACGATGTAATTACTGCTCCTACTACTTCTAATTCTTATCCTACACTCAAATACCGCTTTTATTTTGTAGATGAGTGGGATGAGAATTTAGATACTAGAGCTCATATTTATGATTCTGATCCCATATTATTAACAGATTCACTATGGTACACAGAATCTCCAGGTACCCCACGTTACAAATTAACCGAAGCAGGCAGAAATGCTCCATCTGTTCAAAGGATCTATCTTGATGCTAGATCTGATATACAATCACAGAGAGATAATTTCTTAAATGTCAGGTTAGATGTTGCAAATAGTATGCGTGAAAATATTCGTACAGCATGTGATGAGTGGCGAAAGCTTTAAATTCATAAGTATATACAGCAACCTATTAAATACATTCCTCATAAACGGATATAACAATTAATTAGTTTAAACCCAACAAAGAAAGTATATATTCCATTTTTAATAGAGAATGAGTGCACCGTTCAATGGGTGTACTCATTCCCAAAACTTCCACCATGATTTTTTCTTTGCTGCCGCTATTTCTTCCTGGGCTAATACAATAGTCCGTTTTGCTTCTTGGATCTCTCTGACCATCTTCATAAGGTTATCGTCCCTTAGCTCTAACCTCTTTTCTACCCTTTCTTCACGTTCCTTCCGATCCATCATATCTTCCATTATTAATTTATTTCTTTCTTTTATATCCTCTTCAATTAATTTGTTCTTTTGATCTATACGATCACCTAGTCTCTTTTCCATCTCTAATAAGTTTGCTTGCTGCACCTTATTAATTTCTTCAATCATAGCGCTATATTGTTGTTGGAATTGATATTGCATTTGATAAGGAACTGGATCTGTACCCTGGGATTCCTCTTTCTTATTAGCGATTCCAAACTGCTTTGCAATCATTTTCGCAGCTTTTTCTAAAGTCATGCCATCTTGCTTACTCAATTCTACTAACTGTTCAATAAGTACAACATCAAACTCTGTATATTCTCTTCTCCCTCTACTATTCTTTCTTACATCATAACCTTCACGCTCAAGGACATCCGAATACTTTCTAAGTGTGCTGCCGCTTACCCCTAAACGACTATAAACCTCATTGCTGGTATATACTATTTCCGCTTCTGACATAGCGCTACGCCACCTCCTATAAGTGGAATTCCATATTGAAGGAATAATCCCTTTTAAAATCCATCGACGAAGCTCGCACGGTCTTTGCTGTATTTTGTCAGAATCAAGATTAGAACACTTTCAAGATTGAAACACTTTATATAAGTTACCTTTATAAGAAACATATATAATTCTTCTTAACTATATAATGTTCGGATGAATAAGAATGTAGTAAGACAACAAATCTATTTAATTTTAGAAGTGCATACAAACATAACCCTGTTCTAAATTTAGAACAGGGTTGAAAATATAGCAGTTTAAAAATCTAAACTCCATACAATAATAGTTACCGATTATTTACTTAGTCTCAAAAAATATTTTACAATTCCCTTTATTATTATTTCTGAGCACTTGCCATTGACCATTAGCAAATCTTCGTGCTGCGTCAATATCTTCAAATCTATATTGATCATAGTTATGAACTTGTTGGGTGTCGTCCAACTTTGAAAAATAATAATCCATTACTACAAACATGTTAGAAGCGTTGATAATAGTAATTTGGCGTTCTTTATTATTAAAAACACCCCAGCCAATTAGTTCACCAGGAATAATTGGATATTTTTCTTGGTATATTTTAACTTGAATTGGACGAATAATTCCAATACCTATACCGATAATAGCAAATCCAGTAACAACTACATCCTTTAATCCGTAAATATGAGAAGATATAATAAGTGCTACCGAAAGTATAATTGCAATCCAATAAAAAATGTTATTTTTTTTAGGCGGTCCATCATCAAGTGCTATGATGATTGAAGAGGAAATACCTACACCAATACCTGTAAAATACAAAGCACCCCAACTATTATATTGTATTTTTGATTGGTCAAATACTCCAACAGCACCAATTACAGCTAGCATAGCCCCCATTCCTATGAGGAAAATCCCAATACTAACACCGTCATTGAGAGCCAACTTTACATATCCTTTTTTCATATCATTTAGTATTTTCATTTTCTATTAACCCTCCATTATATAGCCAGTTCTCATATATTAAGAACTCAGTGAATTATATCTTCTACTCTATAATTTTTTCAATACTTGATAGCATTTCTTTTTTATCTACGACTAAGGGCAGCGAAAACACAGCTGTATTTTCTAAGTCTTCTCTTCTATATCGTATTAATGATTGTACTTTTATCTTTGGAACACCTTGTTGCTTCAGGTAGCGATAAACCATAACTTTATACCGGAATTTTATATTAAGATCTTCTATACCATCTAATAGATCTTTGAGACTATATAACTTTATAGGAAACTCACTAACCACAAACTCTTTAACAACTTTATTCATTAATTCCGTTTTCGAATACAGAGTATTTGTCTGCTGTAGCGCTATAGTTTCAAACATCTTAGAAGTAGTAGTTTCTTTTTCTTGATTTCTGGCTAATTCCCCCAACTTCTTCCTGGCTTCGGTGTTTAACTCATTTAAATAATATCGTTCCCGATCAACTAATAAAACCGACTCTTTTAATATAAATTGTTGAAAACCATTTCGAGAAAACAATTTGCGTTTCGTGAACAAATCTATATATTTACTTTGCTCACCATGTGTAAATAACGCTTTATTTGCTACAGAGTTAATATATACATGATATATGTATGGCGCTATATTCCTTTGAACATAATCATAACTACAACAAAGATACACAGCCATTTCATCAATTGTCATATTAAAATCATCTTCTATCAATTCTAAGTATGAAAATGCTATTTCCTCCAATGATAGCCCCTTACCTGGGATACTAATTAAAAACTCACTTCCCATTCATCTTCCCCTCCCCTAAATAGTTATATAATCTAGCATAGCATATCAAACCTATTATATGTTACGTATAAAGGTAACTTAAAAGCACAGTTTACAAATTCTTAAAAAGGGATACCGATTAAAGCACCGAAAATATAAATTGAGAACCAACGAAATTCTATTAAAAATGAACATGAAGATTCTTATAACAAAGGGGATAGAATAATGTATTTTGCAAATGAAGAACATGAACGGAATTACATTAGATTATTAGATGCAAAAGGAATTGAACCTGGTGACGATCCTGAATATGAAGCAGCTTTCTATATTACTGCACATCCTGATATACACAAGTGTTTTGATTGGTCTTTATGTAGGATAGAATACTCTTCATTAGGTGAATTACTATCTCCTGAAGAGGATATTAAAGGAGTAAATCCTGGCGCACTTACTGGAACAACTCTACCACTCGTTAAGGCTGGTCAATCATTATTTAACGGATATAAAGTAGATCTATCAGATTTGCCCTTATATAATGAGGAGTTTTTCCAGGTGTTCTTCCAGGCGGCGTGTAACTTTATAAGATATAAAAACTCCATTTAATAAAAAATTGAATGGAGTTTTTATTAAAATGACATATATATTTATATACAGAAAATACGATTAATGTTTTTTTAAAAACCCGAATCCACTCATCATTTTCATTATTTTATCATTTTCACTCTGTGCTCGTTTCGAAGATACGAAATAAGGGTGAGAACTGTTCAGGGAATCTGTAGCTCGAATTATCACAGCAGAGTTTTGATTCTCCTTTAATATTGAATGAGGTAATATTTCAATTAACTCTTCTTCCTCTTTAGAATCCCATTTATTTTCTTTCCAACAAACTAGTATAAAAATCGCATTCATTAGCCTTAAATAATATGTTGCTTCAACATTTTCATTCTTGTATAATTCAAGATCTTTCCCAAACTGTTTACCTGTTAGAAAGATCGGTAGATTTGCTGCTACTTCAAACGGCAGCGCTCCAATGTCTGTCAATTGTACATATGAGCCCAAGAATAAGCTGTACTTACTTGTAGATTCCGAACTTTCTCCTATCATATATTTTGCATTCCTCCTCAACCAATTAGAACTCTCTTCCTTCCGCATTCCATTGTATAAAATTTTCATTACCCATTTACTTAATATAAGATGATTATACTCAATACTTTTTTCTTCATTTTTTGAAATATCTTCAGAAAAATATTTAAGAATAAAATCATTTCCATAGTCATCTAATTTTCCGAGAATATCATTATTACACTTTTCACATACATCATTAACGACCTGTTTGCTAGGAGATAATGGTATAGCCTTTTTTTCTCCTGGTTCACCCTTTTTATCTTCCAAAAAAGCATGGTCAAATTCAGGGAATTTAGAGATGAGACCATTCGGATATATATGTTCTCCCGTTAATTTCCCAGAACTAGAATTACAATAAGCACAAACTTTTACCATAGAATTCAACCCCTTATTTTTGTTGCAACCAATAATTAACATTGCAACTTCTCACTTAATTATAAACTTTTTTATTATATTTAAAATCCCCCTTCATAAAAGAACGTAAGTTCGTGTATAATAAGAACATACGTTCTTTATTTAAGGAGGAATCACAGTGTATGACTATTCAATCCTACCGAATAGAATCATCTTATGTGTGGATCTACGGAGTTTTTACGCTTCAGTTAGTTGCATCAAAATGGGATTAGATCCTATGCATACAAAATTGGCTGTAGTAGGTGATGTGAATAGAAATGGTTCAATCGTTCTAGCGGCAACCCCACCATTAAAAGCATTAGGTGTAAAGAAGATGGCAAGATTATACGAGATTCCTCGCAGAAAAGATATTCTTGTTGTAAATCCAATTATGAGTACTTACATTAAATGCTCCAATTACATAACAAAATTAGCTTTGCAATACGTTCCTATTGAGGATTTCCACCAATATTCCATTGATGAATTCTTCATGGATATTACGGACAGTATTCATTTATTTGCCCAAGAACCTCATGAATTCGCAATGAAATTTAAGCGTGAAATATACGATCATACACGAATTGAATGTACCATCGGAATTGCTCCTAACCCACTCATGAGTAAGGTTGCCCTAGATATTGAAGCTAAGAAAAACAAAGATGGAATTGCTTTTTGGCAGTACGAGGACATACCTACAAAACTATGGAGCATACGCCCCCTTAATAAATTTTGGGGCATATCATATAAAACAGAAGAAAAGTTAAATAGAAAGGGAATATACTCTATTGGAGATTTAGCCAATTATCCCCTTAAATACTTAAAACAGAGCTTTGGCAAGATTGGGGAAGAATTACACTTACATAGCCACGGAATCGACTTTAGTCGCATTTCAGAAAAATATGTTCCTTCCACAACTTCAATTGGGAAAAGCCAAATTTTAATGCGTGACTACACAATAGAAGAATTTCCGATTATTTTACTGGAACATATAGAAGAAGTTTGTTATCGGCTTAGAAGACAAAATAAACTTGCCCAAACCGTTCATTTTTCTGTCGGTTATAGCAAGAGTTATACCGGTGGCATTAGAAAAACACATACTTTAAACCGCCCAACAAATTTAACAATGGATATATATCATATCTGTACATACTTTTTACATCAACAATATACTGGCGAACCCATTCGCAGCATAAACATATCCTTAACAAACCTAATTCAAGAAGGAGAAGAACAAATTTCTCTTTTTGATAATGTCACGAAACGAGAACAAGAAGTTAAGTTAACAAAAGTAATGGATGAAATACGAACAAAGTTTGGGAAGAACAGTATTTTACGAGGGATTTCCTACACGCATAGCGCTACAGCTAGACATAGAAACACACTAATAGGAGGACACAGATCATGAATAATGCTACTATGCCAAAAGGAAGAGGTATGGTCAAATGGTCTCCATTCGCAGCGATGCCTGAACAGTTTGCTGGCATCCGTGAAATCATCAAGGAGAAAAACAAAGTAACTCGGCCAATCTTAACAGATGACGAAAAAGAATTAATTGAGAACATGTTGTTATGTTCCTTATTATCTGAAGAAGAAATACTAATTACATACTACGAAGATGGTTATTTACTCTCTAGCTATATGACTGTTGTTGATATAGATCCATCAAATAGTGCTGTTATATGTACCGATGCTTTTTATAACAAGATAAAACTACAATTTTCTAATATAATAGGTGTAAAATAGAACACATTAACGTTATCAAGTTAGGTTCATTTAAGGGAGTGTAAAAATGCAAGGGAATCAATTAAAGAAGAACACAGCAGGAGTCGTTATTCATAATGATATTAAAAAATATCCCTTCCTAAATATACCTATGATTATTAATGAGGAAGACGGAATGGTTTATGAGGTGTTAAACGCTGGTTTTTACACTAATGATGCAGTAGCAATTATAACAACAGATGATTTTACTACAACCAGGGTAAATGCACCAATTATAACAGTAAAAAATAACGATGGTAGTATTCAAGTATATCGTTTACCTTTAGAACTAGAACATTGGGTACTTTCTTGTATGCGTGCTGCTTCAGTAGAAAAAAATCCATTTCCGTGTAAAGTTGCTTTTGGAATCATTGACACTAAATTTTATGTAGAATTCATGTGAAAAGGAGCAAATGATTTTGCTCCTTTTAGTATTACTGATGTCGAAGGCACCCTAATGAATAATCTAATTTAGTTCATATAATTTTGAATGTATTACTTTAGCATCTATATTGAATTTTTCAAGAATAACTTCTACTACGCTCGCAAACCAAGGAGGTGCATCAGGTGAAATATATATACTTTCAATTAATTCATTAAGATCCACTTTGAGATTTATTCCATGTATATCTTCATATTTTGTTGCATCATCCCAAAAACCTTTTTCATCAAGAGCTGAATAAACTACTCTTACCTCTTCTTCATGCTTGAATGATAGTCTTTTTGTAAAGAATGGCAGAATCTTATCTCCAATATAATTTTCTTCCTTTAAATGATCTATGTATCCTACTTTCCCAATATATATATCCTTCCCACAACAATTCAAACTTCGTTTAACTCTTCCGAAAGTAGTTTGAACAGCTATCCCTTCACCACTTTTAACATATAAATCCCACATTGCAGCTGATTGTTCTTCATTTAAATGCCAACAATTTACAAATACATTCTTTCTTATGAATTCCGCTGTTTCTAGTTTTACTTTTGAATAGTCATCATAACTTCCAAATACAAGACTCCTACATCCACCTAAATCATCATTTCCCAAGAAGTAACTGTTATCCATTATCAAATTCTGATTCTCTATAACTTTTTTCACATTTTCCAAGCCAAATAGACGCCCTTCGAATACATCTCTAAATTTATCTGACCTACATAAATATAATGATTCATTAGATAATAAACTCACTAATTTAGCAAAATCCATATAGCGCCATAGCTTGGCATCCTCTTCTATATTTGAATTAACATCATCATGATCTACTAACAAAGACTTTCACCTTCCCCTTAACATTACTTTTTTCTTCTATTATATAAAAACAATAATATAACAAGCTATTTTTTTGGAAAAAGAATATTCATAGCTTCTATTGTTAAAATCCATTCTCCTCGTTGTTTCTCTTCAGGTTTGTAGTATTTCAACTTTCCCTCAACAATCAGTTTACTCACCAAACCATCCTGTTTAGATCTCTTTAACTTCATCCTCAATGCATCTTGTGTTATCCCCAGCGATTACACGCTTCTCTCGGTGTCATAATTTCATCTAGCATAAATAACATCCCTATCGCCTCATTTCATTGCTTATAAGTAACATTCAACCAAATACAGTAAAAATATGGTACGATTGTTTACAAAATATATACAAGAAGGAGAATCAAATGGATAACCAATTAATGTCACTATCTTTCTCAATGGAAGCAAATAAAGGTGTGTACGCTTTGCTATTAGGTTCAGGAGTATCCTATTCAGCTAATATTCCTACTGGGTGGGGAATACTTAAAGAATTATGCAGAAGAATAATGGAGTTAAAAAAAGAGAATCATGATGATCCAATTCAGTGGTATGAAAATTTTTTCAAGAAAACACCAGCATATGATGAAGTAATTGAATTTTTATCTAACACTGCAACTGAAAGAGTAAGTTTATTAGAAGAATTTTTCGAACCAAACGAAAACGATGAAGATAATACGAAAAAACCAACAATAGCACATAAACAAATTGCAAAGTTAGTTAAAGGTGGCTATATCAAAGTAATAGTAACAACAAACTTTGACCGATTAATGGAACAGGCTTTAGATGAATTAAAAATTCCATACCAAACTTTATATCATGATTCGGACATAAAAGGAATGAAACCCTTAGCACATGCAAATTGTACTATTTTAAAAATTCATGGAGACTATAGGGATACTCGATTTAAAAACGTTAGCAACGAGTTAGAAAAATACTCTAAACCCCTTTCAGATTTATTACAACAGGTATTTGATGAATATGGAATCATTACATCTGGTTGGTCTGCTGAATGGGATACTGCATTAAGAGATACTATAAAATCAGTGCCATCACGCCGCTATTCTTGGTATTGGCACGCTTATAACGAAACACTAGGCGAGCAAGCTGAAGCATTATTAAAATGGCGAGATGGAATCAAGATAGTAGATGGTAATGGAGCAGATAGCTTTTTCAATTTACTTGCTGAAAATGTGGAAAGCATCTCTAAACTAAAAAAAACTGACCATCAAAATATTCAAGTTAAGATAAATAAATTAAAAAAATATATAACAAATGATTTAGAAATAGAACTCCGTGAGATGCTTACAGAAGAAACACAGAACCTAGTTCAATTTGTAAAATCAGTTACTCTTCCCGATAATCCTACGACTGAAGATATGAAAGAACACATTGAAAACATCAAAGAAAAAGCATGTACGTTAGCAATAATGTTAACAACACTTACGTATTATTCAAAAAAAGAAACACACGAATCAATTATTTGCGAAACTTTACAAAGACTCACTACTGCACAAAGTATATCAGGCACAAATTTTTATCTTTGTTGCTCTAAATTACCAGCAGTTATCGGACTTTATAGTACCGGTATTGCCGCAGTCATGAAAAAAAACTACAAATTATTAAACAAATTATTTACAGGAGTTAACATCAGAACAAATATATATTATCCAGAAACTTTCTTAGAATTCACTAACTCGTACGGTGAAATACATAGAGCTTTCGAACCTCTATATATAGAAGAGAACTATACACATCTTTTCGAAGAAGCATTTATATACCCTCTCATGTCTGAAACCTATAATAATAGTAAGCTTGTTTTTGATGAACAAGAACTAAATGAGTATTATGATATCTTCGAATTATTACTAGGCTTAAAACGTAGATTTGTAAGCAATATCGGATTTCCTATTGGAATTTTAGCTACCAAACATGATATATCACACATTCAACAATTCTTAAAATTAGGATCGGCGGAGAAAGAAAACTGGTTAGTCCTAGAACTATTTGATAACAACATGGAGAATTTCCGGAATTCTTTAGAAAAACTAAATTATAGAAGCGAAAGATACATTAATTTCGATATAAATGAATTACTAAAATTCTATCCTAACACTATGCAGTCATAGTATTTTTAAATAAGTAAAGAACCCTTTTTTAAAAGGGTTCTTTACTTATACCTAAGTGTTACTATATTAATCTTTAAATATCCAAATCAAAATTCTTACTGCTATTTCACCAAGTCGGATTCCTCGATCAATTTTACGATTTCTTTTTTCCTCCAATCTCTTTTTTTCTTCTTTCTCACACTTCTTTTTTGGAAATGTTTTTTTGTGATTTTCTTTTTTCATAAATCTCAGCCCTTTCTTTCCAACTATATTCCATCTATGTATATCCACTTCCCCACCAGAGAAATTATCAGACACAGTGTTGCTTTTCTCTTATTTGTATTAATTTCTAATATAAGAATCTAATTTAGGGAATTCAAAAGGTACAAGTTATAAAATTTCGTGATAGAATTATTTGTAAATAAAAACCACAGGGGTGAGGTTAATGGAGGAAAAACAAAAGGAAAATAAAATAATCGAATTTAGCAATATACTAAGTGAAAAAGCAAAACTAACTTTTGATAATCTTAATTTTTTTAAACATTTTACTGAATTAGATAAAAAGGTTTCCGAAGATGAAAAAGAAAAAGCAATCAAATTATTAGACACTATAAATAATATGAAAGACGATAAAACAAAAGCTGAAACATTAAAAAATTATATTGATTCAAATGACCGGAAAGAAATAATCCAGAAGATAATTTACGCCGCAAAATATTTGTGCAGTTCAGTCGCAATAATTGTAGTTGCTGTACTTTTAAATCAAAATAATAATAAAAATCTTTAGTTTCCTTCGATTAAAAAAAGACTGTTAATTAGACGGTCTTTTTTTAATCGAAAGTCCCGAAAGGTACAGCTTTAGATATAGTATATTCTTTGCAGCGTAAACTACTTCAAAAGGTATCAAAATATACATAAGACATACTTCATAAGTACACATACTTTTTGAGGTGTGTTTATTGAATGATTTCATGCTTATTGGAGGGAGAATAGTGCCCTATCAGTTGGGTACACCGCAGAGAATCTCCTTATTGTGATGTTTATTTGTTTATATATAATCTGGTATGTGAAATTTTACAATTGAGTTCTCCTATACTATTCCTTTAAAATTCTTATAGCATTCTATACGAATCTTATGGTATTATAGGGATAGAAAATTTGTTTCCATTGTTTATACTCTATTGTACGTAGCGTGAAGGACAAACCTTACGCCCAGTTAACTCGGGCGAGGTTTGTCCTTTTTTTTACTTTAAGGAGGAATTTACTATGAATAAAGGCTACAAAATTGGAGCAATTATTACCACATTATGCGTTGCTTGTGTCTCTATCTTTACTTTAACTAAAAATGAATCTGTTAACCCAGAGACTGTAACACCAAACAAAACAATTGTATCAGCTGCAGAAACAAAAGGATCACCCGAAAATATTAAAGATATTTCAAAAGAAGAATTAAAGCAAAAAATACAATCCCATGAAGAGTTTATCGCGTATTACTATCAACCAACTTGTCATTATTGTAAAAAGGCAGCACCAGATATCAATAGTATGTCAAAAAAGCATGATAGAACCATCTATCGTATTGATATCTCTACGCCAGAAAATCAAAGTGCCTTTCAAGAGTTCGACATTCCTGGTACTCCAGTTGTTGTAGCTTATAACAGAGGCGAAGAAATTGAACGCCTAGAAGGTGCAGTGTCAGCAGCTACATATGACGGATTCTTTGCGAGACGTAATTCGAGCGCTAGTTAATATAGTGCTCGTTTTTCTTTGTAAGAAAGGAGAATTTAAATGCAACAAAGCGCCCGTATTTATTCTTTAGACATAATAAGAGGTATTGCCATACTATGTATCCTATTTGCTAATCTACCTACTATGACGGGACTAGATCCCTTTAATCAAGTGGGTTACTCCGGTACAGATAAAGTGATTCGTTTATTAATAGATTTATTTATACAGGCAAAATTCTATACTATTTTTGCGTTCTTATTTGGAGTAGGGTTTTATATCTTTATAAAAAATGCTGAAGCAAAAGGCTATTCTATGTATAAGCTGTTTAGCCGTAGATTGTGTATCTTACTACTCTTTGGTTTACTCCACTTTATATTTCTATGGTATGGAGATATTCTACACGCATATGCCTTAGCTGGATTTATCCTATTGTTCTTTTATAAGCGATCTACAAAGCTTATTTTTATAGTTGGCTGCATCTCTCTATTTGTTAGCTATACACTACATGCTATTTTATTTACACAAGCAGGTTCTTCTATTTCTGCCGTACCAAGTTACTATCAATATATGTTTACAGGCAACACTACCAATCACACTGTAAATCTATTTACACATTATTCACATCAAGTAAAAGCTCGTCTGTTCTTTTTAATGATCGAGGAATTTCAACAATTACTAGTAGGAATTCCGGAATATATAGGCTTATTTTTAATTGGTTTATGGGCTGGTAAGAAGGATATTTTTAAAAGGGTACCAGAATTAATAAAAGAAATTAGTTTTATCCAGTGGAGTTCGTTATGCATTTCATGTCTTCTCTCTTGTCCTATTATCTACTATTTTATAAAAACGGATGTCTATTACTCTCAGGATATTAAACTATGGATTCTATTTGGAGGGAAAACGCTAGCTATATTCTATGTTTGTACTCTACTTAGGGTTTGTGAGAATAAAAAATATATAGAGCGGCTGCAACCCTTTATGAACATAGGCAAGTATGCTTTAACGAATTACATTAGCCAAAGTATACTAACTCTTGTCATTCTTTCGTTGTACTTTAAAGATGTCTCACAGGTATATTACTGGCAACTATGTATCTTCGGGATTTTAATTATCTTTGCGCAAATTATATTCAGCAAAATTTGGAGTAAATATTTCCGCTATGGTCCCATTGAATGGATATGGAGAAAAGGAATTTACAAAAAATAACCTATTTTTCACCAGTTTCATGCAATTAACTGAAAAAAATGATAAAATATTATATGAAAGATTAAAGATATATTTGTGATTGTAAAATGATGCTATTAAAATGGTTCAAGTCAGAGAAAGGCACCTTAAGGTGCCTTATCTTTATGGGGGAGCAACACATACCCATAAAAATAACGGAACAGCTTGCCCATATCCATCAACTTAATAATTTAGAATTAGCCCAAAACGGAAATTACACATTACTTGTTACTATCATTGCTATTATTTATAGTGGGAGCAATTAGCTCAACAACATAGGCATGTATAGTAACCTCTAATAAGATATTTTATTTAAAAACGCAGTCTATTTTTTCTCTATCGTAATCTAGAATCCAGTTATTATATTTTTCATAAATACCTTGGATAGAATCAATTGAAGCGGCTATCAAATCCGCGCCTCTATCATCGTAAATATGAAAAATAGTACCTTTTTTGATATTTATAAAAAAGACATCGTGGAGAATCTTTGGTTTTATTCCCATATCTTGATTACAAATTGCTTTTATCATTGTTGCGTGTTTAATATCAGATACTTTACATGTAAGAACAAACCTATGTGTTTTATATTTACCTTCTTCATCATCTTCCGGAAAAAGATAAGGGACTGTTATCCCATTTAATTTATACAAAACTTTTTTAGTTTTAATATAAGGAGAAAATATTTTTAGTTTATGTTTGAAAACTGATTTATCCCCAAAATCATCCACATTAGATACGATAATAATGTCATCTTCAGGAGCATGCAAGGAATTAAATAAACTAACTGCTCTTTCGTATACCTTTAGTAAATATGGACTTTTTGCATAGGCATATTTCACTTCATAATTTACACCCAACTCAAATCTAATTCCAATTTCCCAATTATAAAACAACGACGGTTTTAACTCCAATTTAGGGAAATGTTCATTCATATAATCTTTTAGTAGCATATTTGCACCTCATATTATTCTATATTTCTATAATAAAAGTACCGTAGTAATAGAGAGAAAGTAGGTAACCTTCAGATTACCTACTTTCTCTAAAATAATCAATCTCTAAGGATCTTTCCATTTTTATCTAAAGTCGCTATTCTTTTACCTGCTTTATTTAATAATTTGTAAAAACTTCCACCGTGAGGATTATTACCTCGGTCTCTAACAATCATCCAACCTGATTTAGGATCTTTTAATCTTCCAGCAGTTTTAATTGTAAATTTCGATAGATTTACAGATTGTTGCCCTAATCTTATAGCAGCAGGTACTATTCGTAAAATTGCCAAAACAATCGCTGGAATTACCGGTGCTAGGTACATTACATGATCTTGAACAACTTCAACTTCATTTGGATCAATATTTGCCATAACTTCTTCATAGGTTAATTCTACTTCATTAGTGTAATTATATTCATCAGCATATCCTTTCGTAGGGGCTAATGACGTAATACCTAATGATAAAACTGAAGCCATAAGTATAGATTTGATAAATTTTTTCATTTATATTTCCTCCAATTACTTTTTTTTACTATACACCCAAATATTAATTTTAATAGAACTTAATTACAAGTCTAGTTATCTATTCATTTTTTTGTTATGATTTATATGTAGAAAAATGGAAATTTAACCAAGTTTATAATTACAAATATTCAGAAAATATATTTTAAAAGAGTAATTATCTTTTTCTTATACTTGGCTTCACCATACATGCCAACCACCCTAAAGTTTCGTATTACTCCCAAAATGTAAGTGTTCTTACTCTACAGTTAATTATTAGGGAAAATCAGCTCTTTTTTACAAATTAACACAAATTTTCGTTCTGCGAATACTATAAAATTTTTGCTTGATGGCAATGTGAGACGGTATCCTTATATATATAAAGCCTCACATCATCCTATGTTGAGAGAACGGCGCTCCTAAAAAATAAGTTAAATTCCCATAGATATTAATCTAATAGTTAACTATTTACCCACTCCATAGTATAATAATATCTATATATTAAACTTAAGAGTTAACAAAAATTCATACGCTAATAAGCAAAACACAAAATCCCTTATAATAGCTCCATTTATCTTTTTTCATTTTTGTCGTAACTGCTATACAGAATTTCACAAAACCAAATTTCTTTTACATAAATTTAGGAGGTATAGCCTTCAACAGTTTCATGTTATTTGTAGCAGCTAAAGTATTAATCAAAAAAATTAAAAGCTAAGTATATACAACGATAAAATAAATTTCAGCTTATTTAAGGGTATCGCTACCTCACGATTATACTAATAAAATCAAGATGGAGGATTCAACATGAATAAACTAAAAAATTTCTTAAACGAGAACCTTTTCATTAAATATTCTGTATATATAATATTAGGATCTATAATAATAAGAACAGGTTATGAATTTGGCTATTTCATTACAAAACTCATGTTATAAAACAAATAAGAGAATCATCTGAGATACGTGTATAAATAGGCTATAGGCTGAAATTTACTTCCATAATATAAACTGTTTATTTTTATACAGGCACAGTTTTTTCTAGACGTACCGTCATATACCCAACAAGCAAATAAAAACAAATACCCCAAAACAAGAAAATTAACATCTACAGTTGAAAATCTACAATTTTTCTGTTTTAAATTCTATAAAATTTTTGCCAAATATTAATGGGAGATATTCCAAATTGCAAGTACCTGATGAGTATAAGCGTTTCTATAACTCTACTAATGCATGTCCTACAATAGAAAAAGCTCTCACAATTGATGTGAGAGCCTTATAACTGAATTATACAATTTCATTCTATTTTCAATCTCATCCCTGGAATTGTACAATTCGTTAATCTGTTGGCATTTCTTCTTGTTCATATAAAGGGGCGCCTGCTCTGTCTAATCCTGGCGCAACGGTTTATATAAATTGCTCTCTCTTTCTCTTATTCCGTTGTACATAATGACTCCTAAAACAATGACTAGAATTCCCAATAAGATCATGAACTCCTTCAACGTATTCTTACTCATCTTTGTTTGCCCAGCTCTTCTTTACTCTCTCCTTACGTACAAATTTTTCATCAAGACATTTGAAGCATAACCACAATTAAGTTCATACTAGCATGAACAACAAATGATACGATTAAACTATTGGTACGCACATATACTACAGCAAGTATAATTCCAATTAGAAAGTATCCAAATATAAATGGAAAGTCAAAATGCATAATAGAAAAGAAAAATGAACTTATTAACACACTCCAGGTTTGTTTAAACTTTCGATTTAAAATATTTATGGCCGCGTAACGAAAAACAAACTCTTCAACTAAAGGGGCAAGAAGCACAATTGAAATAAGAGCTACCGGAGATATAGTTGTAGCAGCGACTGTACTAGACGTATTTGCTGATTGCGTAGTTAGCTGGAATACAGTCTTATCTAAAAGACTACCAACCATCTGCGCAAGGAATACAAATACGGTTCCAATTAAAATCCATACAAATGAACTTCTTGATAATTTAATCGATAATTTTGTATCATTCATTAATTCTTTTCTATATATAAGAAAAAAGATTATCAATGTAAGTGAATATCCAATTAGCTCCCAATGTACAATCAATTGTTGGATTGCCGGCTGCTGGTTTCCCTGAATATCATACCATCCTGTCTTAGCTAGTAATTGCACTCCTATTATTCCAACAAATTGAGTCATTATAAAATATATAAGTATGACATAACCTGATTTATGTAAGTTACTATTATTCATTTTATTATATTCACCTTTTCTGCCTTCAATTTCTCTTTTAATCTCACAAACGTTTCATTTGAAAATCGGACGGCTTGTTCTGATAAAAATAACACTCTAATCCCTCCCAAAACAAACAGTTAATTTTTATATAAAGATTATACAATTATTCATTCAGCATAAATTTCCTTACTACTAAACTTATGCTGCTTGCAAATGCTTTAACCCAATCTCTAACGCACCTGTTTCCCCAAAACCCTGATTAAATAAAAGTGGGACATCATACTTCTTTGCGTATTCTTTTGCTACATCAATAGAGACATGACCACATGCACCTTTCTGCACTACAATAACATCACATTTTTTTATAACACTACGAAACGTTTTCTTTACACCACCATGATTTTTCCCATCGTGAAAAATTACCTGACAATCTCTTTTTTTCGCTAATTTCTCTAATGTTCTACCATTTGAACCACCTAAAACTAGAATTGTACTCATTTCCATTCACTCTCCACATCTTTAGTTTTTTTATATGTACTTGGTGATACCAATAATACGATTGTGCAAATAACAATATTCAGGAATACCACACTTACTATTAATACAATTGCAAAGACTGGTAACAATAGCATGAAAATAAAACCACTTACAAGCAGGCAGATGAATATAAATCCATTGCTCATGTCTTCATAACCATCTAATCCCGTTACAATATCTAAACTGTGCATCCAAACTGTGATACTATCCCAATTTGTGATCAACAGGTATCCACTACCTACTAATAAAGCCCAGCCAAATAATGTCCCTAAAAGTCCCGAACCTCTTCCAGAAGAATATCCTGCAAAATAGTTTGCTGCTGTTCCAAATAATAATCTCATTCTTTTTACCTCCACATCTATATCATTTCACTAATATATATAAATTTTATTTAACCACAACTTTATTATATCAGAAAATTATGAATATTCAATAAATATTTTAAGGTACTCTTTATATTTTTTAATAAGGGTTGTGATTTTTATTCACAACCCTTATCTTTCAGTTAATCCACAGGTACTTCTTCTTGTCCATGTGGTATTTGTTCAATTGGTGTTACAATTTGTGCATACTGATTTACCTGAATTTTAAATTGTCGTGGTTCCAAGAAGTTTACCTGTTGTATTAAAACCTCTATATGAAATGTATCTACTTTTTTCCCACGGTCAATTTTGGTAATACGTGCATTGTAAAATTTATCCCCATTTAGGAAATATCTTTGAACAGCTTCTGTAGCAAGCATACGTTCATTACTTGTCATTTTCATTGGTTCAATACCAAATCCAGCCTTTGAAAACAAATACGGAACATCATAACTACTATTAGAAATTTTTAGTAGTAAATCCTCTACAGTTTTTGTTTTCGCAATATATTCTTCTTCTTTTGTATCAAATCCCTTTGGTTTATCTCCAAGTATCTCGATTTCATCTTGATTTACTTGTTCTTCCTCTTGCACTTGTGATTTCAGCATATAATCATGAATGGTATTATAGGTGGCAACACCTGCCACTAGTACGATAATCCCCAATATGACCAAGTACTTACGAGGCATATTGGATAAAATGTTGATTATTTTCTTCATCTACTCTCGTCCCTTATCAGTCTATTACATTACGGATTTGCGACATATGTTGTCCTCTTGCCGTATAGTTTAGACCTGTAATTTGTACACCTTTATTATCACCAATATGAATCATTTTTTGATTCCCTAAATAAATAGATACATGGTTAGGATTTTCATAGAAAATTAAATCTCCTGGTTGTGCACGACCGATATCTGGCACCTGTTTTCCTTGTCCAATTTGAGCACCTGTCCAATCTCCTAGCTGGACACCTATACTAGTTTTAAACACATATTGTGTGAATCCAGAACAATCTGCACTACCTGCAGCTGGATTTCTAGCACCGGATACATAGCTCACTTTCCCTGGTCCAACCCATTTTTTTGCTTCTTCCAATACCTTTTGTCGTTTAGCATTTGCCATTGTAGGAGAACCACCAGATGATAGACCTGGATCATCATTTTTCTTAAAGAACTTCATTGGATCCGTTGGTTGGTCATTAATACGAATTTGGAAGTCTAAATGAACAGCGTATCCACTCATATTAAGGAAACCAGTATCTTTATCGTAGTTAGAACCGCCCATTTCCCCAATTATTTGTCCTTTTGTCACCATAGTTCCAGGTGCAACTGATATTTTACTCAAATGTAAGTAGCGAGATACAATACCATTTCCGTGGTCTACATAGACACCTAGACCGCCACCGTTTACATTTCCTGTTTGCTTTGTTACAATACCCACTTCCATCGACCATACGGGGTCCCCGGCTTTTCCGGCGGTCATGGCCCCAATATCTACAGCATTATGTTGTTTTCCACCACGAACTGCATCAAACGTATCTGTAATACGACCTGATTTCGTTGGCCATTTCCAACCTTTATCAGAAATCCATTCGCCAGATGCATCTGCCACACACCCTAAATCTTTGTAATACTTCAAAACTTTAGAAACGTAGGTGTAATCGCCGTAGCACGCGTTAACCTTTGTCCTGAAGTTATTCGGATCGGAGCAACCAGCTGGGTTTAAATGATTCTTACTTCTTGAGAACTCAATGGCTGTTTCTTCTGAATAACCACCCTTCGCTAATGCATAGCTAATGAATCCTGACCCGAAATTATAAGATTGTAAGGCTAGGGCTATATCACCATTCGACTGCCCTAAAACATCTTTAAATTCTTGTACGCCTGCTTCAATAGAAATATTTGGATCTTTAATACATCCTACACGTGCATTCCCTTTTACACCTATACAAGATGGGCTCATGTCTCCATAATGCCCCTCTGAAGCCTGCATCGGGTCATTTCCTGCTCCACCTGATTCCTGCATCATTTGGGCAGCCAAAATACCAACATATTGAGCAACACCATGTTTTTCTGCCATTTCTTTAATTTTAGGAAGGTATCCTGTAACTTTTGCATTAAGGTTAACAGGCTCTCCACCAGGACTCACATTACCTACACACATACCACCAATAAATCCACCAGTAGTAGGAGCAAGATGTCCATATAGACCTTCTAACATCCCTGCGGCTAATATCTCACGAGCACGATCTTTTTGACTCTCACTAAATTTTGCAAGTTCCATCGCTTTCTCTAAACCGTGAGAAGATACTGTTACCTTTTTACTTCCGCTTGCATTAATTTCATCTATTTTTTTCTTAAAATCTGTATCTCCCAATATCTTTTTTACATCTGGTCCGGAATAACTTTCAGATTTGTTTTTTTGCATCTCCTTTTTCTTTTTTTCACAAGGACCATTCGGCCCTGCCTCACATACCGCTTTTTCTGTATATTCTTCATATTGGATATCCAAGAAATATGATATAGCATCATGCGGATCTTTACCAGTCAAATCGTTATCATAACGTGCCATATCAAAAGCGACAACCTCTTTCCAGTCTACATTTAGCGCCATTGAAATTTCCATATACTTTTTTACTTGTTCTTCTGTTTTACTTTCATCATCGGTAAATGGTACAAAAGATGCTAGAATCACACATACAGTAATAATAAGAGCCATAATGAGAGCAACAGGCAATCCTACTGCTCCCACGATAGCTCCTACAATTTTCACTATACCAGCTCTTAGCAGTTTGGCAGCAGCTTTCGCTGCCGCCCTCCCTGCTTTTCCTGCCATTTTTGCCATTTTCCCACTTGCCTGCATCCCTTTTTTCTTAATAAAGTGAGATGTCGCATCTTTTAAAGGGTTACTTTTCTTCTGATTATTTGGATCGTTAGGATTTTGACTCATAGACTTGTCACTCCATACTTTCCATTTTCATTATTTCTGCTTCTTCGCTGTGCTAGGCGAGGGTTTGGCGCAAATGGAATCAGGTTTTGTGGATCATGTTCTGATAAATTCAAATGTGTCTCTGTGCGTACAACTTCTTCCTGTGTATGAGTTACTAGGATTTCTTCTCTAGGTTTAATACTGCTATCTTGCACTTCACAAACCCTTTCAATCCTTTGATTTGCTTGTAATCGCGTATCTCCTTTTCCGAACGGAGAAATACGTGACACTGTGCCATCTGTTGTGGTAGCGACCATATAACTACGATCTCTTTCTACCACCATTTGCACATTCTGGTATCCCCCTTGGTCTAAATCAGACATATAGAAGTGACCATTGTCTACCTTATGACTTACTGTAAGTGGCGGTTCAGTAAATACTGGTTTCTGTTGTAAAGGTCTTTGATTTTGATTTCCTACTAATTGATTTGGATTAATATTGATAGAACGATTGATACTAATTTTCCCGCCACTAGAATCTTGAATATACGCTGGCATAGCTTTCATACCATTACGATGCTGTGTTAATTGACCGTCTGAAATATTTAAATCTTGATATACCACTTGTCCCGAACGAATACTACTATCTCCACTACCATAACGAGATACAACTTGTGTCATTCCACTGGAATCTTTCGCTTCAATCCATGATTTATTATTTGTCGTAACAAGACGTACTGCACCTTGAGCAACTGATTGTCTTCCAGTAGCATCCGTTGTTGTTGGTACCATTTTCAGAATCTCTTGAATTTCTGTTGCCTCTGCTTGGACAACTTTGTTATAAGGATTATGTTTGCTTACCGTACGTGCAGTTGCTTGATAAGCACCTACACCACCAATTACACCTGCTGCATAGCTTAATCCTTTTGTCGTATTGTAATGGCGTTCTGCTGCATTACCTCCTAACGAAGTATGAACGGCAGCTGCAGTTCCACTCATCACTCTTTGTACTGCATTTCCACCAGCCTGCTGAACAGCACTAGACGCATTAAAGTATGCTTGTGATACATTTTCCATACCTTTTGTATGCACGAGATGTTTGGCACCTTCCATCATACTTACACCAACCATCTTACTTTGCTGTGTCATACGTCCCACAGCTGAAGTTGGAATCGTCATTTTCCCAGCACTTTGCGAAATATTTGCTACACTAGCTGATGCATCTGCATACGAGCGCTCAATTTCAGAAACAGACAGATTTCCTGCACGCGCCATACTTGCTTGCGTTTGCGTAGCTGCAAACACAGCTTTATTGATTGCACCACCTGTCGCAACACCGTGTGAACGAACACCTTGAATCGCACTAGTAATTCCAGAACCAACTTGTTGACTCACAGTTCCAAGACTAGCATGACTTTGTAAACCTTTCGTCAATTGTGAAGCAAAGGCACCTTTATTAATATACGATTGATTATGTAGACTATTACCACTCGTATCTTTTGCCTGTATGGGCATCGCACCCGCTTGTACCGCCGCTTGCTGAGCGACTGCTTTAAATTCATTACCTTTATCATTTAAATGAGATTGCCAAGCTTCTACTTTTTGCGTTTGAGACATAGTTGGAGACAAGTTTTTCATAAAGTTTGCTTTGTTCTCTGCTGCATATCCTTGTTTAAAGGATTCTGTAGATGCTTGAACTAAATTCCCGACATTACTTACACCTTTTTGTTTCTGGTTTCCATATCCATTTGCTAAACTATGTGTTTTTACACCATTTACCGCTTTTTGAATGCCAGATACACTAGATACACCCATTGCATTTATATTTGGATTGTTTTGTAATTGTTGCGATAGCTGAGAAGCAAAAGCTTCCTTATTAGCATAGCTAGTCCCATCTTTTTGTTGCACAATCCCTGCTTGTTCGGCAGCTTTCTGAGCATGATTTTTAAATCCTTGCACTTTTTGACTCAAGTGTTTGTTCCATGCAGCCTCTTTTTCTTGTTGTGGTACATCTGCAGGTAATTGCTTCATGAATCCAGCCTTATGATCTGCTGTATATGCCTTTTTAAATGCAGCAGTGGACGCACCCACAAGTGAGTCTACTTGTCCCATATTTTGATGACCACTCTCTAGTGTTTCTCCTTTTACTCCTTCAACTGCTTTCCCAACTTTTCCGAGTGCAAGTTGAGAAGCAAAGGCATCTTTATTTACATAGGACTTATCAAACAGGTTGTTGCCTTGCTTATCTTTCGCATCAACCGGCATTGCTCCAGCCTTTGTTGCCGCTTGTTCTGCATGATTTCTAAATCCTTGAACTTTTGAGTTTAAATGGTCATTCCATTTTTTCTCTTTCTCTTCCGCTGACATGTTTTCTGGTAATTGACTCATAAACGCATCTTTATGGTCTGCCTCATATCCTTTTTGGAATGCGTTAGTTGCAGCGTTAACTAAATCTCTAGCGTTTCCATATGGTGTAGCATTTTTCTTCATATTTTGTAAATCTTGTTTTCTCTGATTTTTGAAATGAGACATTTGATCACTATTTGTTTTTGCTACTTTTTTTGCAATCTCTGCATCGGATGCACCAGGGAATGCTTGTTTCAAACGACTCGCAACTGCAGAATCAGGGTTATCCGCTTTCCAATTTTCAAAATCCTTCGTAGCTAAGTCTTGTGCAATATCTTCATCTGTTAACTCTGGATATTGTTCTCCATTTAACCCTTTATACGTATCTAGACCTTTCTTCACACTGGAACCAATATGCTTCCCAGCACTAGTAACTCCTTCAAGTCCAGCTGCCAATGTTCTTCCTGTTACTGCACCAGGAACTCCACCTGCTTTACTTCCAGCAAATGTTCCTACTGCCATTCCTTCTGGTCCAAGTCCTGCGCCCATTGCTAATCCTGCGAGTCCACCCGTTGCTTTTCCAACCATGCTTCCAATTTGACCTGATTTTAACATACGAGCTGCACGAGATGTTGTACCTATATCTGTTCCTAAATTGGCTCCTAACGCATTTTTAGGATTATCAGCATCTTCTTTTTTATCTTCCTCGCCTTCTTTTCTAGCTTTTGTCTTCTCTTTATTACTACGATGGTCATCACGTATTCCTTTAATGATGCCCGCCATACTTGCTAAGGCACCCATTCCAAGCATCGTACCTGCTCTATTTACTGCTCCCACCGTATTTGTACTTAAACCAATGAATCCTTTTACAATTTCGCCTATAGGAATAAACATAGCAAATAAGATTAATTTAATAATGGTATTATCTGATTTGCCTACTAGTACAAAAATCAACCATATAGTAATCGCATGGATACCTTGGATAAGTACTGTACCGACAAATTCACGCATCCAATATAGAGTTTGTTGTTTTTTTTGCGGAAATAGCCACATACCAACCATAACCGGTCCCATTAACATCAAAATATAAAGAGATACCGCTCGCATTAAATAGAAGAAGTTGGCCCAAAGTGATAATCCTACCTCAATCAACATCGCAAAAATTTGAAATAAATAATCATCCTTATTTTTATCCATAGACAATTCGGTAATTGTCTGACCTGGTTTAAAAACATCTAGCGAATGTTCTCCTATTGCTCTTTTAAACTCCGATGCTACCCAAGTATTCATATCAAATATAATGTTATAGAAGAAATCTAAATGCCATATACAAATAGAAACGATCATTAAATCCTTCGCATATTCAATGATATATGTTCGATTTGTTGGATTAATGGCAGCAGCTGAATACTTTGCACCAGCAATTACAGCACTGACTAAGACTAAAAAGGCTGCAAATTTAAACATGACTGGTAATCCCGTATTTAATACACTCCCAGCTGTGTCGTCTTTAAATAAAAAATTTAATTTTGCACTATCCCCACCAAAAATTAAATCGGGGATAGTATCAATTAATTTATAGATTGGAGAAAGAAAGGTCTTGACCATAGAAACAATTAAGCCGCCGACCCATCCTATTATCTTATCAAGCATAATTTCACCTTCCTTTTCAAAGGTACGCTATTATCCTGCGTACCCTTGTACTTTCTTCATATTATTTAAAAGCTCTTGCAGTACGGCTTCATTGGATTCAATGAACATCATTTCTTTATCTGATGGATCTGTTTGAATCCAAACTGAACTATCTCCTATGCGGAAAATCCCTTCACCTTTCCCTGGATTGTTGAGAATAATGTCAAGCTCCCCAGCAGTTAAGTTAAAGTTCTCTTGGATTTTTTTCTTATCAATTTTATTTTGCTCTAAGAAGAAATAAGAGAAAGTAGATTGCAAGATACCACGTGCTTTCACATTTTCTAAAATACGAACAAAGTCCTGACTTGCCCAACACATACCAGCATTTCTTTTACGTGAACGACGTGCTACTTTTTCTAAGAAGTTAACCGTTTGTTCATAGTCGATAAACTGCCACATCTCATCCACATATAACACTTTTCGTTTGATAGCGTGTTCTGGACTCTTAATCCAATGCTCCCAAATATAGTTCAGGATAACGTGGAAGGCGATTGGCTTTAAGAAGCCCTCTTCTAAATGACTAATATTAAAGTTAACAACACGTGATTCATTTAACTGTGTTTCTACACCGCGTCCAAAATTACTTTGTCCATCAAATAATGGTTTTGAACCATCACGTAAGAACGGACGAATCGCAGCAATTAATTCTTCTGCTTTCACATCATCTCCATGGTTTTCCACTATTACATCATAAATTTCTTTTAACTCTGGCTCCGGCTTTCTCACTTGAGACTGAATTAATTGTCCATCTACTTTCTTCACTTCATCCGTATATAAAGATGATGGGTGAGAAGTAATACCATGATTACTGAATACTTCACGAATCGCATCTTCTAACATTGTGCGCTGGAATACATTTAATCCTGGTTGATCAAAATCTTGTCCGCGAATAATAATGTCAAAGAATCCTAGTATTTCATTGATTTTCTCTAAAATAGGCACAAATCTTACATACTTCACGCCATCACGCTCTACGAGTTCTTTCTTGTCATATTGTTCAAGCGCTTCTAGCTCTTCATCTTTATCCGTAATCTGAAGTTCTGTTACTGCAATTGCACAAGGGTTAATAATGATATTACTTTCAGGTGAAATATTTAAGTTAATACCACCTAATCGTTTGGTGATTTTTACGAATTCTCCCTCTGGATCTATGATCATCGCATGTGTATCTGCAAGTGATGTTTCACGTGCTAGCTTCATTTTTAAGAGTAAACTTTTACCGGAACCTGAAATCCCTGTCACACCAATGTTATAATTTGGTGGACGATAATCTGCGTTACCAAATGAATTTAAAAATTCTACTTGGCCAGTAATTTTGTTCTTTCCTATTGGTATACCACCGTTAAATCTTCCGGAACCTGATACAAAGGGAGCGAATGTACATAGAGCACGTCTATCGATATTTCGATATGTATCTTGCAGAGTATTTGGTGCACCTAGTGGCATAACCGCCTTCAAACCACTCTTCACACGATTCCAAGTACTCGCTATTTTAAAGTGAGATGCTTGCATTTCATCTTCGATATACTCACATAAAACATCTAATTCTTTCTTTGAGTCAGCATACGCAACCGCCATCGTACTTACCATATAGGAGTCATTCTCATTAAATTGAATTTCATCCATTAAATTGTTTGTATCCTGAATTTTTGCATCTAAATCTTTTTCTTGGTCAATATTTCCACGTGTACGTTGGAAAGAAAGGTTCGAACGTAACATCGTCAGCTGCATATCTAAAGATCGCATCGCTTTTGCTTTTGGCTCTTTATGAATATCAATCATGACATCAACCTCTCCAGCTGAAGTTAACATGTTCAGCCAATTGGTCTGCATCATACGAGGGTATCCATCGCGTGGAATATAAAATGGACGGAAGAAAGTATTACTTCCTAATGACTGCTTAATTACCCCATAGTCTTCTGCATCAATTTTCATTCCTTCTGGGGCAATGACATCAAATACAGTTGTTTGATTGTCTAATTGAGGCGATACTTCTTCTTGTTCGTACTCTTCCTCATCTAGTTCCAATTCATCATTCTTTTCAGCCTCTAATTTCTTTTTTTCTTTTTTCTTCTTTCCAAACAATTTCATACTTATGCCACCCCATTATTTGATTTTTCAGCCTTTTCTTCCGCTAGAACTTTCTTCATTAACTCTAGTTTTCTCTCATTTGTTTCACCTGTTGAATACAAAGAGAAGTTCTCATTTTCAATTAAATCTTGGAAACGTGCTTTCACCGCTTTACGACGGTTAAACGCTACGTATAAGAGTTCTATTAATTTATCTTTCGTTAACATTTCCACACTAATTTTTGCTTTCGATAGTAGATTTCGGGAAGCATTATAGCGACGATATAATTCGTTAAACGCTTTATCTACAATCTTTTCTTCCAATTCTTCCTCTGTATCAGCTGTAATCGTGCTAATATCCACTTTGTATGGATAAATTAAATATCGCTTTTGTTCATATCGAGGCTGCGAACGTTGCCAGTACTCTAAGTTATCGATAACTTCTTGTCCATAAAGTACTGTCTCTGGTGTAAGGTCCTTCGCACCTTTCATTGTTTCTGTCATTTTTCGTACAGGATCTGTTAAATCTACAAATTTACTTTGGATATATACCTTCGTATTAAACTCTAATGTGGTTAGCCATGATTCAATTTTGATATCAATCGCTTCTTGTTCCGCATTAGAAAGCAGGTAATAGTTAACTGGGTGTGCCTCAGCGATTAGGACAAACGTATCATCATGATAACGAATCATATGATTTTCAACTTCCTTAATGTCCTCTACAAAAGCACTAAAGAAATCCACATTATCTTCATCAATTTCCTCTGTAGCAGGCGTATTCTTTTTATTTTTCTTTCCATTTTTTTCAGCAGTACGTTTCTCTACGCCGCCCTGACTTTTCCCCTTTTTCTTAGAACCAAACATCGGTTTTCCATTCATTTTCCGATAAAAGAAAAAACCTACAATGGCTACCAACGCAAAATATATCATTTCTAACATCTATACATTCTCCTTTACCCATGTAATTGGCTCGTACCCTTTCCTCCACTTGCCTTTTTCAGAACGGCTACGCATTTTGATAAGTAAATATTTATCTAAATACATGTGTTGTTTTTCTTTATAAATAAAGGCAAACGTTATTACAACTACAACTGTTGGTATTGCTAAAATTAAGCAAATAAAAAATGCTACCGCCGCATTAAAAGGTGCAAATAGCCGCCATAAGAATGGTACATATAAATAAAGGGATGCTCCGCCACCCAATAGATAAATCAATTGGCGTTTGCTCAGCACACCTAATAGTGTTTTTTGTTCCGAAGTCATATCAACAGGAACGGTTACTTTTCTCATTTGGTTTCCTCCCTTATATAAGAGAAGCTCTCCCCAAATAGAGGAGAGCTTTTACAAACTCTTATGTTAAATTTTTGTAACCCAAGAAGCGATGTCGTATGCTTTGATCATGACAAAGCCTCCAATTGCCGCACAAGCTAAACCAATCATGGCTTGTGTACGGTTTTCAGGGTTTTTACCTTGTGCACCAGATAGTTTAATAGCCGCAAATACAACGCAAGCTGCTACCCAAATTCCCCCAAAACCAATTAGTGTTGTTACAAGGGTATTCATGCTTTTTTGTACAGTATTAGCATCCGCCCCACTTGTGTGCCCTTGAATACTCTTCGAAAAACTATTTTTTGCTAGTAGAAAATCTCCTACCGATGTTGTCATAAGTTTTGCAGACAACCAATTCAACATAATTCCTGCACCTCCGGGTGTTTTTGATCGCAAAACGCAAAAAGACCCCAATACACGCACACGTCCCCTAAGGACATGGCGCATATTGAGGTCTTCTCTTATATGCGAACTGATTAATTTTTTATTTTATTGTTAAATCTTATTACGTTTATATTATAGCAATACGATTTTAAAAAAACAAGCCTTATTTACACCTAAAAAATAAAATTGGACTTTTCGTGTTCCATTTTACTTCATTTCTTTTTATCATCTTTGTTTGGATCGTACCATACCATTTGAATTTGAAAAATATCACTGTCCTTAAGACCTAAAACATTCATTTCCTCTTTCAATGAGCGCCATGGTTCTATTTTTATCGATTTTGTACTTTTGTCTCTAAGCGTATACACATGTACATAATATGCTTCTTTTTTCTTTTGCATAATAACCTCCATTTTACAGAAGTATAACTAATTGTATATCTATATAAAAATTACATAATTAATAATCACATTGCTGGGTAATATACCTTGATCAGTCTGCTATTCCTTTATAATATACCATTATCTATTTCCAGTAATTAACAAGCTATTATAACACATATACAAAAATTAAAATGAAAGATAGCCCCACACTCCCCTCCAAAAATGTATAATAAAATTATCAGCATTAATAAATTCTAAGCGTCTTAAAATAATAATTATGATTGATTTTGCTACTCCTTTTCCGGAAAAATACATTATATAGGGGATTTAAGATGAAAGATAAAAGAAGAGATTATCATTTTGAAAATAATACGCTTAAACTAGTACCTTTAGATGAAAACGAAGAATTTTCAAGAGAAAATTGGATTCAAAAAAATCGCGATATTAGTAATTGGTTAGAAATATCTATTCCAGATGTTTCTCTTATAGAATTTATTGGATGCGGTGCAAATGGCATTGTATTAAAGGCCAAAGAGAGTATTACTGGAAGAATATGCGCTCTAAAAATATGGCTACCAAATACAAATTCTAGACATTACAGCGTATATTTTAATAAATATCAAGAAGAGATTACTAAGATAGCTAAATTAGATATGCCCTCTATTGTAACAATCTATAAAGCTGGCATAACCGATACGGGTTATTGTTATTCAACAATGGAATGGGTAGAAGGTATAACATTAAAAGACTTCTTAGCAGATAATACAAACCTAAGAGATGAGCTAAGATATAAAATTTTGAATGACATTTTACTAACTATTAATGAGTGTCATAAAATTAATGTTTTGCATGGTGACTTACATGACGAGAATATCCTATTAGAACCACTTGATTCACACAAAGGTAATTACAAAGTGAAAATTTTAGATTTTGGGACAAGTTTATTAAATAGACATAAATCTGTTCCCTATAGTAAGCAACGTGAATCCGCTCTATTATTACAAACTGTATTAAAATTACTTCCTGTAGAAGAAAAATACAACCTATTAAACTTCAAATTTTATAGTTTTCTTAACCAAAGTAGAGTAGCTATTAAACATAATGATGATGTTAGAAACATGGAACCAATTATAGTTAGTTCAGCATTATTACAATTATGTAAAGTCTATGCTTTGGTAGAAATGAATTATTTTAATGATACGGTATTTATAGATATGCTAACGCATTTATTATCCTCTACTCAATTAAACGCTAATAAAGTATGGGAATATATCTACATTAAAGGGACTGAGTCAGAATTAAATATAAAACACCTTTTAAATATTTTATCAGAAAGAATGGGTAGTTTTATATTCGAACCACATTTTCGCCACGTTGATTTACAACAACTCGAGTTAACTTTTAGTATATATGAGCTATCAAAAAACACTAGTAATTTACAGAAATATGAGGATTTTAATTTAGATGATTTTGATATAAATAATTTTGATTATAAAAAAGTTCTTAATTTAAAATCCATAGAAGACGTAATAGAATTTCTAACTTTTGCTAAGTATAATTCATATGAAGATGAATACATAAATTTTTTAACCGAATTATATGAATTATTAAGTGATAAATATGCCAAGGAGTATGAACCTACTAATGGGTATAAAAGAGATCTTGATTTAATATTTAAACTAAATGAATTAAGATTAATAAGAAACTCTTCTATAGAAGAAATATTAGATTGGGAAGAAGTATGATAGTTAGTAACAGTAAAATTATTATCTTCATCTACTAATAGTATTATAATTAAAAAACAGATAATTACGATATAAACGTAATTATCTGTTTTTGTTTCATTAGTTATTTACTTTTTAAAATCACAGTAACCTCTTCAACACTTAATTCAGCAGCCTCTGCAACCTTCTCTATAGGTACACCTACTTTAATCATGTTTTGAATTAGTTGTATTTTTGCTTCTTTTGCAGCTTTTTCTTCTGCCGTTTCTATTTCAGATATTCTATCTTTTATTTCTTTTTCTCTAGCCCAATATAAGCGTAAAAATTCCTTATCGCTACTTAAACGCTCCCAATCCTCTATCGCTTTTTTCAAAACTGGATCTTTTTCCATTGCTATCGCCTCCAGGATTGTTGTTAATCTCTCATCCTCATGCGCAGGAAATAGTAGTAACCAACGCGCTAAAGAATCTTCCCATGGATCCATTCGTTCTCCTTGCCATTCTTGAATCACTTTTGGAATTTCAAGAAAATGCAACTGCATATTTTCGGTAATGATGCGCTTAGATTTTATATTCATCACTGTATTAACATTATGAAACTCTTTCTCTTCTGGAAACAAAATGAAATCTACTATATTAATACAAATGGTTGGTCTTAATTCCGTGTATTTCATCCCTTGGGTCATTTGGGAATAATACATACCTGACCAATAGAACAAAGAGCGCTCTATCATATCTTTTTTGTCTCGAACTTGAATCTCTATATTAATTTTTATACCACTATTTAACGTAGCTCGCAAATCTAAAATAGACAATTTATCATCCTTCTGCTCTCTTGGAAGATGCGGATCATCTAAGTGCAAAGATGTAATTTCTTCATCAATAGATGATTGTAGTACCGCGTTAAGAAACCCAATTAATATATCTTCATTTCCTTCTACTCCAAACAAACGCTTAAAAGCATAATCAACTCGTAAATTTACTAGATTCTTTTTTACATATACACTCATGTTCTCCCTCTACCTTTCTCGTATTAAAATTATATTTAAGAGCATAAAAAAAGATAGAATATAAATTCTATCTTTTTCTCCTCTATTCATCTCACCAAATATGGCTACACTAGTTACTTACTATATAAGAAATATCCTCTTCACACATATTTGTCGCATTTGCAATTATCGTGATAGAAACTCCCTCATTATAAAATCGTTGAATGAGTTCCATTTTTTCTTGTTCCCTCGCTTTTTTATCTACGTCCATTAATTGTTGCATAATATCCATATACTTAATATACACCTTTCTTTTATATATAATCCCCTAGCTAAAATGTTACGATTTATTATATTGTGCGGAAAACTGGCTTGAAAGAAGCTTGCATCGCATCATCCAAACCTTTCCCTTGTGCTGGGTTCCATGCTGCAATAATTACGTTATAGCCCTCTTTCTTTAACTCTGTCGCAAAAGCAATTAAGGCAGCTCTTACTTTTTCATTCTCTACTAAGTCAGCATCAAATGCTAAATATACATTTTCTACGCCCATATCTTTTAATACTGGCATGACGATTCTCCATGCATTTACACCTGGAATCGCAAGAACTGTCGTCCCTACTTTAGCTATTTCTTCTTTATTTAGTCTTTTAGGAAGTAAATCGGCAATCAAATCCGCCTTCATCGGCCCTTCTGTAATCATTACTGATTTTGTTTTGTGCAGTGTACCAGACTTCCAATGTTTCAAATGTGAGCTTGGTACCGCTACATGTACAGGTAGTGGATTTTCACTTCCTCCCGCACCGGTTCCTTCATTTTTGTTTGCTGAAGAGATCCATAAATATTTTTGACCTTTATGTATCTTTACAACAACTTTTTCCCCACCGATTAATAACTCTTTATTTTTCCCTATTTCTAGTTTTCCTTCATAGATACAATCACCGTTTTTTGTTATTTTCACAACATTAGGCTGTTGTACTAGTTCGGCTTGTATACCTGTAGGTCCAGATTTCACATGAACAGAGTTCTTTACTTCATCTACACGTACTTGCCAACCAACAATTTGATTATATTGGTTTCGGAACGGAATCATAATTCCTGGAAAACCTGCCATTAAACGAAGAGAAAGTTGTCCTTTCTTCATTTCATAAAATCCAGGTATTCCCTTCCAACAATCTTTTTTGCCAATTTGTTTAAATAACTTTTCCCAAATAGTTGTGTATGTATTATCATCTTCCAACACAATTTGTTGCTTTAAAAAAGAACGATATTGACGTATCTGTACTTCTTCTTCAGTCATTTTTCTATCTTGCAGTAAATGTATATGGTGCTTCTCCTCTAACGGCAAAAATCCAATTAAATTACGATTAAATGCATCTAATTCTTCGTTACTACGCTTACTATGCCCCTTTACCACATCTACATCTGGTAATTGGTATTGCTTCTTACCATTTAGATAATGGATATAACTTGGATTACTTGAATTTTTACCGTATACCCACTTACTTTCCACACGGGTACATGCTACTTTCTCCTGTGAAACATGCAGCATACAGTTTCCAATACCATTACAGATTGGGCATGGAACACGATAAAATTCCCACCAACTTCCTCTTGGATGTGCAGTTGTTAAACGAAATTGTCCTTTTTGTATGTTATAATTCATCATTTCCCACTCCTTGTATACTATTTATTATATATGGAACAGCTACTTCCATTAAACTCTTTATACTTCTATTTAGATGTTCTCTTTGTTCTCCTAACGGATATACAAAAGAATATGTATCACAAACTAAATAATCGTTTCTATGTTCTTGATCTAGCAAAGCTGATTCTACATATGCTTCAAATGCTCTAGCAAACATCTCATGATTTGTAGACCAATATTTTTTAGTCCTCTTCTTATCTAACTTAATGGCTGTATCAAAATATATAGACCCTTTCACTAGATAGGGTATTTCACTATGTTTTTCGCCAGTTTTTTTATAATGATATGCAGCTAACATTTGTGCGGTTTTCTCAAATTCATTTTCAATTTTACGCTCCATACGTGTCTTTGTTGCTCCTGATAAAGTATCAAGCTTCCTACACAAACTAGCATGATGTGATTCTAAAATGTTTGAAAGATTTCCTTTAAACACATCATAACTATCGATAACACCACCATAGAAATACCACTTTCTACTATAGGCATTTTCCACGTTGATTACTCTGGCTACTTTTCCTTGTTTACAAGCATCTAACACAGCTTGCATCTTTTCTTTTATAATAGCAGGCAAGATATTCCCAATACTCTTCCCGCTTGATAAGAAAGCAAGACTACCATTTTGAAAATCATGACTACAATCATATAAGAAATGCTCCAATGCATGTCCCCATTCATGACACAATGCCCCGACTCCATTATCACGAGTTAAATTAATGACTTTGGTAGAAGGTTCATAATGTGCTAATGCATTGCCGCTTCCTCTTGCACCAATCGCAAGTCCTAAGCGTCCTCCTAACCCTATATACTCAGGTGGAATTCCCAATATACGAGCTAAATCATGCAATGCTTCAGATACATGCCCAATATGCTCTTTTGCATATTGTTCTGTGCAATAATGACCAAATTGCATCCCCTTCAACCCAAACATAGCAACTACGTCTTCAGGTTTGGTAGCAATTTCTACTCCTGGTCCTTTTCTTTGCAGAGTATCTGGCAGTTTCCTACTCCAAGCAGCTGCGGATTTCTTACGAGTCGTAACCTTTTTCGTAAGTAAATCATTCCATGTTAGTTCATGTGATACACGAAGATACGTAGAATTAACACTTTTTGAATTTGTGCAAAGTGATATGAATTTCTTTCCTAATATTAATAATTCCATACCATCTGCATCAACAAACTCATCAAAATATTCCTCTACCATTCTTTTAAATGTGAATGTTACATTCTTATTTTTTCTAAATGTAGACCAACCATTGTTCATTTCCATTCCATAAGAGACCACAAGATCTACCCATTGTTCTGAGGTATGTACCGACTGTATATCATGCCATATTCTTCTACATGCTTGAACATATAGTTTCCTTGCAGTCGGTGTATCTACAATTGGCTTCTTATTAATTCTGCCCACTAGCAACTGCTTTAACTTTGCAACACGTGGTGGAACATCATTTTCTTTTTCATGTTCAAAAGAGAATGGAATCAATGTATTTCGATCCAATGCATTTAGCGCCTCTACTGGAGATTCTTTTTCAATTTCAGCTAAAATTTCTAAAGAAAATGATACTAAAAATGATTCTTTTAAAGCTCGTATCTCTTTCTTTGCTCCCACTAATTTCTCACCTACATCATAACTGTATCGATTGCGAACTTGTTTATCTGTTCTCACATCTTGTACCATTACGTCTTCTCCAACCTCTAAACCAAACAGTTCAAATAAATTCATACTAAAATCCTCCTGAATAAAATAAAAGACAGAAATTCATAGTCATTTTGCACTACGGATTTCTGTCATTCCCTCTGTCTGAACACTTCCATATAGTTATGTAAATTACTCATTACGATACACTCACACCTGTTAAAGAGAATAGATCCTCTTTTGTCGGATTTAGTGCTTGTAACCAGCTATCTACCTCTAAGAAGTTTACTTTTTTTAATTGTTCGCCTTTTTCCGCACGCTTAACCACCTCTAAACCTCCATGCTGATGCACAATCATTACAAGATCATCTTTCTTGAAAATACAATCTACATCTGCAGAGTTTATGTGGTGGTTACGTAGAATTGGTTTCCATTTCTTAAGTGAATAACCTTCTACACCTAAAAAACCACGGATAGCAGTAAAGCGAAAACTCGTCCCTCTAAAACATCTTTCCAATAAAAAAAGGAAATCCCGTACACATCCATTAAAATGAACATGATACAAATAGATTTCCCCTGCTTGTTTTGCTGCTCGCTGTGACAAGTTTGATGGTTTAATGAAAAACTGATAACAATCTCGTTCCCAAAATGCCCCTTCTTTTGTAACTCTCATTCGTAATGCACGTAAACTTGGAATAAGTTCATTTGGATGCGCAGAACAAAATAAAGATACTTCATAACTGATGTTCATAAATAAATCCCCCTAAATAATAATTTTTGCCCAGTGTAATAATGGGTTCTACTAATCAAACAGACTTGAAAACAACACAAAAAAGGCTTCTTCAAGTCGATTAAAAATGTGCATAGCAAAATAAGCTATATACACTAATCGGCTCAAAGAAGCTCTTTCATAAATGAAACAAGACGCAACTTGCTTCTACAACTCAACCACAACACAATAAGGTGTGGGAATAAACGGAATCAATTAAACAATAAATATACTTCCATATTAATGAATTCATACAAAAATTTCAATAATTTTATGTATCCTTAAAATATCCAGCTCATTTTTTTAAAAAATTCATACGCTTTAACGCTACCTTGGTTTCTTCATCAAATGATATAATTCCCTCCTCGATAATATTTCATTTAATATTGAAATTCTCTAAATCTCGATGTATTATATTTTTGTATTTTTCTCAGTTCCCTAGCCGAGAATACATCATCACTTCTGAAAGAACCCGTACTCCAACGGGTTCTTTTTTATTCCTCTTCTTGTAAATCCAATTATTTAAAAATAAAATTATAAATAAGTTCTAAAATTTTGAATCGAGGTGAACATCATGAAAAGTTTTGGTATGTTAGTACTCTCTACTGTCTTTTCAGTGCTCCTAGTATATTATAATGTCATCTCCTTTTATAATAAGTTTTCATCAGGAAATACATATTATTGGTTAAACGGTATCCTAGCTGTTGGATTCCTTATATCCTTAATTATCAACATAAAAGATATCATCAAGAAAAACTACAGGACCTCATAATAATAGGAGTTGATACATATGCGGAAAAAGATTAATAATTATAAGTTTCATCTAAAAGATTTGAAATTTATGACTTGGCTATTTCCAATTGTCGGTTTGTTATATGCCTATGAATTCTTTTCTGGGCTAATGTACCACCAGGAGGTTCGTTGGCTTAAGTTAATATGCATGGCGATAATGATTATAGGATTTATGGATATTAGAAAAAAGCTTAAAAACAAAGATTATAAAGCGGCTTAAATCACCAAATACTCTTGAACTCATTTTCGAATTATTGTATTATATTTTCGGATCTTACTTCATAAATCATTATCAAGAGAATCTGCAGGTTTGCAGGTTCTTTTTTGCAAAATTGATGTACCTTTTCGTTCGTTGTGTTCGTTTGTTTTGGTAGATGTTCAATCAAATTGAAACTGTATCCTTTGGTTTAATAAGTCCTAATAAAAACATAATAAAAAAAGAGTGCAATTAAGACATGCACTCTTTCAAAAGACTTTACCAATCTCGATGATCATCATGATTACAATCGCGTTCATGATTACGTCTACGACGACACTCATCACAATCGCAGTCACGTCTACAATGACAGTCGTTAAAATCGTTTCTTCTTCGTCTACGGCCGCAACCGCAAAAGACTAAATCATCCCAAAATCTATTACAATCTCGAGAATGTCCAAAATTATTATCCCATCCCATAGATATGATTCCCTCCTCTAAAAATAGAATTCATCATATTCTATGATTAAAAGGTAGAAATAGTTTGTTTACTAGCCTATGTTTCAAACTAATAATATTTCAATTTGCAAGTCTATCTCACGCCTTATCTTTCCTTAACAGCAAACAAGACGTCACCCAGATCACGGCAGCGCCTACGATAATTGCTATACACTTAATCAAAATCATTTATCCTCACATTATTTATTTCTTTGCTTCCATACCCCATTCTCTTTACGATAAATATTCTTGCCATCCATGAAGTCAGCTGTCTTACCCGAAATGTTATATTTCTTATTCTTTTTCTTAGCCTTCTTCTTCAGCCTTTTCTCTTCTTGAACAGCTTGCAAATCCGCCTTCCATTGCTTCAACAAATCCTTTTCACGTCGCATCGAATTTGTACCCCTCAGATTAAAATGTAAACCAAATAATTAGATTCTACCTATTTATATAGAATCCTTTAATCCAAATGTACATTTTGTTCAATAAAAAAAGAACACTATAAAGTGTCCTAAGCTTCTGAGTATAAAATATACGACAATGCCTTGCCATTTCTAATGGCGCAACCTAAAAGAGCTTTATAGCGGAATATATATAGCTCTCGGAAAAGGAATAAGTTGGTTGGCATTGATTCGATATTGTATGATGAAAGCCTCCTTATGTGCAAACGAAAGAGAGCACTCCCCCAATAAGTGCTCTCTCTTGAAAAAATATAGGGGAACATGTCGGAAACCGTTCAGTGTCATTATATGATACTCATTCCCGACTATGCCTAAGTCATGTATTAAAGGGACTTAATGTGTAATTTCTCTACAACAAAGAAAAAAGCACCCGAATGGATGCTTAAATTAAACTTATTCATTATCAATATCTCTACTTTCATCATTAACTGATTTCGGGTCTAACATGATTCCTATATCCGGTGGCAAAATTAACTCTATACCAGCTACTGGTTGATTGTCCTCATTAAAGTAATACTTCTTTATCTTATTCAACTCTTCATTTTTCTTATTTTCACTCATATTATCCCGCCTTTTATGTATGATATTAAAAACTTTTCTTAATATGTACATTGAAAGAGATATTATACTATTTTTCAACTCTCACAAAACCTATAATAAATATCAAAGTCTGCTCTCGGTATAGACTTCTTGCCCTTTGGTTGATGAGACATCTTTACATAAGATTGAATAACTGATAGTGGCACTGCGAATACTGACTTATCCTTACTAAACTCAATAAGAAAAAAACATATCGCTCCCATCTTCTCCGCTTTCTCCAGGTAATCCAATTGATGCTGCGCAATGTTCTTTAAATCAAAACGTGTATCTTCCTCTGTAGACTTCGCTTCAAATGCTACAGCTCTCCCCTTATATACACCGTCATAGTCTACTGTGCTCTTTGCTTCATAGAATCCATTTAGTACACGGCCACCTTTGCTCTTTAACACCTTCACAGGAGTCGGACGTTTGTTAATAAGCGCCACTCCCCCTCTTTGATACATTTCATTCGCTAAATTGATAAGCATTTCAAATGCCCTTCCACGGTTACCTTGTCCCAATGTTATTCTTCACTTTCTCTTAAAAGAATTATTTTGTTGAATTTTCTACTACCAATCATTAAAAATATCTTATAATCGTTATATGCAAACTTTTTAAGGAGTAGATAGAATGCCAGTTACACTCGAACTTATTCTTTTCATTCTTATAGCAATTAGTGCTGTTGGCTATTTGATAAAAGAATCTCAAAAAACTAAGAAAAGAACCCTTGGAATTTCACTAGAACTTTTAGTTCTTTTCTGGTCAATATGGAGAATATCAACTATCATAATTCAAATTTCAGAATATAATCTCTCGTGAATAAAATTCAATATTCCGTCAATACTGTATATGACATCAGATTTTCTCCTTGTTCCCCCTTGGAGAACCTAGCAGTTAGCTTTTGCTAGCTGCTCTTTATTTGTAAGAAGCACTCAATTAACTGGACTCACATATAATATTCTGAGTTCCTTTCTTTATAAAATAGTCGTTATAAAATGAGGTTCGTCACGAGAGCACTTTACTAAGTGCTCTTTTTTGGTTTTAAAATAAAACAAAATGAAATTTTTATTAAGAAAACTTATTTATACCTTTTAGTTGATTGTTTTCTAATTCAAGTTCACTTATTCTTCTTTGTAGCTTTTTAATTGTGTTTATAGCCATCAAAGATATATCTTTAACTTCTTTTTCGTTTTCTTCATATTCTTCTGTGGTCATTAATTCGGTGTTTAAATTTCCTCTCAAATGTAAATGCCATAGTTCTGAAAAAGTTTTATCAACTCTCAATTATTCACCCCCGTTTTCTATTAAAATGAAGTTTTCTCAATATCTACAACCTGGAAATATTTTTCCTCTTATGGTAACATATTGGTAATCCCATAAAATTCTATTGTTCCATTAAAAAGGACCCTTACCCCTTTTCCGGGTCCTTTTTCAACGTTTTCTACTAAAATAGCGTTTTTTATTCAAATTGATCCCCTGCTTATTTGGACACATTTACCAGTATTTTTACCAAAAAATTCATGATATGGTTAATTAGTCGAGTACGTCATTACTTGACACATACCCTTAGAAGCCCCGTGGATAATCGGGGGGGCTTTTATTTAGATAACGATTTTATCTTAATTCATTCACTAATCTCATACTTTGACATACAATAATAGTGCCTTTCTGTATAATGTGAGTTCGTCACTTTCGTTATAATTAGGTATAAGGAGCGCTCTCGATTAGCGCTCTTTTTATTTGTTGTTAAATAAGGATTTTGTTTAAATTTCTTTAACCTTATTAATTCCTTTGCATACAGTATTATCACAAGAAATTCAATAAGTGCTCCGGTCTAGTTACCTTGAATTTCTTGCAAACCTTGTGGGAAGAATCCGTTTATAACAAACGGATTCTTTTATTTATCCATCATAAAATAACTATTTTGTTATATTCCTCACACATTTAAATGAGGCAAGCATATGTTGTAGTATTATGTTTCATCGCTTATAAGGTTCTCCTTTTTTCAAGAGTACATATTTGATATGTACTCTTTTTTTCATGCCCCTTTACGAGTAACCTTTTTTACATTACACATACTACACTCTTTCAAATCGGAGCTTTACCCCTCCGGAATGTTTAGTTGGTCAATTACCTGCTATTTTCGATTAAAATAACTATTTTGTTCACTTTTTTGATACATTTACGAAACATTCATATGTTATCTTCAGTAAGTTCTTTTCTTTTCATAACATTGTGTGAGTTATACCAACACAAGAAGCCCTAGATCCCTAAATCTAGGGCTCCTTCGTTTAAATAACTATGTTGTTTGATTTGATGTATAAACAACTGTATATTTATATATTAAATTATAATTTTGCTTCCCACTTGGTTTCACATACGACTTTTTTTCTTCAGTTATGGGGTTCTTACGTAATAGTAAGAACCATTTTTTTATTTCAATAAGCATTTTATTAAAAATTTACATATACATAGCTTCCTTTAATAATTTCAATTTCTAATAAATCTATGTCTGTGTTATCAAATATTTCAATCACATGTAAAAGTTACGTAAAGATTGCTATGAGTCAATCCTTTCACCCCAGAAACGTTATATAATGAAATTGCAAACATTAAGTTTGTACCTTTCTGTACGACATAACTCTTTACTAGGGGAAACCCTAGCTTTTTTATTTAGTACCCATAGCCAGTAAATCCGAATCCCATATTTCTCCTTTCTGATTCCGATAGTCCTAATGTTTCTACTGACGCTATGACGCCTACAGTTGCCTCGTTTAATCAAATGAGTTTCTACCCTTTAAATACATCATAACGCTATGTCTCCTAATCCAAATTCATTATCTCTTCTAAGGTTCTATCAGAAATATACGTGGTGATAATCTGTATCTTTCCGTATTTCTTTTTAGCCATTTCTATAGCTTCGCGCTCGAACTTCGCCTCAAACCAACGAAGCTTCCACTTCTCGTCTTTGTCGTAAAACTCTACTGAGTATGTCATAACGCTATTACGCTTCAGGAATTTGTTCACGGTACTTGTTGCGGTATAATCAAAACTTCCGACTACATCCTCAAGTGTTAGTTGCTTCATGCCTCTAACCCCATTGGACGTGATTTGATTTTATTCTTATCTGCCTGATCCATAATTAATGCGGCGATTTCTTCATGCACTTTCCCTGCTGCAACGCCACTGTGTAATTCTCCTTTTCCAAATCCGATCCAATTCGTGGCATCCCATTTTCCCTCCAGCTGTAATTGATGAATTTCTCTTAACTCCGCAATAACGGCATGACGTCTTCTATCCACTTCGGAAGGACGACTTTAGATTGAATATTATCTAACATAGGTCTTTCACTCCTTATTTACTGAGATAAAATTCATGGTATAATAGAGGTAGCTAATTTTAGGGAATGTTTTCTCTATAGCGATCGTTGCCATCGAGCGTTTTTTATTTTTCAATAGCTAACTTTCTGAAAGTTTGTTAAAATTTAGTTACCGATATGTGTAACAACTGGCCTGTGCTTCTGTACGGGCTTTTTTGATGCTTTCACACATCGGAATATCCAGGAATCTCTCAATAAAGTGGAGAATCCCTATTAAATCCCTGAACATTCAGACAAGTAAAGATTTGTCTACTTTCATAAATCTGTAAAATCTTTATATAAAAATTTAATGAATTATGTGTTAAACTTATTACATTCCAAGAAGTCCTTTACTTTTAGAATCGACAATTCTTCAATACCCTTAGTCTTGCCCTGCATCCCCTTGCAGGGCTTTTATCATTTAACTAGAGTGTGATATACCTCTTGTATGTTTCCTCAACCTTATCTGCGCTGTTATGTACACCCTTTGATCTTAAATCCTTTATAATCCACAAGATTTTCTTACGTTTATATTCATCACGCTGCTGTTTATTTGTCATTCCGTGACCATCCTATCTTTTTGTCCCAGACATCTATTTGGTGTACCAGGTATACAAATACACATATTGCTGCTGATACAATTAACAGTGATAATGTGCTTTCTTTCATAATTTAAACCGCCTCCCTATCCATTTCTGAAATGATTCCGCGTTTCGTTAGAAGCTCGTTACACATGCTTCCAAGTCTCATTTCTTACAACCTTCCCTATAGTTGAATGTGATGTTCCGAATGTTCTAGCCATTGCTCTAGCTCCATACTTAGAGTGGCCTGGTTTGTATTGTTTTCTTATCCATTCAATTTGTTCTTCAGTAAAAACAGCTGTATATCAATGCTTTCTCACACTTACGGATAAGGATATGCAATAGTGCATTGTTCTGTATGAAGTACCCTGATGCCTATTTTATCGTATTGACCAGTGAAAGTTACGCCTCTCTTTTTTATTTACTCTTTTTAAACTAGAACCTTTTTATACAACCTTCATAATATATATGGGACAACCTTAAACTCTTTTTTGAGAGGAATGATTAGATATGGCAGATTATTTCTGTAAAGATGGAAAGAAATATTACAAGAAAAAAGATAAATCATGTAACTCTTCAAACTCCAATAACTGTTTCATAGAGACATTTACAATTTTCGGCTCTGAAACTACCCCTACAAGTCTTGAAATTCCACCAGGTTCTACAATTACCCTATTTGAAAATTTTACAACTAATCACAATAAAACTCTAATTCGCTTTAATTTTAGCCCTGTATTTGCTGCTTTTGTTACATTGACTATTAGAACATTTAATTCCACAACTCCACAAACAATTACATTAACACCAGGAGATAGAAAAACTTTCTTATTTGAGGATGTTCAAAGTATTACTTTCTCAAATGCCACTACAGCTAACGCTGAACTTAGTCCATTATTTATCCAACAAACAACATGCATCTGCTGTGGTAATTCAGATTCATATTATTATGAATCTAGTGGGGATAATTATTGATAAATGATTTTAGAGGGCTTCGGCTCTCTTTTTTATTTTCCTTCGACATAATATGACAATATAATAATGTTTGTTTTGATAAGATTGTCCAGAAATATTACATTTTATATATCTTGGAGGAATTAAATTATGAGCAAAAAATTATTAATGGCTTTAGCATGCAGCGTGTTACTTATGGGATTGGCTGCTTGTGGTTCAAATGAAAAAGCAAGTACATCAGAAGAACCAAAACAAGAAACTAAAAAAGAAGAGGAACAAAAGAAGTTAGATGAGCAAAAACAGGAAGAGGAACAAAAGAAAATAGAAGAACAGAAAAAGGCCGAAGAACAAAAGCAAGCTGAGGAACAAAAGAAGTTAGAAGAACAGAAAAAGGCTGAAGAGCAAAAGCAAGCTGAGGAACAAAAAAAGGCTGAAGAACAAAAGCGATTAGATGAACAACGCAAACAAGAAGAGGCTCAAAGACAACAGGAAGAACAAAAGAAACAACAAGAAGCAGCTCAAGCAAAAGAGCAGGAGCAACAAAAAGCTGCAGCTAATACAGCACCTCAGCAACAAGCTGCACCTAAACAAGAGAAAGTTCACTTTGCAAACTGTACAGATGCAAATAATGCTGGTTACTATGATATAACTCCAGATAGCCCAGCTTATGCTTCACATTTAGATCGTGATGGCGATGGCGTGGCTTGTGAACGAAATAAAGGACATAAAAAATCTAGTAAAAAACATTAGATTTATGGATAAGCACTCTTATGAGTGCTTTTTTATTTCTATTCGACAAAATATGACAATATACAAATAATTCGTTTGCTAACATAAGATGAGAAATCTTACATGTTGGAGGGGACAAGTAAAAATGGGTAATAAAAATAAAGAGAAAAAACCTAGCGAGTCGCAACTTGCCAAACAGGCGATAGCAAATAAATACCAAACTTCGCCTATTATCGTAGAAGCTAAGTTCAGTTCAACTGATCGTGGCTATGCTGCCATAGATAAAGATCATATTCAATTATTTAAGTACAACAAAGAAACACAAAATATTTCTAGTGTTGGCACATATAATTTCAATGAATACGACACTGTTACTATTGATAAATTCGCCGTGAAAGCTGTTATGGAATTTAAAGGAATGAATAAAACATTCGTATTTACACCAACACAGCAAACTAATGATATTGAACGCTTAATCCAAACAAATACTTCAATTCAAATCAATAAAGTGGAGCGTAAATTACATAACAAGATACTCGGTTTCCGATCTAATACTAAATGGAAAATGGTTGTAGCTAGTGCTGTTTACCTATTTATTGTTATTGCTGCAATTAGTGGCTTCATGGATAAAAAAGAGAATAAAGTTGCTTCTAGCACCCCAAAACAAGAGGCCAAGATAGAAAGTCAATCTGATACGAAAAAAGAAACTAATTCTAAGCCTCAAGATACAGTTTTAAAAATGGACGATGGCCGTAATGTTAACATGGAGATTTACAACAAGTACGGTGTTAAATATCAGTCTCATGAGCCAACTACAAAGGATAAGGATGCAATGGAGCATTTTGAAAAAATGGCTGAGAAATATAACATGTCTGTTCCTGAGTACATTTCCAAAGAAGATGAAATTGTAGCTGCTAATGTTCAAAGGAAAAAAGAAGAAAAACAAAAAGCTGACGAAGAAAACAAACAACGTGCTGGATCTAGTAGACCAGGTTTAACAAAAGTGAAATTCAAAAACATTCAAAACGGTATGACATATGAACAAGTAAAAGAAATTATAGGTACCGATGGAGAATTAATATCTGAAGGTGGAGAGAAAGGAACTTAATTCTACACAGTTATGTATATGTGGGAAGGTGTAGGCTCACCGGGCGCTAATGCTAACTTTATGTTCCAAGGTGGAAAACTAAATAGTAAAGCACAATTTGGATTAAAATAAAAAAAGCGCTCATTTGAGCGCTTTTTTAAATTCCTAATAATTGCTTTTTCTTCGCTTGGAAATCTTCCTCAGTAATAATTCCTTGATCTAGCAACTCTTTATACTTCAATATTTCATCTGCCCCACTTACTGATGCAGCAACTTGAGACTTACTTTTATTAACTAAGATACTCTCAATGTACTCTTTAATTTCTTCGGCCATTTTTTGTTCTCTTTTTGTAAACATAACTGTATTTTCATCTGTAGCTGCAGCCATAACTCCTCTTTTACTTTCTTGGCTACCCATGAAAATAAATTGTATGTAACCATTTGTGAAGAAATTGGCTTTTTTAATTTGAATACCAGTCATATTGTTGATATCAATAGTTTTTTCACCATCTAGTCCATGGTTTAAAAAATTCAGAGCACCTTTTCGCTTCAGACGAATAAAGTTACCCTCTATTTTTACTATTGTTTTCCCTGCCCCTTTAAACTCAAATATTCTATCCAATCTCTCCACCCCTATAATCTTATAATGTATTACTTAAATATTATAACTCTGATTCTTTATTTACAAAATATAGATTTTTTTCACTTTAACGATACATTTATGGAACATTAGTATATCACGTTATATAAGTACTTTTTTGAATCATTTTCATTCTGTCAAAAAGTCCTAGCCCCTCTAGGGCTTTTTACGTTCAAATAAAGAGGTATACCAAATTTCTCAATGTACAATACAACTTAACATGGTAAAATAATATTTGGATTGGCGTCCAATACATATTATTAAAATTAAAGTGGTTCAAGTCGGAGAAAGGCGTTTTAGGATGTCTTTTTCATGTAAAAATGGACTCCTAAAACGCCTTAAATTAGTAAACTTCAATATTACTCTTTTTTATTAGTTTATTTTAACTTAATATATTAATATTAGATTAAAAATTTAATATAATTATTTGCTAATTATATTAATTAGATAGAGAGGATACAATATTATGGGTTATAAATTTCGTAGAATTATCCAGTTTTCTCCGGGTGTGAAAATTAACTTTACATACACAGGCACGGGAGGAAACTCCATTCCACCTGAATCAAGAACAACAACTTATATACCTGGAACTGGAATCTCGTATACACCACGAATAGCTGAGTCAAACAACTATTATATACAACGAGGGTATCAAGGACCAAACACTTCCTATCCCACTATGGATGAACAAGATTACAATACGGTAAATGCATTTGAGCCAGTAAAAGAAACCCAAACTTACCTTGTTACTGCTTTTCGTAAAAAGGATAATCAAGTAAACTCCGTAGGTAGAAAACTCATGAAACCACTTTCCATAATTACAGGCGTTTTCGCGGGCCTATTCTTAATTATGATGCTTATTATACCTGCTCTAATCATGGCATTCTTTTCTTTCCTATGCTATAAAAATATAAAAACACCATTTGCAGTTGTATGCCCAGAATGTGATGCTGAAAATCTATTCATTTTTGAGGAAGAGAAGATTACTTGTCGTAAATGTGAGAGCACTCTTATAATCCAAAAATAAATAATTATCAAATTAACGGCTTTTTTAGTAGACAAAACAATAAAAATCTAATTATAAATATAAACAGATAATAGAGAGGCAAGTGAATATCATCATTAATTTTGAAGCGTTTAATCCAACTATAAACGACTTAGCTATTAAACTTGCTATGGTACTGTTTATACCGTTATTCTTAGCATTGATTGTCAAAGTAATACTTATAAAATTTATGAAAGAATCGATTGCTGGCAGATTAGCAAATCTATCTTTGTTATTTTTTATGTACTATGTATTTAAATTTGTTACAGCTTAAAAGGCACCTTATGGTGTTTTTTTATGTATTAAAAGACCTACCTATTTCCCTAGGTAGGCCTTTTGTGACTTTGTATTTACAAACGATGATATTATGAGAAAACCCCCTAATCCTCAAACTCTCTAATCGTTCTTCTTCAATACACTTAAACTGGTTCTATGTATACTAGTCTAAAGTACGAGCAGCTGCATAGAACGATCCAGAACCACTATTTCTGTGAGTAACTTTAAGCTTATATTTACCTTTTGAAAGAGTATTGTACGTATTTGTAAAACCCTTTCCTGCTGCTAACGATCCAGAACCAATAACATTACCTTTTGAGTCTTTTAAAGACCAGTCAAGTGTACCTTTAGTATTGTTCGTCATATGAACTCTCATATCCGCTTTTTTTACATGCTCGAACGATACTTCTCTTTCACCATTTATCAGACTGAAATCATCTTTAAGTATTTGGGTACGTTGGACAATTGGTGCTGAATTTTTAGTATTATCTACACCTTCTGTACTTGCTGATGCTGCTCCAATCCCTCCAGTTAATGCGATACCAGTTGCTAATGCTCCAACTACTAATTTCTTAAACATAATAAATCCCCCTTAAATATTTTTTATAACTTGCACCTTAAATGTATCACTTTTGTAACTTTTGTAAATATTTTCAATTTATATAAATATTTATTTAATTATTAACAATATTGGGATTTCATTTTATCAAATGGAAAATAGAGGGATTTACGATGATATGTAATAATGCATAATAAATCAAGCAAATATCATGATATACTCTCAAAGAGCTGATACAAAATTTCTTTAGATTGGAAAACTAAAGTCTTATCTACCTAAAAGAAAGGCGCCTTATGGCGTCTTTTTTCTATTTTCAAAAGGACCTGCTCAATTCATTCTTGAAAACATAAGGTAAAGTGAACCCATTAAAATCCATGGAATGAACCCTAGTTTTACCCTCTAATCTAAAGGAGGCACTATTATTATGGGATATGGTGGTAGTTGCGGCGAAGGCTGCGGTTTCGCTGGAGGATTCGCTTTATTAGTTGTATTATTTATTCTATTAATCATTATCGGATGCAGTTGTTTCTGCTAAAAACTATTGGAAAAGGCACCCTTATATGGGCGCCTTTTTGTATATTAAAAACCTACCTATTTCCATAGGCGGGCTAAATATAATTTTGCACAATTGAGTTATAGCAAAATCATTTATATTGAAAGTAATTAAAATTAACTTAGTAATCCTAATACCTTAATAATCTCAATTGTTTTATTATCTTTTATTTTGAAATAAAGCCTTTTCCCTATACGTTCACTAATTACAATATTTCCAGAGGCTAATTTACGCAAATGTTGTACAATCAAATCCTCTGTAATTCTTGTTTGCTTACTTAAATCAGAAACTGACAACGATCCATATGTAATCAATTTACAAACAATTGATAAGCGAGTAGAATTCCCTAATAACCCTAAAACTTTTATACTTTCGGTATAGAAACTAAAATCCATATGAAAAGCATGTAACAGATCTTCCAACCTCCTAAAATAAGATGAATATCAACCAAAATATCTTAACATAAAAACAGTAAAAAACACCCTAAAATATACCAATTATTCATTGAGAAAAATAATACTTGAATGGGAGTCCAATACATATTCTTAGAATTAAAGTGATTCAAGTCGGAGGAAGGCACCTTTGGTGTCTTTTTTTTATATTTATAACTTTTTTTAGAAAATATTTGAAATATTATACAAATGATTATATCATTATATTGTAATTAATTATAATTATAGAAATATTTAGGGGGATTTCTTGGTGAAATTAGGAAAATTAGCATTAGCCGGAGCATTAGCACTAGGTGGATTTACAGGATTGGCAGCATTGGACGCAAAACCAGCAGCGGCAGCATCAAATGTGCAAGCGGCAGTATCATATGACGACTGGGGAATTACAAATACATCTGAATTGTATCAATTTATTCCAGACTTACCGTATGAGTACAAACAACAATTCAATTACAGCTACAAAACAGGAGATTACTTCTCAATTATTGGAGCATATTCTAACTCTTTAGGCTCTGATGACCAAATTAAGATTTTCCGAGTAGCAGACAATGGTAGCGGTGAATTAACTCGTTATAAAACAATTAATTGGCATACGGAATCCGCACTCCCAGGTAAAGCAATTTGGGATACTCAAATCACAGATAACTATGACTCAGGGCAATACGTAGCAGTCGCTTATCTGTATGGCAAACATTATAAATCTGGATTCTTTGTTATTAATAAGTAATGCTATACCGTCCTAAGCAAGACGGCATAAACTGCTCTCATCTTAGATACTACAGTGATGGTTTCATACATAAAATATAATGATCAAATCAGAGGAAGGCACCTTAAGGTGTCTTTTTTTTGAATTTATAACTTTTTTTAGAAATTATTTGAAATATTATACAAAATAATATATTATTATATTGTAATTAATCAAATAAAAATATTTAGGGGGATTTTTAATGAAATTAGGAAAATTAGCATTAGTTGGAGTATTAACATTTGGTGGATTTACTGCAGTAGAAATGATTAAACCCACTTCACAAGCTGCAGCAGCTTATGAAGAACCATATTCTGATCCATATAATGATAGTTGGGGATTTTCATCACCAAATAATTTTGAATATCTATCCAAATTTCCAAATGCACACATGGTTAAAAAATCATATAGAACTGGAGATATCTTAAATTACTCTCTTAGCTCAATAAAAGATGACTCAGGAGCTGTTATGAAGATTTTTAAAGTTGAAGCTGGAAAAAAACCTGTACGCTATAGAACAATTTATCCTCAATTTGATGCTAATTACCAAAACCCTACTTGGTCAACTGTGATTACAGATGTATATACTCCTGGTAGCTATATTGCTGTTATAAAACATGTCAATGATTCAATAGGTTACGGCGTAAGTGATTGGTTTACAATTAACAAATAATAACAACTATCCTTGTAAACACCATCTTTATTGTAATAGTAAAGTGGTTCAAGTCGCAGGAAGGCACCTTTGGGTGTCTTTTTTTATGCGGAATAATCGTATACAAAGAAAAAAGCCTCAGATATCGAGGCTTTTTGGAAAGAAGTTTAATATTTTATTTTCTACCTTCATAGTGCCCATAATTACCGCTATGCCCCTTAAAATACCGCTTGATTCCTTCGTCCTCAAAATAATTTGCAAACTTACCTGTTGGACTGTGGAAATTAGTAGTAATATATTTACCACTTTGCGGTTCATATACGTAAGTGAAACCATATTTAGCTGATTTTTTAATTTCTGAACCTAATTTTTGAACTGATTCAATCTTCGCAAAATTTTTAGTGTTATCTACATTTTCTGTACTTGCTGATGCCGCTCCAATTCCTCCAGTCAATGCAATACCAGTTGCTAATGCTCCAACTACTAATTTCTTGAACATAAAAATTCCCCCTCAAATATGTTTTATAACTTGCATCTTAAATGTATCACTTTTCTTATTTTGTAAATATTTCGAATTTGTAGAAACATTTATTTAAATATTGTTAATATTGTTAATATTGGTAATATACTTTATCGAATGGAAAATAGAGGGATTTATGATGATATGTAATAATGCATGTTCATTTAGAAAAAAATCGTGATAAAATCTAAGCACCTGATCTATTTTTTCAGTTATCTTAGAAACCTTACTTCTTATTTCCCCAAATGGGGGGCGCTTTATGGCGCTTTTTTTTATTTTCAAAAGGCCATGCTCATTTAACCCATAAAAACATAAAGTAATTTGAATCCATTAAAATACATGAGTGACTCCTTATTTTTCTCCTACTATTTAAAGGAGGAATTATTATGGGCTTTGGTGGTAGTTGCGGTGGCGGCTGTGGCTTTGCAGGAGGATTTGCTTTATTAGTTGTATTATTTATTTTATTAATTATTGTTGGAGCTTCTTGCTTCTGCTAAAAACTATGGGAAAAGACACTCTTATTTGGGTGTCTTTTCTTTTTTCTCAATTTAAGAGCTATAAAGATATGCTATGGTTTTAATAGAAATTCCCTTTTGTGCAATGAGATAAAAATACCCAACAAAAAACCCACCTATTTCCGTAGGTGGGCCTTATCTTTATTACACAATACCAAATTATACTCTCATTTTTTCATAAACTTTATGCAATTATACATGTTCATAAAAATTACACTAAATAAATATTACATATAGTAACATATAAATTGTGGATACATTCTATAAAGCAGATTCTTTTGAAAGGCGTAACATATCGATAATTATAAAAGGTGTGGCGTCACTCTAATACTGAACTCAAATCTCTTGTACTTTGTGAACTAACAATCTGGTGTATATTGACGATTCTGTTTATAGGATGTGTTTACACGTATAACAAAGGGATAATACGGATGGGTTTATACTAAATGAACGTGGTTCAAGTTAGAGGAAGGCACCTTAGGGTGTCTTTTTTTATAGGAGCCCGCCAAATCACCATCAACAAAAAAATAAGCGCCCCCAAAACGAAAAAGATGAGCTATCTTCTCAAAGTAACTACCTGTAGAGAAAGAAGATTTCCGTTTAGGGGAGACTTTAAAATCTTAGCTTGATAGCGATGTGGTGCTACTCCAATATTAACTTTATACCAAATGAGTATCAGTCCAAATTACATGTGCTATCACACTCGTATCGTTTCTTGTCACATCAATATAGAATTGATCTTTTGCTTTTATATGGCATTTTTGTTTTGCTGCAGTGCTGAAATGTATTTCGTATTTCCCATCAATGTTTACTATCTCTATATCCTTCCACATAGTGTTCTTTTGAAAACCAGTACCGAGTGCTTTTACTGATGCTTCCTTGATGCACCACATGATTGAATAGTTGATGTAACTCTCTTTAGCCCACATTACTTCTTGTTCCGTGAATAGTTTTTGCAGTATCTTTTTATTTTTCCATCTTTCAATCTCTGTAATATCTATACCAATCCCTTTAATCATTAAGGGCAACTTTCTTACTTGAACTTGCTGGTTTTGAATTAGCAATGTATACCCCAATTAGTACAAATATCATACCAATTACTTCTTTCCAACTCATGACTGATCCATAGAACACTACAGAAATTAAAGTCGTCACGATTGGTGTAAGATTTAGATACATACTCGCTTTACTTGCACCGATTTGCTCTACACCTTTGTTAAAAATAATATATCCAACAAGCGTACCGCATATAACCATATAAAACATTTCTAACCAGCTTTGTGCAGACATACTTGGTACTTTGTCCCAGCCACCTTCATATAAGGAAGAGATTGCTAGAAAAACAGAACCCATAACAGTCATAATCGTAGTTGCAAATAAAGGCGAAACATCTTTCATAACAGCTTTACCTACTAAACCATAAATAACGCCACATGCTAAAGCAGCTAAAAATAGTAAATCTCCCACATTAAATGCTAAAGAAAGTAACATATCAAGTGACCCTTTTGTAATAACAATAATCACACCGATTAAAGATAGCGATAAACTGATTCCGACCTTGCTGTTCCATTTTTCATTTAAAAAGAGAATAGAACCTAGTGTAACGAAGATTGGCATTGTTGCAATGATTAATGAACCATTGATTGCAGATGTATAGTGTACACCTAAAAAGAAAAGAGCATTATACCCGAAAATACCAGTTAACGCGACTAATAATAATCCTTTCCATCTTTTCTTAATAGATCCCATATCCCATTCTGCTTTAATTGTTAAATACACCATAAGGATGACACCCGCGATACCGAAACGAAGTGTAGCCGCAACTAGAGGTGGAATTTCTGTTACGACATGTTCAGCTGTTGAGAATGAACCTCCCCAAAACAAAGGAACTAATAAAAGTAAGAAATAAATTTTGTTTGAATGATTTTGGTTTTGCATCTTTGTACCTCCTATTTCTTAAAAGTGCACATAACATGTTCATGCGTTCAAACTTATAAACATGTTAATTAAAAAAATTAATATCCTGCTTCAATCGCAGATACTAATTCTTTCATATAAATTACAAAATTACTGGTTGTCAAAGAGTAATATACTTCTTTTCCATGTTTCTTTGATCTAACCAATTCTGCCTGTTTTAGTATTTTTAGATGATGAGATACTGCAGGTCTAGAAATTGACATTTGCTCTGTTATTTGAGTTACATTTAATCCATCTGTTTTAAGTAAAATCATAATAATTTGCTGCCGATTTACATCGCCCAATGCTTGGAAAATGGGAGTCGCCAAATTAAATTGTTCGAGAATGTTTTCTCTGTTTTTGCATTCGTAATTCTCCATGATTCGCATCCTTTTTAATTAATATATTTATAATGATACCATCAGTTTGAGGTAAATGAGGTAAATGAGCTAATATTACTGATGGTATCATAACTATCTGTATGTATAAGTATATCATCTTTTACAACGATAGTTAGCAAATATAGGAATTAAAATTTAAAGATTTCTTTAGCCTCTATTAATAAATCAACTACTTTTTGACATTCTTCAATCGAGTGGCTACTTGTAACACCAATACGTAATCGACCCTTATTTACAGGAACACCTGGAGAAATGAAAGCTGCTGTAAACAATCCTTTTTCCATCAACCATGAAGTGACGCTTGCTGTCTTTTTATCATCTCCAACTAGAACAGGGACAATTTGGCTTACAGTATCTAATAAATTGAAACCATTCTCCTGTAATTTATCAATTAAGTATCGTGAATTTCTCCAAAGGTCTTCTCTTAATTGTAAACCGTGTTCTTCCATATATGTTAAAGAAGCAAGGGAAGCCGCTGCAACTGCTGGCGTAGATCCTCTTGAACTCGTATATGATGGTGCATAATATCTTATACCTTTTTCAATTTCTTTATTTGTTACAATAAATCCGCCAACACTACCTACAGCTTTACTCATTGTTCCAACAACAATGTCTACCTGGTCTAAAACACCAAAATGCTCCGCAACTCCTAGTCCGTTCGGTCCAACAACACCAAATGAATGTGCTTCGTCAACCATTACAATCGCGTTATATTCTTTTGCAAGTGCACATATTTTATCTAATGGCGCATAATCTCCATCCGCACTAAATAGGCCATCTACAACGATGATTCTTTTTCCTTTGTCCATGCTTTGTTTTAAAATAGATTCTAGCTTCTTTACATTATTATGTGGGAAGGATCGGATTTGCGCACCTGATAACTGGCTTCCCATGAAAATAGAAATATGATTTAATCTGTCATTTATAATGACATCGTCTGGCCCAGCTAATACAGTTAAAACCCCAATATTTGCAGTCATACCAGATGGGAATATAATTCCAGCTGGCTTATTGTATAGTTTAGCAAGTTTATTTTCTAGTTCATTATGAATCGTTGTATGACCACAAAAGATTTGTGCACCATATGTATTTGTACCAAAATTCTGAATCGCTTCGATGGATTTTTGTTTTAAATAATCATTCTGAGATAATCCTAGATAATCACAAGATCCGAACATCAACATTTTACCGTTTTCTTTTGTTGTAATGTAGTTGTCAGTTGTTGATTCAACTGTTGGGAAGAATGGATAAACGCCTTCTTTCTTCCAGTCTTCAAATTTTTCTACATCAAATCGAGTACGTGTATCAACTGTAGTCGTCATCTTATTAACTCCTTCTACGAATCATAATTTTCTTCCACATTAAGTTTGATTATAAAATCTGTTTATTAATTTAAATAAATTAAAACAAGTTTAAACTATTAAACTTGTAAACATGTATAAACTGCCTTTACCAAATCGTTAACAGTAGGCTTTGATTCTTTAGGATTTAAGTGCTCTTCTACTTCCAGCTCTTGATCAAATTCGTCTTGTAATACGATCATAATTTCTGCGAACAATAATGAATCCACATCTAGATCTTGTAAAGTTGCATCTAAAGCTACTTCATCTACTGAAGCTTCTTCTTTAATTACAGTGATGATCACATCCTGCACTTGTTCATAAGTAAATTTCGTTCCAGTTACGTTAGTCATAACGCACAACCTTTCCATATTTTGTATTTATTTCTTTTACAATTAGAAGTTTATTCCAAAAAATGAGAAATGTAAATATTTTTTTCTAAAAAAAATTCCCTTTTTTTAGAAAACTTAGCTTTTTCTGCTTCTAAATACAGACTAAAGTGTTGTTGCATTCGAATTGAATATACTCTTGTTTTTGTAGTAATTTCTCATGTATTTGCTTTAATTCTGACGCATACGAATTGTCTATTAGCATAAAAAGCTCTGTTAAATGAATCATAATCTCAATATCCAATAAGATTTTTTTTAGCTCTTTCTCAACCTGTTTTCTATCTCCACAACCTTCCACTCTAATAAACTCGTATGTGCAAAATTGCAATTTTTCGTTTAAGTTTTGAATAAAACAGCTGGTTTTTGCATCCATCATCCTCACCCCGCCTTCTGATACACATGAGAACTAATAAGATTATATTCAAATATAAAGAATTGCGTTTATAATATTAGCACAAAAAAACAAAACATGTTACATATAATAACAATTTTATCCACAAATTAACAGTTGTTTTTTCTTCTCTGTGTAATATTTTGCTCTATTCTACTCGTTATCTCAGTCGTGGCATGAGTTTTCTTACAGTTGTAACAGGATATGTCTCCTATATTCATTTGAGTAACATATGTAGAAAATGATTAAACTTTTTTATAAAAAAACGAGTCAATCAAAAATACTAAGAGCGTATTTACATCAATCTTTAATTTCTAAGTTTTTGACAATTGGACCCTATCTCATTTACATGTCATATGAGCAAGCAACACATTTGTATTCACTGTTATTTCAACTATTTTTTCACAATCATTGTATTGTATACACTTAGTAATATATTTTAAAATTTCTTTTAATCTATCTGAGTTATTATGAATCTTAAAAAATGTTTTCACGTGCTACATTAAGCAAAGCAAAAATTTTCAAAGTTGCTTTTGTTTCCTCCAAATGACTAGCGATTCGAATTGTTTTTATTCCAGCCTTCTTCCCTGCACATATATTCGTTTCTATATAAAAAATAAAACATCATTTTTGGTAATTAAGAAATAAGAAGACCTATCCGTTGAAGATAGGAGTCCAATGCATTCTGTATACTTGTATCCATGTTTTAAGAAGTAATTGTGACAGCAGCTTTTGTTCTTTTATCGTCTATAGAATTAATATTTTTCTCTTTTCTCCTATTTTTTCACAATATATGACATTAACTACATTAAATCTATACTACAATTATAAAAACATACGTTCTTTGAAAGGGGGAATTTCCATGTTCAAAAAGTTTAAAAACGATACAAGAGATAATGAAGCAACTATTATGATGGCTGAAGATACATTCGATATTTTCTTATTCCCTACTAGCCGAGAAAACCAATATCACCTAGTTACAGAAAAATTCCACAATATGGGTTGCAATCATTTTTTATTATTCGTCGACAGTGAAAATCATACATTACACATTTATGATGAGATTTCTAACGTCACAAGCGGAACAAGTGCAATTAATAGAATCGGCAAATATCTAATAGTTAAAATGTATGGATTATTAAATTTAAAAGACTATAAAAATGCAAAAGTACTTATTTACTTCCCTGAGTCACATAAAGATTTTGGTTTAGTATCTTACGCTTATCATGCAGAAATAGATGCTTTCGATTTCGGACTTGATATTAGTAATGTAACAAAATATCAAGCATTTATAGAACTTGCTAAAAATCATGCATAGTTCACGAAACTGTTAGAAGAAATAGTAAGAAAAAAAGACAAAAGTATTATAACTTTTGTCTTTTTATTTTAAGGTTATCCATTCGTAACTTTCCCATTCTTTAGGCTTCTTATCATACTTTAAACGGCCAGTCGTACAGAATGAAGCAATTATCCATTGAATAAAGTTCATCTTGGCATATGGATCTATACAATCTTCTAACTTCTTTAGCTGATAGCCTGTACTATTTTTCTGCCAAATTGTATATAAACGAAAATGAGTTGTCGTAACAAGTCTAGCTTTTGTTGTAACTTGCCATTTAGAAATTTTCGTTAAATCCTCTTTTACTTTTTTCTCATACTCTTGTTTTATCACTTTATAAGTCTTATCTTTATTAATTAATCCATTAGAGATTGTAAAAGGCATTTGATGCACCTCATAAACTGTTCCTTCTTCATCTCCTAAAATATTTGATTCTACTAGAAACATATTTCTTAGTTTTAACTGTTCTGTTAATTCTTTCCCACTCCGATAAAATGGCTTCTTTATCTTCTGCAACAAGATAACCTGCACAATTAATCCTATCAGTAAAGGATATGCTAATACAAACAATATATTAATAAACATGTTTAAAATAATAACGCCTATTAGCGCAAAAATTGTAAAATAAATATAGGTTTCTCTTTGATGAATGATTCTACTGTTCAAGCCAAGATACCTCCATTTTGATAGATAGTGAACGCAATATAAACCATCGCCCCTAGTAAAATAGAACAAGCCCCAGGAAAGCTCTGTATTAGCTTTATTTCTTTCTTAGGCAGTTTCACACCAAATATAGACGCAGCATGCTCCAATTGGTCTTTAATCGCTCCTACAAACCCTAAAATTTTAATTAATCGATAAATACTAGCAATCCAAAAGAATAGTAAATGGAAAGCTGTTAATGTAATTGCGGTAAGCATAGCCGATTCTTCTACTACATTGCTAACATATAAGGCTACCACCACCAGCATTTTCGTATCACCGGGTGAAGAAAATTTAAATGTCTCTAACAATAAGCCACATACTAAGGCCATAGTTAGTACAATTACAATCTCTTTTCCCGTTCGTATTCCTGCAAAATACGTAATACCTAAACCTACTATTAAAAAAATGAAATGCCATACATTTTTTGTTTTTCTATACTTTAAGTCAGTAAATACATTAAGTACCATATAACTTAGAAATAATCCCATGATATACAGGCTCATTTTCTTTACTCCCCTCTTAATTTCATATAAAAATACTATGTAAAAAAGGGAACCACTTTTAGAATAGCCCCCTCGTTTATTTTTATATTTATTTTTTATTCCAAGAATCTATATCTGCATTGCTTGATGCTTTTGTGAATCGAGCTAGAATTGTATCATAACCACCTTGGATTGCTTTCCATACAAATGGCCCAATTACTAGCACAATAATTACCGCTAAGGCGATTAACATTCCGTTTTCTGATGACAACTGTGAATCCTCATTTTTTAACCAATTCTTCATTTTTGCTAACATTGAATTTTATCTCCTTTATATATCAATTTTTAGAATTTACTAAAATAAGAACTTAACTATTTAAATCTTTTATTACTTATTCCAAGAATTTACGTCTGCATTACTTGATGCTTTTGTGAATCGTGCCAGAATCGTATCATAACCACCTTGGATTGCTTTCCATACAAACGGTCCAATTACTAATACGATAATGACCGCCAAGGCAATTAACATACCGTTTTCTGATGATAGTTGTGAATCCTCATTTTTTAACCAATTTTTCATTTTTGCTAACATGATTGAATCTCCCTTATCCATTTATTTGAGCTATACATAATAAACATCATGAACCTAAAACTTTTATTTCTTGTTCCAAGTATTCACATCTGCATTGCTTGATGCTTTTGTGAATCGAGCTAGAATTGTATCATAGCCACCTTGGATTGCTTTCCATACAAATGGTCCAATTACTAGCACAATAATTACCGCCAAGGCGATTAACATACCATTTTCTGATGATAATTGTGAGTCTTCATTTTTTAACCAATTCTTCATTTTCGTTAACATATATTTTGCTCCTTTACCTATTCCATTTTGAATAATGTTTTTCTATATACTTGCAAATCCTTGCATTAAGGATTGAATAACAATAACCATTGGATAAATCACAATACATCCAATAACCGCTACGTTAAATTTATTCATTTCCATTGGCTTATTTTGAATGAGACGGTTATAGTTCTCATGTTTTAACTCACGCATCATTTTAATCTGTGCATCCATAATACGAAGACTCTGTACCTTGTCCGTTTTTTGTGCTTGTTGCAATGCAATGGTAAAGGTATTTACTTCTGGACTATTTAGGGTTGCTGCAAAGTTTCGAAATGGTTGATCCGAACCCGCATACATTTCTAATTCCGCTGTAAGTGTAGATACATACGGTCGAAGATGTCTCCCAGCATATATTTGCGCTTTTTTTACCGCTTCTAATGTTGTATGTGTTTTTAACAATTGCAACATAGGAATTAAATACTCCGGTAATTCGAACTTCCTTGCTTCTATCGCCTGCTTGATTCTTCTCTTTAATAGATAATCGGGATATAAATAAAGCAGTGGTGAAATCAAAACGCCCACTTTAAATAAGTAGTAATCATGAAACACCGTACATATCAAGAAAACAGAAGTGAAAATGATGGGATACGCAACCTTCATTTTCAAATATTCTTCTGGTTTCGTATCCAAACCAGCTTCTTCTAATTTTTTTTGGATCTGCTCTTTCTTTTCTTCTGTCAGATACTTATGTGATAACGACTGGAAGGGAGCAAGCATCATTTGATTTAAATTCTTTTTTTCAATTCGTTTTGCATTTTCTACATAGTTTGTAAGTAGGCTACCGCTGTCTTTTTTACTTTGTAGAAAGGTAGAGAATACCCAGTACATGACAACGAATACCACTAAAGCTAAAATCGTAGCCACTTTATTCCCCTCTTTCTGTTGGATTATAATTTGCAATCTTTTCTACACGGGTTGCTAAGAAAAATACAATGAACATATTTACCGCTAATGCAATTTTCCCCATCATAGAACCTGCTAAAAATCCATATGCTTCTTTTGACATCAACATAATCACAATCGGCATGGCAATGACGATTAAGCAGTTCTGTACAAACGCGCGTTGTGCTTGTGACAAACTAGAACGTAATCTCGCCAGATATAGCTTTTGTTTTTCGAAATCTTCTGCAATATCTAATAAGACTTGTACTGAATTCGCCCCGCCTTCTCGACTACACACTTCCAACATTTCATGGAAGAAAACCAATTCTCTAAAATTAAACGTTTCATTGAATCCTTTAAATGCACGGTGCATTGTAGTTCCACCTTCTAATAAAAGAGAAACTTTTTCTATTTCTTCTTGAATGCTCTCATGCATCATTGGCTTTACTTGTACTAACACGCGTTTAGCGTTATTACTAATTTGAAGCGCATTCGCTACTGCCTTCATATAAATAGAAAGACGGTCAATGACAACCAAGTAGTAACGTTTTTTTCTTCGATAGAGAAGAAATCTCGGAACTAAAAATCCACATAAAGCAGAAATCAGTGTAAAAGGATCTCTTCCAAAGGAGAAGTAGAATATTGCCGCTATACTCATTCCGGAAAGAATCGTATATACCCAATACATGCTTTTCGTCAATTTCCACTCGTACTTTTGGGCTTCTTGGATAACAGATTGTGGCAGATACATTCGTATGCCTTTAATATTTCTTAATTCCAAGCGCCTTTCTTCTTTCTCATTTTCTTGTACAAATTGCGAAAGAGCAGAACCTTTAGATCTCGCAAAAAGTAAAACAAGCAATACTACACTAATAAAGATTAATAATATACATCCATAAGCTAACAAACTATGCATACTGCACCTCCTGTTGTGAAAGGAATGGTGCATAAAGAGCTGGTTTTACAGAAGAAGAACGGAATTTCCTCTCCATTTCGGCTGACATTCTTGCTGTAATTTTATGCTGGCCATGAATTTTTCCTACTCTTTCATTCATTTCATCATGTTCCTCGTATGTCGGAATAAACTGAGAAAGTTGATTAAATTGTATATCACCTTGATAATCCAATAATTCAATCATCTCTGTAATATAACGATTCCCATCATCTTTCTTTTCGAAAAAGACAATCACATCAAATGTCTGTGAAATTAATTCATATAAATACTGAGCACCAATATTCGCACCGCTTTGTAGACACATAAGCATTAAACGTCTTACTGCTTCTTTTGCACTTCTTGCATGGACTGAGGTAGAACCAGAGTGTCCCGTTTGGAAGAAGTTAATCATTTTCAGGGCTTCTCCCCCCCTCGATTCCCCTACAAGTAATCTCTTTAGTCCTTGACGTAAAGCATTTGTTAACAATCTATCAAAATCAATTGCATTTTCTTCAACTTCGGATGCCCTACATTGCATCGGAACAAAATGATGCTCTGGAAATATGCGATGTAAATAGAGTTCAGGATTATCTTCCACTACAAGAGTACGTTCATTCTTTGGTATATGAGAAGCAAGGTACTTCATAAACTCCGTTTTCCCTGTTCCTGTTGCTCCAGCAATTAAAATATTCATTTTGGCTTTCACAGCTGCTGCCAAAAAGTCCAACATCTCTTTCGATGCTTGATTTGTAGATAACATACGTTCTTCTGAGGCACGAAGATGATCTGCATTCTTACGAATAGTAATTGTTGTACCAAGTCCAGCAATCTCATCTAAGGCGATATTGATACGAATATAAGGGAACACGCAGTCGACAGATGGCTTTGCTGTATTAAGTGATTCTGACGTACTGTTTACCATCTTATAAGCTAAGGCTTTTACATCTTCTTCAGCTTCATATCGATACTTGTACTTGCATTCTCCCTCACCAATTTTTTCGTATATAATCTCTTTTACACCATTGATATAAATATCTGTTACATCCTTATCATCAATCAGAGGTTGAATAATTCCAAATCCCACAATATCGTCACACACCATGTTCAGTAACTGTTCAGAAGGTACTTCTGAAATGACGACTTGATTACTTAATAAAAAACTTTTGATGATTTGCTCTACAGCTGCTTTTTTTTCCTTATTCATAAAAGATTCACTTAAGATATCACGATGTTCTTTAACTAAAAATGCACGAATTTCATCTGTTATATCTTTAATTTGTTGAGCTGTAGTTGTTCCTAACTTTCGAGCTGATTTGGAACGAATCATATAACCAAAATGATATAAATCAACTCGATTTCGCTTTAAGGCGACTTGTTTTCCCTGTAAATAGCCCCACATACTACTGCCTCCCTTTTAATTTCGTAAACCAAAGAGACCCTTTTTCATAGAGGATGTATGCTGGGTTGGAATATCAAGACCAGCTGCTTCCATAATGTGATGGACCTTTGTATTAATTTGCGGGGAACCAAACTGCATCCCCCATTCATAACTCGTACGATCCCTGTCATACGGAATTGTCACCGCAATTTTTTGTGAAGAAAGCTTTTCAATATCTTCTACATAATCCTCATCTCCCATATTTAAAACATGAATCATACGAGGCAATGTTAGCTTTGCTTCTTCTAGTAGTTGTAATTCTCTTTTAATTGCTATTGCACCACGAGGGTTTCCGTTTAACACATGAACAACAAGGTCTGATTGGTATAGGATTGGATAACTCAGAACCTCAGATAATTCAGTTGGTACTGATAGAATGATAAAATCGTATTCTGTATCTACAAGTGCTTCTATAAATGTCGTTACAAACAGTTCTTTGTTTTGAATCTCTGGGAATTGAGTTAAGTTATAACCTGATGGAAACACCAGAAAATCCATCTTATCGTGCAATTTTTGCATCAACCTTGGATTCACTTTTTTCTCTAATAAATCTTGCTTGGTACAAATATACTGCGAGAGATTGGATTCATTTTCTTTTCTTACAAGCTCTAAGATGTTTTTACTATCGTGGCTAAGTCCAGTTCCAACTGCAAAGCTTGGTCTTACTTGGTCTGCTTCAACATAAAGTACCTTTTTCCCTAAATGAGCTAATTCATTTGCCATTGCAATACTTAATGTGCTTTTTCCTACATTTTCGTTTGTCGCATAAAAGGCAATGATTCTTACTTGCCGCTCCATCTTAATAACCCCTTTCTTACTTAGATTCATTCAGATACTGTGCTACATATTCTTTTACATTTTTAGAAATTGGATTAGTCGAATGCTTCTCTACATAGTCTAAAATGTTCTTTTGATCAGATATTTGTGAGAATCCTTCAGCTGGTTCTAATTCTTTCCCTGTTTGCTCCACCTTTTGTCCAACTGCAACAGGAATAACATCTCCAAGTGTTTTTGCACGATTTAAGTATTGAAGTTGTTCAGGTGAAACAGCCAATGTGTATAATCGCGTTACTTTAGGCTTTTGTTTTCCTTCTTGTTCCTCTTTTGATTCTTTCTTTTCCAGCACAAATGCATCTTCTGTATTGCTATCTTTTGCAGCCGTCACACGTACACGTTGGAACAGACCACCAAAGACAACTTTCTCATTGTCTCCTTCTTTCACAACTTGTTTGAAATACAAGTCCACATACGTATTTGGGATAATACTATTCCCTGAACTTGTTTCCAAATCAACGAGTAACGGGAAAGCAACTTCTCCATCTTTCAAATTTAAAATAGCAGAGTCTGGTAACTCCTCTTTCTTTACTACTTTATTTTTAAAGAGATAGCTATTTTCTGTAATGGGCTGCTCATCATTTGTCCACTTACCTACAACCTCTTTTTTATTTACACGTAATGCATTTGGGGGAATCGCATCACTAGGTAAAGTTCGTTCCACTAGCATGTCTTCTTTAATTTCTGTATGCGCAGGTATATCCTTTGCGGCTACAACAATCTTTGTTGGCTTTACAGCATTTTCTACTGCGAAATGATTGTATCCATAGATACCCGCTACTGTTGCAGCGGCTAGACCTACCGCAACAATCTGCTTCTTTTGAAACTTAGATGGCTTCAATGTTTGTATTCCTCCTTATGTAGCCTTTAAACGCAAAAAAGGACACACCTATGGCATAATGCGCCTTAGGTGTGTCCTTTTAGCTAATCTAAAGTCTATATGAAAATGTTGGATTTGGTTTCTTTAATATTACAATTTCAATATTATGATATATAGAGTTATATGTCAATCATTTCTAAAAAAAATATTATTTCAACTATTTCAAACCTCTAATTTCAATACTCAAAAACCCTTAAAAACATTGTCATATCAAGGTTTTCAAGCTATTAACCCACCCGTAAATATGGTATAATTAATATAACGTAACTGAATATTTCAGGGTGGTTGGTTGCTATCCTTTCTCTTTCATTTTGTGGAGAAAGGAGGTGATCGCATGGAAATACTTTTCACGATAGCAATTGAAATTTTAAAAGTAATTGCTAGAGAAGTCGCTGTTTTTTTTGCAAAATGAGTAGGTAAATACCTCTCAACGTCTTGGAAGAAAACACAAAAAAAGCGACGAAAAACGAAAAGAACCACCCACAATGCCTGCAAGCGTGTGAAGGGCGGTTCTAAGAAAAAATAAACTTTTTTTAGCAACTAGCCACCTTGCGGTAATAGTTACATAAGGCGAGATGTTGGAGCATCTCGTCTTCTTTAGTTTATGCAAAAACTATTTTTATAATACTTCTACACTTATTATAACATCAACTATTGTACATGTCATGCAGATTTATCCGCGATAGTTGATAAAAAAGACATTATTATTAAAACGAAATCAATTTTGTTCCTGTTTCAAAATACTTTGCAGGAGCATAACTTGTCCCATTTCAATCCTGAAATTCATTTCCAATATATAACGATACAATCATTGCGATTACTCCAAGCAAAATCACTCGTCTCACACGTTGCTTTTTCTTTTTATCCACTCAAATCTCCCCTTTCTATGAAAAAAGGCACACCCCATTAAGGGGTATGCCTTTGGTTTATCCATTCAGCTACTAGTACAAGAAGGATTATATACTTTTGTCGATTCAAGTCATTATACAATACTATTTAACTAATTTCTATTCTTCATATAGTACCAATTTGATAAATCAGTAATAATATGTTCCTTTCCAACCCAATTCCAACCTGGTGTTTGCACAGGGAATGGAAGATCCGCAAGCACCCTTCTCTTTTTAAAATCATCGTACGCAACACCTTTAATTTCCACTTCATTTGTCAGGCACAAACTCATTTCATTCACACCTGCTGGGTTTGTTTCAACATTGAACGAATATTTTCCATCTTTCGTTTTTAATGGCGCATACCATTTGCGTTGGCCATCAATAATTTTTTCCTTCCCATCCCAATATAAAGACTTAGTTGGTCTGTTACTATCAAAGACATGTCCTGTTACTTCAGATAAATACATATTTTTAGGTAGGAATTTTGATGTTAAGCCATTATTAGAAACACTCTCTAAATCATATGTTGGTTTTAATCCTTCATCTGCAAATGGATACTGTGCTGTTGCTTTTGTAAATACACCTGGATAATTTGTATTCCAATCATTTTTGTATTTTCCGTTAACTTCATAAGAAAAACCATACCCAGCATGGAGCTTAGATGGTGCTAAATTATCAATACTTCCACTTAATGTTTCATAGAACATTTCTCCCACTGTGTCCTCTTTTGACACACGTTCACTTACTGTTTCTACCACACCTTTTACACTCGTGACTCCGCACATCCCTTTTTCATGAGATGGTGCATAGATAGCTGTTTTAATAGGATTGTTTTTGTATGTGGTTTCTTCTATATCTAGACGGTTACCAGCAGGATTAATTTCTGCCTGAATTGTTCCTTTCCCCTTATGTTGCCAGCCAAGGTTCAAGGTTTTCTTTTCTCCCTCAGTTAACCTTACCTTTTGTGATGCTACTTGTTGTCCATTATGCTTGAGCACGACTACTGTTTCAGTATTTGCATACTTCGCTTCTAGCGCATCTAACTTTTTAATTTTGTTTTTCTCTTTTTCTAACTTCTGCCTTGCTGTATCTAACCTACTTGCTGCACTATCTAATCTATTTTCTTCCCAAGAGCAGTCTCTATCGTAATAGTGATGGTTCCCTTCTGCATCTACCTCATGAATTGGATTACGACGGCAATAACTAAGACTAGACTGCGCACTATCTCTATCGGATTCAGAACTATTTACCGCTTGCTTGGACTTATTAATATTGTTATTTACCTTTGCTCTATATTGGTCACGTTCTGGTTTAAAATTATCACGTGATACATCTATTCTTGTTTTTATATTCTTTCCTTCTCTTGCTGTTTCTCCTTCTATTCGGTCAGCAGAGAAATCGATTTTATATTTAAAATCATCTTCAGCACCTGGATCTGGATTAGGTGTTACTTCTGTACCACAGTTACCATTTATGTTGAAATCAACAGTTTTCTCATTTGATTCCCTTTGAACAGCATCAATGACTTTGATTTTTGCAGTATATCGGCCACACATTTGTGGCTGCCACTTTAGTTCTTCTGACTTAAATTGCCCTGCATCACCTTCATTTGGTTTTTGATTATCTTTTTGCGGAGTTGAACGTAGATAATTTTCTTGATGATACACGGTTTCGCCATCTTTTGTAATATCTAACATCCATTTAACTCGGTTCCGTTCTCCAGCAGCTTTTTGATAAGGGTTTATTGTTGTTCCATTAGGATCTCGGTCATTGTATCCTTTATTTTTACTTACATATTCAAAACCGTTAAATGTAAATTTTACGGGTATATCTTTTGGCCCACTAGTAGCTTTAAAATCTTTTATTTGAGGTTTACTTGTGCGTACATACCACAAACTATACCTATTCACATCATTTACACCACCAGCTCCTGCATATCCGCCAGAAAGATATGCAATGTCCCTAATCCAATAGAAATGTCCATATGATTCAAAGGATTCTTTATTTGTAATCTTATGTGGAATTAAATTTTCTAAAACAAACTGAGAGTTGCCCCAATATTTATCTGTAATTATGCTATTTGTAATTCTCTCCACTTCAGTTACCATTCTATCTCCCACTACAACTGAAGGGTTAATGTATCCGTCATTTGATATACGCACATAAGGATCTGAATGGTCTTCATTTTGGATTAGGTTTTCCCTTGGATTCCCCCAATTAAAAGAACCATTATAAACAGCAGGAAAATGTATATCGGCTTTATATGCGAACTCTTTTGGCTTATATCCACTTCCGGACCTAAGTAGTTTTCCCTTCAATTGTAATTCGTCTGACGCTAAAATCGTAGTTTCATTTCCATCATAAAATGGCACATCACTATTTCCTGCACTTGCTACAGATGGTAATAACAAAATTAAAGAAGTACAGGTTAATAATACTTTTTTACTCAGTTTCATAAAATCCCTCCTTTAAACATAAAAAAGGACACACCTGTACCTTGGGAGGTACGTAAGGTGTGTCCTTTACGTAAATAAATCAAATTTATTCATTAATTGTTATATTACATATTTCAATATATCAAATGAAATATTAAATTGCAATGATATTATACACGTACTTGAATGTACATCATGTGGTCAGCTGTAGAATGACCTACACGAATCTTATAAATTCCTTTTTCATAGTTATTAATTTCTTGAGCATCTACAGTTTCTTGAATTTCTTTATCTAGAACTAAATCAGAATTTAACATCGTAGTCCACTTTTTAGCTAATTCAATAGTTGCTTCGTTATTATCTAAGAAAATAATTTTAAAATCATTCTCACTAGTTGCATTAACGTAGACTTGTGCCCCAATTGTACCTTCTGGTAAATACATGTTTTTATCAATTATTCTAATAGTTCCATTTAAATCTGCATACTTAAGGTTAGTGCCATATTTAGCATTCACACTCTTGATAAGATTTTGCGCTTCTGTAGAAATAGATTTTTGAGCAATCGGGTTTTTCATAGCGTTTGGATTATACGTAACTTCCTCTGTAACTAAACCTTTATCTATACTTGATGGTAAATTTGTATCTGGTTTTTCCTCTGGTTTTGTTTCAGGTTTTGGATCTGGTTTCACTTCTGGTTTTTCCTCTGGTTTTGTTTCAGGTTTCGGATCTGGCTTCACTTCTGGTTTTTCCTCTGGTTTTGTTTCAGGTTTTGGGTCTGGCTTCACTTCTGGTTTTTCCTCTGGTTTTGTTTCAGGTTTTGGGTCTGGCTTCACTTCTGGTTTTTCCTCTGGTTTTGTTTCAGGTTTTGGATCTGGCTTCACTTCTGGTTTTTCCTCTGGCTTTGTTTCAGGTTTTGGATCTGGCTTCACTTCTGGCTTAGTCTCTTTTTCTACTGCATTAATAGAGTTATATAAGAACTGGCTATATTGTTCACGAGTTACATGTGCATATGGTGAATACATTTTACCTCCTGTACCAATAGTAACGCCATTTTCTTCTAATGCACTAATTGCTTTTAATGCCCATGAGTTTTTATCAATATCAGTAAAGGAAGTTGTCTTAGTAGCTTTGAACTTGAAAGCATTTGTAAGTACTTGCGCCATTTGTTCACGAGTTAAGACATCATCTGGACCGAATTTCCCTTCACCATAACCATTTACTAGACCTGCTTTAGCAAGTGCTCTAATTTCTTTTTCAAACATGTGTCCTCTAATATCTGTAAATGGATTTTTGAAGCTAGTATCTGCATCTGCTGGTTTAACGTACATATAAATCATACGAGCAACTTGCCCACGAGTTACGTTGTCACCAAAACCAAAGATATTATTTCCGTATCCTTGTACTACTTTACGATTTGTTAAATCATAAATTGCTTTTGTAGACCAGTGATTTGCTGGAACATCACTGAATTTTAATGAGTCTGTGTTATCAGCCTTAGCAGTAAATGCTCCTGCTCCTAGTAATGATGTACCCATAATTGTTAATGCTGTTGCTGTTTTTAAAAATTTGTTAGCCATTGTTTGTTCCTCCAAGCATATTAGTTTTTTTATAGATTCCTTTATTGTACCGAATTTAAATATAAAATCCAGATACTTTAACATATAAATTTATTAATTAGCGTTTTTTTATAACCGCTGTTCTATATGGAAAATATTACCATATTAAAATAGGCTTGTAAAGTATTTTTATATATTTATTTATAAATATTTATTTCTAGTAAAAAAACTACACTTTTCAGTATAGTTTTTACCTCTTTTTATACATATTGATTATTTTCAACGGAAATAGATTTGTCCCATTCCATCTTTATTAGCCCAAATTGGTGCTTTCACACTATCAATCCCTATCATTTTAAAAATAAAGAAGTGATGTTCAGCTATTATCTTAAAATTTAATGGCTGATTATGATCTACGCGCCCTTTAGTATATTCATATTTCCATCCATCCATATTCTGCTCTTTCATTTTCTTCTCTATATCAGGAATTAGATTTACGTTTTTCCCTTCATATGTGTACTGAAAACCACCTGTTTGTTCTGCTAACTCTACTGTACTAGAAGCAAAATCATGTGCCTTTACTAACTGCATTCCATACAGTACACCTTCTGGTATAAGGGTTATCAATAATAAAGAAAGCGTTAGAAAAAGCGCTGTTGTTACTGTATTTTGCATTTCTTACACACCTACTTTTTCTTATTTATTTCACGTTTCCTCCAGCTTTCTTGTTGTCAGAATCTGCTTCATAAATAAATATGTGTTTTGCGTTACTCTTAATGTTACCTTTTTTTTCATCAAATTGTTTCGTATAACTAGCAGCTTCCGCTTCTCCTTCAACCGCAATCATTGCAGGTTGCTCTTGTACAGCATGTACAGAAAACTCTCGTTTTGATGCAGGATCCTTAAATGTTGCATTTTGTTTATAAGACTTTTCAAATTCTTTCTTTGCGATACCTGGTTCAATAGCAATTTCTTCTTGTGCTCGTAAAACACCTACTTTTACGGCTTTATCCATTGCTGTACTTCCAGCGCGATCTGATGCAGACTTATTATCTGTGTGTGTTGTATCTCCAATAATCATATCTGTCATTAAGAATAAACAACCAACAAATAATAATATTGAAGCGGCCCCTATAATAAATTTTTGCATCTTTCTTCACCCCTCCTTAATTTTCAGACTTCCGAAATCGAAATCCACTTAAAATGGAACTTTTCTTTTGATTCAACAATTGGTTTGGCAGCAATAACTCTGCTATTTCCTTCATTATTCCTTCAAGCTCTTTATAATAGTTCCGACTAGATAGTAACGTACTACTTTTTAATTGAGATTCAAATACATCCTCTATCTCATATGGTGCTAAAGCAGTTAATACCTTATCGCCAAAACATTCTTCTACTACTTCATGCTTTAAAAGTGCAGGAGAAAACTTATTCCCAATAATTCTCGTTTTCTCTAAAACTAAGTAAGAAACAAGCTTTCTCTCCTTTTGTGTAAGAGGATGCGCTATCTTTAACAATTGATGCAGATCTGGTTCTGCTACAAAGAAAATAAAATCTGCCATTTCACATATTTCATGGTATAAATCTTTATCCCAATCGTACCCCGCATCAATAATAGATATAGGCGCTTCTTGGTTAGCCAATAATACCTTAATAAAATGGTCAAAGTCCTGCTCTGTTTCGTTTTTCAGCTCTTGGTCCACTATAGGATTCTTTACGATATAATTTATTCTTCCTTGCTTCCATTTTGGAATTGATAATATATCAGATTCCTTCTGTAGCATCTCTTTATATCGCTGCAACATAAATTCACTACGATAGTTTTCTGGTGCTTCTGTATATCCCTTTAATAAAGGATACGTATACCCATCATCATATAGACTCTCTATATAGTTCACATCAATCTGTAGTTCATTTAAGTAAGCAGCTAAAAGATGTGAAACAAAAGTTGCACCACTTCTTTTGTTCATACTGGCCACAACAATTGTTCTTCTCGGAATAGCAATACCAATTTGTTTTTCATATACCGGCTCAAAAGCCAGTTTATATTGTTTTTTTATAATAGGTGCTTTTGGCGTCTCATTTGGAACAGACTTACGCTTTTGCTTGTTTTTAAATAGTTTGTTGGAATTAGAGGTAGCTTCATTTTTGCCACCTTCCTCTAATTCACTTGATACTTCCTCTTCTTCCTCATCAACAGGAACTTCGGGCAACTTTGTTTGTTGTGGTGCCTGACTTGCTCCTACAATTTCCGCTACATTTTTAATATCCGACTCCTGTAGCAGCTGCGGGATAACTTTGTTATCAATATCAATTTTACGAGAGTTAAAAATGTCATAGATACCCAGATAAATCAGTTTCGCCAAAAACTCATCATCATTTTCACGCTCTGTAAATACCACAATACGAATATCTCGATTAAAACGAATATCTCTTAATTTCTGTAAGATAATCAATTCACGTTTCTCTTCATGTCCTGCATCAATATTTAATCGTTTGTCATTAATACATAGAATATCGGGCTGTTCTGTATCTAGAATTTCATCTAGATACTTGATATGCATCACATCACTATCAGCTACTTCAAATCCCGCACCAATAAAATCCTCACGTAAATATGCCGTATATACAGTATCGCTAATAGCTAAAACGATTTTTTTCACCATAGTTAACCTCCTACAAAATCTAACGTTGGATTAAAATCATGTTTTCAATTGGAATTTGTGCTTGAAGATGAACCTTCCCGATAATCTCATTCAGAATATACTCAATTTCAACTTGATCCATTGTACGTGGAGCTCCAAAATCAGAATTTAGTTTTACTCGTATTTCTAATCGATCTTGTATCTCATGTAAAGGTGTACCAAGATAAAGAATGCTGTAGTATAAAACACCATCTTCAATATTTTTTTGAATCATATCCTTTGTTTGATGAATAAATGTAACCTCAGCAAGCTCAACAAAAGGATTATCGATTGTTACTTTGCTATTCCAATTTAAATTCCAAATCTCGCAATGTTCTTCCGCATGTACAACAACTCCATTAACAGAAGGCGTAATAGCGAAAAGACGATCCACAGGAACTTCGGTTAACGAGGTACTATTACCTTTCTTTAATTCAAGTCCTTTCTCCAATCGCTCATGTTCAAAAGCATATTCAGCACCAGTGAATGCAACTTCGCAAAATACTTGTTCTAACAATGGACGAATCCCCTCATATGTTCGTATAGCAAACACACTAAATTCCTGTGTTTCATCTGTACGAATGATTTCGTACAATTCATATTCAGATGCATTTGCTAGGGCAAAAGGAATATCTTTTATAAAATTCGGATCAGTATATAGGTTCTCAGGAATTTGTGTTTCAGGATGATTTATAAACTCAAGGCATAATTGATATCCTTTTAAAAATGCATTCTTAACAGCTGCAGGGAATAGAGTTTCAAAACGTTTCACATTATTTTTAAACGTTTTTTCTTCAATTTCGTTATTAAATTCTCTTTCCTGTAAGATATTTGCCTTATTCCCTAGTAATAAAAAGTAGTGATTAATAATACGACTAATATCCTCTTCAAATGCTGCATTGTCCTCACAATACTTTGTAAATCGTTCTTTACTCATGTTCCCAATTTCGTTCATAGCTTCAAATTCTCCCTTTTTATTGTTATTTATACAAAAAAAAGACACACCGATGGCAGGTTATGTGCCTTCGGTGTGTCCGTTTAGCTAGAAATTAAATCTATTAATTTGTATATTTCTCTTAGTTAATTGTTGTTCACGTATAAGAATACCTCTATGAATTTTAAAAGTCAATAGATTAATTACCTCCTTGTTAACTTATATTTATTCCTTCTTTCTATTTTTCTATGTATTTAATCTAAAAAATACAAGTAATTAAATATAAATAATCACAAGTATTTTATATAAAACCAACAAGAAATATATATAACTAAACTCAATTATTAATTATAAAGAGATTCAGCAAACACCTCTAAAGCCTTGTATTACATACGTTGCTGGATATTAAGCTAAATTCACTATCGTAATATCCCCATTACATACAAGTTCTACATCATAGAAACCACAAATTAAGAAGTTAAATAACATATTACTCAGAATTCACAAGTTTTGAATAATATTACTAAGATAACCACAAGTATTGAATCGAATTATAAACATACCGAATCGTAACCAAACATAACGTAAATTGATTATATGCTTCCGGAAAAATGCTAATAGGTATATTTTCCTAAATAAAAAAGCATGTCTTCAAATTAAAGAACATGCCAAATAACCCTTGCTTTTAAGTGATTTTTTAACAAGGGCTGCCGTATATTTTTTAAAAAAATTAAATAAATTCCGGATAAACACCATTTTTCTTATGATAATTTATCATTGCATCGTGTCTTTCCCCTGGAGACAAGTTTTCTTCCTTAAAACTTCTCCAGGACTCTCTAAACTGTATACGCATAAATGCTGGAATAGAGAATATTTCTTGTTCTTTCAAACAACTTTCAACTTGATCTAATGCATAAGTCATTGCGTAAATTAATAATTCACTTTGTTTTTGTTTCGTCGGTAAATAGATTGCGATATCAACAATTTCTTGTCTAAATGCAGTCATTATATTTTCTTTATCTTTTTTACGTAACGCCTGTCCCATGTGTTTCAAACGAGACACCGCTTCTTTTCTGCACTTCGCTACTGGTCTATGTAATTCTTTTTTATCATTCTCAATTACGCAGTTTGAAGAAAATACAACGTTGAACTTCTCAATGATAATTTGTTTTACCTGTTTTCTTACACTTTTAATTCTTGCTTCATTAGATTTCTTCTCTTTAGAATCAATTGCAGTAAATTGCACAATGGGGTTAATAATTTCTATGTATTGTCTCACTTTCTTTGCATTACGATTTAATCTCTCTTTTAAGAAAGCCATCTTTCTTGTAATCTGAAACTCCTCAATTTTATGTTTATAATGTTCCATACCCACTTTTCTTGAAAAAGTATTGATTAAATCTAAAAGGAATATAATCCCTCTATTATCACGAGCCTTTACTAGACTACTCATTATCGTTGTTTGAATTAGGTGAAATGGAATACGGAAATACGATAGCGATATACCTCTCAAGTTTGCAGTTTCTGCAATAGTGTGGTTATACAACGCATAATCTACAATTTCATATACAGTACGATTTCCAACAGGTGTTTCTTTTACGAGTCTACGCTCCAAACAAACTTGAAACCCTGTATAAATCGTTGTGTAGGGAATCCCACTTTTCTTGGCAAGATCCATTATTTGAAATTCATGTGGTAGCATTCCTATATCATTGCATTCAAATTGAAGCAAGATGTAAGTAGCTAAAGCTGAAGATGGTAACTCTTTTCTTTCATTTTCTAGTTTTACGATGTTTAATAGTCCATCAAAAAATTTAACCCCATGAATATTAAGACTTTGTTCAGAAAAAATTAAGTGTGTATTCATAGTTTCCTTTTACTCCTCTCCAAAAAATAAAAAAGACACACCATTGGCAGGTTATGTGCCTTCGGTGTGTCCGTTTAGCAAGAATTTTAATTTCATTTATTCATATATAACCCTTTAGTAATTAATATTCATGTACAAGATTATCTTTATAAAAATTAAATGTCAATATCTCTTCACGTTTAAATTTCATAAAATTATCCCATAATTATTCTAAATAACAATTGGATTTGCACCATCGATAACTTTTATAATTAATAATATGCATTTAAGTTCTTCTCTCTTTCATTTAGATAACCCCTAGGATAACCGGAATTTTCAAAAACATAATATGTCTAGAAAGTTACTTACAGAAGATCCAGAGTTTTCACATGAAAATCTTACAATCATTATATACATTCGAATTCACATAACATTAATATATAATTCTCCATATTAATGTTATGTGAACAGCAAAAGTGCGTTTTATAAAATCGACTCACATTAATATATCAACTGACATTAACATGTAGTTAAAAACTTAACAGAAAATATCAATGTCATATCAATATTTTCTAAGCAGCAAGTACATACATTCACTCAATATCATTAACATCCTATTAAAAAATATAGATTCGCTTGAGAACCAGTAACTTGAAACTACAACGAATGAATTACTAAAAAAATATAAAACTTCTAATAAAATACAAAGTTCCATCTATAAAATAAACTTCTTAAAACATAACGTTAATATTTAATCCTTTCGGTTGATATGAAATTGACAATAGATATGATGGACTTGAAAAATATCAATCTTATGTTGACGATAACATTATAAGTCTTCTTAATGGCATCGTCTAATAGCTGGTAGATACATCAATTTCATACCCTTTATTCACACACACACAATATGCTAGGATACATATTATGAAACAAACAACAAATATAGCGGGACTAAACTGACACTTAGTTAACAAGACATCGATACCTGAATAAATTCATTTTCTTATTATGCTTTCTATGTCAATGTCGCATTTCATGTTAATGTCGGTGTTAAGTCAGAATTACCTCTAAACAGGAAGATGTTACTATAATATAGGGCATGTTGTTTGAAATTAGATAAACGATGTCTTTAGGTTGTTTAAAAAACAGCAGTATTACCGTAACCATATAAACGCATCTCAAGTATTCTATGCAGCATGGAGTGAGTATTGAATTTCATAGTTTATTTATGTGTTGATGGCGATCATATACTCTAAATATATTTGAGCTCATAACATACTACTAATTTAGCGTTATTATTACCTTTATTTCTAGCAATTATACACTATAATTTAAATTTCCTAGCTTAAGTCTACTTTTTTCCACACTATCAATGATTATCTCCTTATAACTTGTTTACAAATCAGCTATATTTCCTTATCATTAGTATTAAGTAACGTATTTTGTTAATCTCATAGCAACTATCATTGATCTCACTAATGTAAAAGGGCGAGGTTTTCATTGATAGCACATTACCATTTATATACTTGAAGTTAATAATAACACCAGCAAACCTAGCATATTCCGTATTTATAGTTAATGTTCTGTTAACAAAAACTTTCTCACATGTTAATTTCAGATTTCATGTGAGTCACTAGATGTGCAGGGGTTTATATGAATATCGCCGCATTACTGCCTAACATGTTAATTTCAGTTTACATGTTAATTTCAGTTTGGGTGTTCATGCATTGATTTTTTAAGGAGGTAGTTACAATGATTGATCAAAAAAACGAATCACAAGACCATCAAATTACTGATGATGATATATTAGATGATAATGTTTTTGAAAAAGCATGGCGAATAACTGAATTCTCTAAACTAGTTGGACGTCATCATAATACCGTTTATAATTGGTTCAACATTCTAGAGGAAAAGGGACTTCACGAAACGTTAAGAACCCAAAATACCAATGAAAAACTCTATAATACATTAGATCTTGAAATCGCTCTATTTATTAAGCTAAAAAGAGATGAGAAATGGTCTTTAGATGCAATTATTGACCTTTTACCACACCAATTTGATTTAAGACCTGTATCACCAGAGAATCAATCAAATGAGGTATCTACTGAATTAAACCTTCAGGCTACTGCAGAAATCATTGAAAAAATGGTATCTAAACAGTTAGAAGAGAGAATAAAACATATTGAGTCTCGTTATGAAGAGAGAGTGGAGAGTATACTTAAACAATTGCCACAACCAGAGGATGAAGAAACCCTAAAATTGCGTCAACGTCAAGATAGACTTGATAATTTTATCATTGAGCACAGAGCACGACAAGAATTAAGAAAACAAGCAGAAAATCTGTGGAATAGTAAACCTGAAGAAGAACGTACTAGAAAAGCTGGTTGGTTTAAAAAAGAGGAAGATTTGAGTAAAAAGCAATTCTTCATTGAGCAGTACATACAGGATAATATTATTGATTATATAAAATCTCTTATGAATGCTGTAGAATAATAAAAAAGTCTGGATGTTTATCCAGACTTTTTTATTATTTTGTAGTACCAAACATCTTATCTGGATCTAGAAAATCTGCTAATTCATCATCTTCATTTATCCCAGAATTTTCATCTTCTTCATCATTACCCATGTCAATAAAATCTCCAAACGCAAACCCTAAATCTTCATCTTCATCTATACTCTCTATTGTACTAATTTGGGACTTTGTATATTGAATTTGACTTTGTCTTTCCTTAAACTCATTAAATTCTTCTACTAATCCTTTAGATAACCTTGATGGTAACGCATCAGTTTTATAGAACGTATACACGCTTCCTAAGAAATCATTTTTGCTTATTAAATATCCATTAAATACGGTACCATTTATAGGTAGATTATTTGAAACTTCTACTTTAGCATCATCCATAAAGGAATCATCAATGTTTTTTTGCTCATCTAATATAGCCAACATACCAAAATGATGTACTTTTGATGCTTCAACAGAACCATCATTATTTTTTTTCATTAAATCAATTGGATGGTGGAATGAACTTCCTCTTAATGACTCCTGGAACATATCTATAATTGCATGGCTATTTTCTATTTGGTTCATATTACGTGAAACTTTATTAATTACTAAGCAGCCCGTTTTTTCAAGCAAAATACGTTTAAAGTCTTGAGAGTCAAGTATTACAGATGTACCAGAACCATTAGCAGCAGTGTTTAACTCATGAATAATCTCACTAATCCGTTGATTTGCATAGTCTCTTGAATTAGCAATACCTTTTTTCTCATTTTCATTTAATTCCTTAAATTCATCATAAAAGTGCTGGTTATCAGCAAATACTACAAATGCTACACCTTTAGATTTGTCATTTGCTAGTTTCCAAATCTCTTGTGAAAATTTATTTACTTGTCGCAGTACATCTGGTCCATCAGCTCGGACAGGAAGTGTCACCACAATTCCCATTTTAATAAAATCTTTACGCTCAACAGCATTTTCAAAGGCTATTCTTGCAAATTTTGCTTGATTTGCTTTAATTTCAGCCATTGGATATTGTTGTGCAACCTTTTGTAACTCTTTCCTAATTATCGGCTTGTTATGAAATGCCGAAAATTCTTCAATAGCCTTAATTATTGTAGAAGTTCCTGTTCCTCCACCTAATCCAGCAAAAAATAGAACAAGTTCATCCGATGGTCTTACACGTTCAGTGATAAAGTCTTTTAATCTTTCTTTTGCTTCCTCATTTGAATCTAGAACTTTAACCGCGCGCTCGGGGTTTTTACCTAATCCACCTAATTTAAGTGAAACCTGATTGCTTTTTGGTACATTTTTTAATTCAGCTAGATCTCCGTCATTACTATTTAGTGCTAAGCAGTTATATACTGCTGTCCCATCTGTATGCTTATACTCCGCAAATTTGTCTACCATTCTAGTACCAGCTTGACCAAAACCAACCATCGTCATTTTAACTGCCACTTCATTCTTCAAGAAGTTTTTTGCCATTATTTTATCTCTCCTTATTCACTTTTTTTTCTTTTCCCTAACTCTATAAGTACTTGTTGTCCTCTATAAGTTAAGATTAAAAATTTATATGGATGCATAGTCTTTTCATAAATTAAAGACATTGATGATAATGTACTTACACTTATTTCAGCTGAACGTCTTGATATATTTGTACGTTCAACCTCTAATGAATAAGATTTCCCTTTTGTTTTCTTTACTCGCCTGTCTATAACTACATTTTCCACTATTTCATTAATGGATATGCCCCTCATGTATTTTGTCTCTTGAAATTGTTTATTTACTATGTTTCCTATGTATAGAAATACACTATATAGTATCTCGTCTTGTTCAAGAATATCAGCAAACATGTTTACTACTTCATCTGTAAACTTAATTGTTTGATATTTTTCACTTAATATTTCGTTCAAGTTGTCCCCCCCTAAAACATTGGTTAATTATTCCTAGAAACATAGTACATCATTATACACCGTATATCAAGTCATTCTATATAAAACTTATATAGAAAGTGTATATATAAGTTTTATATATTATCTAATAGAAACAATCTATATTTTCCATAGGTTCTTATATGCGACGTATACATAAGGTGTACACATGATATGTCAATTTGACACTTCATGTAATTTACATTTTCGTAATGATGTTTTTATCATCATGATTACATGAAATAAAAACATAAAAAAAGATTTTATTTCATCATCAAGAAACTTGTATATTATCTAATTGTAATCTTATACACCTTATATATATAACTTATGTGTACATCGTATATGTAACACTACATGTTTCAACAACTATTACCTCCTTAACTGTAAATTTCATATAAACAAAATACAATAAAGTGTATATATAAAGCTTATATGCAAGTTTTATATATACACTTTATATAAGAATGGTGAAAAATTCCTGCATTTTAATAATTTGCACTACAATCATGTATTTATGTTGATTAAAGCTTCCATTTTCTTTTACACAGTTCACTTCTTGTTAAATCAGAGATTGTTAATGTTATGTTAATTGTGTTACTAATCCGCCTAAATATATGTGTAATGAAAAAGGGCGGTCTATATACAAACCTAATTTCTTATCAATTTCAGTAACTTTTAAAAGTTTATTAAGACCGATTGTTAATTTCATATCCACTAAATCACTAGGTTATTTAGTTAAAAACTTTACTTCGATTTTTCTAACATTCTTACTCTATCAATTTCATATAAACAAAAAACGTTCCCTCAGGATTGTTACATAGGGTTACAATTTAGTGAATGAGAATTCTATGGAACTCAGATTAATATACAAAACCTATGAATGTACTTGAAATATTCCGTCGATAAGGTAGAAATAACATTGACTTTCCTCTAACCAAATCGCCGTTTCGAAACGAGAGAGGATAACTAAAAAATTAGATTTTCAAGATAAGCCAGTATTAAAAATAAACATCCAATCAAATAATAAATAAAGAAAATCACCCTTGATTCCTAAAATCCTTTTATAAGTTTTGAATAATTTTAATCCATCAAAATTTAATATCCTAATCGGCTTCGTGTTAGGACGGCATAGCATCACTTTATTATTAATTTTTTTCTGAATAATTGTTAGTTACCTAGTAGTACTTCGCCCTAACAATCAGGGGAATCTAGTAAACCCCACGAGGCTAATGATTTACTATAGATTTTTAAAGATCATTACCACCCCAACTTTGGGGTACAAGAGTAGGTATCTCTAGAAAAGAAATTCTCAAATTCACTTTTTCTTATTTTACAATCAATATTTAGATGTAATAGTATATAAAATACTACTGATTTTGTTTAAATTTAATTAGAAATAAGAGGTGTATATAGTGCCGCAGAAAGTGTATAAATATAAAAGGTCAGGTACCCAGAAATATTTTCATCTAAAAGAAGCAGACATATTTGTTTTTACAGTTTTATATTACAAAAGAGCTCTTACAACAAGACAAATCACAACGTTATATAGTGCATTTGAGAGAAGAGAGTGTTCAGAAGCTAGCATATTCACAAAGTTAGATCGATACTCACAATACGGAGCTATCCTAACTAAAAAGATTGATAGAAGAGAGGATAGTATAACAAAACGAGCTTCATTCTCTTTAAAAGAAAAAACTATTGAATTCTTACAAAAAATAGGAAAGCTTCCACCAAACGTTTCTAAAAAAAGATATTCACGTGTAATTACACTTCATACTTTATGTGCACGTGAGGTTTTTGTACGTACTCTACTAGCTATTACTAAAAATACATTTAGTAATGAAATATTAAATGAGTTAGATATCCGTTCTTATTACCTAAAGAACAACATGACAATTCAAGAGACTCAGTTACCTTTGATTCCTGATGAACACATTTCATATCATAATAAAAATATTTATATTGAGATGGATATGTGTAAAGAAACTAATGCTACCTTAGTTGGAAAAGTAGGGAAGTACGTAGAGTACGCGCAAAAAACTGATGAGAATGTAACGGTTGTTTTTGTTTTTTATGACAAATCTATGTTTCTTGCAGAAGATGCAGAACCACCATACGTACGTATGAAAAATCTCTTATTTTCTATGCGAGAATATCATGAACATTTAATGAATCTACCAAACCTAAATATGCACATCTGCTCTTTGAAAGAAGCTGGAGATGTTATTTCAGATATTCTTCTAGGAATAGATGATAATCAAAACTTTGAACAAGATATTCTCTTACCTTTATCTCAACGTACAGTAGGAGATGCCGATTGGCGCTATGCATTTGTTGAAACAGTTCAAACGTTTAAAGAGAAAATAGATGGTGGTCTTAGACGAACTTATAAGAGAGATAAAGATGCAATGCAAGATTTCTTCTTTATTTTTGGGAATGAAAATGATTACCGAATGATTGCTAGATTAGACGATATTGTGTTTTCAAGAAGAGAAGGAGATGAAGGGGTGCCACTTGTTGTGATTTATCCAAAGCGCAAAAAGGCTAGAGATATACTTTTAATGGACACTTATGACAACCTATTACTGCTATCCCTCCAAAATGAAGATGTTACTATCGAGGCGGATGAAAAGATCATGGCTCGTACTGCAAATAACATACATCCGAAAAGACGCAAGCTTGTTGAATTATACTAATCGTTAATTTTTTATATACTTTTATACAATTTTATTGATTTTCATTATTTAAGGTGATAGAATTACGTTTGAACTAAACACAAAAAACTACAATCAAATCAGAACATATGAAATTAAGGCAAGCGACACACGCTGTTTTTACAGTGGGTGTCGCTTGCCTTTTTTTATATGGAGAAAGGTGGAAAATCAAAATGGATTTACAATATGCAACTACTACTACTGGGGGAGTGCTCTCTGCTAGAGAAGCATTTAAAAACCCGGAACTAGTCCTTAATCATATTACAGAAGAGGGGGCAACGTTTAGTGTGTCTCTACAAGATATCCAAATTCCAGGGAAACCAAATTTCTATTGGTACGATGTCATAATTGAAACGGCAACGGATAAAAAGATTGAGGTAAATATCGCGGTACTTTCTCAAGAAGAATACAATCAACTCTGTGAAAGAGAGAGTATTGATTTATATTTAAAACAAACTGAAGATGCAGCAAAATTCTTTCTCGAAAAATCAAAGGAACTATTCCAACCAGAATTCAATAATCGATTCCAGTTTAAACATAAAGCTCAACTATATCTGTAAGAAGTAGGTGAGCCTATATGGAGACATTTAAACAACGATTACCGTTATTTACTACAATCGGCTTAATTAGCGGATTTATTCTTTCATTTGGATTCGGTTTAGTAAACTACATCAAGTTACTCTACTATGCATTTGAACCACCGTCTTATCCTATAGAAATTACATATGTACCGCTTATTTTAATGTTCTTTTCTTTACTGTTAGGAGAATTTAGCTTTAGGTTTTACAGCCGTATTCCAGCTTTACATGTGAATAATGGGAAATTAATAATCCTGGTTGCTTCTCACTTTGCGGTTGATATTCAATTTTTATGGTTTGCAACTGCTCCGATCCATGCAAAGGTTATTCCTTATCTAACGGATAAATCAAAGCATCTTAATTTTGGTGAGTATGAAGCCTTAGGTCATGTCTTAACAGGCAATTTTCACACACTCACTATGATTTTGGTATTTTTACCAACAGTATTTATGATTTTGTTTACACTTTGGTATAGTGGGCATATTGTTCGTTACCGAGAAGAAATATTAAAGTGGGTACAAAAATACGAATATAAAAATCACAAATTACAAAAATGGTTTAATAGCCAAGAAGAACAAATATATCCTGATGTAGAAATTGGACCGCATATTGAACATAAAGAAATGGTCCGAATTAAAGGGAAAGATAGAACGTTAAATGGTATCATTATTGGGCCAATTGGTTCTGGTAAAACATCAAGTTTAATTATTCCTATGATAAATCAAGATTTACACTGGATGGTGCGCTTCATAAATAAGTTTGAAACTGCTTATAAAAAGAATGATTATGATACAGAAGAAGTAAAAGGAACATTTTTAAATGGTGTCACTGTTATTGAACCCAGTAATGATTTATGTCAAAAAGTATTTAAATTGGTACAAGCACATAAGATCCCAGCAAGCTCGGTTTATTACATTGATCCAACTAATCCTGATACCAAAAATATAAACATTCTGCGGGGACCAGTTGATAAAGTAGCAGAGGTTTTCGCAATGGTTATTCAAGGTTTGTCTGAATCTAACAATGCATTCTTTGAACAAGCTCAACGTAACCACCTTAAACAACATATCTATTTATTAAAGCTTCACAACCCGCAAAAAGATGTCACCTTCGACGATTTGATTGAGATGTATGACGATGTAGAACGTGTTCACCGTATGCATAAACTATTAAAAGTACAGGTCGAAAAGTTATATGATTTTGTTCAAAGTGGTGCTGCTTCACGTGACCAAAAAAATGAATATAAAATTATAAAAGGTATTGATGAATGGTTTGATAATACCATTCGTGAAAAAATGGATTTTCAAGGTGAACCAGCGGTTTATAAATCAGGGAAATACCGCGGACAACCAATGCATTATGACAGAGAAGAAGAATACGTAAAGGGTTTACGCAACATATTAAAAGATTTAGCTTCAAACGTTTTAATACGACGTGTTTTATTTGGAAAATCTGATTTTGATTTCGATGTCCATTTAGAGCAGGGTGGCATTCTACTTGTTAATACTGCAAAAGGGGAATTAGCAGACCTTTCTAACGTATTAGGAAAATTTGTATTGCTGAGTATGCAGAATGCGGTATTCCGTAGAGAACCAAACGTCTCACCTTACCATCACATAATTGTCGATGAGTTCCCGGATTATGTTGTGCGGCCGTTTAAAGAATTCCCTGCACAATCTCGTAAATATAAAGTAATTTTAACAATCGCTAGTCAAACGCTATCGCAATTAGCTCTCGACTTCACAGAACAATACATGTTTACTTTATTAGGTTCATTCCGTAACAAAATGATATTTGGAGATGTAACACCATATGATGCAAAAATTTTCTCTGACATGTTTGGTGAGAAAGAGGAATTTAAAGAGGCGGAATCCGAACAGGGCATTTCTCCTATGCAAGAGAATCCTGTTAGTCGATTAGGATCAACCTACCAGAAAACAAAAGAAGTTGTTATGTCGCCAGGAGATATCATGGCACAAGGTGCATTCATTTGTGCTGCTCGTATCGTACAAGATAATCATGTGCAACCTGTCCAACAAATTACAAGTAACTTTGTACCTAAACAAGAATTTGCTCAAGCTATTACACAGGTAGATGAAGATATGGGCCGATATTGGGAAAATGAACGTCTTCGTCTTATTAATGAATCTATTGCAAAAGCAAATCCTATGAAGCATGTAGACGCAGAGAACATGAAGAAAATACAACCTTTGTCATCTATGCAAGAGATTGCGATGGAACAAGATAGCTCTATAGACACAAATGAAGAGCAACAACACATTGTATCATTGGAAGATTATAAGGAAAACAAGTCTCAAAATGAAACTCTATCTAATGACCCTGCAGCTATGGATCAGCAGGGAGATGTTAATAGTGAAGCTGAAAATAAATTGTATGAAGATATTAAAGAATTTATTATCGAATCACAACAAGTCTCGCCATCTCTTCTGCAAAGAAAATTCAAGATTAGCTATATGAAATCTATACAATATATTGAGAAGTTAGAACAAAATCTAGTTGTAAGTTCTTACACAGGGGATGGTCCTCGTAAAGTATTAATTTCAAATAATAGTAGTACATCAGAAGAAACAAGTGTTATTACTACTCATTCATCTGACAATACTATTTCACCGGAAGTAGCAATTCCAATTGAAGGCGAAGGAATCGAACAAGAGGAAACTAGCTCCTTTAAGGATATTCTATACGACGATGTTTTAAGTTTTGTGAAGGGATCGGGAAGTATCTCTATATCTGTACTACAAGACACGTTTAAAATTAGTTATACACGTGCATCGAGATTAATAGAAGCCCTACAACGAAATGGTGAACTGCCTGTAATAGCAGAAGAAACACATGTAGAAAGTATAAGCTCTGAAATAAAAGAACCGGTCGTGAAAGAAGATATTAAAGAAACCATAGATATAGAATTACCTCCTATGGAAGAATGCTATGAAATTAACATGGAGGTAGCAGAACTAAACAAAGAATTATCTATTACTATGTTAGAGCAAGATTGGAATAAAGATTCCATTATTCATTCCGTGATTCCTGATGAGACCGAAACACTGTTTGAAGAATTCCCATCTGATGGACCTGCCGTTACAATGATAGGAACTGCAGAAACAAATAAAGAATCTACTTCAATTCCTGTTACAATAACAGAGCCAGAAGAAACACATGTAGAAATTAACGCGGTTCCATTTGAAGAAATGCTTAATCATACCGAAGAAAACAAGCTAGATGAAGATGTAGCAAAAGTTTACGAATCTATTAGTATTACGGTTCAAGAAAACTTAGAAAAAAATAGAGAAGATCATTCGAAAAATGATGAGAAGCAACCAGAATATAAACCTATGAGTTACAAAGAACGCCAAGAGCACTTAAAATCTCAGCAAAAAAATAAGAATAACACTTCGCAGTCGCTACTTAATAAAATTGAGAAACCTAAGCAAAAAACATCGAACGTAATGAGTAAGGAATTGAATAATTTCTTTGATTAATAGTTTGTAAACCTCAAATTAAATCTAGTATTGGTATAGTCAGCATTTCAGAAAAACCGCGCTAAGCCAAAAATAAAATAAGCTGCCCCTATAAGCAGCTTATTTTATTTTTGTTATAGGAAGTAAAAGCAAACTTTTTCTATCCAAAAGAGGCTTGTTTTTTAAGCAGTTTCTTAATTCGGATCAGTAATTGTACCTAAAAATAAAGGGGAAATCGCATGATAAAACATTTTTACATCTTAAAATCCCTTTATTATAAAGATATTTGGTAGTCTTTAATTAGCCTTTAACTTAACCTCAAATTTAAGGGAGATGTATAAATGAACATCGGTAAACAGATACAATACTTTCGTAAACGGGATAACATGTCCCAAGAAAAGTTAGCAGAAAAAATTCATGTTTCCAGACAATCTATTTCTAACTGGGAAAATGAAAGGAACTATCCAGATATTCAGAATGTACTAATGATGAGTATTCTCTTTAATGTCTCCCTGGATGATTTAGTTAAAGGAGATGTAAAGATCATGAAAGAAGAACTTCAAAAATCAACTTTTTTTAAGTGGAGTTACATCATGTTAGCATTAATGATTTTACTTCCTATTTCTATTGCACCTGTATTTTACTTCTTTGGTTATTATGGTCTTATAATACCTGTGGTACTTACGATTTTGTTTATGTTTTCATTACAACAAGTTGAAAACATAAAAAAAGAGCATAATTTAAAAACTTATCGTCAAATAGTTGATTTTATAGAGGGAAAACCTGTAAGTGAAGTAAAGCCTAATATAAAAGACAAATTATTAAAAATAGGTTTGATGCTTACAAGTGCTTTAATTAGTTATAGTTTAATTTATTTAGGATTGAGTGTATTTGGAAGATAACTTAGAAAACTATTAAAAGTCCTCCGGATTGTTTAACTGGAGGACTTTTGTGTTTACATAATTTTCGAAAACGGAAGTTAAAAGTATTGGTTTGAAACAAAGATATAAAGTTTCAATTCCTTTTTATTTCGCTCTTTATGTGATATATTTATAACATAAAGAGCGAAATATATCACAAAGGAGAATTTATATGAAAAATAAACTAGCTTACTTAGGATTTATTGGATTTCTAGGGTTTTTAGGTCCTCTTTCATTTTTAGGTGAAACTTCATTTACATATTACTTTTTCGCTTTCTTTTCTTTCTTTTTATATGCAAAAGTTATACCAGATGAACTTTTTATTCTACATGTTCGCATTGCTGCCACAAAAGCATTTTTTGTATCATTAGTATCAGGTGTTTTATTAATCTTAAGTATTGTTATTTTTGCAGATATACATGTAATTCGATTATTCGTTGCACTTGCAGTTGGAATACCATTAGTTACTTTTGTAATTAATTTAGAAATATTTGAACGTAGAGAAAAGAAAGGGATGCAGGATGACGTTGATTACTCGGATGAAAGAATATAGGGTAAAGTTAAATATGTCCCAAGGAGATTTAGCTAATAAGGTTGGAGTTAGAAGAGAAACAATTGGTAATCTCGAAAACGGAAAATATAACCCTTCATTAAAATTGGCTTACGATATTGCAAAAGTTTTAAAAGCACCGATTGAAGTGTTATTTTGGTTTGAAGACTAGTTTAATTCTAGTATAAGTGAATACAAGAGAAAAAATGATGAATGTTCTATTCATGCTCGGTTAACATAATGCATCATTATCGGTAGCAAGGAAACAGGAGAATCCTTAATCTCAGAAGGAATCCCCTGTTTTATTTTCTATAAAGCTATTCATCTTTTTATACATTCCTATTATGGCACGGTTTTAGGTTTCTCGTTTGTTACTTGATTACTCGAAAAATTGTATAAAATTTTGCATGCTCTTAGCGTGGTTTTTTCCAAAATACTAACGGTTCCCCTAGTAAGGCTGCATTCTTGATTTTGATTTAACCTATAGCAAACTTATGATTTTAAAATTATTCTTGCATTTGAATAGAAATACCATTATATTTGTATTAACAACTATATAAATAAAACATAACTTACGTGAAGGACACACCTTACGTACCATCCCAACGGTACAGGTGTGTCCTTTTTTACGTTCTAGGAGGAAAATATAATGGCAGAAGATAAGACAAACACTCAAACTGTAGAAGAACTTGAAATGGCTTTCGAAACAGAGAACCCACATGGTGACACGATGTTAGAAACAAACTTTGATCAATTTGAGCGAGTACGTGAACATGAACTAGAGGAATTAGCCCGTATGAAACGTGAGCGTACTGTAGGAAAAGGCTTGATTACAGTCGTATCCGAAAAGCTATTCCCAACTAAAAACGGAAAGTCTGAGCGTATACAAGTACTTACAATGCAAATTGGTACTCATACAACAGCATATTGCCCCATTACAGAGGCAGGTATAAATGTTCCTAAAAATCCTCAATGGCTAGTTGGTAGAACAAAGCCTTTAATCATTGAACACTTCCAGAAAACGGAGGAAGGCAACTTTGCTGTTGTATCTATCACAGCAGGGGAATTGGCACTTCAAAAAAGATTATATGAAGAAGTGACAGCGCAAGAGGGCAACAAGGTATACACAGGAACCGTTTCAGGACATATCCCATCTGCACAAACGGTCTTAGTTGAAGTGCATGGTGTAACAATAGGTGTAAGATACTCACACTGGTCCTATACATTTGTTCGTCCGGAGGATATTGTCATTGGTGATGTTGTTGAACTTATCATCGATAAAGTAGGGGAAAAGAATGGCCGTTATGAATTTAGAGGAAATAAAAAGAAACTAGAAACAGATCCAATTGAAAAATTGTTAGAACTAAAGAAACGCCGTGACCGATTTGTAGGTAAAATTGTAGGGGTAGACGCTATTGCGGGTATTTTCGTAGAGGTTGCACCAGGAATTCAGTTTAAAGGACTTAAGAGCCGTAATCTTGCCAATCCAACTGTAGAAGATGCGAAAAATCAAACGATTGTTACATGTGAGCTGCTTAATATCGACGCCAAAAATAGAAAAGGTACAGTGCGTATCCTAAATTATCCGCAGGGACAAAGTAAAAAAACTAATTCGTCAATTTTCCAATTTTAATGGATGACTATGCGTACAATAGAGAAACAATTGCCTACTTATGTCCCTTCTATTCCTCATTTATCAAGTGAGGATGTACAGGGACTTAAAATATATCGAATACATGAACTGGATAAAACCTATGTATTCCATTCTTTTGACGAATTGGTTAAGTTTAAGCAGCGTTTAACAGAAGAACAGTATACCGTACTTGCTTTCATTGGTGTTCATACATCTGTTCGATTTAATCATTTATTATATTTATTTAAGGATAAATATTCACGTAAGAAAATAAATGATGCACTTCAAGGATTACTTTACTACCGTCTAATTGAAAAATGGCAAGTGGAGAGTTTTGATATGGAGATCTTTGAAGAAACATATACGTTATCCGACAATGGTTACAAATTTTTAAAATACTGGCAGGGAAATATGTTCTTCTTTGCTCCAGAACGAATTGATAATCACGGTAAATATGTTCACCTACGTTATTGGCACGATATAGATTTAATCTGCCATCTACGTTATGCTCCATCGTTTTTAGGGCATATCATGCATCCATCTATTAGTAAAGGGGTTTTTACCCCTCCTTTAAGTTTTGCAGTGCAAGGCGGAGTAAATCATAAATTTAATTTTGTTGTATACTCCTCCCTATTAACAGATAAAAAGGATCGTTTAAAACGAATTATTGCTCGATGGAAAGATTTCGTAGAGTCAGGAAAAGATGTTATTATGCAAGATTTAGGAAACAATCCTACAGTCTTAGTTATATATGTTTCTACTGAAAACCAAGCAAAGCAAATTAATAATGAACTATTACTCGACCTGCTTCCTGGTAAAGTATTGTTATGTATAGGAGAAACCTTGCACATACAAGGATTACAACATGCATTTTATGAGCCCCTTGCAGAAGGGGAGATTAAACAATTAAATACAAAGTTATTCATAACAAACTAAGCCACCCCTGCACTCTTAAGGGGTGGCTAGTTTTCTCATATAAGCTTTAGAATTTCGTAATGTAGGCTAAACCTTTTTAAGTAGTTTTTCCATAAATTCATTATGTAACTGTATACCCTCGTCATATAGACTATTAAACTTATCTAGTGTATCTTCTTCTTCCATAGTAGGATCAAAATAAAGTATATCTGTAGCTTCCCATAATTTCGCCCCAGCTTTTCTAAATATTTTTTCTTCTTCTTCTAATTCTTTAGGCGGAATTGCAGTTAACACTTTATCAAGATGCTCCTGGGCTTGTCTCATAAGAGCTTGTACAGATTTTTTATCTTTCGCAAATGGTTTATCATCTTTAAAGCAAGCAAGAAATGCTTTTAATTCCTTAGAGACAATCGATATATATTCTTCTTTAGTAATACGTCTATAATCTCTATTTTTTTCATGAAGTTGGTTTCGTGCATTTTCACCTAATTTTTCCTCGAAGGAATTTGAGTAGTTAGACATTTCATCTAAATCTTTTTCGCTAGTGTTATCAAACATATTGGTTGATTTACTAGTTAATTCTGGCATTTTATTAATTTCATTAATTAACATTTTAGAGTATTTTTTATAGTCTTCATGTGCTTCTTTAAATTCAGAAGGAGCATTTATTTTTTGAATTTTATTAATGAGGGAAATAGCTTTTTCAGCATGTTCTTTTCTCTCATTAAATGATAGAGATTTGTCACTCGCCTTCTCCATCTCTTCACCAGATTCATGTCCTACCTTTGCTATTGCTTCAATATATTCTTCTTTAGATACTGAACACGCTGCTAATACTACAAAACACATAATAGCAGTAATAATTTTGTATAATTTCATAAATCCTCCTATATTTACATAAAATATTATTCAAATTCATTATTTTAACATATACAAATATAAAAAACAAACTTCATAATTACCATTTCAAATCGGTTGCAAACAATCTTCTCATTAAAAACAACTTAAGAAAATTAATTATCCTGTATCTGCCCCTATACAAATTACGGATTTTACGAAATAATATTCTTTGACACCTTTATGCAGAAAAACAATATATACAAATATAATCATTCGTGTAAAGGAATATATTTGAAAGGGGTAACACATTGCTACGTATACAACGAGGGTACATGTATGATCCAGATGATAATGAGGTCATTGTAAACGAAATTTTCTACAACGCTGCATCCGAACAAAAGTTAGGAAGCAAAATGGGTGTGTTTGCTGCAGAAAAACTCCCTACTTCCATTTTTAAAAAAGTTCAAGAAAACGAAAGTATGTCTTATATGGAAAGTATGGAAGTAGAAGAACAAACCATTCCAGAAATACTTTGTTATTTAGACCAAAATCAAAAACCAGAAAAACTCTATTTTGAAATGCAGTACATGAAGTAACAACAAGAACTGAAATAAGAGGGGATTTATAAACGTTGAAACAGGGGCATTATTATATAGTACATAAAACAACTATATATAAATTCCCTTCTTATTTATGTTCCCTTAAAACAATTGAATATGATATAAAAATAGATTAATATATAACTATATTTATTGTTTAATTGATTCCGTTTATTCCCACACCTTTTTTGTGTTGTGGTTGAGTTGTAGAAGCAAGTTGCGTCTTGTTTCATTTGTGAAAGGGCTTCTTTGAGCCGATTAGTGTATATATAGCTTATTTTGCTATGCACATTTTTAATCGACTTAAAGAAGCCCTTTTTGTGTTGTCTTTAAGTTAGGAAATACTTGTATTAGACCATTTAGGCTAAACGAATAATAAGAGTGACTAAAGCACAATTTTAAGGTGCTTTTTTCTATTTGGAGAGGGGAACTATTAATGAAATTTTATAAGGTTAGTTACGGGGAAAATCAAGCTATAGCACTTATTGCAGCCAATAGTCCATATGAAGCAGTAGGATTTTATTTAATGGAAGCGCAAAGTGATTATGGTGAAGTAGAGTACGTTAATATTAAACGATTAGATTTGCATGAGCGAGTAAAGGTAGATTATGGACATATAGCAATCTATGACACCGTAGAAGAAATCTATCATCGTCAAAAGATTGTACATTTCCCATGTGTTATAGCAAATTTACTACCATAAATTTAATAAAGTAGGTGTATATTATGAATGTTGAAAAAGAATTAAGAGAGATTTTATATTGTAAACAACTTATGAGGGATATGTTCTCTTTGTCAATTGAGAGAATCGAATATTTAGGTAAAGGGACAGTCTATATGTATTTTGCAGTAGTTTCAGAGCATGAACCGAATGTTTTCTATCGTATAGATAAAGATCTTGATACATTCAGGTTTGAAAAAGGCTCCTGGGCCTATGCTATTACACTGTAAAAAAGCTAATTTAGAGAATGTCGAATAATAAAAGCGGTAAGAAATTACAACCAAATCCAAGGGTTTATCATATCCTACTTTTGTTAAGAATTTCTGAACTCTCCGTTTTTAAGAACATTTCATAAAAGAGACATAGTACAGTAGATATAGAATGGAATGCAACTATAGAAAATATGGGATTTATATATAGGTAAGGAACTTGTTGCAATGCTAAAAGCACAAGGAATTAGAAAATGTAAACCTGAGAGGAGCACTACAATATGATTACAGTTAACCGAGGATATATGTATGATCCAGATGATAATGAGGTCCTAATTACCGAAATTTATTATGAAGCTGCTACAGATACTAAATTAGGAAGTAAAATGGATAGCTTATCTTACTCAGCCATTCCTAATGAGATTAAAGAAAAAATAGAAGCAGCTACTTCATTATCCTATGTGGAAAGCATTGAGATGTCTCAGCAATTAGCTGTCGTATATCAAAATGAAATTAACATGTATGGAAAACCAGAAAAATTATACTTTGAATTAACTAGTATATAAGAAGGAAAAAAGACATTGGACGTATTTGTTCAGTGTCTTTTTTATTAATTTATAGAGGAGATTATAAAATGAATAGTGTAACTGAAATAGAAACGAGTCTTTGGACAATTTGTGTAGGGGATATTTTTAGCAATGGTCGTATGCCGTACCATCTAAAAGTTGTAAAAATTGAAGTAGAAGATATGATGAAACCAGACGATGCGAAGATATATAGTATACCTGTTCACCCTAAAAATCATAGAAGGCGTATGAAAATAATGGATGTATCAGAACATATTTCTTATCGAGCTTGGTATTATAATGAATTTTGGAGCAAATAATATACTATGGATGAAAGAGTGATACGGTTGTCTCACTCTTTTTTACTTGCATTAAAAATAAAGATAGTTTAATATACAGATATATTTATTGTTTAATTGATTCCGTTTATTCCCACACCTTTTTTGTGTTGTGGTTGAGTTGTAGAAGCAAGTTGCGTCTTGTTTCATTTATGAAAGGGCTTCTTTGAGCCGATTAGTGTATTTATAGCTTATTTTGCTATGCACATTATTAATCGACTTGAAGAAGCCCTTTTTGTGTTGTCTTCAAGTTTGGAGTTATTGTATAGCCAGCACTTTAGGCAATTATTTTATTAATTAGGGGGAAACATCATGAATTTAGCCATGGAAAAATCACAAGGGAAATTACAAAATGATGCTCATTTACATGACATTATTGAAGAAATTAAAGAACTAGCTAATCCTTTATGGATCAGTTCTTTATCAATGTTGCAAGCGCACAATCAAAACTTCAATACGAAAGCTACGACATTTAAGGATATTACCATTTCTGATTTAAGAGATTTGAAAGTAAGTTTAAGTCTCATTAATGCAGCAAGGAATATCAGTTGTAAAAGTATAGAGGATTTGAATAAGCGTCTATCCATTCAATCAGGAAAAGATATTACTTCCTATGAGGATTGGTTGCTTCATGAAAACAGAGGAATTATATGTGAAATGATTGATGAATTTCGAAAGAAAGAGTGGAAACACCCAGATTCGAAATAACAAGTAATACAGGAGGATTATTATGACGAATATAATGGAAAGTTTACAAGCCGAATTTCCATTCGAACAATTAGGATGGAAGATTACAAATACATTTGAGAGCCAAGGTCGCTTTTTCGCGTATGTAGCTCCATTTGTTGACGCACGCGCCATTCAGGATCGATTTGATGAAGTATTCGGTATTGATAATTGGCAAGTGTCGTATGAAAAGTGGGGTGAGAAAGCAACGAAATGCACCATATCAGTGTTTTTGAATGAACGTTGGATATCAAAAGAGGATGGAAGTGAAGAATCTGACTATAGTTCTGTAAAAGGTGGCTTTTCAAATAGTTTAAAAAGAGCTGCTGTGCTTTGGGGCGTAGGAAGATACCTTTATAATATAAAACCTACTAAAGTAGAACTTTCTACACGTAGCAATGGCCCAAATAGTATCTATGTTTCTTATCAAAAGAAAGGATATTATTTTATACCACCTACTATGTTACAGCAAAAACATAAACAAGGAAGTTCAAAGAAGGAACCATCGAATGGCCAAGTAAGTCTAGGAGTATTAATTCAAAACATACAAGAGCTTGCAAAACCATTAAGTATTACATCCAGGGAGATTCTACTTGCCTATAATCACAATTATAACGCACAAGCGAGAACCTTTGAGGATACGACGATTGGTGGTTTAGAAGGAATGCTAACTAGTTTACAGTTGATTCACGAAGCGAAGAATATTCGTCCTGGAAATGAGAAACAGCTTAACCGGTGGTTATCAGCTCTTATTCCTGGTGATGTTACGTCCTTTAGAGAATGGTTACTTCATGATCATACAGAAGCCATTCATCAACTTATAGAACAGTTAAAAAAACAACAAAGCGCGTAAACCTTTGTTTTATAGCAGGAAAACGAATGAACAGGATATGAGGTCTGTTCTTTTTTTATTACTTTTTGGAGGGATTTGTTATGCAATTTACTATTAACCGTACATTATTTATCGAAAAATTAGAGAAAGCTAGTGCTACTGTAGACGTTAAAAACCCAATGCCGGCATTACAAGGTGTTTTATTGGATTGTAATTCAAAGGGAATGATTCTAATGGGTTCAGACGGTACAGAAACTGTAACATTAGTAACTCGCTTTAATGTAAACAGTGGGGATTGTACTGAACCGGGGAAGGTGCTTTTTGCAGCTGCTCCGGTACTTAAAACGATTAAGAAATTCAAAAGTGAATTCATCGGTCTTGAACATAAAAACAATGAGCTAAAAATTGTAGAAAGTAAGAAGAAACAATTTAGCTTTTGTACCATGGATCACGAAGAATATCCTGAAATTAAAATTGAAGCAGGGGAAGATTGGATTTTACTTTCACAAGACCAATTTGTATCAATGGCCAACGGAACATTACATGCTATTCCTGCAATGGATACACGTAAGATCCTAACAGGTGTGAACTTAAAATCAGTTGATAATAAGTTCTTTAGTATAGCAACTGATGCTCACCGTTTAGCCCGTTTACATTTTGATTGTACAAAGATCACTATCGCAAAAGATGGTGAAGTCGTGTTACCAATTAAGTCGCTTAAAACAGCTCTTAAGCTCTTTAATCGTGAAACAAATTTACAATTAAAGCTCATTAGTGATACACAGCTGTTGATCCGTGGTGAAAGTATTATCTATCAGTCTAGATTACTAGCTGGTACATATCCTGATACGGCACGTATGGTACCCGACGAATTTAAAAGTGAAATACAACTATCACGTGAAGAATTTAAAAACACGTTGGAGCAGCTTTCAGCATTTTCTTCCTTAATCGTGCTTACGTCAGAAGGAAAAGAAAGCATCCATCTTAAACCACAAAATTCTCAAGTAGGTACTGCAAGTGTAGAAATTCCATGTAATCAAGTAGAAGCATTTACATTGGCTTGTAATGTGGAATATCTGCTGCAAGCACTACAAACGATAACTTCTGAAACAATCGCGATAAAAATGATTAGTAATCAGAGACCTATCGTTGTAGTGGGAGCAGAGGATACAACTCACTCTAATCTGCAGTTAATTCTACCGGTTCGCGTGTAAGGGGGCATCCAAATGAGTATGAATCACAGTGACTTCTTTGACTTTTTACAGTCAAAAGAAGTCCTTCCTAATAATCAAGAACTTCGTCAATCCTTTGAATCGATTATAAATGGATTTATTGCGAACGAAATGCCTGATTTAGAAAACATACCATTAGAACATATAGATGAATTTGAAAAGCAATTTGAGCAGCTACGACATTATGTCACGTTTTATAGTGGTAATTCATTTCGTATAAATGGTCCAGATTGTGAATTAAAAGAAATGCTACATTTACATCTTTTCACTGAACAACTAGAAGATGTAGAAAAGCAGGGGCTAGAAGATGAGATATTTATTTAATCAAGGAAATGAGATGAAAGTATACATTCGGATAATACGTATACAAAAATTAATTCGCAAATATAACATCCCATTCTTAATCAATATCAATGATTTTCACAGGGACAAGTTGCATATCACAAGTGAACTATTATTCGAGTCGCTTGCGCGTTTTAACGAGCAAACACGTATATTTTGTCACTTTGCCTTTGGAACTGAAGAAGACCTGTTAGATGGGACGTTATTTAGCTCAGAAGACATGTATTCGAATTTTGCTTCAGATATTAGTTCTATGGCTGCGGAAGGATGTTACTTCGATACAGCTGGTTACTATTTATGTATAGGCTCGGAACATATAACACAATCTGATTTTCAATTCGTGTTACATGAATTTTCGTTTAACACCTATCAGAGTGAAGCGTATCCCAGTCATATTTTGATTGAATTTCTAGAGGATGGTTATGAACAGTACTCATTTGATGAATGGGTACTTTCTTATTATGAAATTATAATCCGTCTTGCAGCAATGATTCGAGAAAAGACGAAGGGGAACCAGGTATGAAATTATTATTTACATACAATCACCAGAAAGTAAGAAAGTATGTACTTTCGTTAAAAATACAAAAGAATGCTCACTTACTTCATGAATTACTTGAAGATAAGAAACATGAAGAAGAAATCTACATATTAGATTGTTTAGAGCACTCAAGAGAAATAGACTTCAGTAAGATTTCAGAACGATCCATTCAACAAGTAATGGCTTCTGTTTCTTATTTAGAGGAAGACTCCAATTTCCCAATTGGTTTAATTGATTCGAAAACTTTACTTGAAATAATCATGATTGCGGAAAAATCTTTAGATACTGATCTTTCCTGCTTCTATACATCGCAATTGTATCTTATGGAGATATTTATGCGTATGTATAGATTAGGTATTCCGGTAAAAGATTATTACCCAACTTATTTAGAACAAGATAATTTCGAAGAATACGATTGTGAGGAGTCATTTAAAAGCTGGGGTGATGACTTAATTCAAGATATGAAATTACATCACGAAGAGGTAGATAGCGACGATCAAGATACTCTAATCAAATATTCGGATCTATTTCATATATCCATGGATGAGATAAACCGCATTATTGAGAATGCATGGAGTCCAATTGGTGAAATGCTCTCTAATATCAAGATAGAGAATCAAAGTTTCTTTCATTCAATCCAGAATCAGTTTGATATACGTATGCTTTACCAAGCTGAAGAGGAAAAACTTTACCTTTTCTATGATGATGATACATATTTTCCAGCAATTAAACGAATTGAGATGTTACTTCGTATCTTTGAAGAGATACAGTTAACAAAAAATATAGCAAGTTAGTACAGAGGGCCTAAAAATGAAGAAATTATTTAGCTATTCATCTAATGTAGTGATGTCAAACTACTTACTATCACTTAAGTTAAACAAAACTTATAGCATCGTAAATTGGGAGCAAATTCAACAAAGATATCAAGAGGAAATATATATATTAGAAAGCCTTTCTAAAGATATAGAGATAGATTTTAACAAAATTTCTCATGGAGCAATTGGTAAAATCCAAACTTGTGTGGACTTTCTAGATGAAAACCAAACAATAAGGTGGGAGGACATAGAATCAACAGATACGATTGTCATCTTCTTACTTTCCATGAACCTATTAAACATAAATCTATCTAAATTTTATTCATGTCAATTTCATTTCTTACGTTACTTTAAAAGCATGCATGAGCTTTCGATTGATGTAACACAGTATTCTCCCTCGTATTTAGAACGAGAGAATATCTATGAATTAGACCATGAAGAAGGATTTAAAGAACTGGGTACGGACATGATCGAAGAGATGGGCTTAGAAGCTTTTCCAATTGATAAAGAAGAGTATGAAAAGCTCTCTATACTATTCGACATACCATTAAAGGAAATAAAGGAAGCAGCAGAGGACACATGGGGTGTTATAGCTGAAACAATAGACGGCATATCACCGAAGCATAAAGACAAAATTTCTAAATTACTAGATTGTTATCCAGTAAAGTATTCTTACCAAATTGATGAAGAATCTCTTTATCTCTATTATGGCGACGAACCATTATACGGACCATATAAATTTGAGATGTTACTAGATTTATTGGAAACAATATACGCAGGGGGAAATAACAAATGAAGACAGTAGCAATATTTGATGCTTTAGAGCCAAAAGGAATTGTAACCATTCAGCAATTTAACAACGAATTATCACGTGGAGAAACTGCCGTTACTTTTAAGGACTTTTATTTAGCTTTAAAAGAAGTTATGGAGCAGGGTACACAAGATAATACTCATTACTCTAGTGGCGTACTCCCAAAAGGTTGTATAAAACACGAGGTGTTATCTAAGAGTGGAGATAAACAAGCTGTTTGGATTGAAGTACCAAAGGCTCAGTGGGATATTCATTTTTTTGAACGACCGTTTCAACAAGTAGGCTTTCCACGTCTATTATTTCGTTATACGGTGTACCAAAAACGAGTTACGAATATCTCTGTCTTTGCTGTAAAAGAAGATATGGAGTTAGAAGAAGGAATGAAATTATATCAATTTCCATATTCTAATGTTCATCCTAGTGGATCTGTATGTACGGGTAGAGTTGTGATACCTGAATTCCGGACTTTAAAAGATTTAGAAACATTTCATGTTTTATTCTTTGCAAGTTCTTTTAATCACGACCTTACACATACTCATACGGAACCAGTTGGAGAGCTATTTAAACGATTTGAAAACCAAAGTTTTGATGATTCTATTTTAATGGAATCGGAAATGACTTTTTAATACACGCTCTTTAGAGTGATTGTTTATTAGAAGTAGGGGAATTTTTATTAAGAATAATAATTTTGTTGGAGTTTAGGTTAGAAACATTGGATCCAACATGCTTAGGAGGAAATACAGTGTATTTAGATTATGAAACACGAATGAGAATTGAGAGAGAAAGACAACGAATTATTAAGTTTTTAAACGAGAAGGGTATTACACAAAATTCAGATGGCAAAAGAGTCAATGATTTACCACTTTGGCCATTAACTTTAATGGAAAATAAGTTACTGGCAGATAGTAATTAGGTACATCGAATTTCTAAAATAGCAGGACTATATATAAGCAAAGATACTAGGAGGATTTTTTATTATGACAAACTTATTCGATTTTTTTGATATGGAAACACAAGTAGAGGAAACAACAGTACCAGTGAAAAAAGCTGCTTCAGAGCAAGCCACTGCTAAAAAGGAAGAAAAAAAGGAAAAAGCAAAAGGTAAGACAAAGAGTAGTAAGAAAGCTAAGGCTACAAAATCTACAGATTGTCTAGATAAAATCAATACAACAACGGTTGTTCGTCACGTAGTATTCGGAGATATACCGTTAGTAGATTGGTTTACAGAAGAAGAAATTGCACATGGAATCGCTGTTCAAAATGGAGATTCAACAGATGTAAGAAAAATAGAAGCAGAGGACATCCGCGTAAAATTAGAGCATCGTTATCCCTCATTTGTTAAAGGCTTAACTGTCATTAAATATGATGAGGATACAAATGCACTACTTCCGATTTTAACTGTCGGCGCAAAAGGAGCAAGTACTGTAGAGGGACAATCTATTTCAGATTGTCCTTTTTCTTTTCTTAGTATTTGGCGGGATCACTTTTTACCTGGGGATTTTATTCCGAGGATCTTATTAATGGACTTTATCATTATTGCACAGGCCATTTCTCGTAAACGTGATTGCGAATTACATGCTGATATCTATTTCAATAAGGAGCGTGGTTATTTTATGGACTTTCCACGCCAGCAGGTAGCAACTGAAATTGTAATCCCAGAAACGAATATAGAGATGCAGTCTATCGCTATGAAAGTTATGGAGATACACAGTCATCATCGTTTCTCTGCTGAACCAAGTGATTTAGATGATCAAAGTGAACGGGCTCCTATTCTTTATGCAATTGTTGGCAGAATAGAGGATGTTTTCCCTGAACTACGTGTACGCACTTGTATAAATGGGGAATTTCATTCTATTAATCCTAACTTTATATTTGCAGGAGAATATGCAACGAAAGGGATAAGCCAAGATTACGATTTAAGTAGGATCACACTTTTAAAATAAATACACAAGGGGGGCGTAAAAGAGACATATTTTTATGTCTCTTTCTTTATTATGACAACATTAAAAACAATTCGCGTTTCAATGTTTACAAAGATAAAGCACTACATGTTAGTTCTTACAAAGAATAAACAAGCAATAGAGGAATCGCATGATGACTATAAGCTATTTCAATTTATGTGCAAGTTAGAGATGAATCACATATATGAAGCATTAGAAGGACAGAGGAAGAATACTCATATTGATTTAGACATACATCAAGAATATGTAGATACGCTTGTTGTGCAGTTAAATTTACTTCAATATGTTGTAGGCATTGTGCAAGAGGAAGGAGTCATTTATGCTGCATCGATACTAGTGATGCATTCATTTGACTTGTATACCGTGCATAGGCTTACAAATTTATCGATTCCATTTCTACGAAATTTAGAGAATACACTATCAAAAGAAAAATAGGGGGCTATAAAAATGAGTATTGTTATTGATATTGCAGAAGGAAAGAAGATTGTACCACATATTGTATTAGTAGGTGCTGGAGGAAACGGAGGATTAATTTTACAACATATTGCTCAAATGATGAGTATTTTTCAATTGGATGGCGAAATTGTAGTTGCAGATCCAGACACGGTTGAAGAAAAAAAACTTGGAAATCAACTCTTTATTCGACCTGATGTTGGTAAATACAAAGCAGAAGTACTGGCTCGTCGATATAAAGTTGGCTATAACGTTCCTATCTCTTCCTTTACGTCACAGTACATAGAAGACATAGAAACAATGCAGCAGTTGTTTTGTAATAAATATGATTTATTAAAAAAACAACATAAAGACGACTACTTGTATCTGCCAATTGTAATTGGGGCAGTAGATAATATGTTTTCTCGTGAAGTCTTTCATCAATTCTTCCATCAATCGGATAATCTTCTTTACATCGATGTAGGGAATACAGCTGTAACCGTTCCTGATAATTGGAGAGAAGTAAATAAAAGACATTGGACACCTCAACAAATAGCTGATTATAAAAACAGTGGTTATAACGGACAAGCAGTATGTGGAGTTAAATTGAATGGCGAAGTCATTCTTTCACCGCTTGGTGATTTATTTCCGGATGCTTTTACGAAAAAAGAAACGGCTCCAAGTCAATTAAGTTGTTCCGAATTAGCTGCTTCAGAACCACAGCGCGTTATTACCAATAAGTTCGCTGCCATGACTGTTGCTCAATTCGTTAACGAACTCTTTGATGAAGGTACCGTATCGAATCACTATATCATTTTCCAGGCTCAAAAGGCTTTTATGAAAGCTGCACCAATTGAGGGGTAATGATATAGGAGGGGACAAGATGAGAGTGTATCAATTAGATTCCACTCAATTGCAACACAGTTTAACACCAACAAACATGTGTAATGGTGTTCTACAATACTACCAATATAAACAGTATACCGTTGTATCTGTACTGGATTTATCAAAGCAAGATTCCGAAATGATACCATTGCTTCTGGCTTGTTTAGCAGAGGCTTTGATTCATTTCAATCCGGATTCTTTTTTAGCGAAGGATGAATCTAGCATCTTATATTGGTGTAGAAAGAACTTTCAAGGATTTCATAGTATCTCTGACGATGGATTTTCACAAGATTTCAAGCAGATATACGAATGTTATCAAGCATTGCAGAACGTTGGGAAACAAGAGAAAAATATAAAAATAAATATGTAATAGCAAGGAGAAGGGAAACGTATGTATAATATACTTAAACGTCAATATAATTACTTTATCCGAGGAGTGATTCGGATTAACGAAGAAGTACAAAGGGAATTGGACCTATTGGTGCAAAAGATTCGTGAAACTGTATCTTCTGTCCAAAAAATTATCCTTTTTGGCTCTCATGCATATGGCACACCAAATGAAGACAGTGATTTTGATCTCTGTATTGTTGTGGAAGGTGTCGGGGAAAGAAAAAGAGAAGTCATTAATCGTATCAATTGGGGTATTTATGATGCTATGGAAACACCAGTTGATATTTTAGTGTATGGACCAGAAGAGTTTCAAGAACGCGCTAGCCGTACCGTTACTATGGAACATAAGATTGCACTAGAAGGGAAGGTCCTATATGAGAAATACTGAGGATCTAAAAGAGTGGGTATTTATTGCAAAATCTGATTTAGATTCTGCTGGTTACTTAACTCACATGAAGCCTTTCCCTACTGCAATTATTTGTTATCATAGTCAACAATGCGTGGAAAAACTTCTAAAAGGATTTCTTGCACTAAACGGTAAGACAGTTCCAAAAACTCATAACCTTTTAATGCTGCACAAATCGTGTCGGAAATTAGATGAGGAATTCTCATTGATTTTAGAACAGTGCGTGCAGCTAAATGGTTATGCTACAGACATTCGTTATCCGTATTTTGAAGCACTTACTGTTCAAGATGGATTAATCGCTATACAACATGCTCAAAAAGTAATGAGTTTTTATATGGAAAAGTTAAACAAGTTGAATATACATGAAATCACAGTTGATTAAAAATAGAGGATATACATAAAAGAGAGTGCCTATTAGATAGGGACTCTCTTTTTCTATCTAATAAAAAAGGAGGAATGCTCCATGGCAATATGAAATGATACTTTGCTATGGGGATAACAATATAACTATGAATATTTATTAAGAAATTAAAGAGGAATCACCAAGTAATAAAGTGGCAATGCAATGTTTCAAACGTGTAATATAAATTTAACTAGACTCAAAAACATGAGTTTAGTACTGTACTAAACCCATGTTCTAGAAGTTATTTACTTTTTATACTTATTCTATTTAATATTCTCGTAATCAGATACCCAAATGACACTGTCCTTAATTAAATATTCATTAGAAGTTTCATCTTCGTAGGAGGTAACCTTTCGGACCTCTAGTAAATTATTTAATAATAATTCTTTTTCTGTTGCAGATAGAGTATTTATTTCATCTTCTAGCCAAATAGAAACTAAATGATATGCCTGCCAGTTGAAAGCAATGTTATTTAAAAATAACGGCTTTTCCAATTGAGTTTGATATTCGACGAATTTATTTTTATACTCTACTATTTGTTCATCTAAAGCTATAATTAGCTGAGAATCTAATAAATCATTTTCATTTATCTGTAATCTTAAATAAAAGTGATCAAACTTAGATTCGGCGGCCGACTTCCAACTTTGAAAAACTTCAACTAATGCACAAATCACTTTCTTTTTATACCAAATTGGTAAATCCTGTGTATCTAGATAATTAAAAGTTTTTACATAATCAAAATGGTTAACCTCTAAAAATTTATTATCAAATTGACTATTCTCTACTTTCCATTCATTCAGCTTTCTTACTCTTCTTTTCCAACCTCTAATTTTTTTCAAGAAATAATACACCTCTGTTCAAACTATTATATTTTTATAGATCTACCTTTAACAGGACCTTTTATCATGTCACCAGTAAGTGGATCCATACTTCCTAGATGCTTACCTTTACTATCATAAACCTCAATGTCGTTATGAGTATGATCCCATTCATAGTATTTCTTTTTTGAACCTTTACCACTAGTTTTTGTTTTTCCTTTATGTGGTGATAGACCTTTCCACACTGGACTATTTGATTTTGTTAGTTGCTTAGAAACTTGTCTTAAAGCAGTTTTTCCCCATTTTTTTATAGCAGCTTGGATACCTGCTCTGGCTACTAAAGCTAATACCACTGGAACGGCTGGTATTACAGAAGCTTGAAGTTTTGTTGTATCATACTCATATATTTTACCAGTTTTTTGATTTCTAAAGTTGGCGATGAATACTTCTTCATTTGATTCAATGACTTCAACATCAAAATTTACTTTTATTTCTTCTCCATTTTCATCAATAAAGTTTCCATTAACCTGAATATCACCTGTTTCTTTATCTAAAGAAACATCCGTTGATGCGGTAAAATCTTCAGCATTTACTGCACTTTCTACTATAATTTCTGCACTATTATCTGTAACAACCTCAACGTTCAATCCTTCTGAAACGCTACTATCAACTTGTTGTTCTACATTTTGATCAATTAGGTCTGTTTCTTGTGTTGCAGCATTAGCTTCATGAACAACAATCCCTAAATTAGGAATTAAAGTAATAAATAAAGTCAATATCATTATTTTTATTAATAATTTTTGCATCTTTAGTCACTCCTAGTCATTTTTGTATTAAACCATAGCCAAATTCATTATCATAACCCGTACTTCCTAGATCTATTGAACGCTCAATTAAAATTTTTTTAATTTGGTCCAAGTTAAGCGTATTATCGCCCTCAGCTAATAATGCAGCTATAACACCAGTTGCAAATGCAGTTGCAAACGATGTTCCACTATATGTGGAATACCCTCCATCTTGATTAGTTGACAATATATCAACTCCAGGAGCTGCAAAATCTATTTTTCCTTTGGCAGATGAGCTAGCACGTTTAAATTCTTTATTTACTGATGATATAGATATAACATTTTCATACTTAGCGGGATAGTCTACACCCAATCCATAAGTATTACCGGCAGCAGCTACTACAATAATTCCAGAATCTACTGCTTCATCTATTGCTTTTTTTAATTCAGGACTTTCAGATTGTAACCCAAAGCTAATGTTTAATATATTAACTCGTTGTTCTATACACCAGCGTATACCTTTAATAAGATGGTCAACATCGCCTTTACCTTGCTTATCAAGGACTTTGACGTCATAGAGTTGAATGTTTGGCATTACACCTAAAATTCCTAAATTATTATTTTCAGCAGCTATGATTCCAGCAATAGCAGTTCCATGGCCAGTTTCATCAATAATAGGATTATTTAAATTAATAGTATTGAATTCTTTTACAACTTTACCTTTTAAATCTTCATGTTCTTTATATATACCATTATCCAAAATAGCAACCTTGATTTTATTTTGAATACCAGTAAATCTATCTTCTATTACAGCCTTTCTTCCCCAAGTTACAGATTGTTCTTCTTTTTTGTAGGGAATGTTAGATTTTGTTTTTGATAACGTAGACTCACTATAAAAAACAAAATAAAAAAGTGAACTACACAAAACTAGTACTGTTAGTATAATAATTAAAATCTTTTTAACCTTATTCACCTCTTTTCTACATGTTTTCAAGGTATGTATTGTAATTAATACTATTTAATCCAAATATAAAGATATCATTCGCGAAAACGCTTTATAAGTCTGCAAATTATTTCTTTTTTATGTTAATATTTACATATAGTAATTGCGATAATTAACGTGGTTTACTATACATGATATTAATGGTGAAGAAGATTTATTTGTCATAATGTCAATGAACGAAAAGCCCGAAATCTTTTTGTTATAAATAGATGTCACTGTAAAAAATGCATTAAAAAACATCTTGAACCAAATTAATTGAACTCGGGAGTTTTTTTAGTACCAAGATATATTCATTTTTAACGAATTCCAACTAGAATTCTCCTTCCTCTAAGCGCAACGTAGGTGGGGATGAATTACAAAATCAGCAAAAACTTAATAAAAAGATATGACATTTCCTGAAGAAGTTCCTTCACTAAGGTAATTCTTAATATAATGAGATTGGATTTAATACGTATAAAAATGTTCTTTAGGTACCACTACATGAATCCGAGGGAGTTTGGGATGTTCTAAAATCATTTCTACAAATTGAGATGTTATCTGTCTTTGAATTAGAGTAATACTTAAAAGTAAAAGCGAAGAGGAGATTATAATGGAATTTAAGGAACTTATGAAGTACATAGAAGAAAATAAAGAAAAGTACTTCGAGGAATTAATGAAGAGCAATAAAAATCTAATTAAAGAAATAGCTTTAAAAATAGAGGACGAAAAGTAAACTGACAAAAAAACAGCAAAGCAAATGGAGATTTGACGATTGTATAGAGGGGAAAGCAACTCAAATGAATGATTTAACAATACGGCTTAAAGACTTAGGAGTTAGTAGATGGAGATTTCTAAAACTAAACTTTAAAACAGTTGTACACCAAAAAACACTATGTCATTATAAAGAAACGATAACCAAGAATACTGTTACAATTTACAAAATGCATAATTAATATACCTGTATACGAAATAATTACCCCCCCTCTATTATGATTTAAAGCAGAGGGAGTTTATTGTTTAATAATAAATCCAATAGAGCCAATTAAGATATGAATCAAAGTGAAATATCACCAATAAACCCCTCAACACGATTATTTGATATAAATATTTTATATCAAATTCCTTTATATGACTTATAAATTCAAATATTGATAATATCTTTTCAACGATATTTTAGTCTTAAAACCAATTCTAGCAATTAATTCACTTTCAGAAAGTCCTTGCTTAATAAGGCGAAGAATAAATGTGTTTCTCATCTGTTGTGCAGAAATACGCCTATCTAATTCTGCTCGTTTCACCTCAAGTCGGATCATCTTTTGTATAGCAACCTCAGACAAAGCCTTTGGTGCATCATTTTCGTAAACCCATCGATAAGTACCTCGATTAAAATCAAATGCCACAAATAGGGGATTATCTGTGTGCTGTCGAGGTCTTACAGGTTCAGGGATAGTCAAATAATATTTGTAAAGCTGTTGTGTATCTTCGGATGTTAAGAAGATGGATCTAGTAACTCCGTTTTCTCCTGGAACAATTAAAGTGTTCCTAGCAAACTGTATATGGTTCATATTAAGCGATACAAGCTCTTGTAAAGACAAACCATAGTTTACTATTAAATTAATTATACAAGCGTTTCTATCCATGATTAGAGGACGGTATTTAGCTTGTCTCTCTGTTAATCCCTTAGTTGATAGAACGGTTTGTTTTAAAAGTGCTTCTTCCGATTCGGTTATAAAATCATTGTCATTTAGTGATTGATCCGGAATTAAAGAGAGATGAATATCATCTAATGGACTAACTATACCTAAAAACATGTGTAATTTTTTTAAAACCACCCAGATCCTGTGCCTTGTTTTAAGAGAATATTCTCGTTTGTTTTCTAACACTGAGAAATAAGCTTGATAAGCATCTACAGATATTTCATTCCATGATTTGATATGTAAAAGCAACTCATTTTCATTTAACCATCTATAAAAATCTTTAATATCGTATGTATAGCGTTGGATTGTAGAATGCTTTCGACTTTTTTCACTTAAATATGTAGAGAAAGCTTCTAAAGTTTCCTCTAAGCTAATTGTCTCGTTCAATATAATCACCTAATTTCTTTGGATATATTATAACAGAAAATAAGTGAAAGACCTGCTACCGCCCTTTGCTACGCACGGTTGCTGGCATATGTAAAAAGCAAACGGACAAACAACCCTTTGCTTTTTACATATGTTAATTATTATTTATATAGCCAAATAAATAGGGCGATCATAATACTCCAAAAAGGCGTTACAAAAATTAATCCCCAAAGAATTCCTTTAAAAATCCAATCTCGTTATAGGTGTTCATTTCAATGTAAGTCGTATCTTTTAGTACAGCCATACTTAATCCTCCAATATAAATTGTTTATTAAAATGAAAAAAGGACAAACCTAGTCCTGGTAGGGATACGTAGGTTGGTCCTTTTGTATGAGGGTAATGATCTGTTTAATTACCATTATTATAACGTAATTTACAAATATTTTCAATTAGGTCGGACATATTATTAACAAGCATATTAGCTGCATTAATAATCTATTATAAATATATATCTTATATATTAAAAAGAAATAAAGATAAAACTTTTATAGGTTATTCAAAATGGAGGATAGACTTACTCCCACAAGGGGGAATTTGATATAGGAACAGAAAAAATCATAAATTACAGAAAAAGTATCCGTAGATTCAAGGATTATTAAACTTTTTATTCTACAAAAAAGCAGAAAGAAAATACTATATTTCTACATGAAATCGTAAAGAATTTGATACCAATTACGTTATATATATTCATTCCTATAAACAAAAGTTATTTTACTTATTTTGTTAACTGAGTTAGTGCTAATCGTTTAATTATCCACATTTCATTCAGATTAGGCTTCTATTTGTTAACATTACTCAGTATTTACACATAACTCACATTATTATTGATGATTTTTATTAGATAAATACAACAACATTAGTCATTACAATGATTTCAGAAAGATTATATCCACATTGGATCATATTTGTCCTCATATCCACTATTTTTATAATTTTCCTTTTGATTTTTTGTAGGTATTATGAGGGAGATTTTAATACATTTGAAGAATACTCCGTAGTATTTTGTGGAGAGTTATGCATTAATAGAGTCGAATTTGTATAGAAGTGCATAAAAAAAGACTCCATTTCTCATGAAGTTCTTTCGATTTGATATTTATAAATAGAGTAGTAGGAGGGGATTACTACTCTAACAAACACGAATAGCCCTCCACTTTTGTTTTTTTTCAAAAATAGAGAGCTAGTTGCTATTATTTTATTTTATTTCCATTGCGGTTAGCACCTGATCTGGAGCTGTTATTGTTACACCAGCACGTACTAAACGTTCGAAGGTACGCATAAATTCTAGTAAATTAAACTGCTTTGGTAGCTCAATTACGCGCAGCTGCTCTTGCGGTAACTTATCAATTTCTTCAATAAACCACTCACGTACATCACTTGGAATTATGCGTTCTTTATGGCCGCGTGCTTTTAATTTTTCACGCATTTCAATTTCTAAAGCGATATATGCATGGAGATTCACACCCTGATCATATGCATATTTTCTAAATAACGTTTCTTCCTGGTATTTTAAATAATTTCGGTGATAAGATTCTTCCGTCACAGGCACCGCAAACTTCTGCTTTAGTAGTGCATGCACATTTTTAAACATCTTCTTAATATTATGAAGAGAGTACATAGAATAATGAAGACCGAAATTAAAGACAGCCTGCTCACGGTCACTATTTCTCTCTTTTGGTATATGCTGCGCAATAAGAGGGTAGATACCTTCTTTCGCTGCAGCATCAAGGATTTGATATTGAGATGTTTGATGTAATAGTTTTTTCAATGTATATACAATTTTTGTTGGATATCCTTCTTTTCTATCAATCATGTCACGAAGTCCGCGAATTACACTACGGATTTGACGATGACAAGTCTGCTTTAATACATGAATGAATTTATTCATGTCTGCAGACAGTTCACCAATATTCATCTCTTGTAGAACTGCTTCGATAAATTTCGCCTTACGAGCATAGGTAGCTTTTGGTGTAAATGGATCCCTGTATTGTTCTTCTCCAGCTTCTTTCGAGCATAAGAAGTCCGAATGGATAGATAAATATAAAGTTGTATATCGTTTTGTATGTTTTACCCCTTTTTGCATTTTGCAAATTTTGAATAGGGGATTCCCCGTACATGGTAATACCGTTGTTAATTCGTCGATAACGGCACGGATTTGATGCGGATATTTTTTATGTAAGAAACGATACATCCCACCGAAGTGAGTTTTGTTGCCTCTTTCGTCCTGCTTGTCCAATGAACGCTTTAATGTTGTTTCTGTATGTTGTTGCATGGCGATGTCTAAGAATAGTTTCTTAGCCGCTACAGATAGCTTAAAGAAAGCCTTTGTAAATACAACAGGGCTAATATATACGTATGGATTTGCTTTTTCTGTTTCCTCATTCATAAAATGAGTCAGCTTGATTGTATATCGGCCATCTACTCCGTTTTCAATGGAGATAATGTTATGTAAGCTTAATTTCTTTAATGCAATATAGAATTGAGAGTGTTGGATATAAGCAAATTCTTCTTTGTATTGCTTGTAATCTTCCCACATCATATGTATTGTTACATTTGGAATGACACCATTAGTAAAGCATTTCTTATGTAGGTATAAGAAAACTTCGAGATCAGCATTTGTAATGCCGTATAATTTATGTTTTCTTCCCGTTTTTTCTGCAATTGCAGACATTGCGCGACGTGAAAAAGATGGTTTGGCTTTTTCGACAAAGCCTTCTTCGTCAGCAATACGTTCTTCGTATGACATGTGCTGCAGGATATCTTCTAAATATGTATCTTTATAGCTGTAATACTTCTCTTCAAATGCCTCAACAAGCTTTTGCCAGGACTTTAGTGTCACTAACACGGCATTGGTTGTTTTCCCATGTAAGCTACGTTGATTACGTATCACAAATGATTTCCCCATCTTTTTCACCTCCATTCTACAAATTCAGAAATATATGCCAAAATACTATAAAATATACCAATTTTGATTATAGCAAAATGAAAAATGTTGAAACGTGCTCCTTTAAGAAGAAAAATAGCAACTTGCAACAGCTCACGAACCTATTTGTATCAAGGGGTAAGAGAATTTTATGAATTTTTTTTGTGTTAAGGATACCGCAAACGTGTTGCAAGTTGGATGATATGTATATAAGTAAGTGAAAAAGTACTTAAACCCTTGGTATATAAAGGATTAGATTGAAAATGGTAGGGAAGTTAGGGAAAGGATACCGCAAACGTGTTGCAAGTTGATTAGCAGGATCATTAATAATGAATTGCAATGATTATCCTTGATATAAAAGGTTTTTTTGCACTTGTAGATTGAAAATAGGGAAAGGATACCGCAAACAGTGTTGCATCTTGGGTGAAAAATAAGGGTATGAATACCGCAAACGTGTTGCAAGTTGGATGATATGTATATAAGTAAGTGAAAAAGTACTTAAACCCTTGGTATATAAAGGATTAGATAAAAAGTGGTAGGAAAGTTAGGGAAAGGATACCGCAAACATGTTGCATTTTATGTATGTAACTTACTCAAAATATAAGAAAAATAGCTTAAAAATTTTAAAATTACTAGGTTGAAAAATAAATTATACTGTTGCAAGTTGAAAGAAATAGGGAAAGGATACTGCAAACGTGTTGCAAGTTGATGAGTTAAGGAAAGCAAAGCGCAAAAGAAATGCAAGTAAAGAAGAAATAGGGAAGAGAAAAGGCAACCATGTTGCAAATTAAGGACTAAGGGAAAGCAAAGCGCAAAAAGAATGCAAGTAGAGAAGAAATAGGAAGAGAAAGAGCAACCATGTTGCAAATTGAGTACTAAGGGAAAGCAAAGCGCAAAAGGAATGCAAGTAGAGAAGAAATAGGGAAGAGAAAAGGCAACCATGTTGCAAATTAAGGACTAAGGGAAAGCAAAGCGCAAAAGGAATGCAAGTAGAGAAGAAATAGGAAGAGAAAGAGCAACCATGTTGCAAATTAAGGACTAAGGGAAAGCAAAGCGCAAAAGGAATGCAAGTAGAGAAGAAATAGGAAGAGAAAGAGCAACCATGTTGCAAATTGAGTACTAAGGGAAAGCAAAGCGCAAAAGGAATGCAAGTAGAGAAGAAATAGGAAGAGAAAGGGCAACCATGTTGCAAATTAAGGACTAAGGGAAAGCAAAGTGCAAAAGGAATGCAAGTAGAGAAGAAATAGGAAGGGAAAGAGAAAATATGTTGCAAGATGACGAGTTAGGGGAAGAAAGACGCAAAATCTTGTAAATATCTGTTACAATAAATTAAATATAATAGTAGTAAGGAATTTTATGATGAAAACTACTTTGTTATGATCCATGGTTTAGGGAGGAATATAAAGTGGATAATTTATTACAAATGTTTCGAGATGCATTGTTAATCTCTGAGCCAATTTATAAAACAAATGAGCTAGTATGGAATAAGTGGAATGCATACTTTAAAGATGTTGAAAACAATAATAATAAAGTATTAACCTCATCTCATGCATCTCCATCATTTACTGCATTAGTGTCTTGGTTAGAAAAAAAGCAAGAATCCGGTATTACATTAGTACAAATCTATGCGAAAATTGATTCCTATAAGGAAGAAATATATAAAGAAATTGAAGGATTTATAGAAAAAGAATTTCAAGATATAGCACTTTCAAGTTCCATAGTAGTAGAAAATGATCAAAATATAAATAAGACAAGCATAGTAAACCATGAGGATTATTATGAGGTAAATAACTCTGCTGTTTATTATAAGCTAAGAGATGGGATTGCAAAAAATCAATTTGAAGAAGATGAGTTAAGTAAGGTTTTACAATATCCTATTGAAACTAAATCTTCTAATGGTGTAGCTCAGCTTTCTTCACACAAAGATGAAGATTTAAGACTTACAAATATAGAAGAAGCTGCTCGGTGGAATACCCTTGTCGATGATGTAATGAGTAATATGGATGATTTAACAGCAGATTGTTTAGATGCAATTACAATACAATGGATAAACGAAGCAAAATCTCCAGACGAATTCATTGATTTTTCTTATGAGCAAGTTTTAGAGATGTGCAACATCCCAAAAACAGTAGTCAAAAATAAAGAATACTATAGAGCAGAAGATAAAATTAAAATAGCAAAGAGAATTGCGGCTTTAGCAAGCATTTTTATCTATTTAAATGATGATAATGAGGTAGTAGTATTAAATGACCGTGATGATGATGGAGAACGTTTAGAATTAAAACGTGAAGTAATCAAAAGGTTATTTGTATTAGATTCAGTTGTATTGTGGAGACATAGTGTTACTAATGAATACATGGGCATTGAATCTTGTCGTATTAAGCCAGGGAGCTTTTTAACCAATTACTTATACGGATCAAATAATACAACAGCGTTATTATCTAAAAAAGCACTTGAATACAATAGTTATAGGCACAAATATCATAAAAGGTTAATTCGATACTTAACATGGCAATGGAGAATTAGACAAATGTATTCATCATTGAAAAAGCCATATTCTATAGGTGGGGACAAAGGACTGCTAGCAGTAATGGATATCCCAAAAGATTGGAAGCCGAATCGCATTAGAGAACAGTTGGAAAATGTTCTAATGGATTTAGAAAATGAAAAAGTAATCTCTCATTGGGAGTATAGTGATCCACTTGATGAACAACAAATTGGGAAACGTAATTGGTTTAAAAACTATTACGCTAATTTAGGAATAACGATTTTACCGCCTGAGGAAATGCTGCAATCAATGGATAGGGTAATTGGAAAGAAGAGTATAGAAGAACCTCAGGAACAATTACCTGAAGTAACAGTTGTTAAAGAAATAAAGAAGACTGTGGAATCAGTTGAACAAATAGAGAAAAAAATCCGTGACCAAATACTGAAAGTACACAATGAAAAAAAAGTAAGCATACGTGAAATAGCAGATGAAATTAGTATTTCTCCGTCTACATTATCTAGGTTTTGTAATTATAAAACAAAACGTTTATCTAAAAAGGCATTAGAAAAGCTAACGAAATGGTGTGAAAGACAAGAAATATTAGAGAAGATGTAACATGAGCTAAAAATCTCTCTTAGAAAAAACACATACAATTTGTATGTGTTTTTTTCTAATAAAGAATAGTAACTACCTACTAAATATTAAAATTGTTATTAATATTGTTTTGTGAGAATGAATTCAATTAAGATATTAATTGAAAATATTAATTGGGAGGATGTTAGAGATGGAACTAAATAATTGGGATGGAATTAGTATTGAAAAAAGTATAAATGTTAACATGGAAGAAATGGAGTTGTTATTACTAGCTGACCCTTCAATAGAAGTAGTTAATGGATACCTAAAAAAGGGAGAATGCTTTGTTTTAAAAAAAGATACGGTTACTGTAGGTATTATGATTTTAATTCCTACTTGCCCTGAAACAATTGAGATTATAAATATAGCAGTTTCCGAAAAAGAGCAAGGAAAAGGATATGGGAAATATTTACTTGGATTTGCTATAGACTATGCTAAAAAAGAAGAATATAAAACTATAGAAATAGGCACGGGAAATTCTAGTTTAATGCAATTAGGCCTTTATCAAAAATGTGGTTTTAGAATAACCAGTGTGGATAAGGATTTTTTCTTACGAAATTACAATGAAGAAATATATGAAAATGGTATTCAATGTATGGATATGATTAGGTTAACGCAAAATTTATAAAAATTATTTGTACATAAAAATCGTAACACCCATTAAATATGGAGAGTTGCGATTTTTTTTTGATGTAATGCTTCATTATGATTTATGGATAGCATTAGTGAGTATATGTATTTAAGAATTGTTACAAAATCAACAAGTGTTAATATATTTATCTGTTATGTCAACAATTTGAATATATTTCAAATTGTTTTTTATAATTCAGATAGATCTTTTTCCATTAATTTTAATGAAAAGTAAAAAACATGAAATTTATCCATTTTAGTTATGGTTAAATGTTCATTTAAACAACCAACAAATAGAATTTATTGGATGATTGTATGCGCGATTTTTTCTTTATTCAAGGATGAAAATTGTACTAAATGTAGATATAACAACTATTATGTTGTTTTAATGATATAAAAATATTTAATTTTTAAAGAAAGAATTTTCGGAATAATAAATATTATTATATATTGAGAAAGTAAAAAAATAGAAAAATATCAATTGAATCCCAAAAAATTACGTGTGAATATTATAGATATAAATAACACCTTGATATTTCAGATGAGTTTTCTACAAATTTAGATATTTATTGAATTAGGAGGATTGATAGTGCTAAAAATGTAGTTTGTTGCTAATTCAGTATTTTATATGCATCCATGGGATTTTAGAACGCACAGTTATTATTTGCTAGTAAGCATTTTAATATCAAATCTTTTGGGGAAGTGATAAGTAATGGTCACAGTATTAAATAATGAAACTAAAAGTTTATTAGTTGATAAAATTGCAAATAAAAATGCGTGTATTGGATATGTAGGCCTAGGTTATGTTGGACTACCATCGGCTCTTAAATGTTTAGAAGTAGGTTATGCGGTAAGAGGTTTTGATAAAAATTCAGCAAAAATAAGAAAACTAGAACGTGGAATAAGTTATATCAGTGATATTCAAGATACTGAAATCCAAGATGCTTTACATACAAATAGATTTTTTGTTAGTACAGAAATGAATTATATAAACGAATGTGATGTTGTAGTTATATGTGTTCCTACACCATTAGAAAGAACTAGTAAACAACCAGATTTAACATATATTCATTCAGCAGTTGATGAAATAGTTAAATACATTAAAAAAGGTACATTAATTGTCTTAGAAAGTACTACTTATCCAGGTACTACAAGAGAAGAAGTTTTATACAAATTAGAACAGAAAACTAATTTTAAAATTGGTGTAGATATATTTGTAGCATACTCTCCAGAGCGAATCGATCCTGCAAATCAATCTTATTCAATTCAAGATATTATAAAAATCGTAGGTGGAGTTACATCTAATTGTACCGATTGTGCAGCAGCTTTCTATAGTAAATTAATTAAGGATATTCATAAGGTAAGCAGTCCAGAAGTAGCAGAGACAGCTAAGTTATTAGAAAATACGTATCGTTTTATAAATATCGCTTTTATTAATGAAATGACACAAATTTGTAATGAGTTAAACATAAATATCTGGGAAGTAATTGATGCCTCAGGAACTAAGCCATTTGGATTTCAAAAATTCTATCCTGGCCCTGGCGTAGGAGGACACTGTATTCCGATTGATCCTATTTATTTTAAGTGGATTGCAAATAATAAGGATTTAGCAACAAAAATGATTGATGTGGCAAGAGAAATTAATGAAAACATGCCTAAGTACGTTCTTAATAGAGCACTACAGTTACTAGATGATAAAGATGGTAAGGATATTCTTATGGTTGGAGTTGCATATAAAAAGAATGTTAATGATGCTAGGGAATCGCCAGCTTTGGATATTATGAATGATTTAATGATAGAAGACTATAACGTGGATTATTACGATCCGTTTATAGAGGAACTCATTGTGGGCGATAACACATTGAAAAAATCTATAGATTTAAACTTAAGTCAATTAGACAAATACACTTTAATTATTGTTCATACAGATCATGATTGCATTAATTTTAAATTGCTTAATGAGGTAAATTGTTTAATTTTAGACACAAGGAACATATTTAAAGATGAATCAGTATATAAAAAAAATATTATAAGTTTGTAGGTGTTTACATGGTAGAGTTTATTCCTTTTTATCGACCGGAAATCAATGATGAAGATATAGAGAGGGTAGTTTCTGCCCTTAAATCTGGATGGCTTTCAAAGGGGCCAAAAGTGATAGAGTTTGAAGAGAATTTAAAAGAATATCTGAATACTGAACATGTAGTAAGTTGTAATTCAGGGACTGCCGCATTACATTTAGCATTACTGTCTCTGGGAGTTGGATTAGAAGATGAAGTAATAGTTCCAAGCTTTACTTTTTGTTCTAGTGTAAACGTTATTATGCATGTAGGTGCAAAACCTGTATTTGTAGACATAGATGAAGAGAATTTATGTCTTGATCTTCAAGATGTTAAAAGAAAAATCACTAAAAAAACTAAAGCAATTATTGCAGTTCACTTTGCTGGATATCCGGCTAAATTAAAAGAACTTCAAAAATTATGTAAAGAATACGGACTGTTTTTGATAGAGGATGCAGCGCATGCATTAGGAACAAAATATGATAATACTTTAATTGGTACACATGGAGATGTTATTTGTTTCAGTTTTTATGCCACAAAAAATATAACAACAGGTGAAGGTGGAGCGTTAGTCACTAAAAATGAATCGATTGCTGAAAAAGCTAGATTATATGGTTGGCATGGTATCACCAAAAATGCATGGAATCGTTATGGTGAAGAAGGAAACTGGCGTTATGATGTTCTATTACCTGGGTTTAAATATAACATGATGGATCTACAAGCTAGTTTGGGTATTAGTCAGTTAAAAAGAGCTGATGAAATGATTGAAAAACGTAAGAGAATAGCTGAAAGGTACCAAGAGGAATTAAAAGAGGTTCAAGAGTATATAACGTTACCTAATTATACTAACGATCCAAGTGTAAAACACGCATGGCATTTATTTGTTATAAAAATTAATTCTAATTCTCCTGTTAGTAGAGATCAGGTAATTCAAGAAATGAAAAAGAGAAATATTGGGCTTAGTGTTCACTTTATTCCTGTTCATATGCATCCGTATTATGAAGAGAGATTTAACGTATATTTACCTAAAACGGAAGAGATATTTAATCAAATTATTTCATTACCACTGTATAGTGCTCTTACAGACAATGAAGTTGAACATATTATAACGTCTTTAAAAAGTCTATATCAATTAAAAATAGGGAGGTAAATATTTATGAAAATTGGGGTTATTGGTGGCAGCGGATTTATTGGTAAGCATGTTACAAAGGAGTTATTAGCAAGGGGTTATGAAGTAGTTATATTTGATAAATTTAAACCAAGTATTGATGTTCCTTTTAAGGAAATTGATATTTTAGATATTGCAACTTTAAGAGAAAATCTTATTAATGTCGATGGGGTAATTCATTTAGCTGCATTAGTGGGTGTTGATAATTGCCGTTTAAATGAAGAAGATGTAGTGAGGGTGAACTTTGAAGGTACGAAAAATATTGTACAGGTTTGTAGCGAAAATAGTATAGAAAAATTATTATTTTCTTCCAGTTCAGAGGTATATGGGGATGGCGTGAGTGTTCCGTTTAAAGAAAATGATATTAAAATGCCAAAATCAGCTTATGGAAAAGCTAAACTAATGTCCGAAGATTATTTGAAAGAATATGCTAGTGATAGTTTGAAAATCAGAGTGGTACGTTATTTTAATGTATACGGTTCACAACAAAATGATAACTTTGTAATTTCTAAGTTTTTAAAACAAGCTCATAGTGGTGAAGATATTACTATTTATGGAGATGGACAGCAAATTAGATGTTTTAGTTATATAAGTGATATTGTTAACGGAACTATACTAGCCTTTGAATATGAAGGAGAGAACTTTGCAGATTTTAATGTTGGCAATAACAAACCTATATCTATGGAAGAACTAGCAATAAAAATTAATGAATTAATGGGAAATAAAAGTAAAATTAAATTTCTTGATTTAGGTGAAGAGGGAGTCAGAAATTCTAGCATTGAAATCTTTAGAAGAATTCCTTCAATAGAGAAAGCTAAATTATTTTTAAACTATCAACCAATTATTTCATTAGATAAAGGACTAGAGAAAATAATAGGGGAGAAGTATGGAAACACAGTATCTATATCCTAAGAACCCAAAGAAGATTAAGTATCCTATATATTCTTCTTTTTGGAGTATATCTGATCATGTGTTTTTTTTGAAAAGTGTATATAGACCTAATGATTCTAACCTTAAAAAAAATCTTCAAGATTTTTATCCGGATGCAGAAATTATATTAACTAATAGCGGTACATCTGCATTAGTGGTTGGTTTAAAGTACTTAAAAGTAGCAAAGGGAGATGAAGTGATTCTATCAAACTTTAATTGTCCTAATGTGATAGAAGCAATATTAACAGTGGGAGCAAAACCTGTATTAATTGATTTAAATACAAATCATTCAATTTCTCTTAATAAAATAAAAAAACATTTGAATGCTAATACAAAGGCAATTATTCTTACACACTTGTATGGATGTCATGACGATTTAGAAATTATTGACTGGGCTAGAGAAAATAATATTTATATCATCGATGATGCTGCACAAGCAATGTTTTCTTATCAAAATGGAAAGCCAGTTGGTAGTTTAGGCGACATTGGTATTTTAAGTTTTGGTGGAACGAAACCAATCCCTAGTATAGGGGGAGGGGCGTTACTACTTAATCGTACCATAAGTGAATTGTGTGACATGGATGAAGAAAAGAAAGAAGAAGTGATTTTAGATTATAAGAATCATTTAAAAACACAATTGGCTATAAGAATAAAAAAGAGTAGAGTACTGAGTTTATTTACTAATTATTGGAGGGAATTCGAGATTCTGCCCTTCTATAATAATAGTAAATTAGATTCTTTACCGGAGAAAGCGGACGTTATAAATCCAAAAAGAATGTCTATAGTACGTTCATTATTAATTGATAAACACCTACAAAAAACAAAGAGGATTTTAGACATAAATATATGTAACGCTAGTCTGTGTTATACAATGCTGCAGGAAATTGAAGAAAAGTATGGCGTTAAGATTATATTTTCAGCTCAGAACGTTTATTTGAACTATTTTACCATTATATTCAAAGAACCATCTGATAGGTATGAGTGTTCTGTACATTTAGCGGAAAAAGGTATACAAACTTGTTGGAATTATTTACCCCTGAGTGAGATCCCTATTTTTTCGAAGTACGCAACTGAGTCAGAAAATATAGATTATTTATGGCCAAGGGTATTATCAATACCTTTTAAATATCCTTTAGTGAATAAGGACCTTAAGTATATATGTAGTCAAATTCTGAAATATTTAGAGAATAAGAATTAAAAGGTGATTATATGGAAATCGAAATATGTACTGACGCCCAATATTGGGATGCCTGTATGGAAGAATACAATGGTTCTGTATTTCATAGTTACGAATGGGGAAAGTTAATGGAATTATTACCTGGTGTTCAATTTTTCCCAGTACTAATAGAAACACGAGATACAGTAGTTTTAACTCCTATGTATGTACAGGATGGTAGGCTTTTGGGAAGTTTAATTGGTTATGGAGGTCCAATAATAATTGGCCAAGACAAAATAGATTTTTCAGTTTATGAATCCATAATAAATAAGAAGTTTGAAAATAAAATTCAAAAGCTTTTATTACCTATAACGATAAATCCTTTTCAAAGTTATAGTAAGGAAAAGTGGGATTATAAAGAAACTTATATGTTAGACCTACCAAATAGGTTTGAAGATTTATGGACATCGTGTTCTGGGAAAGCTAGGACAAGTGTTAGGTATGCACGTAAACAGAATGTTGAAGTTCGTCCTATAACTGTAGCGGAATTAGATGAGTTTTACCAATTATATCAAGAACATAATAATAGTATAGGAGCGAGTTATTCATTTAGTAGAGAGTTTTTTTATCATTTAGTCCTTAATTTACAAGAAAAAATCCTTTTCTTAGGGGCATTCTTAGAAGAAGAACTAATTAGTTCCAGCATTTTTATAATGGATAAACAGGTTTTATATTATTGGATTAATATTAATAATACCAAGGGGAAAAATTCGCAATCTTCATATTTACTACTAAATGATGCGTTTGAATTAGCAATTCATAATAAATTAAAGTATGCGGATTTAGGATATTCACATAATAAAGGGATTGCTAGACCTAAGATATACTGGGGGGCAGCTTTGAAAAAATGTTTTTGTTTAAAAGAGGGGATTTAAACTATGATTATTAGTGGCCACCAACCAAGTTACTTACCTTGGTATGGTTTTTTTGAAAAAATTCATAAATCAGATGTGTTTGTATTTCATGATATAGCACAATTTGAAAAAAAAGGTTTTTTAAATAGGAATCGTATTAAAACTTCACAAGGAGCGTCTTGGCTAACGGTTCCAATACAAATGAAGAATTATAAAGAAATTCCATTTAATAAGTTAAAGATAGACAATACTCAAGATTGGGAACGGAAGCATTGGAAAGCGATAAGAATTAATTATTCTAATGCACCTTACTTTAATGTATATAAGGATTATTTAGAAAGTTTTTATTCAGAAGATTGGCTTAATTTAAATGATATGAACATGAATTTTATTCATTTTATTATCCATGAATTAAACATTGATACGGAGCTATATTATGTATCAGAGTTAGAAGGGATTACAGGTAAGAAAAGTGATTTTGTATTAGAGTTGTGTCAGAAATTTAGTGCCAGTACTTATTATTCTGGAAGTTTAGGGCAAGATTATTTAAACGAAAACGATTTTGAGAACGAGAATATAGAAATTATTTACCAAAGAATAAGAGATTATTCGTACAAGCAATTATTTGGGGAATTTATACCACATTTATCTATTTTAGATATTTTACTAAATTGTGGGCCAAAGGAAACAGAAAAATTAATTAAAGGAGTCTAAAATTCTATGAATGTACTTGTATTTGCCGCTCATCCGGATGATGAAATAATTGGTGTTGGTGGAACAATAGCGAAACACGTGAAACAAGGTGATGATGTACATGTTGTAATACTTGCAGAGGGAAAATCTTCTAGAGCTAAAGAATATAAAGAGCTAGATTTAGAGGTTAAGAACTTATCTTATAAAGAAACAGAGGGGGCATGTACTACACTTGGTGTAAAAAGTTTTGCAAGACTAGATTTCCCTGATAATCGTCTTGATACATTCCCTTTACTTGATGTAGTGAAAGAGATTGAACATCACATTAAAAAAATAAATCCTACAATTATTTATACTCAATATGGTGGAGATATAAATATTGATCATACTGTTGTTTACAGAGCAGTAATGACAGCGACACGCCCTCTGCCAAATACTAATATCAAATGGGTATTTGCATATGAAACTTTATCTTCTACAGAGTGGAATTATAATGAAAAAGATAAGTTCCTTCCTAATTATTTTGTGAATATTGAAGATCATTTGGAGGAGAAATTAAGTGCGATGAGACATTATGAATCTGAGTTAAGGGAATTTCCTCATCCACGCTCTATAGAAGCAATGAGACATAACGCATTTGTATGGGGTGCCAAATCTGGATACCAAGCGGCTGAGGCATTTATGTTAGTAAGGGGGACATGGTAGGTGAAGAGAATATGTTAATACCACAGGTCCCGTTCTTTGGTTTAGATAGTAAACAGATTGATTTAAAATGGGTTGAAAAAGGCTATGGATTAGAAGCAAATATTTTTGATGGGAAATCTTTATTTGATAACTCATATACAAAAAGGTTTTCTGAGGTCCTTTCTTTTGTTCAAACCCTTAATCCATCCTTGTTAACGCTGCATTTTCCTACTGATAATGCAGACTATCTCAATGATGAATTTATTAAAAAGCAACTATATGAATTTATTGACCTTGCTATAAAGTATAATGCATCTGGTATAACGGTGCATGCTAATCAATTCATGAATGTCGCGGAATTTCAGTGCTATAATCTTCTTGATAATAGAAAAAGGATTATAGAGTTCTTTAACATGCTAGATGAAGAAATAAAAGGAACTGATATATGGATTGGCGTTGAAAACCTACCCATTATTGGAAACTTGGGCGATGATTTTGATCCTATATTTATATATCCCGAAGATTTTACTGATTTGGTTAATTTGGAGTTATCTAACGTTGGAATAACATGGGATATATGTCATTGGTCTATAACCTATCTTACACGTTTAGGTATTTCTAAATTATTAAGGCAAGAGGAAATTGAATATAAGGATTTTCATAAGTATTTAAGCTTAATGGATCATATTAAACATTTTCATTTTAGTTCTTTTAAGCATTTAACGATTCCTTATAGTGAGGTACGTTGCTTTGAGGGAGAGAATCCGGTTAATGGATCTATTGATGAAAATTTATTACATGAAACTTTATTAAAAGTGAAGAACAATACCTTGGATAAAAACATAGGAATTGTATTTGAGGTTCAGGAAACTGATTATACGAATAGAAAGAGGTCATGGGAGACTCTTAATTGGTTTCAAAAGAATATTGCTGGTATGCAAACAAAAATGAATTTTTTGGAGATATAAAAAGCAATATCAGTTTATTTATTTTTACATGCAATTTGAGTTAGAGATTATTTTAATGAACCTTTTCTTCTAAGTAAGTGTGTTAGGAGGGAAGGTTTTACTATTAATCTTTTTTAATTATAGGGAGGACAAATGAAGAAACTAATTCTGACAAAGAAGTCTATTGTAACTTTTGGGGTTGTATTGCTTTTCCTTTTTAGTAATTTATCTGGAAAAGCAATACCAGTACATGCTATGACTAAGAACGACCAAAGTTCTCTCATGGCAGATAAAGTTCGTGCTAGTCGAGCTATTGAACATACACGTTTTCTGTCTGAGAAAATTGGTCCACGTCCAAGCGGGACTAAGGAAGAACATAAAGCAGCTATATACATTGGAGATACATTAAAAAAATTAGGGTATGAAGTTGAGTATCAGGCATTTCCTGTACCAGATCAATATATTGGAAGTATCTCTTTTAGTATGTATGGAGAAAAAGAATGGCAAGTTGGAGCAGCATCTAATGCATCTATACCTAAAGATCCTGTCGTGGGGAAGGTAGTTTCTATAGGAAAAGAGAATGATATTAAAAATTCACCTGAATCAATTCATGGGAAAATAGTATTATTGGAACAAGCTGATACGTATGAGAAATATAATGAACAAGTTGAGTATGCAGCAGAAAAGGGAGCAAAAGCTGTATTGTTATATAGTACGATTGGGGATAGGGGCAACTATGGAGAAGCCTTTAACCCAGTTTTAAAAAAGAAACAAGAAATACCTGTATTTGGGCTTGCTTATAATCAGGGAATAAGAATGAAAGATAAGATAGTGCATAATAAAAATATAGTTAGTTTAAAGGCAAAACACGAAATGAATTTGAGTTCATTAAATGTTATTGCGACAAAAAAGCCCAAATACAAGACAGATAATGAGGATGTAGCAATAATGAGTGCTCATTATGATAGTGTTATCGGAGCACCTGGAGCAAATGACAATGCTTCCGGCGTAGGACTTTTATTAGAGTTAGCATACAATTTTAAAGATATAGAGACTAATAAAGAAATTCAATTCATAGCCTTTGGAGCAGAAGAAAATGAATCTTTAGGTGCTTACCATTATGTTAATCAATTATCTACAACAGATAAGAAACATATTCTAGGGGTTTTTAATGCAGATATGATAGCGACAAGTTACAAACAGGCTAAGGACTTATATGCAATGACACTAGATGGTTCTCAAAATGAAGTAACAAATACTGCGGTAGCTACTAGTAAGGCATTAGGGAAATCGGTTGTATTAACTGGAAAGTTTGATTCTAGTGATCATGTGCCATTTTACGAAGCTGGAATTTCCTCGGCACTATTTATTTGGATGGATGTAGAGAGTTGGAATCCCCTAATTTATCATGTTGAAAAGGTATTCCATACACCTCAAGATACCGTTTTAGAAAATATTTCTCCTCAACGTATGCAGGAGGCACTAGAAATTATAGGGACAAGTTTGTATTACTTTATCAAAAGATAGGTTTTTCGGAGGTTTCAGCATAGCCGGCTAAATTTAGGTTTTAATAATAATATAGTAAAACTTTTGTTGGGATAAAAATATACTTTGAGCATAGGCGAGGTAACTATATGAGGAGTACATGGAAAGAATTAAGGGGGATGGACCTTAATGTCTGGATCCGCTTTATCGGGGAAGCTTTAAACGGTATTGCAATGATGATGTTAATGCCATTTTTTGCATTATATTTGAAGGACAAAGTGGATTCTCTACTTGAGGTAGGTATAATTATAGCCTTATCTCCAATTGCAGCAAGTATTGGTTCATTAATTGGAGGGCATATAGCAGATACTTATGGTCGGAAACCAACTATGGTGCTCTCTATGGCGAGTAATGGGCTACTAATGCTTGTTTTTTTGTTTATTGATGGTTTTATAGCATATGCCATTTTATCTATTGGTTTAGGACTATGTAATTCTTTCTTTGAACCAGCGGCATCTGCAATGGTTACCGATGTAACAGAACCCGAAAAAAGAACTGAGGCATATGGATTACTTAGAATGGCTCATAATATAGGAGCTGCGATAGGCCCTATAATTGGTGCAGCAGTTGTGGTTATATCAAAAGATGTCATATTTTTGATTACTTCTGGGACCATGCTGTTTTATACAATATTAATGTTATTGTTTCTAAAGGAAACAAAACCTAAAAATATCATAATACATGAGGAAACACATAAACAGTCAATAAGATTTACGTTAAGAGTTGTTATAAGAGATAGAATATTTCTATTTTATATAGTGACGGGAATCATTATATTTATGGGATTCTCACAATCGGAAGGTATGTTACCACTTCATTTTAGTAATGAGGATACAATGATTTTTGGAAATAGTAATCCATTTCCATATTTAATGACTTTAAATGGCTTATTGGTTGTATGTTTTCAATTTCCTATTTCAAAGTGGTTAACTCACAAATCAATTGGTAAATCAATGCTATATGGTGCCATTCTTTTTGGCGTCGGTCTTTTAGCAATAGGGTGGTTACCAAAGTGGTTTCATGTAATAGACGCAAATGATTTAGGGATCCTAAGCTCATTATTAATAGCTTATACAGTTTATACAGTAGGGGAAATGATTATGTCACCTGTTCAAATGACATTTGTTGCTAATATAGCTCCAGAACATTTGAGGGGGACTTATATGGGAGCGGCTAATTTGCAATGGATTACAGGTAATGTATTTGGACCTCTTCTAGGTGGTGTATTACTGGATCAGCTTTTAGGGCATATATTATTTACAATCTTAGGTGTGGGTTGTATTATTTCTGGATTTGTTTACTTACTATTAGATAGACTTATTGAGAATAGAAGTAAAGAAATACCTATAAAACAAACATCTTAATTTTAATATTATTAATGAGTTGAAAATTAAATTTTATGTTTTAAGAAATAAGTAAAGTGCACGTTTATTAATAGTAAACGTGCACTTTACTTATTAGTATTTAAAGTTAATTCATATATAGTAATTTTTTAGGTTACAACCTAAGTATATAAAAGTAAGTTACTGCTTCTGTTAATCAATTACAACTAAACTCCTTGATCTATCAATATGATTAAGTAACATACGATACTCTTCTTCGTACATAGTTACACGTTGTAGAATGGACTGATTTTCTGCCTCTAAATTTTCTATTTGGTTTTGTAACTTTGTAAATTCATTTGTTTTTTTATAAATTTGTAGAAAGAGAATAATATCATCTAATGTCATAGATAAAGAATTTGTTTCTTTTTTTTGTTCAGAGAGAGAAATATTGTTTCCCACTTTTCGATTTTGTTTTGCTTGTTGTATTTCCTCTTGGTATTGTTTTCTCACGTATGAATTCCAACGAAATCCACAAGCCGCAGGTGTCCGATTTAGTAATTTTGCTACTTCTTTGAATGCAGCTAACTGTGTTCCACCGTTACGAATATTCTGGAGTACTGTTGATGCGAGAAGTAAATCGTTATCGTTAGTCCAGGAATCTTGTCTTGAGCTTACCACGTTTTGCCCCCTTTATATGTTTTATATTACATATATGCAATTACCTATAATGATAGAAGCCTAACTTCTATTAAAATATTTAAGACTAAGTAGATGTAATTAGACATTCTTTCTTTAAAATGCGAAATTGCATAAAAAATTAGATTGACTATTTGCTATAGGTGTAACTATAATGGTTACAGTTATGCAGCTAAATTAATAGGTTTGATGGTATGAATTAGTTGTATTAATGATGTTTAAGCAAATATTAAAAAATGAACGGAGTTGGAAATATAAGAAGCTTATATAAAAAGAATTAAGGCCATATAAAGCATTTTATAATCATATATAAATTAAAAGAGGTGCACATTTTGAAAATTTTTAAGGGAATTATAGTTTCTTCAATTGCGTTAACCGCATTTAATGGGGTGGGTGGACTACTTCCAAGTGATAAATCAGAAGTTGCCTATGCAGCTAGTTACAATTATTCAAATAAGCAATTGAATTCTACTGTACATAAGCAAGTTACGAAACAATTAATTTTGAAATTTAAAAATGAGGCAAATTTGCCATATCAAGATGGAATAGAAAAATTCATTAAAGAAGAAAAACAAGATCCTGAATTAATTGGAATTTTAAACGAATACCCAAATATAACTATAAATCGACTTTTTAGTTCTTTAAATCCTAAAGAAATTAAAAATTTAGGTAGAGAAACAAACGACTCCGAACATATTTCTTCCAATTTGCTAAACTATTATATTGTAGAAAATCAAGGTGATATTGATGTACAAGCCTTACTAGCAAAGTTTGAGAAATCATCTCTTATTGAAACGTCATATCTACAGGAAGAAGAAACGCCACCTGAAGAGCGTTTACCAAATTTATCTGTTAATCAATATGATGAGCCTAGACTTACAAGACAAGGTTACCTTGAACCAGCACCATTAGGAATTAATGCACCTTATGCTTGGAGTATAAATGGTGGGGACGGAAAAGGAACTACTTTCGTAGATATGGAGTATGGTTGGTTATTAAGTCATGAAGATTTAGTGAATCAAAAGATTGAATTGATGTCCGGACAGAATAAGAGTGAACACCATGATCATGGTACCTCAGTATTGGGAATTGTTTCTGCAGAGGATAATAACATAGGTGGAATTGGGATTGCACCAAAGGCTAAGGTAAAGGTTGTATCCCAGATTAGGGATAACGGAAATTATAATACAGCTGATGCTATTTTAAGTGCCGTTAACAATATGCAAGCTGGAGATATTCTTTTACTAGAGGCACAAGCAACTTACGATGGATATGGAGATAAGAACTATTTTCCTGTGGAAGTAAAACCAGACATATTTGATGCAATTCGTATGGGAACAAATAAGGGTATTATTATTATTGAAGCAGGTGCAAACGGTGGAAACGACTTGGATCAATTTAGAGACCATAATGGTAAACAAGTTTTAAATCGTAATAGTCCTGATTTTAAAGATTCAGGGGCAATTATGGTTGGTGCAGCTTCTGCAAGGGTTCCTCATAAACGTTCATATTTCTCTAATTACGGTAGTAGAGTGGATGTGTATGGATGGGGGAATGCAGTAGATACTACAGATGCTAAACCAAGTGAATTTATAACAAATCTATATACATCTAGTTTTGCTGGAACATCTAGTGCATCGCCTATTATTGCTGGCGCTGCTGCATCAATTCAAGGAATTTCAAAAAATAATAAGGGAAAAGTATATACACCAAGCCAGCTTAGGAATATCTTAAGCGACCCTAGTACTGGAACGAAATCTAACGATCCAATCTCTGATAAAATTGGTGTTTTACCTGACTTAAAAGCCATTTTATCTAAACTTGGTTTTTCACCAAACTTAGGGAATGATTCTTCCATTGTATTTCCTGAAGAACAAGAAATAAACAAAGGAAATCAAGGTTCTACTATTACGTTCCCGAAAGAGGATTCCGATAATAGTAAAGGGAACTCTAATTTCATTTTCCCAGAATAATAAAAATACCTCCTATTTAGAATGAGGTAAAATAGTTTACTCAATAAGAACAAAGGATATGGATTCAATAGAAATATGAATTCATATCCTTTTAATTTTATGCTGTTTTTACTACCTTACAAAAACGTAATGTTAGCGTAATGGAAATGAATTTTGGCAGCAAATAGATTAGGATATAATTTTTGTGAGAAAAGATATGAGGTGAGTAATATGAAACGAATAGTGCTTATGTGTAGTGTTTTTGTTTTCTTTACAGTAATATTAACAGGTTGTAACCTAAACCGTCTTGGTACAGATACATATTATGTGCAAATTACCAAAGATGGTGAAAAATTAAAAGAGAAAAATGTAAATGGGGATACGACTTACGAATATAAATTACCTGGATTTGATAAGGATGGTAAAGAGAAAGAAATGGAGTTTACAGCGTTAAAAAACCTTCGTAAAGAAGCATTTTTACGTATATATTACTCTGAGAAAAAAGGCGTGAAATCTTGGGGAGAGGTTAAGAAAGACGAACTCCCTACAAAAGTAAAAGAAAAATTAAAGGTGGATTAATATATATAAGTCTTTGTTAGAGCAATATATCCTCAAATTATTAGAATGTATATTAAAATAGACTAAAGTTCTTCAGAGTTATAAAAGTAATAGGCTGACAGTTATTGTCAGTCTTTTACTTTTGCAAGAAGAAAATATAAAAGACATTTAACAGGCGAAGTGTTGGATTATAAACGATTATTTAAGATTCAAAGCTACAACATACCTATTCCTGAACTATAATAATTTTAGGCCAGAAATAAGCTTCTAGTTTTGTTTAAGTATTTGTATTAGTTTAAAGGCTTGATGATTGGTTATGATATAATAAAATTCAAGTATACTAAGGGGGATTAATGAGATGATTTTTCAAAGCATGATAACAGCTATTATAGAAAAATTACAAGAGACGGTGAATCCCTATTGGATAATTGTGTTTGGATCAATGGCTGAGAACAGAGAACGAGAAGATAGTGATATTGATATAGCTTATTTAAGTGACACAACTTTAGGGAACTATGAACGTTTTTTATTAGCACAGGAGTTAGCTAACATTGTTCATAGAGATGTTGATTTAGTTGATTTATCCGAAGCTTCTACAGTTTTTCAAGCTCAGATTATACATACAGGAAAGACAATATTTTGTTCGGATGAAAAACGTAAGGTTATTTTTGAAATGAAAACCTTAAAAATGTATTCAAAGTTGAATGAAGAACGACAGATAGTATTTGATGATATAAAGAAAAGAGGTTCTATATATGAAGAATGAGGTTATTTTAAATAAAATTTCTACAATAGAGCGTTGTATAAAAAGAATCCAAGATGTATATGGAAATGACCCTGAAAATTTAGAGGACTTTACAAAACAAGATTCAATAATATTGAACATACAAAGAGCTTGTGAAGCGAGTATTGATTTAGCAATGCATATTGTTGCAGGGAAAAAATTAGGACTACCCCAATCTAGCCGAGAGGCCTTTGATTTATTAGTTACAGCAGGACTACTTAGCGCAGAGCTGGCAAATAAGTTAAAGGCGATGGTTGGATTTCGTAATATTGCTGTACATGATTATCAAAGTGTAAATTTAGATATTGTTCGGCAAATTATTGAAAAACATTTAACTGATTTTAAACTATTTACAAAAGAAGTTATGGGGATATTAGAATTTTAGGTAAAAGAATAGAATAATTAAGTTAAGATAAATTAAAAAAGAGATCTAATAAATAGGTCTCTTTTTTAATTTCGAAAAACATTAAATAAAACCAGTCTCCATTCTTCACCGATAAACACATTAAAATAAATAGTAACGAATCTAGTGTGAAATTTTTAAGGCGATAAATATGAAATTAAAAATTATGTTTAGTAGTCTATTAATTATTATAGTTGTTCTGGTAGGCTACAACTTTGATGTCATCGATTTAAAAAATATAAGCAGAAGATCCAATAATTACAGAAATATTGTACCGCCTAACATTAAATTCTATAAAGTGTTATTTGTATTAAGGATGGGAAATATAAAAACTTTAGCATTATTATTTATAGATGTGATGGCTATCATATCTTTAGTATTGTTATATAAGGGAGAGCTAAAAATTAGCTGTATTTTAATGCTTATAAAAATTGCATGTTTTTGGTTATACGTACATAAACGTTCGGAGTCCTTAAATATTGCTATGAATATAGTGAAACAATCAAGATAAAAGAAAAAAGTTTTTTAAAAGGTATTACTCCTTGCTTTAGTTTTATTCCAGAAATTAAGAAAGGTGATGTTAATGAAAAAATATTGGCATAAGCTATCGTTGCTTCAAAAAAATGTATTACTAACGGTATTAGTAATTCTGACCCTTGTTGGAAGTATGGGAGCGTTAAGTTTTAATATGTTTCAAAGTAGTATGATGTCTATATTTGAGAGGCAGTCTTTTGAAACAGGAGATACAGTAATAAATCAATTAGATGTAGAAATAGTGAGAGATGTAGCAAAAGACCCCACGGAACAAAGAGTGAAGAAAGAAAAATTGACAGAGCAATTAGATAAAGCTATAAAAGATATGAAAAGTGTTGGGCAAACATATGTTACAGGAGCCAAGCTAAATGATAAAGCTGAATTACAAATAGTAGCTTTGGATACAAAATTAGCAAATACTGTTTCTGTAAAACCAGGTGAATATTATGAGCAGCCTACTTATTGGATGAAAACATATGATAAAGTAATACAAACAAAACAGGCACAAATGACAGAAGTGTATGAAGATGAATTAGGGTTCTGGGTAACAATTTTAGAGCCAGTTACAGATGAAAATAAAAATATAATTGCAATTGTTGCAGCGGATTTGGATGCTTCTATTATTCCTCTTACAAAGAAACAATTTATGATACAAGGTTTACTATTTTTTATAATATCATTAACAATCGCAATTACAATTCAAATATTTATCTCACGAAACTCTCTATCGCCTTTAAAGGATTTACAAGAAGGGTTACGTAAAGTTGGTGAAGGAGATTTAAGTATTAAATTGAATGAAAGATCTGATGATATAGGAATAACTAATATCTATTTTAATAATACTATTAAAAAGTTTAATAGTATTATAGATAAAGTAAGGCAGACCGCTGAACAGGTGTCGACATCTTCACAGGAATTGTCGGTAAGTACAAAAGAGAATAGCATAGCCTTTAAAGAAATTGCAAGTGCTATTACAGGATTAAATTTAGGAACACATTCTCATGAATATGTAGTGCAAAAATGTTTAGGGATTGTTCAAGAAATGGAAAGTAAGATGAAAGAAATTAAAGGAGCTGCAAAACAAGTTGGCAATGCTTTGGAAGACATGGACCAGCATTCTGTAGAGGGAAAAGATTTGATTAAGCAAATCGTGAATCAAATGAAAAGAATCAAAGATACAGTTCAGGATGTATCTTCTAGTATTTATGCATTAGAAGTACGATCTAAGGAAATTCATGAAATTCTTACTGTAATTACAACCATTTCAAATCAAACAAATTCATTAGCTTTAAATGCTTCTACTGAATCCTCATGTGCTGGAGAGATGGGAGAAGAATTTTCAGGTGTCGCGGACGAGGTACGTATATTAGCGGAAAGAACCGAGGCATCTGCAAGGGATATAGCTAAATTAATTGGTGAAACCCAGGCTGAAGCAGAGAGAGCTGTAAAATCCATACAGAAGAGTTCAAAGGAAGTTGAATCAGGAATAACACTTGTTCAAAGTAGTGGTGCTTTCTTTGAAAAGATTTCAGAATCTGCACAATCTGTTACAAATCAAATTAAAGCGAATTCGAATAATTCAAGTGACATTCTAAAAGATAATCAAACAATTGTTCAGTTTGTAAATGAATTATCACACATTGCAAATACATATGTGAATAGCAGTAGTAATGTGGAGACAAGTATGAAAGAGCAAGAACTATATGTACAAGATATTGCAGAGTTAGCAAATTCTTTAAATTGGCTCTCGCAAGAGTTACAGGGGTTAATAGGAGAATTCAAAAGTAAGTAGGATAGGAGAAGGTGTAGGTATAGAGTATGACCTATACCTTTATTTATTCCCACATAAGAGATGAAAGCTTAGGTATATATGTAAAATAGCTAAACGAATAATTTTTTTACATATTTTGTTGGAAATAGAGCATGATATTACCAAATTCAACGGAGGTGTTTAAAAAATGCAAATTCGCGAAAATAATAATTCAAACGAAATCTTAATAGCAGCGGCAGCAAGTGCAATTGAGCAAATGAAGTATGAAATTGCTCAGGAGTTTGGCGTTACACTTGGACCAGATTCAACATCACGAGCAAATGGTTCAGTAGGTGGAGAGATTACGAAACGTTTAGTTCGTATGGCGCAAGAGCAGTTATCTGGTCAATATAAAATTCACTAAAGTTAAAGGTATATCCCATTGAAGGGATATACCTTTTTAATTTGCTTTTAAAGAGGATCGTTACATTTTTTATTGTTGGTTAAGCTTAGAAACTGCAAATTTAGCTGTGAAATTCATTTTCTTCATGTAAGAAGAATTTACTCCTGCTTGAAATTGAACAGAAATATTACCGTCTTTTTGTGCTTTGAATACGCGACCATATGGTGAATTAGCATTGTATGTGCCAATTACTTGATTATCTGCATCAAAGATTGTATAAGAAATTGGGAACCCGGAATTTTGTACAAAGACTGTAAGTTCTTCCCCTTTACTAAGATTAAATGATTCTTTTTGAGAAACTTCATAGGAATTCATAGAGTAATATTTTGTAACTTCTTGAATTTCTAAATTCGTAGTTGCCGCACTCGCTTTTGGTGCCTCTGCTCCTGGTAAATTCATACCTGATAGTACTGCAATTCCTAGTGCTCCTGCTAAAATAGCTTTTTTCATAATGCTAGTTCCTCCTTTAATATATTTTGAGATTTGAAAAGGAAGTGAAAATATCTACCCCCCTGAAACCATTATAGTTACAATGAGAATGATTTTCAATATGGTTTGATATGTAATTCTGCATACATAAGGTGGCGCTATAAGATAATCTATCTGAGATTTAGAATATTCTTAGAAGAAATTGTAGCTGTTTTTTTATATACGTTGGTTTTATAAGTGAATATTTCGTTGAGTTTATTTTTGTTCGTTTACTTTAAATGAAATATTTTAATGTTGATAAAGTTTTATGAATTGGGATTATTGAACAAAAATGAGATATTGTGTGTTATGCTAAAGGAGTAACAAAGCAAACCATCCTGATAATATTGTGTATATTTACCCTATGTATGTCGTTTGTATTAGAAATAAGAAGTCTCTTAAAAAGAGACTTCTTATTTTTGTATGGAGGGGGTATTGCAGATAATTGATTATTATCATTTTTTTATTTACCATGTCAGGTATTGCCTTATTTTCTTATATACAACATGCTTGAAAACCAATGAAAAGAAACAAATGGATATTCTTTGTTGTAGTATTTTTCTTTTTAAATTATTTATTTCTTAAATTTGTATAGGTGAATGTAGGTAGGGATACGTTTTTTATAATGGATATTTTTTAAAACTATAATAAGGATTCAAATAAATAATACGATGAATAATTCCTAAGATGAAAATTGTATTAGCTAGTGAGAAAGAGGCATGTTATTAAATATTAGGGGTATGAGAAGGTAAGGAATCTAGGGAAAGGTAAAAAAAGAATATAAAAAGGAGTCGCTATTTGACTCCTTTTTATATGGGATAGCTAAATCATTGGAAACATTACCTACTGAAATACTTTTTCAATTGTAGGCATAACAGCTATTGGTGGTAGGGATTTAGTCCATGCAGCTGCATATACATTTAATTTCTCACCTAATGTGTAGTTTTCATCATCTGAAACAGGAACTCTTAAAATCTTATTTTGAGAAACTAGATCCCACCAATCATGTTGATAAGCAAGAGCTTCATCTTTTGTAGGCATAGCTGCAACTACTAAATAATTGTTCTCTACTGAAATGACATATCCAGTAAAAGGTTCTTGTTCTTGGTTCTGAATAGAATGAACAGGAATATTGTTGGCGGAAATCTTGTTAGAATCTGCAAAGGCCGGTGTTAATCCGAATGTAAATCCACATCCTAGTGTTAAAGCTGTTACCGTTGTTACGAATGTTTGTTTTTTGTTAAACATGATATATCCCCCTTATATTTTATCCTTACACTATCCATTTTCAATTTACATACATATAAAGCCTTTTAATATTAAGATACTTAACAATTCTGTCACAATTATTCCATAAATGTTAATATTATCTATTAATGGAATTTGGTTTATGTTATAATTCACTAGGTGAACTATTATTGTTCATTTCATCTCTTGATGAATGTATGCCCTTCCTTAAGTGTAAAGATGTTCGATTTTATTGGTGAAGAGAGGATATATTCCTCTTCTTTTTTTATTAATATGGGACTTTAGGGAATGAACAGAAAAAGAACCCTATGGGGTTCTTTTTCTAGGCATATTAACAGTAAGGAGAGTAATGAAATGCTATTTTCAAATCTTTACAAGGAGAAAAATTTGAAAAAGCTTATCATGTTATTATTTTTACATACATGTACCATAAAGTTAATTGATAATATTTAGACTTACTATTACTAATATTTAATTAAGATAGTTAGTACTACATTAATGGTATTAACTATCTTGATTGGTATGGAATGTGATAGAAAGCATAAGCTTGCCGCAAACTTATGCTTTCAGGATTTGAAGAATATTCTTAATATGGATTTTAAAGAAAATACAAATTTTTCACTAGATGTGAGAAAAGGGAATTGGAAATAGCTTTTAAAACAAGATATATTCTGGTCAAAAAATTAGAGGGCATCAATTCATTAAAGCGCTAAAAAACGTTTTAATGAATTAGTGTCCTTTTTGTTTTAAAAAGAGAATATATTTTCTCAACAGGACAAATGGTAATCAGCTATAAGTATTAATTATAAGAATAAAAGGAAAATAGAAATTAATAATAAAGGAGAATGCGAAATGATAACATTAATATCTGAAAGAAATCTAGCTGAAATCCACGAAGACGATGTAGATGTATTAAAAGTAATGGCACATCCTGTTCGATTACAAATTGTAAATGAATTAATGCACCATAAAATGTGTAATGTTACACAGTTAACGGAAATATTAAGACTCCCCCAATCCACTGTTTCACAACATCTATCAAAATTGAGGGGAACCGTGCTCCGTTCAGAAAGAAGAGGGTTAGAGATGCATTATTACATAGATAATGCTAAGGCACGTCAGATTGTTGAAATTTTAGGTTTGTAGGTTAATAATACATAAAAGGTTTCCTGTTACAAGGCAGGAAACCTTTTTTATATGTATAACTAATTGTGTGATAATATCATACCGTAGAAACTACCTAACAATAATTAAATTTAACAGCTTGGTTTATCTTGCCACACACAATTTAACATGATATATAGGTATAAACTTACAAATAAGGGTTTTAAATGAAAATCAGATATAACCATGGATAATGGTAAGTGTATTAAAGAAATTATAAAATTAATGAAATAAAAAATAATAAATAGTTGTTGTAAAGGCTTATTCTGATAATAAAAGGAATTAGATACATTAAATTCAACTATTCATAATATGTGATTCGTGGAAATGGTCAGATTAAAAGGTCAGAAATATACAAATAAACTAACAAGATAGCTCTAACCTAAAATGAGCAAAATTAGCTTAAAGGCTTTTGATATGAAGGGAAAAGAAGTAGCAAGCCATTCAAATTCAAAATATGAATCAACGCATAACAAAAGCCCCTATAAAAATAGAGGCTGATGGTATAAATAAAGACACATTATTTATGGAAGTATATGTAGAATTAATCAATCATAAGTTTGTTATTTCTGAATTAGCTGTAGAGCTTTCATCTGTTCTAAAAGAATTAAATTGTTTTGTTCAATCATCTTTGCCACAGCTTCAAAGTGAGCTTGATTCTCAAGAACCTCAATCTGCTTCTCTTTAGGAAGTGATTGAAGTATTTCTTTTATTTCTTTACACTCGTATATGTTATTCTCCGAGTCTTCGATTAATTTATTGCGACGATTGGTGTATTCAAGTGCACCTAAAGTCGCTAATGCGCGAGGATCTAATCCTAGAATTTCCATGTATTCCTCTCCTTTCCTCTACAATAATTCGATAGGGGGAAGGAGATTCCTTTAATAATTTGGTAGAGTTTTTATAGTTATATAACATATTTTTTATCATTTTAGCCAAGAAGACTCCTTCCTCAAGGAGCGTGAAGGGTCACAGCCCAGTGAGTAGGTGGGAGCTGAATTGGCTTCGAACAAGGGGTGGCAGGAAGCCATCTTAATTGTTCGACATATAGAAAGTGTTACTTTACTATCTATCGAATGTACGTTTGGTTTATAATAGTTATATACCGAAATGGAGGTGAATGAAATGATGATTAATAAAGCCTATAAATTTCGTATCTATCCAAATCAGGCACAAGCAATTCGAATCAACAAAACGATTGGTTGTTCCCGCTTTGTATTCAATCATTTCCTATCCTTATGGGATCACGCATACAAAGAGACAGGACAAGGCTTGACCTATGGTACATGCTCTGCCAAACTACCTGCCATGAAGAAAGCGTTTGTTTGGCTAAAAGAAGTGGATAGTATTGCGATTCAGTCGTCTGTTCGCAACCTTGCGGATGCTTATACGCGCTTTTTCAAAAAACAAAACAGCGCACCGCGCTTTAAATCTAAGAAGAACAACGTACAATCTTATACCACAAAACAAACAAATGAAAACATAGCCGTTGTAGGGAACAAAATAAAGTTGCCGAAACTAGGCCTTGTTCGATTTGCCAAAAGCCGCGAAGTAGAGGGACGTATTGTAAATGCGACCGTTAGACGGAACCCTTCTGGCAGATATTTTGTGTCACTATTAGTTGAAACAGAAGTACAAGAACTTCCGAAAACACATTCTGACATTGGAATAGATGTAGGACTAAAAGATTTCGCTATTTTGTCAGATGGAACACCCTATGAAAATCCGAAGTTTTTCCGATCATTAGAAGATAAGTTGGCGAAAGCACAGCGTGTTCTTTCTAGAAGAATGAAAGGATCTTCTCGCTGGAATAAACAACGAGTAAAAGTAGCTAGAATTCATGAGTACATATCAAATGCTAGAAAAGATTACTTGGATAAAATCTCAACTGAAATCATCAAAAACCACGATGTTATCGGTATAGAGGATTTGCAAGTATCGAATATGCTAAAGAATCACAAGTTAGCAAAAGCAATTAGTGAGGTATCATGGTCACAGTTTCGAACCATGTTGGAATATAAAGCAAAATGGTATGGCAAACAAGTCATTGTCGTATCGAAAACATTCGCTTCCAGACAATTATGTTCTTGTTGTGGATATCAAAATAAAGACGTTAAAAATCTAAACCTACGTAAATGGGACTGTCCTTCTTGTCGTACACACCATGATAGGGATATTAACGCAAGTATCAATTTAAAGAATGAAGCAATAAGGCTTCTAACCGCAAGGACTGCGGGGTTAGCCTAATCAATTAGAGTTCGATAGAACTCTTTACTTAGGAATCCCTCACTTCTAAACAAAGTGAAAGTGGGGGTAGTTCAAAATTCATACAAGAAAGGCAACTATAAAAAATAGCCGCCTTGCCTCAGGGAGAATTCAAGAAAATCAGAGATTCATCATGGATACAGATTGGCTGTTACCAATCTATTCTTAGTATTGGAAATAATTACATAAATTATTCGTAGGTTAAAATCTCAATTCATTGTAGGATGAGTGACATGCAAAGTAAAAAGAGCACTTTTTAAAAGTGCTCTTTTTAAGGTGTGTATTAGGACTTGAAAGAGGCATCAATGACAATTTAGAAGGAGATATTTCTATACAACATATGGAGGTACAATGGAAGGGTGACGATAAAAAATAAAAAGAGCAGTTAGAATGAACTAACTGCTCAGCTCTAGGGGAAATGAATGGTTTCAATTATCGAGACAATAAAAGGATAAGCAAAAAGGATTGAATTTGAAGAAAGTGTGTTGTTTTAATTGTATTAGGAGTTTTAATCATCGTATAACTATCTCCCCTATATGAATGGATAAATTGGAAAGAAGTCTTTGTATATCCTATAGGCTTAATTCTATGTATGATACTTGGACATTTTGGGTTACTAGAGTTTTATATATGAGTAGGGTTAGTATGTATTGTATGAGGTATCCTTAGGGCAATAGGAATTAGTGTTATATAGAAAGAATAAGTGCAGAGAGCATCTAAATGGGATGATTTTTTATTTTGCATAGAAAAAGGAACCCAGAAGGGTTCCTTTTCTTATTCCGATCTATCTTAAGCGCATATAAGATAATGTTATTTTACATCTTAATATTAGGAATTACAATAATTGATTAGAAATTATTGTGAGTTGGTGTAAATGGTAGAAAGAACCATGAACGTTCCTGCATGCTCTGGTTTTAATGAGCCTTGCATGTGGATATTAAATGTCTATTAAGTAAATTAATCAAATTTTTTCTACAGGTGTTTCATAAAGGTAGATTAATTCGTAAATATGAAGCATTACGCTATAAGATAGAAATACTTACAAATTTTAAAAGAATTCCATTTGTGTACCAAGAAGCAAAATATATTTATGATAAAATATAGAAAAAGATGATTAAGAAGGGACAATTAAAGTGAAACCAACAATTTATGATGTTGCGGAAAAAGCAGGTGTATCAATAGCGACTGTATCTAAGGTAATTAATCAAACAGGGCGTATTAGTGAAAAAACAATAAACAAAGTAAATCAGGTAATGGACGAATTAGATTATCAGCCAAGTAGTGTAGCAGCAGCGTTAACAGGTAAAAAAACATATACGATTGGGGTACTTGTCCCAGATATCTCAAATCCATTTTTTGCAGAAGTAGCAAGAGCTTTTGAAAATAGTGCACGAGAATCAGGGTATACACTCATTTTATGTAGTACGGACCATCAAACAAAACGTGAGCACGAATACATTGATTTATTATTTAAAAAGCAAGTAGATGGCATTATTATTGCGACGGAACTAAATGATTATAAACTTGTTAAAAAAATCGTGAACCGAGATTTGCCACTTGTTTTATTCACTGTAGATCATCCTTCCATCACGACTCATGTTGTGACAACTGATGATATGAGGGGCGGTTATTTAGCTGGGAATTATCTGACGCAGAAAGGCCATACATCTTTAACGATTATGATGGAGAAGGATCGAAAAAGTAGCTTAGGAAGACTGAATGGTTTCAAACAGGCTCTTACGGATGCAGGGATTTCGTTAGATGATGATGCCATCATAAGCTGTTATTCGACAGTAGAAGATAGCAAACGTGCAAGTAAAGAACTACTTAATTTGCCTAACAGACCTACAGCAGTTTTCGCTTGTACTGATTTAATTGCTATATGCCTTATGAATGAAGCAAGAAAACAAGGACTTTCAATTCCGGAAGATTTATCAATTATCGGATTTGATAATACAATTTATGCTGAGATTGCAGATCCTGGGTTAACGACGATTGAACAGCCAATTACACAAATGGCAGCTTGTACGTTTGAACAACTCTTAAAAACGATGGAAATGAAGGAACATGCTAAGCAAAAAATTACTATTATTCCTCAATTAGTAGAGCGATCCTCAGTAAAGGATATTACATGATAGCGTTTTTAATAGCCTATTTGAATGTAACGAAAAGAAGGTCATCGTAACCATGTGCAGTTATGATGACCTTCTTTTTATTTAGAGTTTATACTGAGAATTGCTCGCCGCTTTTCGTATTTAAATCCTGATTCATCTCATTTTCCTTTGGAATAGTAAGGAAATGAGTTAAAAATGCACCAAAGAAGTACAAACCAGCAAAGATCCACATCACGCCGCCTACTCCTAATGGGCCAATGAATGCAGTTACAACTAATGGCCCAACGAATGCTGATAATCCTGAACCTAAATTTAAGACAGACATTGCAGCTCCTTTATTTTCAGGAGATAAAGATGGAACTAATGCTGTAAGAGGTACATAACCAGCAAGTGTTGCTCCGTAGCAACATGCAACAAATAATATAGCCCAATAATTATGTCCTACCATTTGTGGTACATAATAGAGTGCAAGAGTTACAATGCCGCAACCGACTCCTCCGAACCATTTAATTGTATTTACCCAACCAAACTTGTCTCCAACAATACCAAAAATAATATTAAATACCATATTTACAAAGAATAGAGTACCCCAAATTTGAAGCCATTCCGTCATCGTAAAATTATATTTCATCATATAGGTAGGAAGGAAAACAACAAATCCAAACTGAGCGGCTGAATTTATAATTTTTACAATACCGCCTATACCAACCTTAGGATTTTCAAATGCGATGGTAATGCCTTTTAGTAACTCACTTGATTTGTTAGCGCTTACGGTTTGTGCTTTAAATCTATCCTTATTTACAACAATTGAGAACAATCCCCCGATGACAACAAAAATTAAAGCGCTCCATAATGTAGCGATTTCCCCGATTTTAGGAACCATATAGCTAGAATAAAAGGCTCCTATAACACTAAGCCCTAGCTGGAATACGAACCAGAACCAGCCAACTGCTCTTGAAAGCATTTGCTGAGGAGTACTGTAAGATACCCAAACTAGAAAAGAATAAGCAAATAAAGGATAACCGAACCCTCGTAGGGCATAACAAATTAATATTACGGGATAATTCATATGTTGAATTCCTATACCTATGAACCCGATTGAACCTAAAATGAATGATACTAAACCAAACGTCATGACTTTTCTTGGTCCCCACATTTGTACAAATACCCCTGAAAACCAAGAAGAAGCAGATACAGTTATTCCGTAAATAGTAAACAAAAATGCAGCATGTTCTAGCGTTAGGCCTCTCTCAACGAGATAAGGGGATAACCATCCTTGTTCTAAACCATCCCCAATCATAAAAACAATAATTCCTATGTATCCCCAAGTTAAATTAGAAGGGATACCAATCCTGTCTATAAATGTTTTGCTTGAACTAATAGCGTTCATTCTCCCACCACCGATAAGTTTTTTTGGTTAAGCGCTTAATTATTTTTTGATAAAAAAAGTATACGCTTACATTTTAAGACCGTCAATGAATTTTTTTGACAATTTACAACTTTCTTTTATAGGGGCATTCTATTTACTTATCGGACAATAAAATAATAGTGAGTATGAAAAGAAAGGAATACCTTATAGATGGGAGTTTGGCCTTTAAAAGGCTTCGTTTCCTTTGTTATATCAGTATTTTAAAAGATTATTTTTGTAGTTGTTTAGATTATTTGTTTCTAATTATTAATTTGTATATGGACGTAGTACGTTTACTTACGAAATTTGAAATTCGGATGAAAAGAAGAGTATTCGAAAAAATAAAAATGTTTTCAATTTAGAATCAAGTGTGTATAATGAAGAAAAATAGGGAAAGCGCTTAACTTAATTTGATGTGCTAAACCTTATAGACTTTCATTTTTTTCTTAAATTTAAATAAAGAGGGAGAAATCATATGAATGTTTTAACGATTGGAATTATTGGTGCTGGACGAATAGGGAAACTGCATGTAGATAACTTGCAGCTGATGCCACAAGTAAAAATTAAAGCGGTTTCAGATGTTGTGATTAGTCATCTAGAAAAGTGGGCCGAGGATAAAGGGATTTCCACTCTGACTACAAACTATCAGGATTTATTAGCAGATCCAGAAATTGATGCTGTCTGTATTTGTTCACCAACAAATACACATGCGCAAATTATAAAAGAAGCAGCTCTTGCGAAAAAACATATTTTCTGCGAAAAGCCTGTTAGTTTCTCAGTAGAAGAAACATTAGATGCATTAGAAGTAGTAAAAGAACAAGGGGTATCTCTTCAAGTAGGTTTTAATCGTCGTTTCGATCCTAACTTCAGGAAAGTCTATGATCTTATTCAACAAGGAGAAGTGGGACACCCACATATTTTAAAAATTACGTCTAGAGATCCACAACCACCAAGTATAGAGTATGTTCGCTCTTCAGGTGGATTGTTTATGGATATGATGATTCATGATTTTGATATGGCTCGTTATGTGATGAATAGTGAAGTCGTTGAAGTATTTGCATATGGCACAACATTAATTGATCCATCCATTCAGGAAGTAAATGATGTTGATACAGCAATTGTCACATTAAAATTTGCGAATGGAGCTTTGGGGGTCATTGATAATAGCCGCCAAGCTGTTTATGGATATGACCAGCGTGTTGAAGTGTTTGGTGAAAAAGGCGCGGTTGCTGCGGATAATTGCTGTCCGACAACAGTACAAGTTTCAAAAACAGAAGGTGTTGTAAAAGACAAGCCGCTTTATTTCTTCTTAGAGCGCTACACGCAAGCTTACATTGAGGAAGTAACACAATTTACAAAGTCAATTATAGAAGGACAAGCTGTTATTTGCAGTGGTAATGATGGGTTACAAGCAGAACGAATTGCGAAAGCTGCGAAGGAATCATTACTAACTGGAAAACCTGTTCAAATTGAACATAAACAGCCTGCATTAAATTAATAAAGAGAGCGCTTACTTCTAGATAGATAAAGAGTAATGAATAGTAAGTTTATAAAAATATGAACTATGTCATGCACTCTTTCATAAAGCATGGGAGGTAGAAACAATGAATCCACTTATTTTTAAAGAAGATTGTCCATTAGACCTAGTTGCAGTTGGACGTTTATGCGTTGATTTAAATGCCAACGAAACACAACGTCCTATGGAAGAAACAAGAACATTTACTAAGTATGTGGGAGGTTCTCCTGCGAATATCGCAATTGGTGCGGCGCGTCTTGGCTTACAGACAGGATTTATCGGTAAAGTTTCCGATGATCAAATGGGCCGCTTTATTACAGGATACTTAAAGGATAACAATATTAATACAGATCGGATACGTATCGATCGTACAGGTGCGGTGACAGGTCTAGCTTTTACAGAAATTAAAAGCCCTGAAGATTGCAGTATTTTAATGTACCGTGACAATGTCGCAGATTTAAATCTTGATCCAACAGAAGTTTCTGAGGACTATATTAAACAATCAAAAGCTCTCTTAATTTCAGGAACGGCTTTAGCGAAAAGTCCTTCTCGCGAAGCGGTATTTTTAGCACTAGAATATGCGCGTAAGCATGATGTAGTCGTATTTTTTGATGTGGATTACCGCCCTTATACATGGCAGTCAGAAGCTGAAACGGCTGTGTATTACAATCTAGCAGCTGAAAAATCTGATGTCATTATTGGAACGCGTGAAGAATTCGATATGATGGAAAAACTATTAAACTATGAAAAATCTAATGACCAAGTTACGGCTGAAAGATGGTTTTCTCATCATGCGAAAATCGTTGTAATTAAACATGGCGGGGATGGGTCAATCGCTTATACGAGAGACGGTCAATCTCACAGAGGCGGTATCTTTAAAACAAAGGTGTTAAAGACGTTTGGCGCTGGCGACTCGTATGCTTCTGCATTTATTTATGGCTTAATGCAAGGGCTTGAAATCCCTCAAGCGATGCGATTAGGTGGTGCTTCTGCTTCGATTGTTATTTCTAAACATAGCTGTTCGGATGCAATGCCAACAAGGGCAGAGATTTCTGCATTCATGGAAACGGCTGAGGAAATTGTATAGAAACATCATAAACCATTAATTAAGCAAGGGCGTATCCTATTGGACGCTTCTACATTACATAAAAGGGAGAGAATGAATATGACAGTACAAACAGCACAAATTGTAAAAAACTACATTGGCGGCGAATGGGTAGAATCTATTTCAACTAAGATGGAAGCTGTATACAATCCAGCAACAGGGGAAGTAATTGCCCAGGTACCACTTTCAACAAAAGTAGATGTTGAACAAGCTGTATTAGTAGCAAATGAGGCATTCAAATCTTGGTCTAAAACTGCTGTACCAAAACGCGCTCGTATTCTATTTAAATATCAACAATTATTAGTAGATAACTGGGAAGAGTTAGCGAAACTGATTACGATTGAAAACGGAAAAAGTTATAACGAGGCTTACGGTGAAGTTCTTCGTGGTATTGAGTGTGTGGAATTTGCTGCAGGTGCTCCTACATTAATGATGGGAAAACAGCTACCTGATATTGCAACAGGTATTGAGTCGGGTATGTATCGTTACCCAATTGGTGTTATAGGCGGCATTACACCTTTTAACTTCCCAATGATGGTTCCATGCTGGATGTTCCCACTTGCAATTGCTTGTGGTAATACATTTGTATTAAAACCTTCAGAGCGTACACCACTTCTAGCAGCAAGATTAGCAGAATTAGCTGAAGAAGCAGGCTTACCAAAAGGTGTATTAAATATCGTAAATGGCGCTCACGATGTAGTAAACGGTCTTCTGGAACATAAATTAGTGAAGGCAATTTCATTTGTAGGTTCTCAGCCTGTCGCAGAATATGTATACAAAAAGGGAACAGAAAACTTAAAACGCGTGCAAGCATTAGCAGGTGCGAAAAACCATTCCATTGTATTAAATGATGCGAATCTTGAACTAGCAACAAAGCAAATTATTAGTGCTGCATTCGGTTCAGCTGGTGAGCGTTGTATGGCTGCATCTGTTGTAACAGTAGAAGAAGAAATTGCAGATCAATTAGTTGGAAAACTAGTAGAAGAAGCGAACAAAATTGTCATCGGAAATGGTCTTGATGAAGATGTATTTTTAGGACCAGTTATTCGTGATAACCATAAAGAGCGCACAATTGGTTACATCGATTCAGGTGTAGAGCAGGGCGCTACATTGGTTCGTGATGGACGAGAAGATACAGCTGTAAAAGGAGCTGGCTACTTCGTTGGTCCAACAATTTTTGACCATGTTACAAAAGAAATGAAAATCTGGCAAGATGAGATTTTTGCTCCTGTTTTATCGATTGTTCGTGTGAAATCATTAGATGAAGCGATTGAAATCGCAAATGAGTCTCGCTTTGCAAATGGAGCTTGTATTTATACAGATAGCGGGGCAAGTGTACGTCAATTCCGTGAAACAATTGAATCCGGCATGTTAGGTGTGAATGTTGGGGTTCCAGCACCGATGGCATTCTTCCCGTTCTCTGGCTGGAAAGATTCTTTCTATGGAGATCTTCATGCGAACGGTACTGACGGCGTTGAGTTTTATACTAGAAAGAAAATGCTTACATCTCGTTGGGAAAAGTAATCATGAAGAGAGAAGTAGAATCTCTCTAGGTGCTTGGAAGCGAAAGTAAGGAAGGTAGTAAAACATAAGAAGGAAGTATTAGGAGTCTATCAAATTCCTGATACTCCTTTTTCATATGTAGAATGACTGATAGAGATAGAAAGGAGCAAACAATATGCAAACTGTTAGAATGACGACGGCACAAGCTTTGGTGAAATTTTTGAATCAGCAATACGTAGAGTTTGATGGAGAACAACAAAAGTTTATTAAGGGAATCTTTACGATTTTTGGTCATGGAAATGTAGTAGGCCTTGGTCAAGCTTTAGAAGAAGACGCTGGGGAATTAGAAGTATATCAAGGGAGAAATGAGCAAGGAATGGCAAATGCTGCGATGGCGTTTGCAAAACAAAAACACAGAAAACAAATTATGGCATGTACTTCTTCTGTTGGTCCTGGATCAGCAAATATGATTACCTCTGCTGCAACAGCTTCTGCAAATAATATTCCCGTTTTACTACTTCCAGGTGATGTATTTGCAACAAGACAACCTGATCCTGTTCTTCAACAAATTGAACAAACACATGACTTATCTATTTCTACGAATGATGCTTTCCGTGCGGTAAGTAAGTATTGGGACCGGGTGAATCGTCCTGAGCAATTGATGACAGCTATGATTCAAGCCATGCGTGTTTTAACGAATCCGGCAGATACAGGTGCTGTAACAATTTGTTTACCACAAGATGTCCAAGGGGAAGCTTGGGATTTTCCAAGTTACTTCTTCCAAAAGCGTGTTCATCGTATTGAACGTCGTCTACCTACAAAAGCCAGTTTAGCGGATGCGGTAGAAATGATTAAGAAAAAGAAAAAGCCAATTATGATTTGCGGTGGTGGTATAAGATACGCAGAAGCGGCAGAGGAATTCAAACAGTTTGCTGAAACATTCCGCATTCCATTTGGAGAAACGCAAGCTGGGAAAAGTGCGATTGAAAGTAGCCACCTATATAATCTTGGCGGCATTGGGGTAACTGGAAATTTAGCAGCTAATACAATTGCAAAGGAAGCCGATCTTGTTATTGGAATCGGGACAAGATTTACTGATTTTACAACGGCATCTAAGCAATTGTTCCAGAATAAAGAGGTTGAGTTTTTAAACATCAACATTTCGGAATTCCATGCGAACAAACTTGATGCATTGAAGGTGATAGCAGATGCAAAAGAAACACTTCTTGCTCTAATAGATGAACTGCAATCGATTGAGTATCAATCTAGTTACACAGTAGAAATCACTGATGCAAAAGAGGCTTGGGAAACAGAATTAGCACGTCTACATAATATTCGCTTTACAGGTCAAGGTTTCACGCCGGAAGTTGAAGGTCATTTCGATGAGAATTTAAATGAGTATGTAGACGCACTTGGTACAGAATTAACACAGACTACGGTCATTGGACAAATCAATACATTAATTGATGAAGATGCAATTATTGTTGGCGCGGCAGGAAGTCTTCCGGGTGACTTACAAAGAATGTGGGCATCAAGAAAACCAAATACATATCACATGGAGTATGGATACTCTTGCATGGGTTATGAGGTTGCGGGCGCACTAGGTGCAAAGATAGCTGAACCATCGAAGGAAGTATATGCAATGGTAGGGGATGGTAGTTACCAGATGCTTCATTCTGAGCTTGTCACAAGTCTCCAAGAAAACAAAAAAATTAACGTCTTATTGTTTGATAACTCCGGATTTGGTTGCATTAATAACTTACAAATGGGCAATGGAATGGGGAGCTTTGGAACAGAGTTTCGCTATCGAAACCAGGAAACTTGTAAATTAGACGGGGCAATTATGAAAATTGATTTTGCAGCTAGCGCAGCTGGATATGGTGTGAAAACCTATCATGTTACATCACTAAAACAATTACGGGAAGCACTTATAGATGCGAAAAAACAAACAATTTCTACATTAATTGATATTAAAGTATTACCAAAAACAATGACAAATGGATACGAGTCATGGTGGCATGTAGGTGTTGCAGAAGTATCTAAAAGTCAAAGTGTACAAGCTGCGTATGAGAGTAAAGTAAGTAACTTGCAACAGGCAAGGTCATATTAGATTAGGACACAAAGAGAGCTTTTATCTACATGCATATTGTCTAGGAAGTTCTCTTTTTAACAATCAGATAAGAGAAGTTGGCAAGTTTCTATCACATTTTGTAAAGAGGAGAGACAAGGGGATGTTCAAAGAAAATACAATTAAGCTTGGAATTGCACCAATTGCTTGGACAAATGATGATATGCCGGAGCTAGGAGCAGAAAATACGTTTGAACAATGTATTAGTGAGATGGCACTAGCTGGATTTAATGGAAGTGAAGTAGGGAATAAATACCCGAGAAATACAGTTGTATTAAAAAAATCTTTGGAATTACGAAACTTGGAGATTGCTAGTGCATGGTTTAGTACGTTTTTAACAACGAAGCCGATTGAAGAGACGGTAGAAGAATTTATTAAGCATAGGGATTTCTTGCATGACATGGGTGCAAAAGTCATCGTTGTTTCAGAGCAAGGGCATAGTATTCAAGGTTTAATAGATGTACCACTATTTAAAAATAAGCCTGTTTTTACAGAAGAAGAGTGGGACAAGCTAGCGGATGGGTTACATCATCTCGGTAAATTAGCTCAGGAAAAGGGGCTGCATATTGTATACCATCACCATATGGGTACGGGTGTTCAAACAACGGCAGAAATTGAAAAGTTAATGGATATGACGAATCCAGAGCTTATATCCCTACTTTTTGATACAGGTCATCTTGTTTTTTCAGGAGAAGAGCCGCTTTATGTTTTGAAAAAATATTTACCTCGTATTAAACATGTACATTTAAAAGATATTCGCCAGGAAGTAGTAGATGCTGTAAAGGAAAACAATTTAAGCTTCTTACAGGCAGTGAAGAATGGTGCATTTACAGTTCCTGGAGATGGCGTAATTGTATTTGATGAAGTGTTTACTACCCTTGCGAACTCTGAGTATAAAGGATGGTTTGTGGTAGAAGCAGAGCAAGACCCAGCTTTAGCGAATCCTTTTGAATACGCATTAAAAGCTCGAAAATTTATACAAGAAAAAGCAGGTCTTTAATTCCCGCATTTTGAGATTATCCCTAAGTTAATGATATGACAATCAACAGGTCTTTTTTACAAAAGGAATAAAAAGACGAGAAGGTTGATTTTACATTTAATAAATAATATTGAAATAGGTGAGTATGTAATGCCATTAGTTCAAATGAAAGATATTTTAATAAAGGCAAATCAAGAGAAATATGGGGTTGGAGCTTTCAGTGTCGCTAATATGGAAATGGTAATGGGAGCTATTCAAGCAGCAGAAGAGTTACATTCGCCGCTTATTCTACAAATTGCGGAAGTTCGTTTGAATCATTCGCCAATTCATATGATTGGCCCTTTGATGGTAGCTGCAGCGAAAAAAGCAACTGTTCCAGTAGCAGTTCACTTTGATCACGGTATGACGTTTGAAAAAATTAAAGAGACATTAGAAATTGGTTTTAGTTCGGTTATGTTTGATGGCTCTCACTATGCGTTAGAAGAGAATATCCAAAGGACAAAAGAAGTTGTGGAGCTTGCGAAACAGTACGGAGCGACAGTAGAGGCTGAGATTGGCAGAGTAGGTGGTAGTGAGGACGGATCAGAAGATATTGAAATGATGCTGACAAGTACTAAAGAAGCAAAAAGATTTGCAGAAGAAACAGATGTTGATGCGTTAGCTGTTGCGATTGGAAATGCGCACGGGATGTACAATGGAGACCCTGATTTACGATTAGACCGCTTGCAGGAGATTAATGGGATAGTCGATATTCCTTTAGTATTACATGGTGGGTCTGGCATTAGCCCAGAGGATTTCAAGCAATGTATTCAACATGGTGTTCGAAAAATTAATGTAGCAACAGCGACGTTTCAGAATGTAATTGCTGCGGTTAACACTGCTGCCCTAAATACTCCTTATTCAGATTACTTTACGTATCATCAAGATGTAATTGAGGCCGTATACGAAAACGTTAAAAATCATATGCTCATATTCGGAAGTGAAAACAAAGCATAATCAGAAAAGCTTTCTTCATTAAATAATAGAAGAAACTCATAATTTAGTTAGCTGACAAAGGTAGAGAATAATAAAGTAGCCATTAAAAAAAGGGGGAGAACATCATGTTAGGAAAATTAGGTGAATTAAATGAAGGCTATAATGTATTAACAGAAATGAACGGTCAATGCAGTGATATGTTAATGGATATAGGCATATATAAGATGTCTAATGGAAAAGAAGAGTTGCTATTTGATAATAAAAATGAAACGGCAGTACTTTTACTAGAAGGGACAATACGTCTAGAGTGGGAAGGAATGGAACAAGTTATTCAAAGACAGTCTGTGTTTGAAGAAAACCCTTGGTGTTTACATGTGGCTAAAAATGTGAAGGTTACAATTACTGCTCTTTCAGATAGTGAAGTGCTTGTTCAAAAAACAGATAATGACCAGGAATTTGCGTCCAAGTTGTATAATCCAAATGAGTGTCAAAGTGTTGTAGCTGGAGAAGGCGTATGGGAGGGAACAGCGCAGCGTGTTATTCGTACAATTTTTGACTATAACAATGCAGCATATTCTAACATGGTTGTAGGAGAAGTTATTTCTTATCCAGGGAGATGGTCCAGTTATCCACCGCATCACCATGATCAACCGGAGGTATATTATTATCGCTTTAACAAGCCACAGGGATTTGGATGTGCAATGGTAGGTGAGGACGCTTATCGCGTTGTACATAATAGCTTTATTACAATTCCAGGTGAGCTAGACCACCCACAAGCAACTGCACCTGGATATGCAATGTATTTTTGTTGGATGATTCGGCACCTTGAGAATAACCCATGGAATGATCGTATCATGGAGGAAGACCACAAGTGGTTATTAGAATCAAACGCGAAAATTTGGCCAGAAAAGGAATAGACGAAAATAAATACGAGCACTCCTATTTTTAGTTTAGCGAGTGCAAATATTCAAAAAGAAACTTCAATAGTAACACAAGAAGTGACGCAATACTCAAATGGAAACACTGGTGGTTAATAGAAAGGCTGCACTGGAACTTAGCGAAAAACCTTGCAATTTTGTAGGAATGCAAGGTTTTTTTTCTTTATTCCAATTTCATTTCACCTTAATACTGATGTGAAATGAAATTGAGGATTTATAAAGAATTTACTATACGAATAAAAAACATTGATTGATAGCTGTATGCCTGAAAAATTTTGAATTCGTTAGAAAAGGATTTTGAAATGTAAAATCGTATGTGAAATTTTAAAGCTTATTGGAGTTTTAGATTTATTATTGTTTTATTTATGAAGCTATTTGTAGTTGAGAAAATGTAAAAGCCCTGTTATGAAAGACAGGGCTTTTCAAAAAGGAATGACAGTTAACAACTGAAGCCACCTTTATATTACCATTATTAGTAATTTAATTCTATTTAGTTAAGTTGAGAAATAATATATGTTTTGACACTCCCCACGGATAAATCCACAAGCTGACTAACGTCAGTGGGATTCTTGCTACCAAAGGCGAAGTCTATTTCTAGTATCGCTGACGTGCAAGATTGCTTCTGTCTTTTTTATCTTCTTTTGACTTTCGGTTTGTGTGATAATTAAATCGAAAGGGCGTGTGAAAATGAAGATAGCTGTAATACAAGCAAGTACCCAAACTAGCAAAAATGAACTGATTTTTGAAGAGACAAAAAGGGCTGTGGCGGAGCATGGATATGAAGTGTTTAATTTTGGTGTTACAGTTGAAGAATCCGAGTTAAGCTATATTCAAGTGTCCTTAGCAGTGGGGCTACTATTAAATTCAGGTGCAATTGATTTTGTCGTCACTGGATGTAGTAGTGGTGTTGGTATGTCAATTGCCTGTAATACACTACCGAATGTCATTAGCGGCTATCTGCCAACTCCAACAGATGCGTTCTTATTCGGTAGGATAAATAATGGAAACTGTGCATCACTGCCGCTTGGATTGAACTTCGGTTGGGCGGGCGAATTAAACCTTCGCTTTACGCTTGAGAAACTATTTGAAGAACCGTTAAATACTGGGTATCATGAAGAATCAGCTGAACGAAAGAAACGTGATGCAGAGCTTTTTAAAACAATCAAAGGGTTTTCACATCATGATATTGTTCAGATTCTAAGTCAGTTAGATGGAGCCGTTATTAATCCTGTTCTTCAAAAACAAGATTTAGTGGAATTCCTCTTGCGGAATGGCACCAATATAGATATATCAAATTATCTTATTGAACAAACAAAGCATTTTAATTATGGTAGGTAAATACTGTGTTTTTTAATACATTTGGCGATTTTATCGTTAATCATAAGTTGATTCAATACCCTTAATCAATTGCGAATATGACCATCATTCCATTTGTTTTAGAACTTTTTCACAGGTAAATATAGAATTTTTAGTAAGGCGTTTTCGTTCAGGAAAGCGCCTTTTTCGTCTACTTACGGAAACTTGAATTGATGCTTTAGACAGTGTTTGTTGTTAATAAGATTAAAATCTATTATAAATATATATCTTATATATTAAAAAGAAATAAAGATAAAACTTTTATAGGTTAATTCAAAATAGAGGCTAGACTTACTCCTGCAAGGGGAAACTTGATATAAGAACATATAAAATCATAAATGACAGAAAAAGTATCCGTAGATTCAAGGATTATTAGACTTTTAATTCTACAAAAAAGCAGAAAGAATATACTATATTTCTACATGAAATCGGAAAGAATTTGATACCAATCGCATTATATATATTCAACCTTGTAAACAGAAGTTATTTTACTTATTTTAGTGATAAATTTGGTATTAATCCTCTAATTATCCACATTTCATTCAGATTAGGCGGCTATTTGTTAACATTACTCAGTATTTACACATAACTCACATTATTATTGATGATTTTTATTAGATAAATACAACAACATTAGTAATTACAATGATTTTAGAAAGATTATATCCACATTGGATCCTTTTTGTCCTCATATCCACTATTTTTATAATTTTCCTTTTGATTTTTTGTAGGTATTATGAGATAGGTTTTCATACAGTAGAAGCATACACTCTAGTATTATGTGGAGAGTTATGTATTGATAGAATCGAATTTGTATAAAAATGCATAAAAAAAGACTCCATTTTACATGAAGTTCTTTCGATTTGGTATTTATAAATAGAGTAGTAGGAAGGTGTTACTAATCAGACAAACACGAATAGCCCTCTACTTTTGTGTTTTTCAAAAATAGAGAGCTCTTTGCTATTATTTTATTTCCATTGCGGTTAGCACCTGATCTGGAGCTGTTATTGTTACTCCAGCACGTACTAAACGTTCGAAGGTACGCATAAACTCTAGTAAATGAAACTGCTTTGGTAGCTCAATAACACGAAGTTTTTCTTGTGGCAGCTTATCAATTGCCTCGATGAACCATTCGCGCACATCACTTGGAATCGTGCGTTCTTTATGACCACGAACTTTTAGCTTTTCACGCATTTCAATTTCTAAAGCGATATATGCATGGAGATTAACCCCCTGATCATATGCATATTTTCTAAATAACGTTTCTTCTTGGTATTTTAGATAATTACGGTGATAAGATTCTTCCGTCACAGGTACCGCAAACTTCTGCTTCAGTAGTGCATGCACATTTTTAAACATCTTCTTAATGTTGTGTAGAGAGTACATAGAATAATGTAAACCGAAATTAAAGACAGCTTGCTCACGGTCACTATTTCTCTCTTTTGGTATATGTTGCGCAATAAGAGGGTAGATACCTTCTTTCGCTGCAGCATCAAGGATTTGATATTGAGATGTTTGATGTAATAGTTTTTTCAATGTATATACAATTTTCGTTGGATATCCTTCTTTTCGATCAACCATATCACGAAGTCCACGAATGACACTGCGGATTTGACGATGACAAGTATGCTTTAGTACATGAATGAATTTATTCATGTCTGCAGACAGTTCACCAATATTCATCTCCTGTAGAACTGCTTCTATAAACTTCGCCTTACGAGCATAGGTAGTTTTTGGTGTAAATGGATCCCTGTGTTGCTCTTCTCCAGATTCTTTTGTACATAGAAAGTCCGAATGAATAGATAAATATAAGGTTGTATATCGTTTTGTATGCTTTACCCCTTTTTGCATTTTGCAAATTTTGAATAGAGGATTCCCCGTACATGGTAATGTTGTTGTTAATTCGTCGATAACGGCACGGATTTGATGCGGATACTTTTTATGTAAGAAACGATACATTCCGCCAAAGTGAGTTTTGTTGCCTCTTTCGTCCTGCTTGTCCAATGAACGCTTTAATGTTGTTTCTGTATGTTGTTGCATCGCAATGTCTAAGAATAGTTTCTTAGCCGCTACAGATAGCTTAAAGAAAGCCTTGGTAAATACAACAGGACTAATATATACGTATGGATTTGCTTTTTCTGTTTCCTCATTCATAAAATGAGTGAGCTTGATTGTATATCGGCCATCTACTCCGTTTTCAATGGAGATAATGTTATGTAAGTTTAATTTCTTTAATGCAATATAGAATTGAGAGTGTTGGATATAAGCAAATTCTTCTTTATATTGCTTGTAATCTTCCCACATCATATGTATTGTTACATTTGGAATGACACCATTAGTAAAGCATTTCTTATGTAGATATAAGAAAACTTCGAGATCAGCATTCGTAATGCCGTATAATTTATGTTTTCTTCCCGTTTTTTCTGCAAGTGCAGACAATGCGCGACGTGAAAAAGATGGCTTGGCTTTTTCGACAAAGCCTTCTTCGTCAGCAATACGTTCTTCATATGTCATGTGCTGCAGAATATCTTCTAAATATGTATCTTTATAGCTGTAGTATTTCTCTTCAAATGTTTCCACAAATTTTTGCCAAGATTTTAATGTTACTAGCACAGCATTGGTTGTTTCCCCATTTAAGCTACGTTGATTTCGTATTACAAATGATTTCCCCATCTTTTTCACCTCCGTTCTGCAAATTCAGAAATATATGCCAAAAGACTATAAAATATTCCAATTTTGATTATATCAAAACGAATTTTGTAAAAACGTGCCCTTTAAGAGAGTTTTTAAAAAGAGGAAACACACGCTAATCCCTTGAGCCACAAGGTCTCAAAAAAAAGTTGCAAAAAATCTTATGTGCAACTTTTGTGAAAATGTGTTTCCTGTTTCGATGCTAGAGGAAACAGGGAAATCACTATAAACCTTGAACTAATCACGTTTTTTATCCTTTGGTCATTAGTTACGCGCGCGACTTGAGAAAAATGTTTCCTGTTTTCCGTTTTTTTACGCGCGCGACTTGGGAAAAGTGTTTCCTATTTTGTGTTCGAAGAAGGAATAAGTTTCCCGAAAGTAGTTTATTTGTTACAGGTGTTTCCTCTTTTTTCGTTATACGCGTAACTTGGGAAAAATGTTTCCTTTCGATAAAAGAAGAAACATTACAAATTGAAACTAAAAAGTCAGCAAGGTATGATTAAATATACTGATAAAGATATTAAGAGAAAATTTTAAAATAACATTTACTTGGTGCACATGTATGTGTAGGGGGAATCGATTATGAATCAACGAACAGAGCAGGCTATATATAAATTAATAGATGAGGGTTTATTTTTTAGTGTTAATAAAAGTAAACTTGCAAGCCTTTTTTTAGAAAAAGAACTAGGAATTAATGTATCGCAATTAAATAAAGAAGAAATTTCTAAAATGATTTGTGAGAGATATGGCGAGAGATATGATCGTGAATTAGAGAAGTTATCAAATAAAGAAGAAATCTACATATTTGTAGCTCATGAAATAATGGAAATTCTAGAGGATAAAGAGCCTTGTGAATGTTTTAACCGTGAAGTTTTTCTTGTTGCGAAGGATTTGAAAAAAATAAATTCTATGATACAAGAATATCAATTGAAACAGAAGGGTAAGAATATTGACTGGTATGAAAAGAAAAAATATCAATACTTAATAGAAAAACTTGATAAGGCAAAAGATGAAATTTGTGAATATATGATAGAGAAAATAAATTCATGTGTATATAAAGAAGTCAGGGATTGGAGTAAAACAATCACCTTCTCGAATTCCGGAAGTTTCAATCAAATGTTACCGATTCGATATTCTTTTCGAGGTAGGGAAGAAGAATATGAAATGTCAGTGTTTGATGGATTAAATTATAAATTTCAATTTATTACATTGAAGGAACGGAATGAATTGAAACACCTACACATTACTAATAAAGATGCATTTAAAGAACGGGTAGAAAGATATATAAGGGCAAATGAAATAGACAATAAAATATTATCTCTTATTGAGGGAAATCATGTACTTAATAAGAGAGGAGTGCTTAAACAAGCAATAGAGATTTATAGAGAAGAAAGAATGGATTTATTCTGCCAAATTATACCACTTCAAATTGAAGGGATTATATATGATTATTGTATTGAGCTAGGAGTATCTCCATCCAGAATAGAACGTACTTCTCTGGATAAAAAAGTGGAAGAAATAGTGAAAAAAGATAGATGGTTCAAATGCCATGAATACTTTAAGTATGATTTTATTGAATTAAGAAATACAGCTGCACATGGAAGGTTGCACATGAATGTAAATTTCAAAGATACTGCCAATATGTTAATTTTAGATTTAATGTATTTATGTGAGACTATAAATAATTCTAATGCGCTAGAGGTTAACAGAATAAGAAAACTAATTAAATTGTATGAAGAAAATATTAATAATGTGTGTGTACCTGTAGATGAGATAGTATATGAATTTATAGCAAAATACAGAGATAAGTCCATTCCATCTATTTATGGCAAGGAAAATGTAATAAAAGAAATATATAAATATGCTATGAGTGATAAACTATTGGATCGTATTTATATCTATCTAATGCATCCTTCGATAGTAGAAGCATTATCAGAGGAGCATAAACAAGAAATTGAAAAAGTTTTACGTTATTTGAAGAAATCACAAAAAATTGCAGAGCGCTGTGCCAATTTATTGGAATTGTTAGCGCCGAATTCAAAAGAAGAATAGTTCATAAGTAATTACGCTTGCACATAATATTAGGTGAATCGGAGGGCCACATGGACCAATTAAAACATTTGTTTCAAAGTACTTTATTAGTGGCATACCCACTTTTTCAAAATGTAAAAAATAATGAACGAATCTTTCACAAATGGAAAGGACTATGTACATTAATTAATAGTGACGTAACTTATATAGATGATCCTATGTATACATCTGCTGCTTTTAAAAAGCTAGCAAATTGGATATCGTATAAGGAATCGCAAGGTGTTGGTATTATGGAAATTGTTGCTCATATAGATGTATACCGACCTGAAGTATTTGAATTGCTTTCTTATGATATTGAAAAAGAATTTGAAATTCTTTTAGTGAAACAAAAACAAGAAAAAAGACAAACAGAGGAGCAGCAGAGCTTCATTGAGCATAGTAGTGCTGGTTTTATGTACCATTTAACGGACACAATTGCAAAAAATAATTTTACAGAAGATAAGGAATTAAATGCACATATAGCTGAGCTACCAGATAAGAGTAATAGTTTGGTAGTGGTATCGTCACGTTTTAATGATGGAGACATGAAATTAAGAGGTGCAGGGGAATTAAATAGGTGGAATACATTAGTTGATTCTACTTTTGTTGATCGTGTAATGGATGATTTAACTGCAGACTGTTTAGACATTGTAACAGAGATATGGGTAAAGTCTGCAAGTACAGAAAGTAGCGCTGTACATATAGGTTATGAAGAAATATTAGAAATGTGTAGCATGAAGCAGGTGAGAAATGGTAAGTCTTATTATCGCAAAGAGGACCGTTTAAAGATTATGGAGCGTCTAGCTGCACTTGCAAGTATTTTTATATATGTAAACGAAGATAACGAAATAGTTATATTAAATGATGATGAAAACCCTAATGAGTCACTTGCTTATAAAAAGCAACGAGTACGAAGATTATTCGTAATGGATGAAATAGTCTTTGCTAAAGATATAGAGACTGATGAAATGTTGGGTATTGAAAGTATGAATGTAGCGCCAGGAACATTTTTATCGAAGTATTTATTTGGATCGGAAAAATTGACAGGTTTATTATCGAAGAAGGCTCTTGAATACAATAGTAAACAGCAAAGATATCATAAAAGGTTAACCAGGTATTTAAGTTGGAGGTGGCGAATTCAGCAGGCTTACCAGCATTTAGTACACCCTTATTCAATCGGTGGCCCAAAAGGTCTTTTAAGTGTTATGGGTGTAAGTATGAATCAAAACCCTGCTAGAATAAGGAATGTTTTTGAAAAAACGCTTGATGACTTAATGCGTGATGAAGTAATAAAGGAATGGCAATATCAAACACCAATTGATGAGGGGAAATGTTCAGGGCGTAACTGGCTTGAAAATTATTGGTTAAACCTTAAAGTAACGGTCACACCTACTGACGAGTTAGTATCTTTACAGCAAGAGCTTCTACAAAAGAAAAAAATAACTCCTAAGAATAAATTGATGGAAACAGTAGTAAAAGACCCAGTAATAGAAGTACACGATATGGAGCCAGAAGAAATTCAAATACCTCAATTAGAACAGCAACAGGTAAATAGGGATATTAGTTGGTATCAGCAGAAGATTCTCCACTATAAAGAAGAAAATAAGTGTAGTTTAAGAGATATTGCAAAAGAAATAGAGATATCACCATCTAATCTTTCGAAATTATTAACAGGTAAAAGGAAAAGATTAAGCGAAGAAACGCGTAATAAATTAGATAAGTGGATTGAGCGTCAAGAGGTAGTTGATCTGTTATAAATTGTAAATTAATTAATAAATGCTATTGTAGAACTATATATTTTTGTTTGTTTTCAAAAATATATAGTTTGCAATAGCTCTTTTTGTGTTATGTAGTTACAATGATTAAAAAAATCTATATTAGAAGGAGATAGCTTTCCTTAATTCATCAAATGTGATTACTATTTCTCCCTTTACGGATTCACATCCTTGTGCAAAAAGCTCGTAGGAAAATGAGCAAGTATAATCATCTAGCTCAGTACTCTCTCCGTTAAGATGTTTTTCTTTAACTCGGAATTTAAACTGAAGAGGATATGCAGTCCTATAAGTTCCAGGATGAACGGTATCATCTATACCTCCTGCAAACATATAACCATTTTTCTTTCGAGAATCGTTTGTTTGGGGAACTAATTTAAGAGCTTCTTCATATCCTTCAAGTAAATAAAGATTTTTTTCTGCTTTGATTTGAATTGCAGGATAAACAGCAACATATCTTCCTATATTACGAATACCAACTATAAGGGATAAAGCATGTTCCCTTTCAGGACCGGAACCACTAAGTAGACGCTGTTGTATTTCATAATGCACTTCTAAAACAGGTCTTTGTCTTCTACCAAATGCATCTGAAAGATGTGAGTGCTCCATTTGATTAAAACTATCTCCAATACGCATATAGTATTTATTTTCTCCTAATAATGCTTGATGTGGTGGTAAATCACTAGCAGGTACATAAGTTACAACAAACCCATCATTGGTATCGGATTTAGGAATAAATATATTTTGAATATCAGGTAATAAAGGAGTTAGTGCATCTGAAAGTAAACTATTTAAAGTTGTTTGAAAGGCTTTAGCATTAATTATAGGTTCTTCATTGCTAGCGGCATCTAGTCCATCTTCATTTTTGCGCGCATTAACTCCCCAAACGATAACTCCCCCAGAGGTGTTAGCAAATGCTGATAACGCTTTTGCATAGTTCCTTTTATCATCTTTAGAAATTTTGCTACCATCAGGAACACTTTTTAATTTGAAGTCTAAGAATACTGATTCTTCCTGGTGCTGGTTTATCATACGTGAAATCTCTTTATACCCATATTTTTTCAACCTATCAAAAATTAGTTCGGCATTATTCATTTTGGAATACTCCTTTTAAAATTTGTATTTTATAAAACTAGTAAGTCTATATTCCCATATAAACTTATCAGCTGTCTAATAAATATATATATATATATATTTAAAGTAATAAACTTATTTAAAAAATAATAAAGCAGTTAAAAATGCGGGCTATATTGTTAAGGAGCACATATGTTTTATTATGAAAATATTGCTGGAAAACATGCTTAAATGATTAATAAATTCCCTGTAGAATGGATGTATGCAGCATTTATTAAAATAAGATTTGAAGAGGGGAAGAATTATATGATTTTGCCAATAGAAAAATGGATGGTTGAACAAGACTTTCCTATAGAGGTAACAAACCTTCTTGATGAGGGTTTTACATGTTATAAAGCAGGAGCGTATAGAGCCGGATTACTTTTTTCTTATCTAGGTTTCGAAAAGATTATCAAGAATCGGCTCTTAGATGCTAGGTGTCCAGATAATGTTCCAGAAGGGGCATGGACAAGTATACAAAGAGATGTAAATAATGACTCTAAATGGGAAGAAACCGTATTTGATACGATAACTGGTTACTCCAGGAATCCAATATTTCTTCAAGACAACAAAAAACGAGAAGAGATGAATCGGCATCTATCTTACTGGAGAGATAGAAGAAATGATGCTGCACACGCCAAGGAAAACGAAATTAATTATGCACATGTAGAGTCCTTTTGGACATTTATGCAATCTTATTTACCAAAACTTGTTGTCCGAGGAAGTAGAACTGCGATATTAGATAGTATTGAAAAGCATTTTGACCACAAATTCACACCAGAAAACACAGATTTCTCTCACATCATGCAGCAAATAAAGCACTCTTTATACGATGAGGATTTGATAAGCTTTTACCAAGAGGTTCAGCTAATATTTGAAGAAATTGATCCTTTCTTTATGATTTTCGAAAATAAGGATATGAATAAATTTTGGGATGAAATCTTTAAGCTAGGAGATCCGTTTACAACAGAATTAATCCGATTTTTAAAGGATGGAAATAGCTTTAATATTTTCAATGCTTTCATTTCGGAATACACTCAGCGTATAGCTTTATTCGATGGGGATAAGCAGTTTATTCATAATTTATGGTACGATAAAATGAAGGAGTTAAATAATCCCTATAAGTTACTCGCGGCACTGTTACGTAACAATCTTGTTGAAGAGAAGAGTAAGAGAACTGCTTTTGAAAAGTTAATGTTGAATTTAAAAAACACGACTCCATCTGACGACCTTGATTACAAGACTTTAATTGAAAACGGCTACCTTACGGTCTTTAAAGAGCGAGTATTTACAATGGACGATGGTATCAGCGTATCAGGTGTTGATTTTAAATGGGCAAATAGCAATATTAATCCCATATGTCACTATATTTCAAATAATGTATTAGACGAGCAAGTTGTTCGGTGGCTATGTGTAGCATTTTATAGTCCGCCTTATCCAGATAAATTACGTGCCAGTTTAAATGAATTATTTAGTAGGGAAAAAGAGTTGAAACAAAAGTTTATAAAAATTGCTCAAAAAATAGGAGTTACCCCGCCCGTCAATTTAGGGTTTAATGAACAGTAAGTAGATAAAACTGATAATTCCTTGTCCAATTTCAACTATTGAGCGCGATTGTGGGATGAAACTTAGATTTTCAAACGACTATATTGTTATATTCGTTAGTGAAGTGAAGTATCTTAAAACAAAACAACAACTTTAAAGAGCCTTTCTACAATATGATTTGTAGCGAGGCTCTTATATTTTTAAAACAGAATTAAAAAACATTATTATCACTTTACAGCTGAGTGTTATTTGCTAATATTTTGGCTCCAGTTATACAAAATGGTGCTATCTTCTTCATGTTTGTTAGGGTCAGCTGAAAATCTAAAGCTTACATGTATCTCATTTTTTAACTTCTCATATAGTGTAGGGCGTAAAATTCTTGCTTTATTATCGTTATATGGACTACGTTCTCCATATCCACCACTTGCTTTTTCAGGATTTCTTTTCACGCTGTAGCAGTATATTTTATTGGGGTCATCTCTATCGCTTTTACTAAGTGAAGCAACCATGGCAACTTCTAAATCTGATGGTTTTTTTGTACTTACTTTCTTTGGAATGAACTTTGATAATGTTTGATAAAATGATTGAATTGCATCTCCGACATTAGTTCCAAAAGGGATACCAAAATACGTCCTTAATGACTTCGCATCTATTAAAAGTTTAACTGCATTTGCTGGTGTAATTAATTTGTCTGCAATGTTGTTTCTATTTAAAAACTCTAATTTTAACAAAGCAAATTCTGGTACTTTTTCGTTTTTCATGTATAATTTCACCAACACAATATACTCTTGCTTTTTATATTTAAACACAAAAGAATCAATACACCAACCCTTATCCATCATGTCACTCTTTAAATCTCTTAAATTACTTAAAGTATCCAACATTGTCTCCTCCATGTAAAAAAATGATATATATAGCATTTATACAATTGTAACATTCTATATATTTTGAAAAAAGAGAGGTATCATTGCTTTAGAAATAATTCAAGTACAATGTTTCTTTAAAAATTGGAAAATATCTTGCTACCATAATCTTAATTGTGTAATATATAGTTATATTGTTAGTTTATTTGATTCCGTTTATTCCCACACCTTTTTTTGTGTTGTGGTTGAGTTGTAGAAGCAAGTTGCGTCTTGTTTCATTTATGAAAGGGCTTCTTTGAGCCGATTAGTGTATTTATAGCTTATTTTGCTATGCACATTATTAATCGACTTGAAGAAGCCCTTTTTGTGTTGTTTTCAAGTTTGCAGGCGGGGTTATTTATTATTCATAAAATAACAAATTAAACAGTAGAGGAGATAGTAAAATGAAAAAAGATTGTAGACACTTACAACTAGTACCAACAGTAGAGGAACATAAAACACGAATGGAAAAAAATCAGAAATCATATGCTGCAGCAGCAATGTCATCTGAATCCAGAGCAAGAGTGAATCAAATGAGAGGATGTTTTGAAGCTGAAATTATATTACCAGATGGGAAATTTCAATACTTTAAACCAGATACTCTTAATGAGAAGGTTGCTATTCAAGAAATCGCTTTATACATTGAAGGCATACAGGAAGCAAAAGAAGGCTACGTAATCTTATGGCGCTTTGTCGGGCAACAAAGTTTTTACCATGGTACAAAGATCGTAGCTGAACCGAAGTTTCGTACAATCCTACGTAAGCTGAAAGATTATTTTTTCGATTACGAAGAAGTTGTATATGAACCTGAAAAATAAGAAAGATAGAGGGATATGAAAATGAAAAAAGATAGCATTTGGACAGAATTAGATGAACCAAAAGAGCAGGAAACAAGAGAGCAATCCCAAGAGCCGGATGATATTTTTGCTGGTATGGATGAGCTACCGGAAATTACAGATGAAGAACTACCTTTTTAATAAAGTCGAGGTAGTTTATAGAGGGTAAAAGGAAGAACTAAGTGATGTATTTACTTGGATCTTCCTTTTTTTATTTTTAAAAAAGAACTTGGAGGGAACGATTATGCGTTTAGGAAATGATTTAGCGGCGGGATTTTATCCAACACCACTAACAGAAGGGAATCATTTAATACAGTTATTACAAATGGAATCAGAGCGAGCTTATGCTTGCTTTGATCCATGTTGTGGAGAAGGTACAATTTTACGAAGTTTTGCAGATGCGATGAAACAAGTTGGTATACAACTTGATACATATGGTGTGGAATTAGATGCAAATCGATATAACAAAGCAAAAGAGCAATTAGATGTAGTGATACGCTCTAGCTTTGAAAGTATGATGACTAGTCATGACTATTTTCCACTTATCTTTCTAAACCCACCGTATAATACAGAGCTTCGGACAGAAAAAAAGAAATCAGAGAAAATGGAATTTAACTTCTTAAAGCGTGCACACCATTATTTACAAGATGGTGGCATTATGGTGTATGTCATTCCATACGATCGTTTTGCCCGTGATGAAATTAGCTACTTTTTAGCCAAGAATTACGAGGAAATTGGATTAATGCGTTTTGGTGATGAAAATAACGAATTTGAGCAATTTAATCAATGTGTCTTTATTGGCCGTAAGCGTGCAGCTACGAAAAATGATACATATTTTAACGATCGATTCGCTAATTTTTGTGAGAATATGTCAGAATTGGTTTTTGTTAAAGAACATGTAAATACATTAGCAGAAATGGTGAATCGTAAAAGTTGGGTTATACCTGAATTGCGACATCAAAACAAATTGATTTTCACATCTCGCGTGGATTATAAAAATGCTTATGAAGGTGTAGGCAAATCAGAGGGGATCTTAACATTAAAGAAACGATTAAATAGAGGAAATGGCTACTCACTTCAAGCTGAAAAAACAGCTGCAGAGAGAGCGAAAATGCCAATTGCTTCTGGACAATTAGGGCTATTGCTGATAACGGGTGTGGCAGATGGTTTGCTTGGTGAAGGTGATACACTCCATGCTGTTCGTGGTTCTGAAAATGTGTTTTTTGAAACTTCATTCGAGAAACTGGAAACAACAACGAAAGAGGTTGTATTACAAAAACGCCGCGCTAAATTTATCATCGCAACACCAACTGGTGAAGTCAAAGAACTTGTCTAGGAAAGGAAGAGAGATATGTCTGTACTGTTAGGGATAGGAGCACTATACATTGTATGGGAGTTTAGCAATCGTATATTTCGTATTGCTATTGTACTTACAGTTATTTGTTTAGGTGCTTCTCAATTAGGTGCAGGTACATCTTTAGAAGTATTAGAGCAACTCTCTGTCTTTCAAGGTGCAGGTGATTTGTTACATGCGGCTGAACAGTCATTACCAGAATGGAAACAGTTTATAGATTTTTAACCAATAAATTGAATGAGTAGGACATGAAACGTATCGAATAAGATGCGTTTTTTATTTTAGGAGGGAAACTTATGTTACAAGAAATAATTAAACAAGATACATTTGACCAGGAACAAACACCAGCAATGTTGCAATTGGAGACAGGCACTGCTTCACATTCAGCTTTCTGCTTTGCTATGGCAGTTAATCATAACAACCAAATGCAATTTGCAGTGTTAGGTGCGAATGACAGTACATTAAAGTCATTCAGAGCGGCCATATCAATGGGGACTAGTCGTTTGTATTTTGGAGAGGGACAAAAAGAAGAATTACATTATGTATTAGGCAAAAAAATGAATGTAAATTCGAAAGGACAATTTGAGTTTATAAATACACAAACAATAAATAGAAAAAAGGGAATTATTGCGTTTTCTAAAGAATTAGAAGAAAAGTATATTGTGGCAATTGATGAAGCACCAGAAATGCAAGTAAGAGATTTCTTAATGGCTCCTCCGTATGGTCTCCCAATTTTAGAAGAATGGGCGAAGCCAATTTATGAAGAGATGTTAACAAGAAATTTGTTACAACCATTAAATGTGTATTTTGATAGGAATGAATTTACTTCTCTATCTATTGCGCAGGTAGCGTTAAAAGAAGAGGATTGTAAAGAGTTTTTATCAGAAATGATACGTACTGGAAAATGTCAATTCCCGCAAGTGGGTACAGGTGAAAAGATCAATGAAATTAATGATTTAAATGAATATCTATTGGAATATTCACCTGTCATGCTTGATAAGGTAACAAAATTAGATGAGCCTTTACATCAACCGATGAAAGAACAGGCATTATCTCATTTTGATACATACCAAAGACCATTATTCCCTGTACAGGCACATGTAGCAACAGGTGCAGCAAAAGCATTACAAGTACAAAAAGGGATCATTATACAGGGGGAAATGTCGAGCGGAAAAAGTGCAATTATGACAGCGACAGTAGATGGATATTTCCATTTGACAGGACAAAAGGGATATCGTACCTGCGTATTTGTTCCACCGACTCTAACTGAGAAGTGGGCAAAAGAAGAAATACGACACTTAATACCAGACGCAGAAGTACATCTGATTAAACGTACAGAGGATTTAATTCGCATTCATCAATCTTGGATCCAGGCTGGAAGACCAAAACCAGAAAAACCAACCTTCTTTGTCATTAGTTTTACTACAATGCGAGGGGATTCTATTAAACAGATGCCATTACCTTATAAACAAATTGCACTTTCCAAGAAATCGGAGGAAGAGGTGCAAAGATATTATAAGAATGGATACTATTGTCCAGATTGTGGTGCTAAGTTACGTAAAAAAACGTCTTCTATTATGGTTCAACAAGCTAATGGTGAACAGAAAGAAGTCTGCCAGTATAAAGATTTTACGGCAAGTGACTTAGATTCGAAAACAAATAAAAACAGTGTATGTGCTGATTGTGATTCAAACATTTGGAGTCCAAAAGTAAAAACGAAATATGAGAGTTTTAAAGATTGGACCCAATATGAAAATAAATTAGTGCAAGCAATAAAAGAGGGAAATAAGCCGCTGCAAAAGCAACTAGAGCTAGAGAATCGTGTGAAGCCATATGATGCGAAACAATCAGGACGAGCATATCGAAAGGTAGCTACTGTTGAGTATATTCGTAGAAAAATGAAACACTTCTTTGATGCTCTTATCGTTGATGAAGTTCACGAATGTGTGACACGTTACCTTATAAGTGTCGCTTAATTGATACGAAATAGGTGGCTTAAAAGTATTTTAGGTACAACTGATATACCGATGTCAGGAATGAAAGCCGTCATGTTGAGCTGAAACTGACAGTCTAATACTCCTACATGCATTTATCTTGATAGAGATACATTGCGTTATGTATGAAACTAGGTGAAGTCGGCTGAATCTAATTCTAAAGCCACTCTTACAGAGAGGGTATGGTTAGAGATAGGCCGGGACGCTATAAAATACCTATGATGAGAATGTTCCATGGGGAACTGACGAAGACTGCGAATGTACGCGCCTATAGGACTAAAGAATGGGAAACCTTTCTTGCTACTTATGTAGTGTGAGATACCGATGAGTAAGATTATTCGTTATGAAAATCGGCATAGTCAACAAAGAGACTATAAGGCTCACAGGTGTAAAGCAGCCATCTAAGGGTATATGTAAAGCTAGGTATATTGGAACGTGGTAAGCAGCCAACTTCTATACCAAACACCTATCAGTGGGAAGTTCACTATAAGATTCAGTAACGAATCGAAATGTGTTTATGGTTGTGAAAGTAGGGTCACAGTACCGCTGAAGCTATGGAAACATAGTGGAGGGATAGGCCCAAGTCTAGTTTTACTAATAGAAATTCGAGTTAGAGTTGTAGCTCATATTTCGGGTAAGAAGGTGAGTTGGAAATCACTTGGAGGAGCTGATTTCTACACCAATGAGCGCGATAGCAAATCGACATAAACAATACTACGATTTCACAGGAATACAGAATGATTTATTCCAAAGAAGTCGTGAGGGTACTAAGAATTTCAAGAACCTACTAGAGATTGTCATTTCGGATGAAAATATTTTATTAGCATATAGGCAAGTTAAATCAAACACCGGTTCAAAAACCCCGGGTACTGATGACAAAACGATTTTGGATCTTGCTAATACTAATCAAGATGAGTTCATTCATTATATGAGAGAACTAGTGTTAAACTACAAACCAAAATCGGTTAGACGTGTATGGATAGATAAAAATTACTCAAAAGGGAAAAGACCTTTAGGTATTCCTTGCATACAAGACAGAATCGTCCAACAAATGTTCCTGAACGTTCTGGAACCAATATGCGAAGGGAAATTCTACAATCATTCTTATGGTTTTAGGCCAACACGTACTACACGACATGCGGTTGCAAGAGTTCAAACATTAGTAAATATCAACAAATATCACTACACGGTTGATATTGATATAAAAGGTTTCTTTGATAATGTAAATCACTCCATTCTTCTTAAACAAGTCTGGAATATTGGCATAAGAGACAAACGAGTAATCGCTGTAATTAGCAAAATGCTTAAAGCACCGATTAAAGGAGAAGGTATACCAACAAAAGGCGTACCCCAAGGTGGAATTCTTTCACCACTGCTATCTAACATTGTCCTCAATGACTTAGACCAATGGATAGCCGATCAATGGGAATGCTTTGAAACGAGGTACCAATACTCCGTCAACTATTCCAAATACGTTAACCTTAGAAGAAATTCTAAACTTAAAGAAGGATTCTTAGTGAGGTACGCAGATGATTTTAGAATCATGACTAACACTCACGATTCAGCGGTTAAATGGTTTCATGCAGTAGTTGATTTTTTAAATAAAAGATTAAAGCTTGAAATCTCACCAAATAAATCAAAAATTATTAATCTTCGAAAGAAGTCTTCTTCCTTCTTAGGTTATAAATTTAAATCTACTATCAAGGGAAACAAAAGGGTATTCTTCTCGCATATAGATGATGACAAACAAAAACAAATCATCACGAAATTAAAAGAAAGAATCTATGAGATACAAAAGCATCCTTCGGCCGGCAATGCAAATCTTTACAATTCAGTAGTATTAGGAGTCCAAAATAATTTCCAATATGCTACGCACATTGTTAAGGATATGAGCGACATTGAATATAGGGTTTTACGAACTCTTAACAACCGACTGAAAAAAATTGCATGGTATGGCAAGCCCAATGAACTTCCAGAGAAAGGGGCATACCTAAAGTTTTACAAAAATACACGTAAAACATACAGGGTAGCAGGTGTATATCTTTTTCCTATAGGACAGGTTACAACAAAGAATAATCTAAATTATTCACAGTCCATTAACCCCTATACAGATGAAAAAGTATTCGATTGGGACAAAGAACTTACCGAGCTGATGAAATCCAGACTTCCTAATAGAAGCATCGAATATATGGACAATAGACTATCCAAATATTCCGCACAAAAAGGGAAATGTTTTATTACTGGATTACCGCTTAAAGCTAGAGATGTTCACTGTCATCATAAGAAACCCACTTTCCTTGGTGGAACAGATGAGTTTCAGAATCTTATCATCGTTCATAAAGATATCCATACATTAATCCATGCATCACTAGAAGGCACCGTACTAAGGTATGTTAATAGATTCCAATTGCACACAAAACAAATTGAGAAAATCAACCAACTCAGGAAGCTATGTAAACTCGAAAGAATTACTATTAGATAAAACTAGAGGGAACGCCGTATGAGCTGAAAGGTTCACGTACGGTGTGGAGCGGGGGAAAAGGTGGAGATTACTTCAAAACCTTACCTATCGCTATTAAAGAGCGAAACAGCACAAGGAACTGCTTTAGGAAGTTTAGCAAAGGTTTGTAAGAAAGTCGTAGCTGGAACAGGTACATTATTTGGTGGGCGCGCAAGCGACGTATTCTATACGTTATGGCGTCTGTTCCCTCAAAAAATGGTGAAAAGTGGGTTTGAATATAGCTCTTTAATGGAATGGAATGAAACCTACGGAAATATCGAGAGAACATATTACCATGATGGTGAGGTCACATCTAATATAGCTTCACGTGGAGCACAAGGTAATTTAGATAAAACCAAGGTCGTACCTGGTATTTCACCTTATGTGTTTACCCAATTTTTAATGGATACAACCATTAATGTGCGCTTAAAAGATGTGTGGCCAAATCCTGTGGAGTTAATTAATGTACCTACGATTCTTGTCGAGATGTCGGAAGAACAAAAACAGGCTTATGAGCATATGAAAGAGTCTTTTGAGAAGGCGATTGAAGGGGCGAAAGGTACACCAGATGTTGGGAAACTATGGCTCTCTTATATTCGTACAGGAAATTCGTATCCAGACAATATGAATCACTATCCAAACTATCACTTAGATAATGCGGAAAGAGAATTAGTTTGGTCCAACGAAGAATTCAGATTTGATGAGGATTGTATACAGCCGAAGGAGAAGAAGCTGCAAGAAATATTGCATACTGAAATCTCTGAAGGCCGTCCAACCATCATTTATGTATCTGATACAGGATCTACAGTGAAAGAACGAGATATTCAGCCTCGTTTACAGAAGGTTGCAGAGCAAGTACCTGGTGCAAAAGTAGCTATACTTCGCACAAATACAGTTACTCCGCCAAAACGCAGTGCATGGTTAAAAGAGCAAGTAAATAGCGGTGTGAATGTTATCATCTGTTCACAAGAATTAGTTAAGGTAGGATTGGACTTGCTGGCGACGCCGACATTAATTTTCTACCAATTATCATTCAGCTTATTTACATTAAATCAGGCTGCAAGAAGACATTGGCGCATCGGTCAAACAAAGCAATGCAGAACATTCTATCTTGGATATCGAGAAACATTCCAAGAACAGATGGCGCAATTAATTGCCCAAAAGAATAAAGCTGCTGAAGCAATGAATGGTGATGCAACAAGTGATGGACTGAATGCAATGCTTGGTGATACAGGAGATCTTCAGACGTTATTAATTCAAAATATTAAAAGCGGAAATCAATTAAAAGGTTCAACAGAAGAATGGACACAGGCAGCATCGGAAGAATCTAAGCGAGTACTTGCAAATATCGGTAAAGTAATTACACCAGTGTTTGAATCAATTGAGATCCAATTTATAAACTGGGTGAAGACATTACCGAGTACATTTGACGTATCGTATATGGAAGATGCAAAATTTGTGCAAAAAGCCGTTGAATATATCAAAGAAGAAAAAGTTCCTGGCGTTGTAGTAAAGCAACGTAAACTTGAAATTGACGGGAATATAGAAGATATCATACGTACTTTAACAACATTGAATGCCGATAAGCGTATGCTTGTACAAAAACAAGACATTACACTATGGGATGAATTGATTGTGGAAGTAGATGCTTCTCAAAAGAAAGGGAAAGGAAAAGGAAAACGAAAAAGTAAAGTAATTGAAGGTCAATTTGAGTTTGATTTATTTGGTTAAACGAGAGGGGAAAGTTATGTTTACGAAACTTCTTATCGCACTAATTTGCTATATGGTTTATGTAGTTTGCAAAACCAAAAGAAACATGTTGCTAGAAGAGAAGAAAAAAGAAAAAGGACCAGAACCGGTGGAACGACCTGTTTATTGGTGTCCGAGAGAAAATAGACCTATTGGTAGGGAACAAGAACGTGTTACTGTTCCAACGAAAGAAATTACCTTAGAAAAGGATGTAGCAAATATATACGATTTAGTTGCTACATCTATTCGAATAAATGTAGGTGAAGAAGAAAAAGCGTTAGAGCAGGACAAGGAAATTGTAAAAGAAGTGGAGTATGCTGAAGAATTTCATCATACTCCTGTTTCTGAAGCAGAATATGAAATTCCTTTTCCGAGCGATGAGGATATACCAGAGGATGTATTTGAATATGAGGAGATGTTTTCGGAACTAGAACAGTTACCAATCCCACTAGAAACAGAACAGAATCTACCTTTTCCACAAGGAGTGTCAGAGGTAAAAGATATGAATTGGGTTGGGTGGACTGCAAAAGTAATAAGGCGAGAACAAGGACTGACACGCGTATTGAATATGTCGGATAACAAGCGTTATTGGATTCATACAGAGGGAGAGATATTACCAGAAAATCAATTACTGTATATGGAATTAAAGGTCGATTCACCTTATTCTTATACACTAGTTGAATGGAGTAATAGACAACTAGGGAATATTTGAACTACTCACCACTTAAAGTCCTAACGGACTGTTTGAAGTGGGAGATTCCTGGGAACACCGATGTATCCACCGGTTATCTTAGCAGGCTCTACCCGTAGTCCCTACGGTGAGAACTGAAATGTCTTGTACGTTAACTCACCATACTACCTACTTTAGCTTGGTTTTCGCAATTTTGAGAAGCGTGGGGCGATAGAACGTTGAAGATTTTACGGTTGCAACGTTTTTCTGCAACCAACCTCATATCTTCAGTTTTCGAAGAGCAATCTGTACAAGTAAATGATAGCAAATATATTGGTTTATGCCAACCGACAGAAGACTCCCACCTAAAATTGGTGTTTCACACCTTCACATTTTTGATGAAGGAGTTTGCTGTCGGAAAACGATAAACCTATTTCCTAGTTGTATTTTCTTAGTTAAATAGCATGATATACAGCATTTTTCCACTCATTTGTACAAGGATAAAACATTTTTTTATTTTTGTACAAATGAGTGGGACAGAATGATTCACCATATAAGAATATTCGACTATAATGAGACATTGTACGTCATTGTAATATTAAAATGTTTAAGATTAAGTGATTATAACCTTAAAACAGGAGAACTGAGAACTCTCCGCAATATTACAATGCTTAAAATAGATTAAATCCAAACATGAGGATTATATGAAGTAAAAAATATTTATGAGTTAAAAAAATAACAATTTCGAAAGGTGAATGTAAATGAATATTAATTCCCTAAGTAACAATGTAGTAGAAAAATTAGAACAAACGGTGCGCTATGAAAAGAAACAAGTTCAGGTATTACGTGTAAGTAAAAGTAGTTCAAATGTACATGCTTACATGATTTTTCCGGAATTCTCAGAGGTTAAAATTTCAAATACCGAACTGGATGAATATATAGAAAACCTGTCAACAAGCGTGAAGTATGTCATTGATCGTAAGTTGAGTCAACAAGAAATCGAAAAGCAAAATCATTCTTTCATTATGACGTGTGAAGTTGAGGAAGATGGTGTGATAGATGATGAAACTCTTCATTTTAATACGACTTATGTTAAACCACCAACAATTGCAAATAAAGTATTTAAATTAGTATGTGGATTAGGAAATCGTCTAGATAGCCTAAAAGAGTTACATATCACAGTACTAAATAATAATATTAATCGAATTGAAATTGAATTTTACAATGAAAATGAAACATACATTGCAGTAGAGAAGGAAGAAATCGCGAATGCTATTATGGGAGCATATACGAAAGCAAATATCTATTATGCAGCAGATCTTTATTATGTTGCGGAAGGAAATCAAATCAAATTAAAAAGCATTAAACCAAAATTAGCGGGGGATGTATGATGAAACAAGAAAAAGGGATGATTGGAGTCCTATGTACGCTTGTTTTAATGATTTTACTACTTATGCCCTTACAAGCGGCTCAAGCTTCTGTAAAACCAAGTTTTAATGAAGTAAAGGGGAGCGAACTTTCGTCATCCTTTCAAAAGGGATTAAACAATCGAGCAAAAACAACAGAGAAAGATGATTCATTCGGCTCATCAATCGTACAAAAGATTGAAGGTATGTATGCACCGGCTTTTAAAGTAGGAGTAAATATCTTTTCTATTTCATTCGTATTAGGCGTTATTGTTATGGTTATGGCATTAATTACAAAGAATGGTCAATGGATGAAGTGGGCGACTGGGAGTATGATTTTCTCATTTATTAGCATGATGTCCATGAGACTAAGTGTGTACTTCTTGTTTAGTTCCGATGTATTTTCGTTTATGAACATCTTCACGGATTTTTTAGACCTGTTTAAAGCAACAGCACTTATTTTCACGCCATTTATGTTAATTGCAGGTATTCGTTTAAGAAAGATTCATGAAAGTACGAAACAGCCTGAGTATTATCGTTGGTCTAACCGTGTCATAACAGGATCTTGTTTGCTGTGTATGTTAGCCGTACTCGCTCCATGGCTATTTGCTAATATGTGAAGAACCGTATATAAAGATAAAAGGTACTTAATTTAGATTCAGTACCTTTTATCTAACCATTAGATTATTTCTTTCATATTCCGTAAATGTTTTCTTAGTTATAGGAGATAATATGCCACTTAGATACACCGCTCTATTTGAACTACCCTCACTTTCACTTCGTGAGGGATTCCTAAGTAAAGAGTTCTATCGAACTCTAATTGATTAGGCTAACCCCGCAGTCCTTGCGGTTAGAAGCCTTATCGCTTCATTCTTTATATTGATACTTGCGTTAATATCTCTATCATGGTGTCTATGACAGGAAGGACAGTCCCATTCACGTAGGTTTAGATTTTTAACGTCTTTATTTTGATATCCACAACAAGAACATAATTGGCTGGAAGCAAATGTTTTCGATACGACAATGACTTGTTTGCCATACCATTTTGCCTTATATTCCAACATGGTTCGAAACTGTGACCAGGATACTTCACTAATTGCTTTTGCTAACTTATGATTCTTTAACATATTCGATACTTGTAAATCTTCTATACCGATAACATCGTGGTTTTTGATGATTTCAGTTGAGATTTTGTCTAAGTAATCTTTTCTAGCATTTGATATGTATTCATGAATTCTAGCTACCTTTACTCGTTGTTTATTCCAGCGAGAAGATCCTTTTATTCTTCTAGAAAGAACACGCTGTGCTTTCGCCAACTTATTTTCTAATAATCGGAAAAACTTCGGATTCTCATAAGGTGTTCCATCTGACAAAATGGCGAAATCTTTTAGTCCTAAATCTATTCCAATGTCAGAATGTGTTTTTGGAAGTTCTTGTACTTTTGTTTCAACTAATAGTGACACAAAATATCTACCAGAAGGGTTCCGTCTAACTGTAGCATTTACAATACGTCCCTTTACTTCACGACTTTTGGCAAATCGAATAAGACCTAGTTTCGGCAACTTTATCCTGTTTCCTACAACAGCAATGTTTTCATTTGTTTGTTTCGTTGTATAAGATTGTACGTTGTTTTTCTTAGATTTAAAGCGGGGGGCGCTGTTTTGTTTTTTGAAAAAGCGTGTATAAGCATCCGCAAGGTTGCGAACAGACGACTGAATCGCAATACTATCCACTTCTTTTAACCAAACAAGCTCTTTCTTCATGGCAGGTAGTTTGGCAGAGCATGTACCCATAGGTCAAGCCTTTTCCTGTCTCTTTGTATGCGTGATCCCATAAGGATAGGAAATGATTGAATACAAAGCGAGAACAACCTATCGTTTTGTTAATTAGAATTGCTTGTGCTTGATTTGGATAGATACGAAACTTATAGGCTTTATTAATCATCATTTGATTCACCTCCATTCCGGTATATGACTATTATAAAGCGAATGTAAGTTCGGTTGATAGTGAAGTAACACTTTATGTATGTCCAACAATTAAGATGACTTCCTGCCATCACTTGTTCGAAGCCAATTCATCTCCCACCTACTCACTGGGCTGTGACTCTTCACGCTTCTTGGGGAAGAAGTTTTCTTGGCTAAAATGATAAAAAATATTGTTCATCTTTGGTTTGAATAGTAAGGGTTCCGTGTACCTCGTTAAAGGGGATAATTCGTTTGATTTTTAGTTGTTTTTTGTCACAAATAATAGCTTGTATTGTATAGAGATTATGTATTGTCAATCTTTCGATATACAGAAAACTACGCTCTAACAGATAGAAAGTGAGTGCCATTTGTAGAATGAACACAACTTGTAGTAGAGCTGGTATGGCTGCAAAACTAACAAGGAAAATGGAAACTAAAATAATATTTAACTCGGAAAAACATTTCTCGTATTGTTTCATAGAAAGAATAGGAACCTCGTTATAAGGAACAGAATTGTAAATATCCCTTCATAACTAAGCAAAATATGCCACTCTGAATTAGAAAGTTCCATGGCTAAATATATGATGCTGGTTGAAATAAGAATTGGTACGAGATGTACCAGGGTAAATACTATTGTATGTTCTAACATTCTTTTCTTATAGATGTAATTAGTCATTGAATCCAAGTTTCCTAACTCCTTCTGCAATTTTCATGATGACACCGCCAATAAGAAGATGGTATTCGCCTATGCCCTTTTCGTTCACATACCAGCACATATAGTGTCTGATGCCTTCTTTTGCTCCGTGATCATGTAAAGGGAAAGGAGAAGCATATTTTTCTGGGCAGTTATTATTAAAAGGAACTTGTTCTGCAAGAGTAAAGCGTTTTTTTGAGTCATTTACAATCCAACAACCATAATCTATTGTTCCATACCACATTGCATCTTTATGAATCGGATCAATAGAAGGTTGTGCTGGATAATTTTCAGCTAACATTTGCGCTTTATCTTCACGAAGTCGTTGATGTATATGTGAATTCAATGGATCTTCCGTTCCAATTTCATAGGTTTCTTCAAAGTTCCCACATTCATAAGGGATATGGGGATTATTTGAATCAGCTGCTAATTGTAGACTGCAAGAATCTGATTTTGAAAGATAATATACGCAGTCTTTGCAGGTGAAAAAGTTTGAAAAAGCTGAATCTGTTTTTTGTTCTGGTTCTGTTACGGTATTATCTACTACAAGTTTTAACATATCTATCACAATCCTTTATAGGCTATTTCAAAATTTAATATAGACGTATCATATCATGCTTATTTTTAAATGTAAATATTTTCCATTTAAAAATACCCTAATTTATTTTGAAAGGAATGTTTGTTTTGAAAAGAAATCGGGAATATATTGCTTTGCGGAATTCTATTTTAATAGGTTGGTTGCTTACAATCATCGTTATAAGTCTATCTATCTATTTTTCATCTATCGTTTATTTATTAATTGGATGTTTCATTTTATCGCTTAAATACGGATTAACGGGCACTGTAAAGAATGTGGAAAAGCGTTTGCCTACCTGGGCAAATTTTGGAGTTATTGAAAAGCCAGTAAATCGAAGAGTGACAAGACCGTTTCCGTTTAGGGGCGGGCTCCTTCTTTCATTAGCCTTAGGATTTGTAGAGATGGTGATAAAAGGCTTATGTGTCTCATATTTTATTTTAGGATTAGAAACGTATATCTATCGTCTAATGCGCAGAAACGTAAGAGTGTGAAAAGGAGGATTTTATAATGAAAGTATTGATATTCGAGTTAATTCTCATTGCAATTCTAATTCCATTAAATTTTGTTGTGAAAAAACATGTACCAAAATGGAAAGGGAAAGTCGGAGAAAAATTAGTGAAGCGTACACTGAGCAAATTGGATTCAAAAAAGTATTGCGTGTTACAAGATGTTACGGTTCATACTGAGTATGGTGATACAACGCAAATTGACCATATTGTTATTGCGGAAACCGGTGTATTTGTTATAGAGACGAAAAACTACGAAGGATGGATCTATGGAAACGAAAAATCTGCAAGGTGGACACAGGGGATTTTTAGAAAGAAATCTTCTTTTCAAAATCCATTTCGACAAAATTATAAACATATAAAAGCTATTGAATGGGTAATAGAACAACAGCTGCCGTCCATCTCTATTGCAGCGTTCCATCCAAAATGCAGTCTAAAAAGAGTAAATGTTCAATCTAAAGATAAACATGTCCTGTATTATAACGAACTACAAAAATGTATTGAATCATATACTGAAGCGCAACTAACAAATGATGAGGTCCAGCACATCTACCAAACAATATTGCGAGCGAACATTATGGATAAGGATATTGAAAAGAAACATGTGAAGTATTTACATAATAAGTTCGCTAAACAATAAGAAATGGGGAAAGAGAGACATGTTATATGTAATAGGGTTCATAGTAATCTCCATAGTATCTATTCGTCTTAACATGAAGTATTATAAGCTAAAAGGAAACCAAAAAGATTTTGTGAAACGGGTAAATAAATAGTTATGAACATTTAACTGAATAAAAAAAGGCCCCTGTGTATGGAGCCTTTTTTTATTCAACTATAGTTGTTGGACTTAATGCCTGTTCTATGTGATTTAATAAAGCATCTAATAATAATTCACTATTAATTTGCTCATTCCCATATTTCAAATTCTCAACACAAATAGGTTCTTTGGCAATCGTAATTATCTTAGCATTTCTAATTAGGTTATAAATGGTATCACAATTGTCGGGCTGAATTGACTTTAATGTATGGAAATAGTCTAAATCAATATCAAGAATATAATCTTGAGTAAATTGATTGTTTTCTATTAATCCTGGTATCATCTCATTTATAGTATTTAATTTATCTTCAAGGTAAATCGACTCTATTGCTTGGTCGTAGTGTGGTTTTGTGCAATCATCATTATGGGGGGCAGGATGTTCAGCTTGGTCACCAATCCAACATTTACTATCAAGAATGTATATGCTATTTTCAGACTCTGGGTAACCTTCAGGAGCTTGAACTTCGAAAATCTCTCCACGCATACGAGCTAAAATTGCTGGAATAGAATTATATTCTTCAATTCTTTTGGACTCTTTAAATGACATTGGATCATCCCTGTGTGCATCATAGCTTATTACTAAAGCCTTTTCTATTATGCTAGATTTAATAGCTGCATCAATATGTTCGTCATGTTTTAAGTTCCCGATTGCAGAATGTACAGTATTCAAATCATTGTAATTGATTTCATCTATACAATCTTTTCTAAATGTCACCCTATGTGCATCCACTACATCACTATCTCCTTCGATTTGGAGACCAGAATGATTAATAAAAGCTGAATTACAATCTGTATGATGATCAAGAGTTACTAGGATAGGTGCTGCATTTCTTTCTCGATAAATAGCCCATGGTTCAAGTACATGATGGTGATCCTCAACTATGTAAATATCCTTACGGTTAATCGTTTGATGCTCGAACATTTAAACGCCTCCGTTGCTTGTTTTTTTGTTTGAAAATGAACAAACAATAATATTGCTTATGTCCAAGGAAGTAACTTGTAGTATGTGTTAAAGCAAGATGTATTTAATTATATAGATTTTTTGTAATTATTGCTAATTTTGTAGATTCGACAGATACATCTTTTGAGTGGATTTACTATAATTTAAATTCTGTTATGTTATAATAAGGACAATCCAATACTAAAAAATCATATTGCAAAAGGACACACCTACGCATAACCATAGCGTAGGTGTGTCCTTTTTTTGTTTAAGGAGGAAAAAGTTATGGGGAAAACATTATTTATTGCAGAAAAACCAAAAGTGGCCAATGAAATTATGAAATCACCGCGATTCCGTCACTCACAAAAGTATACTGGTAGCAAACCTTATTATGGTTATTATGAAAATGATCATTATATTGTTAGTTGGTGCCGTGGGCATCTTCTGGAATTGAAAAATCCTGAAGAGATGGATCCAGAGTATAAAATGTTTAAGTTAGAACATTTACCTTTAATTTATCAGCCAGCTTATAAAGTGAAACAAGAGAATGCTGAACAATTACAAATCCTTGTTAAATTGTTACAACGTCCTGATGTTGAACATGCGGTGAACGTATGTGACGCGGACCGCGAGGGCGAGTTAATCTATAGGGAAGTATATGAATTTGCAGGTGTGAATAAAAAGCAATCTCGTGTATATAAATCTTCTTTTGAAGCGGCAGAATTAGAGGCAGCTCTCAATCGATTAGAAAGCGCGTCTAAATACGATGGACTGGCGTATTCTGCTAAAGCAAGGCAGTATCTGGATTATCTACTAGGAATGAATATAACCAGGGGATGTACCACAAAATTAGCACAAAATAAATTCTTATTGTCATCTGGACGTGTACAAATGTGTTTGTTAAATGAGATACGCCAACGGGAGTTAGCGATTGAAAACTATAGGGAGCAATCTTATTATCATCTGCAGCTAATAACAGATTTAGGACTTACACCGGTTATGAAAACAGAAGACCAAGTGTTAAATCCATCGCCATTAAGAAGTTTGGGAGAAAATTTGAAAGGGCAACATCTTGTAGTAGAAGAATTTAAAGAGGGAACCAGGAAGAAGAATCCTAAACTGCTATATAACTTAACAGATCTGTATAAAGATGCCCATGCGCAATTACAAATTAATGCTGAAACTGCAAAAAAACATATTCAGAACTTGTATGAAGAAGGGTTTATTACGTATCCTCGTTCATCTTCTAGGCATTTGCCAACAGAGCAAGTGGATCGTGTAAAAGGTGTTATGCAGGCACTAGCTAAGAGCCAGTATTCTTTACTGGTACAATCTGTAGATATTGAAGCAATTGATGTGAAACATAAAACATTCAACGATGAGCTTGTATCAAGTCATTTTGCTATTATACCGACGACTAAACAATATCAAGAGGAAGGTCGTCCAGAAATTGAAAAACAACTATATAGCCTCGTGGTAAAACGTTTTGTGGGTAATTTCATGCGTCCTGCAGTATACCTGGTAAGAGAAGTATCGCTTATTGACGCGATGGGAAATATCTATCAAACAAAAGAAAGTGTACTTCGAGAAAAAGGGTTTCTAGAAGTGTTTCAAGAGGAAGTAGAGGAAGAAAGTGTGGAAGTATTTAAAATTCCTATCATGCAGAAAGGACAGGAACTTCAAATCTGCGATTTTGAGTTACAGGAATCCAAAACAAAGAAACCAGCCCTACACACAGAAAGCTCAATTCTGACTTTCATGGAAACAGCAGGACGTAAAATAGACGATGAACATTTAAAAGAATTAATGAAGGGGAAAAGAATTGGAACTGTTGCAACCGAAGCAACCTTTATTCCAGCTTTACATGAGAAGAACTATATAGCCATTGAAAAAGGGAAAATTACTACGACTCCAATTGGCCGTGCCTTTATTGAACAATTTCCTGTTCAGCAAATTAAAGATCCACTATACACAGCTGAAATGGAAGGAATGATACACCGTATTGAAAAAAATGAAATGAGTTATGTGGACTTCATTGCCCAAACAAATACATTTGTACAAAAAATAACACAAGAGATTATAAGAATACCTGACACGGTTTCGCACAACCTAATAGAGACCTGGAAGCAACAAATAGAAGTCTGCCAATGTCCTTGTGGAAATGGAATAATTTTAGATAGAGGGAAATTTTTCGGGTGTAGCAATCATCCAAACTGTAACATTGGATTACCCAAAAGAATAAAAGAAAAAACAATTCCTGCAGCACAAATTAAAAAACTGTTTGAAGAAAATAAAACGGACATTATAAAAGGTTTTAAATCTAATGGCAAAGAGTTTTCTGCTTATCTAGCATTTGTTAACGGTGAAGTCAGCTTTAATTTACCTTCAGTTGAAGAATTATCGTTAGGTCAGTGTCCAAAGTGTCAAAAAGGACAAATCCTAAACCGTAAAACGTTTTTTGGGTGCTCAGAATATCAAAACGGATGCGATTTTATGTTGCCGGCTAAAATTAAAGGCAAGAAATTATCCGATAGCCAGATTAAAAAGCTAGTTAATAACAATGTAACAGACTTCATTAGTGGTTTTAGTGGGGGAAAAGGAGAATTCACAGCTGCGATTCGATTAAACCCGGATCTTAGTATTTGTTTTGAATTTCCAACTACAGATGATCGTACAGTAGGTAAATGCCTATTATGCCAGAGTAGAGTCATAATAGGGAAAACAAACTATCTATGCGAACAATACAAGAAGGGCTGTGATTTCATTGTTTCAGGAATGATACTTGAAAAAAGAATTACAGCTAGTCAAATGAAAAAATTATTAGAAAAGAATATGACGGATACAATAAAAGGATTTATATCGAAAAAAACAGGGAAATCATTCGATGCGAAATTAACATATGACTCTTCACAGGAGAGAGTCTCGTTTATATATGAGAAGAAGAAATAATATCGCAAAATCTTAAATTTCATATATAAAATTAATTAGAACTATGATATGATAAAAGTAACAAAATACTTCTAAAACTATCTTGCAAAAGGACACACCTACGCATACATATGCCATAGGTGTGTCCTTTTTTATTTGTTTTTGAAATTTCAAGACTCAAAAGGGGGATATATATTGTGTACCACTAGTATAGCATCTACTAATGTTTCTTTTGAAAAATTGAAAAGTCAGGAAGAGAATGAAGAAAATATAGTTTCAATATGTCCAAATTGTAAGAAACGCTCATTTAGAGCGCTTTATAATGATTATCCAAAATGGATACAGTTTTGCCTATGTTGTAATAATCGAGAAGTAAATACAATAGAGAGTCCGTTTGTTTATTAGATGCAGCTATTTACCTATTTTGATTAGGAGGAAGAAATTTCGATATGAAAAAATGGATTAAGGCTATTTGTATAACATCATTCGTATTTCAAATTGCAGCATGTAGCGATTCGACGCAAACAAAAAATGATTCAAGACCTGCCCAAGCAGTACAAAACGGGATACAACAGCAAGCGGAAGGGAAAGGTATTGTTGATATTCCAGAAGCTTATAAGGGGAAAATAAAAGGCTTAGAGACTGTTAAAGGAAAGGTATTACATATTAAGGACGGAGATACGATAGACGTGAACGTAAAGGGACAGAAACAGACCGTAAGGTTACTCTTATTGGATACCCCTGAGTCTGTATCTCAAAAAATCCCACCACAAAAGATGGGAAAAGAAGCCTCTTCCTTTTTAAAGAAACAGCTAGAAGGGAAAAGTGTCACTTTGGTTTATGATCGGGGACAAAAAGAAGACAAATACGGTAGGAAATTGGCTTATGTATTTTGTAACGGAATACATATTAATGAATTAATGGTCAAGTCTGGTTATGGGATTATAGCCTATATTTCTAGACCTAATACTACATTTCTACCTGAAATGCTAGAAGCAGAAAAAGAAGCAAAAGAATTAAAGGCTGGTGTGTGGAGCATTAAAGGATTTGTAGATGAAAAGAATCGGCATTATAAACGTAATGATGCAGCTTAATATCAATACTTATTCCAAAAGGAGGTTTCTTGAATGAATGGAAACAAAAGAAACATGCTCTTATCTTTTTTTATTTCTACTTTCTTTATTTTTTTGAGTCTATTTCCATTTAGCAGTAATGAATATGTATATGTTATATCAAAAATTGGAGCTGCAGCTGGTGTAATAAATATTGTCATGATGAGTGTGTTCTTGTATTTTCAAAGCAAAAAAATGAGACATCTTTTAAACTAATACGGCAAAAGTGCTTGTTTTCCTTACTCGTATACAAAAGAAAAGGGTAAGGAAAACGGAAAGGGGCATGTTTTTAGATGAGTCAAATACCAGGGTTTTTGAAGTTCGTTTTAGCAAAGGAAAGACGATATGTATATTTGGCTGTAGCAGAAAAGAAAAACAAACGAGTGAAAACACATATTGTATATAGATTCGGTCCGCTAGAAAAAGCATTAGAAACCATGTATGGAATGCGTGACGATTTTGAGAATTGCTTTCCAACAGAGTTAAAAGATAAGGGATATGACTGGGAAGATCTAAATGATTGGATACTGTCCATTGAAACCGGTTATTCAAAATACGGAAATAAGTTAGTGACATTTTAAATAGATAATTGAGATAATATCACATCCTTATTATAAAACCTTCAATGCAACTAAAAACGTGTGAGGAGAATATAAAATGGAATGGATTCGTAAGTACCACATTGCAATTGCTTGGACGATAGCTACTAGTGCAATGTTAATTAGTTTGTTTTTTAGTGAATGGATGAAACTGCCGCCATGTGATTTGTGCTGGTACCAAAGAATGGCCATGTATCCATTAGTATTAATATTGGGGATAGGAATGTATAGAAAAGATCCGCACGTCAGCACGTATGCATTTCCATTTGCGTGTATCGGTTTAATGTTATCCGTCTATCAAATTACAATTCAAGCGTTTCCTATTAGTGAGATGAAGACTTGTTCAGTAGGAGTTTCTTGTACAGAGGATTACTTAAATTTATTCGGATTCATCTCAATACCTATGCTATCTTTTATTGGATTTTTAGCCATCATAATACTTCTATATATTAAATCTGATACAGAGAAAAGAACAAACAATATAGTGGTTATGAACAATGTACTCAAGTAAAAAAACATACTTAAAAATAGATAATTAAAACAAAAAGAAATTATAAAAGGAGAAATTAAAATGACAACTATTCAAGCAAGTAATGAAATGTACAAAATCCCAGAGGCGGATGTAGAATTATTAAAGATTATGGCTCATCCAGTTAGATTACAAATTGTGAAGGAGCTAGAACACCGCAAAATTTGTAATGTAACACAATTAACAGAGCTATTAGATGTCCCTCAATCAACTGTATCTCAGCATTTATCTAAGATGCGTGGCAAGATTCTCCGCTCCGAAAGAAGAGGATTAGAGATGTACTATCATATTGCAAATTCCAAAGCATGTCAGATTGTTAGTGTACTAGGTTTATAAATACCTCAAATTAAATAGCGGATTATGAAATTAAAAATAAAATAAGGGCAGCCTAGCATAGCTGCCCTTATTTTATTTGTGATTTTGCATATATTTGTGCGCATTTAGTATAGCAAACATTAATCTTTGCTATCAACCTTCAATATTTTTTGTTTCTCAATATGTTTAGTATGCTTTTATTTTATAATAAACTTAATTCTTTTTATTTATCTATATTTCCTGGGGTGAATCCTTTTATTAAGGATTCCTTTTTTGGTTTTTACCACTTTTTAAATTAACAAAATTCAATTTTAAGCAGATTTATATTTATAAAGAAACCGTTGAAATAGCTTGTTTATAAAGGAATTGTTGCTTTCCGTTACTGGAGACTAGCACTGAAAATTTATCAACAGCAATAATGATTCCAGGTACTCTTACTCCGTTTATTAAAAATATTGTTACTACTCTTTGTTCCTCTATTAATTTTTTATAAAAACCTTCTTGTGTATGCATTAATAGTTACTTCCTCTCTTGAAATTTTAAGATCCCTTTTATGGATGCAAAAGGAACAGGTTATTTATAATTTATTTTTCTTATATTAAGATTTTAAAATTATTATACTTTGTAATTTTTATAATAGGGATCCCCATATAAAAATAAAAGTCCTCACAATGAAGTGAAGACCCTTGTTTTTTTATCATCCGCCAGTATGGCCGTGAGCATATTGTACAATTTTTTCCTCGCTAAGCGCTTTCTGTGTATCAGTTTGATGGCTAGAATTTAACATAAATGTGAATGCAGCTGTAATCCCAATTAAGCTGAAAATTATTTTTCTCATTTTAAAGCCTCCTTCTCAAAGTTTTTTTCTTCGGCTTGATGGCTAAGGTAAAAATAGTCACTTGCTTTTGAACGGTTATTTTCTTGATGGAATAAAACTGCTAATTTTTTAGCGTATTCTTGTACATACTCATGTAGCTCTTCTCTCTCAAAATAAGAGATTCCTGTTTTAATTGTCTTTTCTAATTCGTCAGCAGTTACTTTTTGATTTAATTTTTCTAAAATTAAAAAGTGATGTTCGTACTCTTCATTTTTAAGGTCTCTACAAATTTCTAATCCTTTATCTATAAGGTTAGAAGTTTCCTCTGAATCTCCTATTTTCATATGCTCTCTAGCCTTAATAAAGATTGCTTTATAATCTTTAGGGAGTTCTTGTATTACTTCAGATAAGTAGCGTATTGCTAGTTCAGATAAATTTTGACCAGCATACATTAATCCTAAGTTGTGACGAACAAACGTAATAAATTTTTCTTCACCTGATTTTTTAAATGTATTAATAGCTGTAATAAAGTGTTCTTCAGCTTCTTCAAATTGTTTTAAGTGCGTACAAGCCAAACCAATTAAATTATCACATAACGCAATAGTAGTCTCATATCCTGCATGCTTTTTAAAAATCTCTTTTGCCTTAGTAGCTTCTTTGATAGCCGCCAATGGCTTGTAGATATGATAATGGAAAGTGGATAGTTTGAAGTAAAATTCTGCATGTTCAACTTCATCCGGAATATGGTTTAATAGTTCCTCAGCTTTGTTGTAATGTTCTTTTGCACTTGTAAAGTTACCTGTAATATTTGAATGAATAGCTTTAAAGAAATGGTAGTAGTACGATAAAAACTGATCTGCAGGCACCTCTAATGATTCAACCTTATCAAAACTGTCTTTTCCAATGCTTAAACTATCAACCATATATTGATGACGAAAATCTAAAAGAGAATAGTATAAAAGCAGGTTTTGGTCCTCTTCAATATTGTGTATTTTTTGATCAATTTCAAGTTTTAATTTATGCGCCTTCCCAATATGTCTGGCACGAATCTCTATATACCAGTCATTTAACATTTTTGTTATTTGCTCATTACCCTTTATCGAAACAATCATTATATATTCCCCCATCCTATAGAAGTATGCTAATGTTATATATTACCATTGTAGCAAAATCCCCTTTGCATTTAACTATTTTATATTTATTTTTCAATAAAATTCAGAAAAGTCAATTAATTTGCTTGTGAGGTTCTATCACATTATTATCAGTTTAAGAGAAAAGAGGAAATAAATGCTGCTCTTTTTTACTTTATAAATAAATGTATAATAGTAGAAAAAGTAATTTAAATGAAGAATAGGGAGAAAGAATCCATATGAACAATGATTTTCCGGATTACACAAAAATTTTTGAAGCAACTCAAAGAAGATTAAAAAGCATAAAAAAAATATGTTCACGGAATAAAGAAATAAGTGAAGTAGATACATTAATGTTTTATCTTGTTGGAAATATCAATATAAGAATAAACACTATTTTCCATCTATTAAAAAATAATATTACTGATGGAGTTTTACCTTTGCAGAGGACATTGTTTGAATTGCAAATAGCATTTGATGCTCTTACTAGTGCTAAAGATGAAGATAAAAAGATATATGTTAAGTTATTTAATAAGAAGAACAACTTTGAAACTACTAATAAGTTGAATAGATTCTTCCAAAATAGCAATTCAGAAATAAAAAATATTGCTACTTCTGAAGAAATTGAGTTACTGTCCCAATTTAAAAATACTGCGATAGAAGAAATTAAATCAGAACAATCAAAAGAAAAGATTTCAGTATTTAAACAGTGGTATGAGATAGCGAGCGGAAAAAGTTTGACAGATTTATGTGTTGAATTACAAGAGATAGCTTATTACCAATGTTATGATGAACCTTCAAATTGGGTTCATCCGCAAAGAATAATTGAAAATATGGATATTGAAACATTTAGCCAAGAGATGCCTTATCCCTTTTATCGTTTAATGATAAGTAATATGTATTGGAGTATCGATAAACTTTCAAACAACATAGCTTATTTAGCAGAGTATTATAATATTGTAGAAAGCAATCCGTTATATGAATATGGAGAGAAACTTGTTGAACTAGGTAAGCAATTAAAGCTTTTAGTAGAAGAAGACTAAAAAAACTTCTTGCGGTTTAAAATTACGGTCTTAGATTTCCGTTATTGTGATAGTTGTGGATACGGTGGCTGTGGGCGAATTCGGACACATTATGTATCTAGGAATAGTTCCATTCAGATAACTGGAAATGAATGTGTAGATGTATACATAATAGGAGAGGTACATCAGGGGGATAATCATAAACTGTTTGCTGTAAAAGAAGATGAAAGAGACGTTTTTGCAATTTCGAGATTGTAGTAATGAAAAGGGGATTATTCATGTCAAACAAAAAAGAACAACATATTTATGAACCATTCCAAAATATGAAATTTGATAATAAGCATTGTTTTTTATGTGGGGTAGAATTAAACGATATTAACAGTAGTCTGGAACATGTTTTTCCTAAATGGCTACAAAAAAAATATGACCTATGGAATCAACCACTTACTTTGCAAAATAACACTACAATGCAATATAGACAGTTAACAATTCCATGTTGTAAAACGTGTAATGGCGTTCATCTTTCAGTAGTAGAGGATAAAATTAAGAATGCTGTGAACTTAGGATATGATGAATTTGTTAAGTTAGATGAAAAAACTATTTTTCAATGGATTGGTAAAATTTATTATGGAATTTTGTTTAAAGAACTAAATGTAATGGATTTTACAATTAAACCAATTGAAAATAAAATAATGACGAAAAGTCGTTTAGAAAATTATAAAATGCTTCATGAGTGTCTACAGTCCATACATTTACCAATTCAGTTTCATGGATTCCAACCATGGTCTATCTTTGTTGTAAAATTACATCCAAGTATTACAGGTCATGACTTTAATTTCATTGATTCTATATTTTTATCAGTTTCTATTCAATTGGGAAATATAGGTGTAATTGCAAACTTAGGAGATAACGGTTCAATTAAAAATCGAATGAAAGAAAAAATTAATCAATATGTCGGAATCCCCCTATCTGAGGCGCAATTTATAGAGTTAGTTTCTGAAATGACTTATCATTCCTTTTTGTTAGAAAAAACACCTACACGTTTCCTTATAGGCTCAAAGGAACCAGATGAAGGATATGATATAGTTGGAGTATCTAATTCAGGACGGTTCAAACAATTTGAAGAAAAGGAATTTTCGTATGTATTTAAAACATATTTAGAGCGTACGTTTGGAAGATCTCCAAATAACATATATGATCCAGAAACTAATCGTCGTTTTACCTTGTTACAAAATATAGATGGTAATATAAATGTGCTAAATGCAGATGGCAATGTAAATAATGAATATTATCTAAAAAAATATGGATCTCTTCCAAATTATATGAAATTCAATTAAGCAAAAACTCAATTTTTTTATAGAAAGGACTAATGGTGTAAAAGTGCCACTAGCCTTTTTACATATATCTCGGAGGTCTCCTTGTAGACTACAGAAAAAAGTATTGAACTGTAAAAACTGGTTATTGGAGTTTGATGAATTTTATCTCGAATTCTTAGTAGATTCTATGGGTGTTGGGTTTGTCTTATTCAAAATCAATTATGTTTCATAAACAATCGTGCGCTTTAAGGTAAGAATAGGTATAAAATAATCAATCTTTTTTATAAATACTAAATCCACTCATTTTGACCAATCTTTTTTCTAAACGAGTGGATTTCTTCAACAATCAAAATAACATTTATTAATTTTTATATACAAATAATTACGGATTAATTTGAAGTATAGTAATAACATTTTTTTGAAAGGGTGTATATTAAATGCAGTATTCTTACATTGAGTATTTTGACGCCTGGGAGAAAATATTTCCTAGTGGTAACTTAATAGAATTTCAACAGAAAACTTATATAGAGCTAGATTCCATGACTATAGATAATGATAAGGAAGCTAAGTATATAAAAGGAAGAAAAGCTTTATACCCTGCAAAATGCCCAATATGCCATGACAATTTGTCGTTTAATAAAGGATCTAAAATAGTTAATAAAAATCCGTATTTTTTTCATCTAGATAAAGAACAATGTTTTTCATTTGAATCATTGGCGCATGCTAGAACTAAGAAATATTTATATGAATTATTTAGTAAGGCTGGTTACATCGTAAAAGAAGAAAAAAGACATAAAGACATTTCACGTGCCGACGTAGCGGTACTGCAAACAATTGATGGAAAAGAAGAGCTAAAGTTGGCAATCGAAGTACAAGCGTCTAATATTCGAACTAGTAATATTGCGAAGAGAACAAATATATATTTTGACGAAAATGTACCAACCGCATGGGTGTTAATACTAGATAGTTTCTTTCCACCTAAGGAAAAAGAAGTAAATGGTGAAAAAATATACACGGATAGTTATAGTGGCACAAGAATTAGTAGTTTTAATCCAGAAACAAATTCATATGAGTATACATATATTGCTCCATTAAAAGAGGAGTACTTCTTTGTAACAGGGGAAAATAATAAAGCATTTAACTATTTGATGGATGTATACCATGTTATTGTAACTGTTGATCATAATGGACATGTATTTTTAATTCGAAGAACTCCTGAAAGTTCTAAGTTAAGGGTAGATGCATTATTAGAGAACCGAGAACATTCAACACAAGATGATATATTTCTGGTTAACCGAATAGCAGAGTCTGACATTGTACCAGTATTATTAGAAACAGAATTATTGCGTGCACCAAATAGTGAAAATGATACGAGGCTGAAAAAGAGTACTCAATTAAATGAAGAATTTAAAGGCCAAATCCATAGAAGTGATTCTGATCCCACGAAGTTAGTAGATACTGCTATTGAGTTTGATAAAGCCCGGCAGATAGAGGAAGCATTAAATAGTATAGAATTAGCGAGAAAAACAAGAGAAGAAATAAAAATAGCCTATACTAACAAACTACTAGAGATAGAACAAAAAAAAGCTGAGGAGCGCAGATGGCAAGAAGAAACATTGGCTGAACAAATGGCAAAGGATTATATGTGTGATTTATATGATCAATATAAAAAGGAATTTAGTATGTTAGTAGAACGATTGGAGACAGAAAAGGTTCTATTTGAATTATCTTCAATTGGTAATTGGTATTCTTGGTTGAATTATTTAAAAGAAGAGCGCTATAAGTGGTATATAGTTATAAAAACTTTATTTAAAGGATTTCCAACAACTTTCTTAAGAGACAAGAATGATTTTGAAATATATTTTATTGAGGAACAAAATAGGTATAAAAAATGGATTGAGAGTAGAAGTTTAAATGAGTTTGTAGAGGAATTGCAGCAACATTATGAACAGGAAACAAATAATACTAAGGAAAAAATATTTTATCAAAAGCTTTTGGCTAAGTATGGACAAAAGTTAGATAAAGTGCAAAAAAAAGAAAAAATACAAAGGGAGCAAGAAGAGCTACGTATCCATCAAGAAAAAATAAAGAAAGAGGAAGAAGAACAAAAACGCATTCAATTACAGAAAGAGCAATTATATAGAAAACAAGAGCTTTTAAACAAAGATTATGATGAGATACCACTTTTAACAAAAAATGAAATCGATAATTTTAGAAATAGGTTTTGGGAGGAATACAAATGTATTCCTAAAAAAGAACGCACTGCTTATGAAAGAAAGTATTTTCCTTCAGGACTACCACGGTGGTTTATGAAAGATAAGATTCCCCATGTAGAAAAAGAAATAGAAGCTGAATTAAAAAAGCAAAATAGCAAGAACAAGGAGCATAAAGAAAACTTAAAAGGTAACGACGATGGCTATATTCAGCTGAAGTTATTATAAAAGAAATTTTTATAATGGGAAGATAACTTATATCTCTCTAAACACTATTTCTTTATATTTTAATTTAGTAATTATATTTTTTAGGAGGATACTTATGAGATTAAATAAAAGTGAAAGATCATTGCCTGTATTATTAGCCTATGAAAGAGATGAAAGTGGAAATCTTGCAGTTTGGTGCCCATATTGTGCGACATGGCATCTTCATGGACAAGGAGACGGGCATCGTAGTGCTCATTGTCAAAATAGGAGGAGTCCATTTATAGAAACCGGGTACATCATTAAAAAGGGATCTAAAAAAGATTATGCTTTCGGTAGAACATATTATGACAGTTATGACAACTTAGATTTGAAATATCGTTACTAGAGGGTTTTGCCTTAATTTATGAATCAATTTATAAGTAATGCCAATAAGTTAGTCTTATATAATTAGATAAGATATTAGAAGGAAGTGGAAGTTTAATGGGATATAGTACTCTATCTCTTGATTTTAAAAATAAAGTAGTTGTTGATAAAACGAAGTGGGAACAAATATGGGACGATTGTATGGAACCAGATAGTTTTGCTGAGTATGTGTATATAGTCATTGAAAATGCGGCTCGTCGTTACAAATTTAAACATGACTTTGAACCAGAGATATACATGTTTAATTTAAATAGCCCTTATAAGATAAATCTGAGATTGGGTAATAAAAAATACATATTGATAATGAATCCCTTTGATGAAAGTCAACTTGTTAATGCAGAATAAGGTTATTATAAGTAACATCTATTAATCAAACTCTATTTCAAATCAATATTAATAGCTTTATTGTTTGGAGGAATTATAGTGCAATCTAAATAAGAGCTTGTCTATCATTTTACGAACGTTTTAGCTTTTGAATACATCTGTCTTGAGAAGAAGGTGCTTGGTTTTCCAGAACAAAAAGAAGTGATGTTTAATTACGTTCTCTCTATGCCACAAGGAACCCTAGAGTTTAAAGAATGTTGGATATCCCGTGAATATGTAGAGGGAGAGGAACTGAGAACAGTCCAAGTTACTTTTGAGGATAGTAAAATAAATAAAGCGGTTCGTTTATGGGGATCTAAAAGGAACATAGATGGTAAAGTGCTTGCAATGACTATGGATTTTTTAAATTTAGAGACAAAAGAGCTTGAGTATGAAATGGATATATTAAAAGTGGCGCAGAAAAATTAGTAAATATATTTTGTTTACTGAGAAATCTAGTATTTAGTAGAATGACATAACGTTATGTTACTCTACTTTTTAAACATTTTTTGTAAATCTGAAATAAAGTTATGAAGTTTCTAATATATGCAAAAAATTAATTTGTGATAAAACAAAATTAAAAATACAAGAAAACCATCGTATTTTTCCTTACGATGGTTTTCTAAACGGATGAAAGCCCTATTTCATTAGTGATGAAGAAATTATTATAACATTCGTTATGTATTACGTAAAATATGTAAGTTTTATTAATAAAGATAGGTGATTTTTTACTATTGTAATGGCTTTTTTTCTAGACGTTTAATGACCGTGTACTTTTCCTCATTATTGATATGCAAGGTGGGTACGAGTCTACCTCAATTATTAGATGTAAATGCTAAATTGAAAAATAGTAAAAAAGATACAGTTATTGTTTTTAATCTACTTTTATCTAATGGTATGATTATTAAAGAAGAAATTGATTAGGTCTACATTTATTCAGTGTGAGGTAGGATATATGGGTTAATTATTTAATTATAAGGGAAGAGGAATGAAGTTTCATATTAGGCCTTAATGGACACCTGTTTTAAATAAATTTAATCGTGCTATTATATAAAAAATACAAACGGTTATGGGAAGTAAAGATTCCTGCTGTAAACTTGAATTAAAATAATTAATAAATGAAATGAGGCAAACTATGTACATATCTAGGTTGACACTAAAGAATTTTCGAACTTTTAAAAATGAGACTACTGTCCAATTTCATGAAGGAACTAATGTGATTGTTGGGCATAATAATGCCGGAAAAACAACTATTATAAAGGCACTAGAATTGCTTTTTGATGCTAATAAAAGCAAACGACTTTCTATTGATGACTTTAATAAAAATACAACTTGTGACCAATTAAAAGAATCTGCTCCTAAAATAACCATTTCTGCGACTTTAGTAGAATCAGAAAAAGAAGAAATCTATTCAGATGATTTAGTTACAGTATCAACGTGGTTAACCAAATTAGAAAAACCATATGAAGCTAAATTAACTTATGAATTCTTCTTACCAGAAAAAGAATTAGAAGATTATTATAAAGATATAAGGAAGATAGAAGGAACAAATATTAATGATTATTGGAATGAAATAAAAAATAATTATTTACGGAAATATGTTCATAAAATCTATGTGGGCAATATTGAAAATAAGACTTTAATAGATACAGATAGTATAAATAAGTTTGCATTTCAATTCTTAACAGCTATTAGAGATGTTGAGCGTGATTTATTTACTGGAAGTAATACGCTCTTGAAAGAAGTAATCGACTTTTTTATAGATTATGAAATAAAAACAGATATTTCCATTACGGATGAAGAGAAAAAAATTAAAATTAGGGAAAAGAAAGAATTATTTTCTAAAGGTGCCCAATCTCTCATTCAGTCTCTTCAAGATAGAATGAGAGAAGGAAAAAAACATATGCTTCAATATGTAGAAAACACCGGAGCAGCCTTTGATAAGATGCAACCTTCTTTTGAAGGAGGAATTCTAGATACAGAACTGTATTCTGCACTGAAACTTATTGTTGAAAATGAAACAGGAATTAAACTACCAGCAGTTAATAATGGGCTAGGATATAATAATTTGATTTATATTTCATTGTTATTAGCCAAAATGCAAAAAGATGCTTCAGGAGAATATTTAGGAACGAATGCAAAAGTATATTCAATTTTAGCTATAGAAGAACCCGAGGCACATTTACATCCAAATATGCAATATAAATTTTTGAAATTTTTAAAACAAAATCGAGAAACAGAAGTAAGGCAAATCTTTATAACTTCGCATTCTCCCAGTATTACAGCGGCTGTTGATTTAGATGATATTATCGTTTTGTATAAAAATGAAGAAGAGACAAAGGTTGCATATCCAGGGAAGGTATTTAATGAGAGTCTAGATGATATAAAATCGAAAAAATATGTTAAGAGATTTATTGATGTCACAAAGGCAGATATCTTTTTTGCAAGAAATTTAATATTTGTTGAAGGATTAGCAGAGCAGCTAGTTATTCCAGAATTTGCAACAGCTTTAGGATATGATTTAACGGATACTCATACATCTGTAATAAACATTGGAGGGCGTTATTTTGAACATTTTTTAAAATTGTTCGATACTTCTAAAAATCCTAACGCAATTGAAAAGAGAATAGCATGTATAACTGATTTAGATCCTGTTAGAAAAGAGAAAGGTCGTAAGGGTGCCAAATGGGTTACTTGCTCAGTATTGGCATTAAATAACGATATAGAAAAATATGATTATAATTCATGTTCAAATCTTTTTGTTAACAAATCTAAAAGTAACTCTAGTAACCACATAAAAACTTTTACCCAAAAGGAAAATGAAAGCTGTACATTTGAATACGATCTTATACTTCATAATATAACTTGCGAGAAATTGATTACAGATTCAACTTCTAATCAAGAAGAAATAAGAGATTTAATGCTTGCATATAAAGAAGATAAATCAATTAACGATATGTTAGAGTATATAAAAAACAAAGAATATAAAGCAAAAAAGGAGATTGAGCTGCAAAATACTCCAATTTTAGATGATGATAAGAAAAAACATATTATTGCTGATAGATATTTAATGTCAATATCCAAAGGTGAATTAGCACAAGAGCTTGCACATGAAATTTCAATAATGGAACCATCAGATAACATGATTGTTTGTCCAAATTATATAAAAGAGGCGATAAAATGGATTTGTCAACCGCAATAAAACTTAAAAGTAGTAATGATAAAATTCAGATAGACAATCATTTTAAACTATGTGCAGGTCCAGGTGCCGGAAAGACGTCGTTTTTAATAAATCATATAAATAATATACTTTCTCATTCTACAAGGTTATCAAAATCAAGAAGAGTAGCATGTATTACTTATACAAATACAGGGGTAGAAACTATTCTTAGTCGCTTAAATAATATGACTAATGAGATTGAAGTTAGCACTATTCATAGCTTTCTGTATAACCATATTGTAAAACCTTATTTATGGTTACTAGATGATATTATATTTCCTTTAGATAAGTTAGATGGTCATGATGATATTAAACCCGGATACACTTTATTAAAGACATATAAAGAAAAGAGTAATCAAAATTGGATTACAGATAATCAAAAACTTTCAAAAGCATTAAATAAATTAACTTGGTATATTAATGAACAAGATGTAATAGAATTAAAGTTTTTAAAATCTTATCATGGAAAATTATCGGAAAAAACAAGTGTAAAAAGAGATTCTTATATGTTATATAAAAAGCTTTGTTGGGAACAAGGATTATTGAGTCATGATGATGTTTTATATTTTAGTTATCTTCTTATAAAACGAAATAAAAAGATTAGAGAAATTATAAGAGCAAAATTTCCTTACTTTTTAATTGACGAATTCCAAGATACAAGTCCTTTACAAGTAGCTATAATCAAATTGTTAGCTAAAAAAGAAATGGTAGTTGGGGTTATTGGAGATCCTTGTCAATCCATTTTCTCTTTCCAGGGGGCTAATGTAAGTACTTTCAGTCAATTTTATTTAGAGAACATGAGTTTATATGTATTAGAGAATAATCATAGAAGTACTGAGCAAATCATATCTGTATTGAATTATGTGAGAAAAGATGAACATTTTGTTCAGCATAGTCCGGATAACAAATTAGGAAACAATCCAACTATATTAGTTGGGGATGCTCTTACATGTTATTATCAATTTAAACAGAACTGTAATGATGAAGAATGGTGTGTTTTAGCTTATCGGAATGAAACAACTAATGGTATTGAATTCGGTATAGAAGATTTACTATTAGATGATATTAATGATTTATTATATAAAGATGGAAAACGAGGGAAAATGATTTATTTTCTAATACATGGAATTGAATATGGGAGACAGTTAAAATTAAAAGAGGCACTCAAATTTATAAAAAAAGCGTATAAAGATGAGAAGGGGTTTATGGAAAAAGATGCGATTAAGGTTTTAAAGAATCTGCTCAATGAATATGAAGTTTTTAATTCTATGAGCATTAAGGAATTTTATAACACATATATTTTTAATCAATATGGAGTGAAAAAACAAATTAAGTCTGGTAATATTAGTGATTTTTATCAAAATCTGAAGTATATAAACATGGCTGCTCTAGTAAATGTTGCTGATGATGCAAGTCTTTTCAAAACCATTCATAAATCAAAAGGGGATGAATTTGATAATATATTATTAATCATTCCTGAATCTAAATATCCGACGTTTCTTACTTTTTTATTATCACCAGATATGAATAAAGAGGAGCATAGAGTATACTATGTAGCTTTAAGTAGGGCCAAAAAGAATTTATATGTGAATCTTCCCAAGCTTACTGAAGAGGAAATGAAATTAATAAAGAATTTTGATAAAAAAGTACTTAGTAAGGAATTAGTATTTAATTAACAATACACATTTATAAATATTTATTTTCACTTTATTCAAATTGTCTTCTTTCTAATCGATCAACGGCTTCACGTTTCTTCTCATTATTAATATTCGTATATATACTAGTAACTTCTACGGATGTATGACCAAGTTGATCCCGGAGTAATACAAGATCTTTGTTTTCCTTATAATGATTGGTAGCATATGTGTGTCGTAGTTTATGAGGGCTACGCTTCTCATCAAATGCACTTGAATATTTGTCACATAACTTCTGAATAGCTCTAACAGTTAGCTGCGTATATTTTCCTTTATAGTTTGTTACGAAAAGTAAGTTTTCATCCTGAGGACAGTTATATTTACTAGGACGAACTTTAATATATTCCTGAACATCATCTAAGCAGGACCGGGTGGCTAATATGGAAGATCTTTTATTACCTTTACGAGTCACTTTTACCGTTCCCTGACGGAAGTTTATACTAGAGATAGTAAGACTAGCTACTTCAGATACTCGAAGGCCAGTACCCAAAATGAGGCTTATGATGGCTATATCTCTTTCTTTATCCCGTTGAAAAAAACTATACTTTCGTGGTGATATATCTTTCAACATTTCTCCGTAATCATTTGCTAAAAATTGAAGAAAGGCAACATCATCTTTTTCATTAAATATCATGTTTGCAACATCATCTGCTCTTGCAGCTGCATCTACTTTCTCCTTATGCAGTTCAATTTTCTCCATTACATTACGTGAGATGTAATTTTCCCCATGTTCATTCTCTGTATTTTGAGCTAAGTACTTAAATAGGGATTTTAAAGCAGAGAAAGTTCTGTTAATAGCTCTTGTCTCAATACCTTCTCCCTGGAGATATCTTTGAAAAGTTCTAGCTTCATTTAATGGTAGATTTTCTAGTGTTGTAATTGGTACATCACATATATTAGTGACCACCTTACCGTTTTCAACGGCTAATCGATTACTTATAAGCCATTTTAGAAACTTTTCAAATTCAGTAATGTAAGCATACAATGTAGCGGGGGAGAGGGCTGTTTTCATTTCTGCATACTCTATGATATACCAGGGCATTTTACTTTTATGTTTATCTATTAGTATTTTAAACTTTTCTTTTTCTTGGTTACTCATGTTGTACACCTCAAATCAAATAATGTAAATTAATTTTTAAACTAATACTTAAACCGATATTTAAACTAACTATTCGAATTTTTGAGCTAGAATACTATTTTAATAAATAGCTGGATTACATTTATGGATACCATACTAGTTTTTGAAAAAGATGAGAGGTATCAATATATGATTGATACCTCTACTATACTCAATTCTATGAAATCCATCAAACTGTTCGTTAAATACACTTTTAACGAACAGTTTGATGATAATAAATTACTTTACATTATAAACGTCTTTGTTCTGCAATAGATAATTCTACATGTATTTACTTAATATTCTAATTTTTTATCAACTAATTTTTACAGGATTTTACTGATGTTTTGAATAATCACCTTGAACTTTTTATTTAAATGACTGAATTCGGGATGTTGTAAAATAAGATTGAAGAAAACGTTAGTTACTTTATCAAAAAAGACTCTTCTACAAACATAAAAAATTTTCTTCAACAGAGAAAATCCAAGCAGTGAAACGATATTTAGATGGTACAGAAAGCGGAAAAACAATTGCTAAATCTATAGAAGTTACTCCTAGCTTACTTCGTGAGTGGATTAGACGATATGAATCTTCAGGTGAAAATGCTTTTGAAAAACACTATACATCCTACTCTACCCAGTATAAACTAGACGTACTTAATTATATGAATGAACAGGGGACATCTATCAGAGAAACAGCGGCACTTTTCAATATTCCGTCTTATGAAACACTTCGGAAATGGAAAATAGTTTATGAAACAGGAGGATTGGATTCCCTACATTCAAAGAAAAAGGGGCGTCCAACCATGAAAGATAAAAAAATAAAACCAGTAGTAGAGGGCTCAATAGAAGCACTACAAGCGGAAAATGAACGTTTACGTATGAAAAATGCATATTTAAAAAAGTTAAATGCCTTAGTCTAAAACAAGAAACAATAACCAAACAAGACAAAGCCCAAGTAATCTATGAGTTAAGGCATGAATTTCCTGTCAAAGAGTTACTTCAACTCGCAAATATTCCACGTAGTACGTACTATTACTGAATCAAACGGTTCAATCGTCCTGATTCAAATTCGGAGTTAAAAGAACGGATTCAAGCTATTTATGATGAACATGGTGGGTGTTATGGGTATCGTCGTATGAAAGAATTAGGGTTAAAATGTCTGGTTCGTATAAAAAATATCGCTCTTACAAAGGAACAGTTGGGAAAATTGCGCCGAATATTTTAAATCGCAACTTCCAATCTGAAAAACCAAATGAGAAGTGGGTTACAGATATTACGGAGTTTAAATTATTTGGGGAGAAGTTATACCTATCACCAATGTTAGATTTATTTAATGGTGAAATTATTACGTATACAATTGGTTCAAGACCAACCTATTCCCTTGTTTCAACGATGTTGGACCAAGCCCTTGAACGTGTAACAGATCAAGATAAACTCTTTATTCATTCTAATCAAGGGTGGCACTATCAAATGAAACAATACTGTCATTCTCTTAAGTAATGTGGCATAACACAAAGTATGTCTCACTTCGGAAACTGTTATGACAATGCCGTTATTGAAAATTTTTTTGGTATCATGAAATCAGAATTTCTGTATTGAAAAGAATTTGAAGATATAACACATTTCAAACAAGAATTAAGGAAAAATTAAAGGGTATGAGCCCGGTACAATACCGGGCTCATACCCTTTAATTTTTCCTAATGGAACGACCTGTCTAACTTTCGGGGGTCACTTCATTTGTATTAGATTTAGATACAATAATTTATAATTCTAACGATTCAACAAGAATTAAAGTGAATAGAAAACAAAGTTTATAGACTATACAGTAAAATAGAAATAAAAACATAGACAAAATAAAATAGTCTATAAAAGAGGGGGAATTTCTTCCCTTCTCATAATGTACAAGCTATTCAAAATGAATTAAATTAAGGGTTTAGCCACCATGATTTCCGTGTACGTACTGAATAATATCAATAGATTTCTGTGTTTCTGTAGGGGATTGGGCACCAAACATTAAAGTAAAAATAGTAATTACACCAACTAAACTGAGAATTGTTTTTTACTTTAAAGTCTCCTTCTCAAAAGCTTTTTTTCCTGCTTGAGAACATGAATAGAAATAATGACTTGCAGTAACATGGTTATTTTCCTTATAAAATGCAGTAGCAAGATACTCTTCGTATTCCTTAATGTATTCAAAGAGTTTTTGTTCTTTAAAATATGATACACTTTCTAACACTGTCCTTTCCAGTGCTTCGGTAGGAACATCTCTATTCATTGCGTCTAAGATTTTAAAATGGTGTAGATACTCTATATTATCAACCTCTTCACAAACGGAATATCCTTTTTCTATGAGATCTTTTGCAACAGAGTGATTTCCTTCCTTTATATGTTCTCTTGCCTCAACAAATAGTGCTTTATAATTGTTAGGGATTTTTTGATTTACCTCCGAAAGATATCTAATAGCTAATGGTGAAAGGTTTTGAATAGCATACATTAATCCTAAATTTTGACGCACCATTAAATTGGATTGCTCTTCGTCTATTTTTTGGAACATATCCATTGCCTGTATGAAATATTCTTCAGCTAGCTCCCATTCTCTCAAATTAGTACAAGCTAAGCCCATAAGATTATCGCAAAATGCTACGTTAATCTCATACCCAGCATGTTGACCAAAGATTTCTCTTGCCTCTGATATTTTTTTATAAGATAAGAGCCATTGATATATGTCATAATGGAAAGCTCCAACTTTATAATAAAAATGCGCTTTTTCCAATTCATCAGGAATGCAGTTCAAAAGAGTTTCAGCTTTTTTATAACTCTTTTTTGCGGTTTGATATTTGCCAATAGTAGAGGCATGAATCCCTTTGAAAAAGTGGTAATAATAAGCTAAGAAATTATCTGTAGGCATATCAAAACTCTCATATACATCAAAACTGCTTTGTGAAACATTTAAATTATTAATTAAAAATTGATATTTAAAATCTAGTAGTGAGTAGTAGAGTAATAAATTCTGATCTTCTTCAATGTTATGAATCTTATAATTAATTATTTCTTTTAATTGATGAGCATTTCCTATACGTCTTGAGCGAATTTCAATATACCACTTATTTAAAAGCTTTGTAATTTCATTATTCCCCCGCATTGAAACAGTCATTATCTAATTCCTCCATTCTGTCGAATAAAATATCCTATCTCTTTATTAAGAGCTAGGTAAAAGTCCTAAGGATTGTATATTGTAACCCGTAAGCAAATGCGCTTATATTTTACAAAAAGAAATGGATAGAGTCGGTATGATAAAATTGAAATTAAAAATTTTAACATATCTTTAATTTAGAGTGGCAAGGGGAGTTTCTATCTTACTTATAAAATAGTAACTCAAAAGAATTGAAACATTAGAATGTATTTTTCTAATAGAGTTCATGGGATAGTAGAGCGGAATAGAGATTGCCTGAAATTATTGAATGTATTTAAATATTATTTTAAATTGCTTTACTATGAAATGTCTTGTTTGTTTGTCCTAAAGACAAATTAGATATAAAAGGAATTTTTGTATAATTCTATATGAAACATGCTGATTTACAATGGATTTTAATAATAATTAGAAATAACAAGAAATGAATATTTTTGAAAGATAGCAAGATGTTTCATAATGAGAGGGGGTTGTATTTTGTACGTATGATATTCATTAAATATAGTAGAGAATAATAGAAAGAATGAAACATTTGAAGAGATTCAAAAAATGTGGGAGGATACTATGATTCTAAAAAGTTGTGTGATTGGTATGGAAATGAAAAATTTCTTCAAATGGAAGCACTATCAGCCTGATATTACCTTATTACTGATCTTCAAGAAAAAAATATATCAAGCAATAATAAGTTGATTAGGAAGATTACTTTTTTATCTGTAACAATGTATGGAGTCGGCTTTATTAATATACCAATAAGAAGTGTGAAATATTAATAGAGAAAGATTTTATATCATTGTGAATGAAATCTATGTATTTGGGAAGTATAGAAAATATATTATTAATAGCAAAGTAGGAATCGATTCGTTTTTTATTCCTTCATTACAACATTCTAACCGAATTTATACCATTTATTCACACCCTTACCGTTATCTAATTCTATATTCTCGTCATGTAGCATAATCCCTTTATCCCGATCAGTTTTTTCTCCTTTATTCATATAGTATCAATTGCCAGAATCCCTCAACCACCCTGTCCACATTTCTCCTGTATCAGGTTTAAAATATGTATTAGTTTTTTATCTACATAAATATTACATTGATTCTAAAATCAAAACTTTATCAATTCATATTTTGAAATGATAATTTATTTTCTAAACCATCAGAACAAACAATAATATAATGATTTTAAATCCTAATTATTAGTAATAAGATTTTACATGCCCTACAAATATAATTCAAACTCGAATTAAAGTTTTTATGTTAGATAAAAGTATTTTTTCGTATATATACTGTAGTTTGGAAACTAGCTGAGAAATTCAAGTATTAATTTGTTTGTCGATTAAACAAATTGATAATTTTTTTTAGAAATATATACAATAAAATTGATTTAGAAAGGATGATTGCATTATGGTGCAAATACCACAAACAAATTCTTTATCAGCAAATATTGGGCCTGTTTTTAAACAAGAAGAAGATGGAACTTTTAAAATTTTAAAATACAAAATTTTCAGCATAGAGACTCTAAAAGCAGTTGGTTCATTAGGGGGGGATACATTAAAGCAAGCGTATAAAGATTCTCAGACAGATGGTGGGAATTTTAACAACACTTTTAGAACTTTAGCAATGGGTGCAGCGGCGCTGATCCCGTATGGAGGGATGGCTATTTCTCCATTAATTGGGCTACTATGGCCAGAGGACAATACCCATGCAAACAATCAGTTAAAAGCATTGATGGATAAAATTGCTGCGCAGACACATGAACAAATCACTGAATATAATTACCAGAAACTTAGCGCAGAAGTGAATGATTTAAAGGAGAAAATGAGAGAATTTGAAAAATTAGTGAATCATAATGAGGTTTACTATATTAATGATCGTCTTACTCCAAGAATGAACATACAAAACAAGGCTGTACGGCTTAATGATCAATTTAGAACGATCATAGCAAAATGTCAGACACCAGGCCACAGAGATAGAGAGCTGCCGATATATATGACTTTAGCGATTTCCCATATACATTTCATGAATTTTATTTCAAAAAATGGAAAAAGTTTACTGAATTTTGATGATACAGTTTTAGAAAAGGAATTTTTGGACAAAGGGAAGCAAGAAAAGTATACCAAGGAGTACATCGATTATATATACAGCTTTGCTAAACCGGCTTTAGAGCATGCAAATCAAGTCGTAAATGAGGCGTTACCAAACATGGCGTTCCAACGCGACTCTGCGCCTGCTAATGTTCCTATTATATCTGCTCTCCATGATCAACTTACAGAATCTATTAACAATGTTATCAAGGGAACTAGCAGCAACCTTGAAGACGTTTTAAATAGAACAATAAATAATATTGCATTTAAACAAGCTATAAATCTCAAATCTGAATGGACTCTGGATCAAAATGGACGAACTTTTTACTATAATCTAGATGGTTCGATTCAAACTGGGTGGAAAGAAATTTCAACTTCATTTGCAACGAGACATGAAATAAGCTTGAATAGGTTTATGGAGAATGTATCGCTAAAAACATTGCTTCCATATACATGGTATTACTTCAGCACTGAAAAAAACAATAAATTTGATAAAGGAGAAATGTATAGAGACACTAAAGAAACTATTAATGGTAAAGAATATCAATTTGATATATATGGTAGGTGTCTAAATCCAGATGGAGGGCCAATAACTGGTTGGTCACAGCAAGGTGATGGATGGTATTACTTCAGTTCAGCAGACGGCACTAAAAATTGGAATGGTACCACATTTAAAAGAGGAGAAATGATGACTGGGTGGGTACGTGATAACATATCTAAAGAATATTATTTCTTCACTCCCGAAAAAGCTATAAGTTATGACAAAGTAAAGCTTGAAAAGGGACAAATGGTTACTGGATGGATAGAATTCCCTCATGGTAGTAAGAAATGGTACTTTTTGGATATGGATGGAAGTATCACTGGTAAAAAAGGTCAGCTAGTTCACAATAAAGACTTCACTGTAGATGGGAAAAAATATCAATCAGATGGAGATGGTTTTGTAACCAATAAATAATAAAGATTCTGTTGCAAAATTTGAAAAAATATAAAGTTATTCACACAATATGGTTAACGTTTAAGGGATTCTGAATAATCGATATAATTCCTTATACGTCGAAAAAGAGAAGTCTGGAATGTGACTTCTCTTTTGTTTGTATATAGCATGAATCGTTGCGATTCCTTTAATAGTACGAGAAGCATGACGAAGAGTTTGAAATCCAGCTGATTTCACAAATCGGCGTTTGACATGTCGATGATCCTGTTCAACAAGATTATTACGATGTTTAATCGTACAGTGTTTGGTATGTGTATAATAATCGTCTTTTTGTAATTTTTTAAATGCACAAAACAAAGCAGGAGCCTTGTTTGTCATAAGAACCGATGGTTCTCCAAACGGTTTGATCAGCCTTTTCAGGAAGGAATAAGCTGCTTGATGATTACGTGTTTTTCGAAGTTGAAAGTCCAGTGTATGTCCATCACTATCAATGGCGCGATATAAATAACACAATTCTCCTTTGACTTTAATATACGTCGCATCCAAATGCCAAGCCTGGTGTGCTGATTTGTTTTTCTTCTTTGACATTTGATAGATGAGATTGCCATATTCCTGTACCCAACGCATGATGGTTGTAGGATGAACCGATACACCACGTTCTTTCAAGATTTTAGATACGTCACGATAGCTTAAAGAAAAACGACAGTAGTAGCCAACGGCTACTAAAATAATGTCTTTCTTAAACTGCTTTCCTTTAAAGTATCGCATGTATCATTCTCCTCAATACATTTTCCCTACAGTTTAGCTTCATTTAAAAAACTTTGCAACAGAACCCTTTTATCTGTGATGAAACACCATTATTTTCTGTCCACAGTAATCCAACTAGCTGTGAAATAACTATCCCTGCATATGGAATGATCTCCGTGCCTGCCATAAATAGAGTTCTAAAAGTATCATTAAAATTCGGAACATCCTTTTGTGCATCTTTAATAAATTGGAAGGCGGTATTAACTCCTGCCTTCATTGTGTCCTTGGTAGCAAATGCTTTAAGAAACTTGTCCCGTAATGTTTTTTCTGGAATGATTTTTTCCACCTGTATCCCAATATCGTTGAGTGTGTGTGATGAAATTACTGAAATATTGTCCTCTTCAGCTGCAAATGCTGAGGTGGTACGCCCTAATGTCATGGTTGCTGCTGTTGCAAGAAGCACCTGTTTGTATTTACGCTATTTTTATACTTCATACGTGTACTTCCTGCCTAGCTTATTTTACGAATAATTGTATCTCATCAAGTAAAGAAGTGACCTGCTTGATTAAAGGCTTGCGGATTTATGTTGTACATGATAAAAAGTGTTATTGGCTAATGTAATAAATAAAATTTTGTTTAGTTCGTAATATGTTTTTGAAGGATTATAATAGTGGGAATTTAGGAATTAAGACTCGGTGAAACAAGATTTTTTGCTTGTATTACGCACATTGGACATGTTAGGAGGTTAAAATTGCATAGTATGATCTAATTTGATATCAAATAAAGTCAATTAGGTAGGGTGCGAATACGTTAACAGAAATACCACGATGCATGGATTCCGTTGAGGATGCTCTTGCATCTACTAATGTTTTTCCATCTGGATAAAATTAGGTACATATCGTTAATAAAAGGTATTATTTGACTTCAATAAAGACATTAAAGTCATTGTAAAATACAAACAAATAAAGGAACATTAAATTAATAAAAATAGTAATGTTATAAAGTTAAGTTGGTGAAATTATTGAGGATTTAAATTCTATAATAAATTGTTAATACATTAAAGGTAAAAGAGTAGCTTAGATGTTTATGCAAAAAACATACGCCTTAAAGAAATAATTGAAATTCCTGTTTTAAAGATTATAAACACAATATGAAAAATTGAAATATCGAACTAAAGTATAAGGGAAATAGTAAGGAGAGTATTAAATGAATGTTTTTTATACATATAGACAACAAGCCGAAATATTAAAAAAAATTGGACACCCTGTTCGTTTGTGTATATTGGAGAAATTAATCAAACGAGGTAACTGTAGTGTGACTGAATTATGTGATCTACTAGAGCTTCCACAATCTACAATATCTCAACATTTATGGGTTTTAAAAAGTTTGCATATTGTAGATTGTAAGAATAAAGGTAGGATGAAGATATATAAAATTTGTCATGAGGGCGTAAGAAAAATCGTTACTTTATTGGTGAAAGTTTGAAATGTAAATTATAAACATAATGTTTTATCAGGTGATTTATGTAATGTGGAGAATACCATAATGTGATAATGCCTCAGCACTAATCACAAATATAATAATAACGGAAGGAAGGAATATGAAAGCAGTTGAGCGAAAAATTAGAATTCTGTATTTAAAAGAAAATCATTGCGGAGAATGTAATTATAGAGATAAAGAATTTCAATATTGTATTCAAAACTGTGAGGTAGGCCAAGAATTAAACAAATTATATGAAAAAGGATTTAAGAAACGATCTAAACAAAGGAAAGATAAAGAAAAAATTTGGGATGAAAAGTGTGAATATGCAACTTGGTTATATGAAAAAGAAATAGAATATCCTGTTATTGCGAAGATATTAGGGTGTCATATAAGTAGTTTATATAGGGAGCTCAAAAAAAGAGGGGATTTAAAGAATCCTAGTAATAAAAGATTAAAGGATTCTAAGTTTTATATATAGATTTTTTAGAAGTAGTATGAGTAGTGAATCTAACACCTTATAGAAAATAAAATATCTATTGAATTGGTATTCTGCAAAACGGAAGCTATTCTTATTTTTTACAAAAAGATAGAGTAAGGAAACTATTCAAGAGGGGGCAATAGATGAATGGAGTGTTGGGATTCTTGAAATTAATTTAGTAAAAATAATCGATATGCACATTTTATTCTTAGTAGAAAGCAAAAGAATGAATATATATTATTTTCTATAGATCTGGATTCCCTAGAGCAGGTGTCAGAAAGAATGATTTGGGAAATATTTTTCACCTTCTGCCAGAAGTGAAAAGGACCAGCTATGAATTAGAAGATATAAATGATAAATTTTTCATTGGAATAATTGTTCTTTTCATATTAACGGCACGAGTGAAACAGCATCATTTTTCTCTCACATGATTCTAAGTTGTATACACATTCTTAAGATAGCTATCTATTTTTGTTCTTTATTATATATTATCAAAAATTATTTATGTTAAAGTGATTTTTAGTAGAATTTGTAGATTGATATTATGAGATAGTTTAGAGAATCAAAAATATTTATAAGGAGAAATTATATGGAATTAACAATCAAAGATTCAAGTTAGATAAAAACTATTGAAACTTTAACCGGTTTACTCAGTTTTTTTGAAGAATACGCTTACTAATGAATTTAGGCATGAGTTACTTAATCAATCCTTTTATAAGAGAAATTCTGAAAAAAGTCAGATGACTCTAAATAGATTTTGTGAATTGATTAAATTTGAATTAATTCATAAAAAATTAAAAGTAGTGAATTAAGAGAAATAAGATTGGAATAGTAAAATTAAATTCAGAGAGATGATAGGATAATATTTTATTATATTATATTCATTTTAAAAACCGCATGTAAAAATTTAATATAAGGAGATTTTAAAATGAAATGTAAAGCTGGAATACAAGTGAAAAATTGTTTCAAAAAATCGTTATTTGTTACTGCTACAGCTATAACTTTAGGTATAAGCACATTGGGAGGTTCTGTTTCTGTATTTGCTGCTGAGTACGTGATTCCAATAGTAGATCCCAAGACGCTGGAACAAAGTCCTGAAGATTCTCAGGAACGTATAAAAAAACAAAATGTCACAAGAGAATATTTCAAGAGTATATCACAAAAGACACTTCCTGTTTTAATCGCGGTGGATAAACAGTATCGAGATGCACACTCTGATTGGAAGACGCGAACAAAAGAATTGGTAGAAAATGGAACGAAAGATTTTAAAGAATACTATAATATTAAATATGTTCCTATTCAATTTTACGAATGGGATTCGAAGGGGCAGGATCGGTCTGATATAATGTATAATTTTGCTGATGATTACACTAAATATATAACGGATAATTCTAATCTTTCAGGTAGCTTTGGTCTTGTAATTGGGTTTACTGCTAACAAGGATTATGGTAGTGCTTATGGAGGAATGTTACCACAAACGGTAGGTCTAGAAGAAGGTGAATCCATTCCATTAGTTACTATTAAAGATGTTCCTATCGATAATATGATTTGTAGTATAGAAAGTACAATTAAACATGAGGTATCCCATACTTATAGCGTCCCAGATGATAATAGATGGCTAAGAAATAGTGTAATGTCTTCTAAGGTGGGTGTTATAGAATGGTCATCAACTGAAATGGAAATTATCAGAAAGAATAGGGATCGCTATCAAGACCATAAAATTTAGAAGGTTATGTGTTACTGTTCGCCACATATGAGTTCATAAGTATGATGATGTGATTTTTTAAATTTAGAGAAAGAACATAAGTAGGTAAGCTAATCGCAAAGGTTAGATGAGATTTAAGAATAAAAGAAGTGTTCTCTATAGTATGATTGGCAATAAGCCCTTTAGATTTTCGATTCCGTAAAAAATAAAATAATTAGGTGATGTATGTTTTTATGCACATGTTATTTACTATATAAGCAGTATTTGAAGCAGCATATTGAATAAGGAAAATAAAGATTTAAAAAGATACTTTATTAGATCTTTAAGGTTCTAAAATGTGTTATACTTCTCTTAAATTTAAAGCTATCGAAAAATAAATTTTTTCATATAGAAACAAGACCGAAGTTCGTAATGAAACTTCGGTTTTGTTATGTACAATGAATTTTTAATATTAAGCAATATTTACATTTTCTTTGAATATTAACTGCTATGTGTAAAAATATTTATTCGTAAAAATGGTGATATTTTCCTTATAGTTCAACTGTTAATATATTTCAATTATAAGAATTTTTTTATTACTTCTAAATTACGCTTGGTAGGTATAGTAGAAATAAAGATAACTGGAACGTGATTAATTTTAATAGGAGTATCAGTTATAATACAAGATACATCTGAGTATTCTGCGCTTAATCTTGTTAAATCTTCATAGTGTACATTTATAAAATTTATATTTTGTTTGAATATTGAATTAAAGAATTCCATTAAATATCTTTTCCAATGTTCGCCTTCCTTTGTGTATAAAATTAATTGAGTAGTTCTTTTTTGTAGTTTCATTTGTCGTGTGACTATATGCATAGTTAATAAAGCGACATGAGATGTTGATATATTAGGATGTAGACTAGAATTAATATTTTTATATTCTTTTTGTAAATTTCTCAATTTTTTGTTAATTAAATAGAAGATAGCAGAGTGTTTTTTCTTTATATGAGAAGTAGTTACATAGTTACTCCAATCATTAGATTGTAAGAAATTCTGTTTTTTAGGTAACAGTATTTGGTTTAATAAATTTATAAATTCAAAATCACATAATAAGTTCATTTTATATTTTTCTTCAAGTTTGTATATAAAAGTTTTTAAAATTGGGCATGGAGGATCTTCTGAGGAACAAATGGGTTCCGGATTTTTTGCTTTTTCATATGTATACGCTGAAGAATTAATTGCCATGATAAAAATAACAATATCTAAATTAGTTAATTGAATATTCTGTTTTTTGAAAATGCATTTAGTGATTTCTCTTAATTTTTTATATTCAAATGATTTTTGTATTTGTTTAACTTGCCAATGCTTTAATGAAATTGAATACCCGTTGTTTTTTCTTTTTAAATATAAACAAATAAAATAAGATAGTTTTTTTATAGAGTCTTTATAGAATATTATGTTTTTAGCTTTTTCAACTGTTGTCAAGTATTCTATGAGTAATTCACGCTTGAATTGTTTGAAAGGCCACTCCTGATCACTATATGCATTAATATATAAGTCATAATACATAAGGAGTATATCCACATTTTTTCCCGATAGTCTTAATGGGGATCTTTTTAATCTTATATTGTGTTGATGTAAGTGATATGTGACCTCGTTTAAAATGTTCTGTACTTTTTTGTTTTGAATATATAATTTTTCGGCTAATACTGAATTAGATGATACTTTTGTATCTAATAAAATAATTAGTGTTTTAAAAAATAGAGTGTGTTTCCAATATAAGAATTCTATTTCTTTATTGCATGCATTGAAAGGTTTGTATAATTTTACACCTTTATTTTTACAAGTTTTGATAGACCAGTTATTAGGAAGGTTTTTTTGTAAATATAATGAGTCTCTTTGTATTGTTTTTGTAGAACAATTAAGTTTAATAGCTAGTTCATTTATGGAAAACCATCTAAACTCTTGTACTAAATGCTTTAAAATATGATATTGGCGTTTAATCAGCATATCGGATTCTGTTTATTGATTTTTAAAGAAATATTAAAAATCAATAAACTCCTTCCACCTCCAGATTGATAGTTTTTTGTAGCGATTTTAATTAATTATGTTGAACACAAAAACATTTTAAGGTATAAAGTGCACTTTAGGGCAAGGAGAGAATTGTAATTAAATCGAAAGGGTCTAATTAGTTTAGTTAAAAGGGTCTATTTGAACAACAAACATTAAAGGTTCTGTTGCAAAGTTTTTGAAAGTAAGCTAAACTTTTGCAAAATAGAGTGAGGAGCATCCAAAATGAGATATTTTAAAGGGAAATAATTTAAGAAAGACATTATTTTGGTAGCCGTGGGATACTATTGCCGTTTTTCTTTAAGTTATCGGAATGTATCTGAGGCTGAGGCCCTGAAAGAACGAGGAGTTTCTGTTCACCCTACAACCATTATGCGCTGGGTCCATGAGTATGGAATTTTGATATCTATCAAATTTGGAAGAAGAAAAACAAAGCCGCAGGCCGTTCTTGGCATTTTGATGAAACGTATATCAAAGTTAAAGGGAAATGGTGCTATTTATATCGTGCCATTGATAACGATGGATATACACTAGACTTTCAACTTTGAAAAACACGTAATCCTCAAGCCGCTTATGCCTTTATGAAGAGGCTAGTCAAACATTTTGGAGAACCATCTGTTCTTACTACCGACAGGGCCCCAGCGTTACTTTGTGCATTCCAAAAATTACGGAAAGATGATTATTATCCACATACCAGACACTGTACCATTAAACATCGTAATAATCTCATTGAACAAGAGTATCGGCATGTCAAACGCCGATTTGCGAAATCGTCTCGGTTTCAAATTATCTGACACGCTTCTCGTACTATAAAAGGGATCGAAACCCTTCATGCCATACACAAACAAAAGAGAAATCGCATTCCAGATTTCTCTTTTTCGGTGTACAAGGAATTACAGCAATTATTCAGAATTTCTTAAATGATAACTGTCTTTTGTAAACGGGTGTATGTTTTTTCAAACTTTGCAACAGAACCTCTCCATCATAGAGTTTTTTCTTCATAAGACACCTCGCACTTTTTTATTTGTTTTTAGTATAAACTCTCTGTTCGTTGTGTCTATCATTTAGACTAGCATTATCCTAATTTTTAAAATTAGCTTGCTTTTAAAAAATATATCCCAATCTAAACTCGAATTAATTTTTTTGCGTTAACTAAAGGCGCTTTTCGTTATATATAACCTACACCATCAGGCTTATAATAAGGTGTACCATTTTTTTACCTTACAAAATAATCAAACCAGAGAGGAAATACAAGTATGAAGTCTAAAGAGCAAAACCATCAAAAGCGTAAATGCAAACAAGCGCTTCTTGCAACAGTAGCGACAATGACATTAGGAGTAAGCACATTAGGAAGCACTACTTCTGCATTTGCTGCTGAACATACGACAGGGGCATCAGGACAAGCGACACCGAAATCCGAAGCAATCGGAAAGGGTGCCACAGTTTATTCAAATTATTCTGTTTTAGAAAATTCTTTAAAAGACATAAAAACATCTCTTAAAGTATCCATTATTAAGGATCCTAACTCTGATAAACAACGTGCAATCATTAGTACCGATGGTAGCCGTATAGCTGCTAATAAAACACTACTAAGCGGCTGGAATGATTATTATGCTGCTATAAAGTGGGCATCATCGTATGATGTACAAATGGAATTACCTAATTCAAAACAAGAAGCAGAATTTCATGAAGTCTCTCCAATAGATGAAATACGGGAGAAAAAAGTTTCAAATTCTGTAGGATATAAAATAGGTGGAGAGATACAAGCTGACCTTGCTGGAAAGGTAGGAGGAGAGGTTAATTGGTCAACAAGTGTAGAATATAACCAAGCTGATTATATAACCCGCTTAAAGAAGAGTAACGCACATACGGTTCAATGGAACGTTCCATTTATGAACGCGATGAATGGAACTTATGGTCCATATGATAGAGATTCTAATGATTCTGTTTATGGAAATCAACTTTTTATGAAGTCTCGACTCAATAACAATGCAGTAGATAATTTTATACCCACTGAACAAATGCCTGCTTTGAGCGCAGAAGGGTTTTCTCCTGGCGTGATTGCAGTTGTTGAGGTACCTAAAAATTCAGAAGAATTAACGGATCTGACAGTAACATATGCTAGACATTCAGATAAATATTCGTTAAGATGGTTGAATGTGAATAGCTTTTTCTCGAACTGGGTGGGTTCAAATACCAAAAATGTAAGTAGTACGGATTCGTCCCATAGGTATATAATCGATTGGAAAAATCATAAGTTAATTGAAAAAGGAAGTTCAGAGCATACAGAATAGCATACTCTGATGCCTAAGGCATGGTTGTCGATGCTAATAATTAAGACTCCAGAAATTTACAATTAAAGACATTTACAGGATCTGCTCATCAACAATGGGTATTCAACTATGATTTTGAAAAAAAAGCTTATCGAATCGTCAACAAAGATCTTCCTGATCAAGTTTTGAACTGGACCACTGGTATGAGACAAGACAGGAATAAAACACCTAGACTACCTGTTCCCTATACTCAATCGGGGACAGGTAGTTTAATTTTTTTACGGTCGTATATGAGTATAATAATGCATGAAATGATTTACTTTTTCTAGTACAATAGAATTTGCAAGACGTACCCTTTTTGGGGTGTAGAATTCTTCCGACTTTATGGTGGAGTGGGAGGATTCGATAACGGCATTATCGATGCAGTTCCCTTTCCAGGACATGCTTATGATAATGCTTTTTTCTTCATCTAAATCTTGAAAAGCATAAGAAGTATAAACGGATCCCTAATCGCTATGGAGGATAACTTCTTTTGCTTCTCGGTTCTCACAGGCAGCTCGTAAGGGATACACCTTGGTTCTCCTTTATCCGATAGGCGATGATTTCATTATTATATAAGTCCATAATCGTTGATAAATACATCATAGACTCTAAAAATAGGAAGTATGTAATATCCGTTACCTACTTCTGATAGGGTCAATCTGATTGGAAATCTTGTTTTAAACGATTTGGCATCATTTTTTGGCTTTCTCCAAGGATTTTCACTTTCCGTTGTGGTTTCACTCTACACTGAGGACTATGTTTCTACATAATCCTTTGTACGGTCTTTCGATTGACATGTACAGCTATTTGGTACAAAGCTGAATAATCTTTTCTTCTAAAGGTAGCAACCTCCATGCCTTTTCTCTCCAGAGATAATAGGTAGCTCGAGATATGCCCATGCATTTACAAATGAGACCAATGGGATAATGACTTTTCATTTCTTCTACAAACATAACGAGGATTTCTGGGACCATCTTCTTTCGATTTCCTGATACTTTTTTTATATCTCCACTTTCATCTCAAGATAGATATTCGCGCGTTTTAGCTCCTCTACGTCTGTTAAATCAGTAGGCACCTTTCCATGTTTGTATTGCTTACCAATTGGTTGTGCCAATTGAGGTGGTACAGTAAAACTGGAACACAGTATAGATATAAATAATTCTATATAAGAGGTGTTTCAGATGAAAAAACAGTATGATGAAATGTTTAAAAAACAATATGTGGAATTGGTGGTTAAAGAAGGGCGTACAATTTCCAGTATTCAAAGCGAATTTGATTTAGGGCATGGGACCCTTAATTTGTGGATAAAAAAGTATTTTTCCCCACTTCTAGATAGTGAGGAAACTGATATAGCAGAACTACGTTCTTTACGATGAGAAATTCAGGCATTAAAAAAGGAAAATGAATTTCTAAAAAAGGCGACAACCTTTTTTGCCAAAACCCAAAACTAACACGTTTTCAGTTTATCAGAAAACACCATCACATATTTGGAGTGCGCTGGCTTTTCCATCAATTACAAGTTACTATTAGTGGTTTTTATGATTATTTTTATCGTACTCCCACTGAAAATCAGAAAAAACGTAAAGAGACAGCGGCTTATATTGTCATGCAATTTAAACGTTTAAAAGGTAGAATGGGATATCGAAAATTGTACCGTTATCTTATAAATAGAGATGTTATGGTGAGCTTGTCTCAAGTAAGACAGGCTTTATGTTGAGCTGGATTAAAGTCAAAAGTTATCACGTATTATAAAAAACGAAAGCAAGAACATCATATATTTCTAAATATACTAGAGCGTTCCTTTCAACCTGGTAAGAAAGACATTCCAACTGTTATTGTTATATGTGATATCACAGAATTTCGTTTAGTGACTGGATTGAAAGTATATTTTTGTGCTGCGTTAGATATTAGCACCCGGCGGGTGTTGGGTTATTCCTTGGATACTCACCAAGATGCGCAACTAGTAAAAGATACAATTCAACAAGTCAAACATGTTTATGGAAATCACAAAAAGATTTTATTTCATAGTGATCAAGGATCACAGTTTACCCAGCCATATAGTTACTGATTTTTGTAAGCAACAAAAGATTTAACAAAGTATGTCCCGTAAGGGACACTGTAGGGATAACGCCGTGATGGAATCGTTTTTTAGTATCTTTAAACGTGAATGTTTACATGGAGAAAAACTGATTTCTCTCGCTCAAGTAACTCAGTTAGTGACTGAATTTATTTATATGTATTATCATTCACTTCGTCCGCACTCATCACTAAATGGAATGACTCCGTATCAATATTCAAAATCCATTGCGTAATCTATTCAATGCTCCAGTTTTTCTTGACAAGGTCATAAAACGCTCTAGTTGTCTCGAATAGACACCAGTTTCTTCGAACACAATGTGAGGTGATTTCTTATTTTCATTCATAAGTGGATCTATTCATTTTCGTAGTTCTTCAAAATCAGGCTTAGAATGATTGATTTCACTTTCAAAAATACATCGTTTTTGAGCATTATAAATAACCATATAACTCTTTCCTATACTAACATCAAACGCAATTACATGTTGCATACTTTGCCTCATTATGTAGAATTTAAGTCCACATCTTACTCTTATCGATTCCCATTTCCTATACACGATCTCAAGGATCCACATACTAAACTGATTCAAATAAGGTAAGTGAAGAAGGTCTGTTTTGGGTATGGATATAAAATTCCAATATCAAAGCGACCTACTCTTCACTTCTACTATAAAAAAATAGTAGTGTACACCAATGCATTGGTCCACACTACTAATCTTAGTATGTTTTGGATGTTGTCTATGAGTATAATGGATTAAAAATACAAAAGAAAGTGGCATAATTTAAAAAACGATACCTATCTAGGTTTATTTGGCATGCTTATTTTTAAAGGCACAAAAGATTTTAAGAAAATTTTTGTTTATATGGACGGAAATTCATTGTATTTCCGCTTTTAAGTTGATGGGCATGTATGGTGCTTCCTATATCCATTGCCTTTAGACATACATTAGAAGTGCAATATAATCAGTATCAAGCTGAATTAAAGACCTGGGAACATAAACAAAAGGAACATCTGATATTTATCAACCAATGGGTACATCAAATGAAAAACCCTTTGTCTGTAGTAGAATTGATTACCCAAGAAGAGCACGGAGAAACATTTAAGAGTATAGCGGAAGAAATGGATTGTATAAAATATGGGTTAGATATGGTGATACACATAGCAAGATTAGAGGAACTTGACCAGGATTTTTGTGTGGAAAAAATTTCATTACAAACGCTTGTCCAAGAGGTCATTCATGAAAATAAACGGCTCATTATTAGGAATTATGTGTATCCAAAAATAAGAATCATACAAGAATACAATATAGAAACAGATAGAAAGTGGCTTAGATTTATTGTCAATCAAATTCTGTCTAATGCGATTAAATATTCTGCTGGAATCCGGACAGACATTACAATGGTTGTTTTGGAAAAAGAAAAATCAATTGTTCTGGAAATACAAGATTATGGGGTGGGGATTCCGAAAGAAGATCTTCCAAGAGTCTTTCGCCCGTTTTATACAGGAGAAAATGGAATGATATTCAAAGAATCTACGGGTATGGGATAATACTTAGTAAAAAATATTATAGAAAGATTGAATTACAAAATTGAAATAGAATCCGAAATCGGAAAATGAACTAACGTTCGGGATGTTTTCCTGTATACAACTTATGAATCTGATTAAATTGGAATTTTCAGTACTATTACGTTATTGTTAGGGATTTGTAAGGAAAATCGATAGGAGAAATAAATTTTCCTCGTTACACTTAGTAGTATAAAAAAATAAAAAGGAGACCAACGAGATGAAAATATTAAAAATGAAGGATATTCATTCTGAAAGTAATTAATGTGTAAGGGGATAAAATGAATGAAACAACTACAAGGTTACAATAGGATAGATATACTAGATTATTTGCGCGGTTTTGCCCTATTAGGAATTGTTCTCCTGAACATTCTTCCTTTATTGTCTGTAGAAGAACCGAAATTGAATACCTTAGATTTTTCCTATCAAAAATTTTTATTTTTATTTATAGAAGGGAAATTCTTCACAATTTTTTCATTTTTTTTTGGAGTTGGATTCTATTTTTTCATGACAAGAGCTTTCACCAGAGGAATGAATGGATATATTTTATGGATAAGGCGTATGCTTATATTATTTTGTATGGGATATGTACACAGTCATTTTCAAAGTGGAGAAGTACTGGCAGAATATGCAATATACGGGTGCGTTTTGCTGTTATTTTATAAGGTGAAAAAACAAGTCGTTTTGCTAATAGGTATTATAACATTAATGCCTGTGTGTTTTTTTGCGATGAAGCCATTCATCACATTACCTCTTATGTTAGTTGGTTTGGCAGTAGGACAATATCATGTTTTTGAAGAAATCTCAGAAAAAAAGAAACAAATAACTATTTTTACAAGTATTATGTTTTTTATAAGTTTAATAGGGGGTGCTTACCAATATACAAAAATGCCGTCTTTACCATTTCCCCCTATAGTTCTGATGGGGACAGGGGATCCTAATATTGAACAAGCAAATCAGTTTATTAGCATAGGAATCATGTTAGGACCTATCATTTCTAGTGTCTATGTAGGTGGGATAATTCTACTGTTACGATTTAAATATATGAAAATAATATTACTTCCTCTAAAATTTTACGGACGTATGGCATTAACAAATTATTTGGGACAGACGTTGCTTATTTTACTTTCTGGTTATATATTTCATTTGTTTAAGCAACTCACATACGTTCAATCTTTCTTTTTATGTATTTTGATTTATATTCTCCAAATCATATTCAGTATAATTTGGATGCGATTTTTTGTAATTGGACCATTGGAATGGATATGGCGGCTTATTACCTATTTGAAGGTGCCACAAATTCGGAAAAACTGAGAATGTATAAAATATAAAGATATGCTTTCTAAATAAATAGGCACAGATAAAATTCACAACAGAACTTTCAGGGATAACACTAGGATGCGGATTTACTTTTAGTTCTGCACTTGCTTTTTCAGATTCAAACAACAATTCTACGAAAACTACTTCCATTAAGGAGGAACAAGTGCGAGTACAGGTTCCTTTCGTTGGATATGTGATTGCAACAGATGACAATTCATAAGACTGTAAAGCGTTTCTTCAAGAAAGCTTTGCAGTCTCTTCATGTTTCTAAACCTCGTGTAATTACAGTTGACAAAAATCCAGCCTATCCAATCGCTATTGAAAAACTGAAGAAAGAAAAAAAGATACCTGCAGGCATCCAAACGGGACAACTCAAATATTTAAATACCATTGTGGAACAAGATCATTGTTTTATTAAAAGACGGATACACTCTATGTCGGGGTTCAAATTATTCCAAACAGCTGTGTCTATCTTAAGTGGTGTAGAAGCGATGCATATGATCAAAAAAGAACAAATTAATTTGCGGGATTAGTCTGTCCAAAATCAGAATATCTTTATCAATCAACTGTTTGGATTAACGGCATAAGTAAAGATTCCAGTAGGAATCCTCGCTTTTTGTTTAATTTATCATTTATTTGCACCAGAACCTGAATGAAATCGCAAATGGCCTCAGGTCCCTTTTGATAGACAGCTAGAATTTCTTGTTTTTTCAACATAAATATCACCTCCTTGTGTGATAGATCTAGTATTCACACAAAAAGTACATATCAGATTAGTAAATGAACAAAACTTCCGTGAGGAAGCTGAGTAGTTACTATTTATCTTTAAGCTCTTCCTAAACAAAAGAAAAATCGATTAAATCATTAATTTTGCGTAAAAGATTGTCCTGTGGGATTACTAATTCATAAATATCCGTATAGGAACTAAAAACCATCGATTGTTGATTTTGTATCATTCGATTCATCCGTCTTAAATTGATACGCTAAGCATACAGTAAAAAAGGTATACGTTCCTCAGATTATGAAGAAATATACCTTTTCTACTAAATTTCCACTTTTTCAGTGGCCTCACATCTCAGACTTCTCTTTTTCGACGTACAATGAATTACAGCAATTACTCATGACCATATAAAATTCATCTTTAATCATATCAACTTTTTATCTGTTAAGAACCTTTGCACCAAAACCTTAATTTCTATCATTTTTAATTATTTTTATTCAATAAAATTCAAAAATATGTCAGAGTGTTGGGAATCCTAAAGGGTTTCCAACACTTCTTTTAAATATGATCATTGAAATATTCCAAAGAAACTTGTAGTTGTTGCTTTAAAATTTTTCTCCATAAATGATGTTTAATCTCCCCAGTTCCTTTACTAACTTTTGTACGTTTAATTGTCCCGTCTGGCATAATCTTACTATAGAAATAGTGATCAGTGTCTTTATAACATTCCCATCCATCTTTTTCACAAAACCGTTTTAGTTCTTTAAATGTCGGCATGAATTAAGCGTATTACTCCGTCTAAATCATCTTGTAGTAAAACATTCATAATAAATGGAAAGTGTTCACGACGGTTTGGGGCATTGTAGTATAGCTGGATGTTGTCAGAGTAATCTTGTGCATATTCAATTAATTCTATAGCTAAATCACGAATGGCCGCTTCTTTTGATTCTGAGTTAACGAATAAATCGAAATCTTTTAATTCTGCTGTGATTGAATCATCATCTTCTAGTACATATTGCAAAGTGAAAGTGTAAGTAGAAAAGACCATTTTGGCCTGATGAATATTGAGACTTAAAAATGGTTCTTTATTGTTTCTAGAAACAAATTGAGGCTTGTTTTGTTGAACTACACCATCAATAAATTCGCTCCAGTTTTTACGAACATCGGTAGCGTTAAGAACAGCTTGCATAATCATCTCCCCTTTCACCTCCAGTATAAACTTAAAATTTGAAATTGTACATAGTGTACATTATGTACACTATGTACAATTTATATTCTTGTTTATTTTATTCAATTCCTGTACTTTTTACCCCTATAAATTGAAATGTTTTTTAAAGGAGCTTGAGATTTTAAGCTTTACATGTTCTTTAAATGATTTTTTACTTTTATAGGACGATAGTTTAAAGCAGATTACCAATAGCCAGTTCGAATATCTTAGGAGTGAGAAAATTCAAAAAATGGATTTGTCAAGCTATTATATTGATAATTGAAATTCTTTATTTATTGTACATTTATTAATATAAATTTTCCTTTTAATAGTATTCTTTAAAGTATTTTACCGAGGGGAATTTATGGGTAAAGTAGAGGTCCATTATTATTTTTTCTTACTTAGTAACAATTTAGTTATTAGAGAATTGGAAGGGGAGGTATGAATGAAAAAATTACCTATAGTTACAGGTTGTATTATTACAGCTATTGTGGCTAGCCAAGTATTACTATTACCAGCAAGTGCAACTGAAAAAAACAAGTGGATAACCAAGGCATAAATACAAGTAATGTCGTGGTTTCATCAACACTACAAAACTTAGGAACACAGAGTGTTTTATTAAAGACATATGCATTAACTTTATTAAAACAACCTACAGTAGCAAGTGAGTCTATGCCAAACTTGGGGGTATATCAAGAGAATGCAAAGCAACATGCTCGTTATTGGTTGGATACAGTTCAACCTAGTTTTATTGCTGCAAATCAGCAATTTGTTTCATTCCAGCAAAAATTTCAAAATTATTATAATAAGTTAATTGAGTTATCTTTCAAAATAGAATCAGATAATCAAGCTAAGCAAGATTTTATTATTGATATTACAAGATTACAAGAATTCCTGAATAATCACCGAAATGAAATTCAAAAAATGTCATCTGGTTTACAGAAGTTCCAACAAAACTTTAATGTTGATACAGAAAATTTTATGAAGTTAGCCGCAGCAGTAACAACATTTCCGACAAATAAAAATGGGGAAGTGGAACAATTAGTTAAGCAAATTGAAACATTAAATAGTGATATCACATCCCAAATTGGAGTAATTGTAGGTGGAACTATTGGTATGGTAGCGGGAATTGGAGCTATTGTTTTCGGAACTATTGTTTTATTCACAACAACTGTAGCAACAGGTGATGTTGGAGCTGCAGTTGTTGTACCTACGCTAGCTAGTATAGCGCCTGCATTAGGTGGAATAGTCGGTGGACTTATAGGTGGTGGTGTTACAGTCGGATTTGCAGCAAAAAAATTAGAGGAAAAACAAAAGGAATTACAAGAAATCACGCGAAAATTAGCGAACGCTAAAGCGGATGCGGCGGCTTTAACACTTTTAGTAGGACAAGTGGACACATTTAAAGGTACTGTAGCAAAGGGGAAAGAAAGTCTAGAGGGTTTTGATGACAATTGGTATGAATTGAAAAATAATTTTACCGAACTGCAACAGAATGTAAATAAAATTAATCCAGATAGTTCTATTTTACAAAATAATTTAGTGCAGATTAAAAAGAAGGTAGATGGTTTGGCTGTTCAGGCTAAGCAACAAGAGAAAGTAATTACGGATATTTCTTATCAATAGAGAATGCTTTGAATCATTATTAACATTATTTAACTATTAAAAAGGAGAATATTAATGAAGAAAATACCTGTTAAATTAATGACATGTGCTGCATTGGTAGCAACTTTATCTACAGTAAGTATTATGCCATCCTACGCGTTTGCGGCTGAAACAAAAGAAGTTACGATGAAAACGGAAAAACAATCGAATCTACTTGACAAATATTTGGGACCAGAGGGGTTAAAAAAAGCATTGGAGGATACAGGTTCACATGTAATAGTGTTAGATGCTTATGCCCTAACTTTATTAAAGTCCCCCAAAATTAAACTAGATAAAACTTTATTTAAAGAACAAAAAGATAAAGATTTAGTAGACGCCGTTATAAATACTCAAAAAATAGCGCAGGGTAATGCGACACATTGGGTAGATGTTTTAAAGCCGCAATTAATTAATGTAAACCAAGGTATTGTTAATTATGGAGCAAAATTTGATAATTACTATCAAACTATTGTGGACGCTGTTGATGCAAAAGATAAAGAAACTACAAAACAAGGGATTGAACGTTTATATAATAGTGTACAAGAGAATAAAAAGAAAGTAGATCAATTAGTAGAAAATTTGAAGGATTTTCGTAATAAATTAATTACAGATACGAATGAATTCCAAAGTAAGACAAATCAAATAGTTACAAACTTAGAAGGAAAAAATGCTATATTGCCATCCCTAAAACAACAAATTGATGCCTATAATTCCCAAGTTAGTGCATCAATTGCAATGATTGCCTCTGGTGGTGTTTTAACACTTATGGGAACTGGATTTGGAGTACTTACAGTAGTATTAACCTTAAGTGGGGTTGGATTACCATTTGCAGCTATTACAGGTACAGTAGCGGCAGGAGCTATTGGTGGGGGAGTGACTCTCATCGTAACAGGAAATAATAAATTAAAAGAAGCAAATGCTCAAATCGCAAAATTGACAATGCAATTAAAAGATACTGACTTACAAGTGGCAGCTTTGAAAGTTGCGAGTGGTCAAACTAAAACATTTGCAGATACAATTAATGTGGCGATAGATTCAGCAGAAGCATTAAAAGATCAGTGGACAACAATGGGATCAAAATATAAGTCATTAATAGATAATATTGATGAAATTTCACCAAGTTCTCTTGCGTTTATTAAGGAAGATTTGAAAACAGCAAAAGATAGTTGGGTAAATATTAAATCTTATGCAGATACATTATATTCTAAAATTACAATTCGAAAATAATATTTATCAATTAAAAGTTGTCTATCCCCTTGTGAGTAAGAGTGTACAGGGGGATAATTATTTAGGTAAGAAAGCCGTGGTGTGCATGTGCTTGTTATCTTTTAAAAACCTTATTGTACGTTTTGGTTTATGTGCTGGTATAATCCTTTTATTTTTTTCACCAATGTCTGTATTAGCACAAACAAAAAGTCTAGGTGCTATATTAAATTTAGAGGTTGGTAGATTGCTAGATTTAAGTTCCGGATTTTATAATACGTTAGTACAATATGAACGCCTAGAACATAGATACATTTCTGCAAATACCTTAACATCAGTTACTAGACACGTAGATGAAATGGGGGGACTAGGGAAAGAGTGGTATACTGAAATAGCGCCTCAGATGAAAAATAAGAGAAAGCAAATTCTTTCTTATAATTCTATTGTTCAACAAAAGTTTAATGACATGCAACAACAAGTTCAGAATAAAAATAAAGAAAAAATTCTTAAATTGTTAGAAAGTATTCAATCTGATATTGATATACAAAAACAAGGAGTAACATCATTTCTAACAATTGCTAAATTATTTAGAAATGATGTTAATGTTATTTCTGGGCAACTTCAAAATGATCGCAAGTCAATACAAGTTGTAATAGATATGGCAGAGAAAAAACAAGGCTATCCAGTTATAGGGGAGAATCTTTTATTAAATCGTATTGTGGATAGTATTAATTATATTAACGGAGTTTATGGGGGAGCAGAGGGATTATTGAGCCACTTAGAAACAATGAGTACAAATTGGACAATTTTAGAAGCTAAGCTGACAACCCTCATTCAAAATTTAAAAGATACTTCTGATATTAATATGAACTTTATTAGCGTAGATATGAAAGTGCTGAAAGAAAATTGGGATAATATTTATTGCAAGACTCAACAATTATACTGGGAAGAGGACTAGATGAGAGCTATTTAGTTATCATTATTACTTTAAATCAAGTAAAATCATAGAGGCTACTAATTCGTAGGTAGTTCAATTATAGTATTATAGATTGTTAAATAGCGATGAGATAGGGTGTGAAATTTGTCAGTTTTCAAGAAAAATTTACTGTTTTATACTTGGTTGATAAGAAATAAAATTAATAGTAGTGCATTTAACAATTTTCTAACATATCTAGTGGGTATAGTGATTAATAAATAGATTACTATTATTATTTTAGAAACTAAAGGTACCCAGAGTGATAAAAGATAATTTTAATCAAATTGATTTATGAATGTATTAGTAATTTTATTTTTTTGATTTAAGCTTATTCCCTTATAAGAGCATAATAAAAACCATAATTTTAACTATCTAGATTATATAACCATTGTTAAGATTGCACTGCTTTTAAGACAAACTCTTTTTAAAAAGAGTTTGTCTTTTTATATTAATATGATTAATTATAGAATTTATTAAGAGTGTTTTTTTAAGAAAGTATCTATTTTGAATTTTTATGATGAATTACAGGAGTTAAGTAAATATTAAAAGAGGTAGTTTAATAAGAAGATAAAGGAGTAGTATCCGAATGATAAATTATCTTGATAACTAATAAATAAAATATTCAAAAAGGTTGTATTTTTACTATTAAGAAATACAACCTTTTTAGCGTAGTTTTATGTACTACTTAATGTGTTATTTTCAATAAAGTTTGTTATACATCTATAATCGCGCTGGGTAGGTAAATTAAAGATTTTTATAACCGGTATTGATTTTTGAATAGGGAGGTTTGTATTTGTAATAATTAATGCAATATGGTTGGTATTTAAAAATTCTTTTAGAGATGAGAGTGATTTTGTAAATATTATGATTTCAAATTGAAAAGGAAAGTATTTTTTTAACCAAGATTTTAAGTAAAATAGTATTCCTGAATCAGTAGAAACATATAATAATAGTTTGAGTGGTTGTTGTTCTGTATACCCTCTCACGGATTCTATTAATAAACTAATGATTGCTACTTCATCTTCTGGAATATTAAAATTATATTGAGAAAACAACAACTTATATTGATCTTGTACTTTTGAAAATGTATTAGGAAAATTATTTTTGATATAGTACGTATTTGTTTCGTATAAATTATTTTGTAAAGAAGATGAAAATTTGTTAAATGAGTATATGTTACTTAAGTAGAATACCCTTTGAATGCACTTTTTAACATGATTAGTTAGTTCTGCATTTTTCAATAACGGGATTCGTAAGGTTTTTTCTAGATTAGATAAAAACTGGGTTATTTTCACTTCTAAACAAATTGCTTCTTTTTGGGTTTGACTTTGTGAAATATTTTTAGAAATACTGTGATTCTCCCCCCAATATTTCGCGCCTATTAAATGTATAGTAAGATATAATATTTCATCATTAGAAAATGAAATATTTGTTTCCTTTTCCAGAGGCGATATAATTTTTTTGCAAGTTTTATAGTATGAAGTATTCCTTAACATATTGTAATCTCTAGAATCAATATGAACGGGATTGTTAGTTTTGATTCTAGATATGGTTATTGCTAAAATACAAGCTAACAGATGTTTATCATTTTGAAAAAAAGTAATATTCCATGTTTTTTCAAACATTCCAATAAAGTAATGAATTCGATTTTTTTCATAATAATAGAATGGCCAATTTTGTCCATATATATTTATATATAAATCGACAAGACATCTTCGAATTAACCATTCTTCACCCTGGATTTGTAGCGGACGTTTGGTTAAGTGTAAATTGTATCGTTTTACAAATGTTTCAATTTTATTTAATGTATATTTAATTGTATAGTAAGAATAATTGAATTCACTCGATATTGATGTAAGCGTAACGTTCTTATGATATAGTATGTGACAAAATATTTTATAGAAGCTTGATTGATTTCTAATGTTATATATTATATCTTCAATTGAAGAATTTGTTGGTTTTTCTAATCGAATACCATAGCCTCGTTTGGTTTGGATTTTCCAACTATTAGGTAAATAATCTTGTAAAATGTGTATATCTTTTCTTAAGGTATTACTGGACCAATTTAGAGTGTTTTTTAATTCCGTTAAATGATACCATCTATCTTCTTGAGATATGATTTCTAAGATTTCTTCTTTTCTTCTAATATGCAAATCAATGCATTCATTATAAATTTGTTGTGGCATCATTCTCACCTCCTGGATTATGTTATAAGAACAAATAAAGTATTATCTAATTTGTAGAAGTATTATATAAAAATTTGAGGATGAATAAAAATCACAAAAAATGATTAGTTCAATCAGTTATAATGATTTTTATCTTATTGTTTATTTAGTACAAATTTTTATTATGAGAGGGATAGCTTTATATTCCAACTGTGTGAGTAACAGGAAAATTCTAAATCAAAGCTTTTGTACAAATGAATTTTTCAGCTTCAAGCAAGTCTGTTTCGATGCTAAGAGGTAATTATATTTATAATTATTAAGATTGTTTTTCTGAGGAAATGGGATTTAAAATAGAAGAAGCGTTCGAGCAAAATATTTAATTATTTTATATGAAAGAAGTTAATGATTCTTATAGTGTATTTTTAAGTAATATTGTTAAGTTTATGGATCTTAATACATACTAAAGTTATTATTTACTTTCAATCCGTAGGGCTTATAGTTATTAAATTGTTATTTGTTTATGATAATAAGAAGTGAAAAATATTTGAAGATTGGAATCAATATATAAGATCATTAATATGTACAATACTTTCTAATAAATATGGATAACGATTTCATGACTAATATGCTAGTTATGTGAAACTTTTGTTAATAATTTTGCAAACTTAGATTGTAGCAAGTAAAAAAATATAACCCCCGTTGTTGGGAGCTATATTTTGATTGCGAAGAAACATCTGTAGAGAAATAAAATTGATTTAGGAGTATTAATATATCTTTTTAATTTAAGGAATCTAATTTAGTTATTTTTTCATCTACTTAATGAATTTCCTGAACTATACTTTCTTTATCTGGTAATAATTTTTTTGATTAAGGAAAATCGCTTATTTATATGGAAGTGTTTCAAGTCCTTGCATGTGAAGTTCCACAATGTGCTGTAATGTTTCAATAGGAATCATCCCTACAGAACTCATACATGTAATTAAATCGCCCTCGGTAAAACAACGGTATCGATTATTATCATGTTATATAAATGGAAATAATCCCATTTTGTCATAATAAAGAATAGTGTGTATAGAAATATCTAATTTTTCTGCAATTGGTTTGATAGACATTGTTATTGAAAATACATCGCTAATATTTATATAATATTATTTATAGAAATTCATTTGGTAGTATAGTTGTTTATTTAAAATGGAAGTTTTTTGACAAGTAGATAGCTTTATATCCATTAATATCTACTAAGAGTTTACGCTCTTTTAAAGGAGATTAAGGATTCTATATGTACAAGCTGATTATACACAATTATTAGATAACTGCAAATTCAAATAATTTAAGAAACTCTTGTAAAGTAAAAAAAATAATTAAAAAATCCAAATAAAAATACTACCTAGTTCAATAATGTTTAGAAACAGGAAGTTTTTTTATTTGGAAAATCTATTTATGTATAAAAAGTGTTTTAAGTAGTTATGTAGTGAGAAAAAGATTTTATAAGAACTGTTTTATTTCTTCTAAATTACGCTGAGTTGGGATCGAAGAAATTAAGATAACCGGAATATGTTTACAGTCAATAGATGTATCTGTTATTACACAAGAAATATTAGAGTATTCCGCATGTAATTTCGTTAAATTCTCAAGTTTTATATCTAAGAAGTCAATCGCCTGTTTAAATGTAAGTGAAAAAAAAGCTTGTAAATAGAGTTTCCAATAATAGCCTTTTTTTGTATATAAAATCACCTGTGGATTTTTCCTTTTAAGTTCCATTTTTTTTGTTGCAATATACATAGTTAATGAAATAGTATCATGTATTGAAATGTTAATAGGAATATTAAGTTTATCATATGTAATTTTTAAATCTGTTAATTGCTTGCTAATAGTGTGAAAAATCGAAGAATGAGTTATTTTTATGTGAGTTACAAAAGTATGATTTTTAGTATAATCGCTAAATAGATTATTATTTGCTTTAACAGAATAAGTAAGTGTTTTATTTAAGGCCTGTATAAATTTTATATCATTTAACAATTCGACTTTTAGGTTTTTTTCTAAATTCCGAATGAATTTTTTGATAAATGGACACAAAGGTTTTGTAACAGAATGAATTGGCTTGATATAATTTTGTCGTTTATAAGTATATTCTGAGCGATTAATTATTGTAAGTATAATAGCAATGTCCACTGTTGATAGTTGAAAATTATATTTTCTGAAAATTTCCTCTATTAAATTTTTTAGTTGCGTATACTCATTTGATTTTTCTATTTTTTTTATTTGCCAATGCTTTATTACTACTGAATATCTTCTATATTTTCTCTTTAAATATAGGGCAATAAAAAATGAAATTTCTTTTTTTGTTTCTTTATAAAATTTAATTCCCACCAAATTTTCTATTTCGGATAAAAACTCTATGCAAAGTTCACGATTAATATCTTCAAAGGGCCATTCTTCATCACTATATGCGTTGAGATATAACTCGTGATACATGAGGAGAATTTTTATATTATTTCCTGCTATTCGTAGAGGACGTCTTTTTAAAGATAATTGATATTTGTTTAGATGCAATTCTACATCTTTTAAAATTTTTCTAATCTTCTTGTTTTGAATATATAATTTTTCTGCTAGCAATGAATTAGATCCTACGTCAGTACTCACTAATATTTCTAATGTTTTAAAGAGCAAGGTGTGCCGAAGATACAAATAATTTATGTTGTCAATAGATGAATTAAAAGGTTTGAACAATCGTACACCATTATTTTTACTGTTTTTGATAAACCATTTCCCTGGTAAATTTTTTTGTAAGTATATTATATCTCTTTGAACTGTTTTAATGGAACAGTTGAGCTTTCGGGCAAGTTCATTCAGAGAAAACCATCTATCTTCATGTACTAAGTGTTGTAGAATGTGGTATTGACGTTGAATTAGCATAATGGGTTATATCTATTGGATTATTAACTAAATTTGTTAAAACCAATAAATTTCTCGACCTCCTGTTCAGTTTAGTTTTAGATTAGTATAAAAGTGTGAAGGTATTCTAACCCCATTAAGTGAACTTTATGGAATGGCCCAGTAAGCGTGAACAGTTTTTTGCATTCTACATAGGTGAGGGTAATTAAATTATGAAACTATCATAATTTAATTACATCCATTTCAACAATGTTAAAATTGTTCATGAAATTGACAATTTTAAGGTTTCACTTTTAATTAAGAACTGCTTACATATTATATAAGTAACAGGATTTTTTAATTTTGAATTAGGTGTTTAAAGAAAATTAAAAATTTTAAAATTTAAATATTTAATTAAAAGGTTTTAATGGAGTTGCGCATCCAATCTCTAAATGGGGAATTCTCTTATGCGAAGTTGAAAAATATAATTCCTGTTATTTGTAAAATTGTTATGTATGAAGTCTTACCATTGTGCGTTTCTAATATTAGAATGGATTATTTCAATCGAATTTATTGTATGTATTTGTTTAGAATTAAATAAAGTGCTATATAAAGTTAGTCATTTTACTTTGAATTGAAGTATGTATGGTATAGCCATCATAAAAAGTGATGAGTGTAATCAATTGTGTTCATTTTAAAGTTTATGGCCATTGAAATATAATTTTCTTGTAATCAATTTAGCAAATATGGAATGCATATTCTTACATTTAAGGAAGTGATAGTTGGAGAGATTTAAGTATATATCTGTGGTTTAAAAATGAAAATAATAACAATTACGATTTTCGTATAGTGTAGGATATATCAGTCCTTATGTGGAGTTGGATGGAGGTATTTAGAATGATTAAAAAAAGTATATTGGTTCTATCATTGCTTTTTATTGGTGTATTTGTATTTTCACATCTTTTAAATTCTGGAGTAAGAGCAAAAAATGAATCTAGTAATAAACATGATGTAGTTCAAGTAAGAAAAGAAAAAGAATCCCAAATAGAAATTAAACAGGAGAAAGATAAGAAGAGAGTTGAAGAGGAGGCACAAGGTAAAAAAGTTATATATTTAACTTTTGATGATGGGCCAAGTAAGTATACACAAGAAGTATTAAACATTTTAAAGCAAGAGAATATAAAAGCGACATTTTTTGTAATTGGTTCACATGCGGAGCAATTTCAAAGTTTGATAAAAAGTGAAAAACAATATGGGCACTATGTAGGTCTGCATAGTATGACACATGATTATAGAAAATTATACACTCAAGGAAATTTTTTATCTGAAATGAAAGAAGTTCAACAAATTCTTCAACGTGTTATACATGAGAACCCAATGCTTTGTAGACCACCATATGGATCTAAACCAGGATTAACTCAGGATTTACGCAATCAAGTTGCTGAAGCAGGACTGAAAATTTGGGATTGGACAATTGATTCTTTAGATTGGAAGTATAACAAAGTTCCATTAGAGGAATCTGTTCCTAAGATAGTTGAAAACGTTATATCACAAGCAAATAATGATAAAGAAATTGTTTTAATGCATGACATACATCCCCAATCGATAAAGGCTTTGCCGGAAATTATTAAGCAGTTAAAGATTAAGGGATATATATTTAGGGCGTATAGCGAAAAAGAACATATGCCTTTAAACTTTTGGCATGACAATCGCTTGTAAAATATTATATCTATGCATTTGATAAATGATTATAGCTTAAAAATATATTTTTACTAAGAGGAAACATTATGAAAAAATTAAAAGAGTTATGGTATCGTCCATTTACACAATGGATAGTAAGAATAGTGTATTATCTTGCAATTTTATTTGCATTACTTTGGTTGTATGGATTCCATGACACAAACACAAATCCGTTTATTTACAACGAATTCTAGGGTGGGAACGTTATGAAGTTATTAGAACAAATTGAAAAGTGGGCTATTGAAACGCCTGATCAAACCGCTTTTGTTTGGCGAGATGCGAAAATTACGTACAAACAATTAAAGGAAGATTCTGATGCGTTAGCACATTGGATTTCTTCTGAGTATCCAGACGATCGTTCACCAATTA
>NZ_LPUS01000029.1:0-232 GCF_001563515.1 Bacillus sp. JH7 | reverse complement strand
TTTTTTATTTTATTTACAAATCTTAATTGACGTTGTTAATCCTATAATTACTCCCACACAAAGTGGTGTTGTTTCTGGTTGTACATCTGATGCCCCTTGGATTTCCGCTAATTCTTCCTCACTTAATTCATTTAGCGCTTTTCCAGATGGGTGTTTCGGTAAGTCTTTTAGCTTTTCTCTTACTTGTGGATCTTTCCACGCCTCTACTAACTCTTCTTTTGTGAACTTGTAT
>NZ_LPUS01000028.1:0-234 GCF_001563515.1 Bacillus sp. JH7 | reverse complement strand
GGTGGGACAGATGATTGGGGTGAAGTCGTAACAAGGTAGCCGTATCGGAAGGTGCGGCTGGATCACCTCCTTTCTATGGAGAATTGATAAGCGCTGCTTATCAATATAAGTTTCCGTGTTTCGTTTTGTTCAGTTTTGAGAGAACTATCTCTCATATATAAATGTATGTTCTTTGAAAACTAGATAACAGTGTAGCTCATATTTTTTAATTTTTAGTTTGGTTAAGTTAGAAAG
>NZ_LPUS01000027.1:0-250 GCF_001563515.1 Bacillus sp. JH7 | reverse complement strand
TTCGGAAATCTTCGGATCAAAGCTTACTTACAGCTCCCCGAAGCATATCGGCGTTAGTCCCGTCCTTCATCGACTCCTAGTGTCAAGGCATCCACCGTGCGCCCTTTCTAACTTAACCAAACTAAAATTAAAAAATATGAGCTACACTGTTATCTAGTTTTCAAAGAACATACATTTATATATGAGAGATAGTTCTCTCAAAACTGAACAAAACGAAACACGGAAACTTTATTGATGAACAGCGTTCATC
>NZ_LPUS01000026.1:0-307 GCF_001563515.1 Bacillus sp. JH7 | reverse complement strand
GTAGCGCCTGTGTTACCTTGAACACCTTGAGGTCCAGTGGCACCAGTAGCACCTGTGTTACCTTGAACACCTTGAGGTCCAGTAGCACCTGTGTTACCTTGAGCGCCTTGAGGTCCAGTAGCGCCAGTAGCACCTGTGTTACCTTGAACACCTTGAGGTCCAGTAGCACCAGTAGCGCCGGTAGCGCCTGTGTTACCTTGAACACCTTGAGGTCCAGTGGCACCAGTAGCACCTGTGTTACCTTGAACACCTTGAGGTCCAGTAGCACCTGTGTTACCTTGAGCGCCTTGAGGTCCAGTAGCGCCAG
>NZ_LPUS01000025.1:0-375 GCF_001563515.1 Bacillus sp. JH7 | reverse complement strand
GAAGTCGGTGGGGTAACCTTTTTGGAGCCAGCCGCCTAAGGTGGGACAGATGATTGGGGTGAAGTCGTAACAAGGTAGCCGTATCGGAAGGTGCGGCTGGATCACCTCCTTTCTATGGAGAATTGATGAACGCTGTTCATCAATAAAGTTTCCGTGTTTCGTTTTGTTCAGTTTTGAGAGAACTATCTCTCATATATAAATGTATGTTCTTTGAAAACTAGATAACAGTGTAGCTCATATTTTTTAATTTTTAGTTTGGTTAAGTTAGAAAGGGCGCACGGTGGATGCCTTGACACTAGGAGTCGATGAAGGACGGGACTAACGCCGATATGCTTCGGGGAGCTGTAAGTAAGCTTTGATCCGAAGATTTCCGAA
>NZ_LPUS01000024.1:0-410 GCF_001563515.1 Bacillus sp. JH7 | reverse complement strand
ATATCAGCCGCACCACCCTTATCAGTACTTAAGAATTTAATACCATTGAAAGATGTTTTGTCAGCGATATGATCAATTTCACTTTTTAATGCTTCGTATTCTTTGTTTAAAGAAGCAGTATCTTCAGTGTTATTCGTACCGTTAGAAGCCTGTGTAGCAAGGTCACGCATACGAAGTAAGATGTTAGAAATAGATCCCAAAGCAGCGTCACCAGTACGTAAAGCAGACATAGCGTCTTGCGTGTTACGTGCTCCGACGTTTAATCCGCCTTCTTTTGCACGCATACGAGTAGCGATAGCTAAACCAGCCGCATCGTCAGCTGCACTGTTAATAGATTTACCGCTAGATAAACGATTCATCGCAGTATTCATTTTGTCTTGGTTTTGTCGCATGTACTCTTGCGTACGCAT
>NZ_LPUS01000023.1:0-469 GCF_001563515.1 Bacillus sp. JH7 | reverse complement strand
GACGGTGAGCGCGCCTATAAAACAGGCGATGCTGGCTATGTTGAAAATGGTCTTCTATTCTATAATGGTCGTCTTGATTTCCAAATTAAGCTGCATGGTTATCGAATGGAATTAGAAGAAATTGAGCATCACCTTCGTGCGTGTTCTTACGTAGAAGGTGCAGTTATCGTTCCAATTAAAAAAGGTGAAAAATACGATTATTTATTAGCGGTTGTTGTTCCTGGAGAACATTCATTTGAAAAAGAATTCAAATTAACATCTGCAATCAAAAAAGAACTCAATGAGCGATTACCAAACTACATGATTCCACGTAAATTCATGTATCAATCTTCTATTCCAATGACACCAAATGGAAAGGTAGATCGCAAAAAATTATTGAGTGAGGTTACAGCATGACCGCATATGGATCATTTTATTTTTTCGCTATAGTGGGCATTTTATTAATACCTACTATCATAGCTGGATTAAA